>JAFRGQ010000059.1 GCA_017433725.1 Lachnospiraceae bacterium
GCTCTGTGTTGTAATACCTGATGTAGGATTCAACAGCAGTAATCAGGTCTCCTTTTGAGGTGAACTTCTTGCCATAGTACATTTCCCGCTTCAAAATACCCCAGAAACCTTCCATCGGCCCATTGTCGATACAATGGGCAAATCTGGACATACTCTGCTTCATATGATGTTTCTTTAAACGTGTACAGAAAGGTTTGCCTGTATACTGGAAACCTCTGTCTGAACAAACCTTCTTATGTATCTTCACATGACATTCATCTTTATGTGGACAGTTGAGGCAGACATCCCGGGGGAATGATACGTACAAATGATGGCTTCCCTGAGAACAGCTTTTAGGAGTATGGCCTGCCGGGCATTTTAATACCCGGGTACCTTCTTCATTTAATACAAAGTCAGCATAGATATCCGGAACCTCTATACCGCTAACTGCTGTGGTGACAAGCCGACCCCAACATCATCATAATATAGCCTGATTTTATTCCGTTAACGCACAAAACCGTGATTGACATTGTATAAAGATGAACATATACTAAGAAAGTCTGAAAAACGAGACTTATAGTATCAGGGAACATATAGAATTAGGAGGATTATTATGAAAAAGAAAATTATGGCAGTACTTGTAGCAGCAGGTATGGTTGTATCGCTTGCAGCTTGCGGCGGCAGCAGCCAGACAGCAACAGGGACAGCAGAGTCCGCTGCAGAGACAGTTGAATCCGCGGCAGAGTCAGTTGCATCTGCGGCAGAGACCGTTGAATCTACAGCAGCAGAAGCAGCCGAGAGTACCGCTGCTGAGGTAGCTACCGCGGATGCGGAGCTCGTAACTGTCACAGAAGGCAAACTCACCATGAGCACGAACGCTGCTTTCCCGCCGTATGAAATGACAACTGACAGCGGTGACCTTGAAGGTATCGATATCGAGGTTGCAGGCGCTATCGCTAAGAAGCTTGGTCTTGAGCTTCAGGTAGATGATATGGACTTTGACGCAGCTCTTCTTGCGGCTCAGCAGGGCAAGAGCGATATCGTTATGGCAGGCGTTTCCGTAACAGAAGAGCGCCAGAAGGTCATGGAATTCTCGGATTCTTATGCAACGGGCGTTCAGGTCATCATCGTTAAGGAAGATTCTGATATTGCTTCCGTTGAAGATCTTGATGGCAAGATGATCGGCACACAGCGCGGCACAACAGGCAATATCTATTGCACAGATGATTACGGCGAAGACCACATCACAACATATGACAACGGCCTTACAGCTGTTCAGGCTCTTATGAACGGACAGGTCGACTGTGTTGTTATCGATCAGGAGCCGGCCAAGGCATTTGTCGCTGCAAATCAGGGACTTAAGATACTTGATACCGAGTATGTTTCCGAAGATTATGCAATCGGTATGGCAAAGGGCAACACAGCTCTTCAGAGTGCTGTAAATAAGGCGCTTGCAGAACTTCAGGAAGACGGTACGGTTCAGTCTATCGTTGACAAGTATATCGCTGCAAAATAAAGTAGTTTATTTCCGGATCCGGAGCAGTCTGAATTTACCGCGACGGATCCGGTTTCCTATATAAAGAGAAGAAGGAGGCTTTAAATTGGAAGAGTTGTATGAAGCCTTATCGCAGATGGCGACAAGCGGTGAAAAACTGAGCTTCACTCAAAACTTCTTTATGAAGTTTTATCAGGCTTTTCTGTACAATGAACGTTGGAAGCTCTATTTGGGAGGAGTCGGAACTACACTTCTGGTCACGGCCTGTGCCCTTATTTTCGGTATACTGCTCGGAATCATCGTCGCACTTGTCCGCACGGCTCATGATCAGCAGAAGTCCCGGAAGAGTATTCTGCTTGGAATTTTGAATCTCATTTTCAAGATTTATGTAACGATTATCCGCGGTACGCCGATGATGGTACAGTTGCTTATCATGGGAATGGTCGTGTTCTCATCCAGCCGCAATTTTACATTTGTCGGAACACTGACGCTGGGCATCAATTCGGGTGCTTATGTTTCCGAGATCATCCGCGGCGGTCTGATGGCTGTCGATTCCGGACAGATGGAGGCCGGACGCAGTCTGGGACTCAATTATATGACGACCATGATTCATATCATTATTCCTCAGGCTATCAAGTCAGTCCTGCCTGCTATGGGTAATGAGTTCATCATCCTTCTCAAGGATACTTCTCTTATCACTGTAATCGGCGGCAAGGAACTGCTTTATGCCGCACAGGGAGTTATGAACCGTACATACGAGGCCATGTTCCCTCTGCTCATTACAGCAGTGATTTATCTGATACTCGTCATGATCTTTACGTATCTTCTCGGATTATTTGAAAGGAGGTTGAGACAGAGTGATCGCCGTTAAGAATCTGCAGAAAAGTTTCGGAGGCCTGAAAGTCCTCGATGGTATCGACCTTGATGTGGAACAGGGAGACGTGATCGTTCTTGTCGGTCCCTCCGGATGCGGAAAGTCCACATTCCTGAGATGTCTTACACATCTCGAAGAACCCACAGGCGGACAGATTTTCCTGGATGGAAAAGAGGTAAAAGACCGCGATATCGATCAGGTGCGTTCGAAGATGGGGATGGTGTTCCAGCATTTTAATCTGTTTCCGCACATGACCGTTAAGAAGAACATTACGCTGGCTCCTGTCCTTCTGAAGAAGAAGACGCAGGCAGAGGCCGATAAGCAGGCAATGGAACTGCTTGAGAGAATCGGACTTGCTGACAAGGCGGACGAGTATCCGAATATGCTCTCCGGCGGACAGAAGCAGCGAATCGCCATTGTGCGGGCGTTGGCTATGGATCCGGAAGTCCTCCTCTTCGACGAGCCAACAAGTGCTCTCGATCCCGAGATGGTAGGCGAGGTTCTTGAGCTTATGAAAGTTCTTGCCAAGAACGGAATGACAATGGTTGTTGTTACGCACGAGATGGGATTTGCCAAGGAGGTCGCTTCGAGGGTGATTTTCATCGACAAGGGCAAGATTCAGGAGGATAAGCCTCCGCAGGAGTTCTTCGCCAATCCGGAGAATCCGAGGCTGCGTGATTTCCTGTCGAAGGTCCTCGTGTAAACGAGGCTTAAAATACTTTATCCGCGATTGTTCCGTATTGTCATTTTCGGAAACTTTGTTTGCGGGAAATAAGCTTTATAAACTCAAGCCGGGGTGTCGTGGAAACGATGCTCCGGTTTTTTGTGCCATAGGAAACTTTGTTTGCAGTCTTTTTCAAGAACGCCTCAGCGTTGGTTTTGAGTCCTATGACAGAAACTTAACTGTCTGATCAAAAGTTGCTACTTGTGCAATTGAATTTGAACCAATGAAATGATACAATGAATACACAAGTTACAACCCCCCGGGGAGGTTATATCCGGAATTCAGTAAAGGAGGATGCTTATGAGTGACAAGAACGCTGTGCCGGGTAAGGACGGCAACAAGTATGTTCCGTTTGAAGAGAGAACAGGGGACACATCCGTTGTATATTTTACGAGAGATCTGTCAGCGGAAGGCCTGAAAAAGATTTATGACAGAGTCTCCGAGGGTATCGAAGGCAAGATCGCGATAAAGCTTCACACCGGAGAGAGGAAAGGACCGAATATCATTCCGCGTCCGTGGGTAAGATCCCTGTATGATGAGAAGCTTCCGGGAGCAACGATTATTGAGACGAACACTTACTATGAGGGAGACCGTTACACAACGGAACAGCACAGGAAGACTCTGGAAGTGAACGGCTGGACATTCTGCCCGGTCGATATCACGGACGAGGACGGCGTGGCTGCGCTTCCCGTGAAAGATGGCAAATGGTTCGACGAGATGCATGTCGGTAAGAATCTTCTGAACTATGATTCCATGCTCACTCTTACACATTTTAAGGGGCATGTTCAGGGCGGTTTCGGCGGTTCCAACAAGAATATCGGGATTGGCTGCGCTGACGGAAGAATCGGAAAAAAGGAGATCCACTCTACCGCAGATGACATGTGGGGAAACCGCAAGGAAGAGCTTATGGAGCGCATCTCGGAATCTACCAAGGCGACAATCGATCATTTTGCCGGTCATGTATCTTATATTAATGTTATGAGAAACATGTCTGTTTCCTGTGACTGTGAAGGCGTTGCGGCTGAGCCTGTCGTGACACCGGACGTCGGAATTCTGGCATCTTACGACATTCTGGCTGTCGATAACGCGTGTGTTGATCTTGTTTATAATCTGCCTTACGGTGGCGGTAAGGCATTAATCGAGCGCATTGAAAGCAGACATGGACTCAGACAGCTCTCCTATATGAAGGAGCTTGGCATGGGAAATGACAGATATGTGCTCATCGATATCGACAACGATGATAAGGAGATCACGGCGAAAGAAGCGGTGAAGGATGTGGAGCCGGATTGGAAGCCGGATATGTTCAATGTCTTCTACGGACGGAACAAGATAAACTGATTGTGCATGAAAAAGCATATAGTCAACGTCAAAACATAATGATCTGAATATGAAGAACTGCCGGTAGCTCGGAAGAGTGAAGCCGGCAGGTTTTCATTTTCGGAGATAGAAAGCGGATATATGTGGTATACTTATGTCATAAAATTGATTTCGGACTCCGGAAGTTTGAAAGTAAACTTTCGAACTTTGATAGGCGGGTCAGATGACCATGCAAGCATGGTCGTCTGACATAGGAGGAGCAAATTATGGTATCACGATTTTTCCACCATACGTCTTAAGAGCCTGAAAATTATCTTGAGGAGAGAAGTCCATGTATTTGCTGATTTCTGATAATCTTGAACAGGTTACCCCGGCAGAATGTATGAAGGCGACCAGACCCTATGTTGTTGTAATGGATTCGTCCGAATGGCAGAAGGAGAAGGATTCCTTCCGCATGGGTATCGACTTAGATATAGAATATGATCGGATTCATACCACCAAAGCCGAAGTCAACTATGATTCTCTGACCGGCGGTTTTACGATCCCGGACAAGCGTGACATCGCAGGGAGGAATCACGAGTTCACATTCGCACTGGATGAGAAAGGCGTTGTCTTCATCGACGACGATGGCCTGGCCAGACAGATCGTAGAAGAACTTCAGATGACGCGCAAGTGGAAAATTCCGAGCCTTGAACGATTTCTTTACGATTTCCTTAACAAGATCGTTTTCGGGGATCTCGCTTATCTGAATGAAGTGGAGGACAGACTGGCTGCAATTGAGGACAGTATTCTCGACGGATCAGTCAGCAAAAAGGCATTGACCTATATTGTTGAAATGCGCAGAGAACTCCTTCGTCTTCGAACGCACTATGAACAGCTGATCGATCTGGGGCAGGAGCTCGGAGAGAACGAGAATAATTTCTTCGCAGAACACAATCTTCGCTATTTTGATATGTTCACTGCAAGGGTAATGCGGCTGCAGGATATCGTTACTTATCTTCGTGACTACAGTGTGCAGGTAAGGGATCTGTACGCGAATCAGATTGCCGTCCAGCAGAATAATACCATGACGATCCTGACGGTCGTGACGACGATCTTCATGCCTCTGACTTTGATCGTCGGCTGGTACGGCATGAACTTTCGGTATATGCCGGAGCTGGATTCACCGCTCGGCTATCCGATCGTCATCATAGTGTGCCTTGCGATTGTGATTGTGAGTATTATCTTTTTCCGGAAAAAGAACTGGCTGTAGATCTTTTCACAGATGCAGCAGCATGCAGGCTATCATAAATTTCATTCTGTCTTCAGAACGCTCAAGGCTGCTCCCGAGCAGCCTTTTTATATTGCCGAGCTGGTAGATTACCGTGTTTCTGTGCATGAACATTTTCGATGCGACCGCCTGGATGCTGCCGTTATTCAGCAGATACTGCTCCAAGATTTCCACATAATTCGAGCCGTGTTTTTTGTCATACTCTATGAGGGGCAGGAGCTGATTCTCACCCATCTCTTTCAGCAGCTGGTCGTCTGAGACGAGCGCAAGAATTCTGTATATGCCCATATCGTCGAACCACATAATTCTCTTACTAAGCTGATGGGACGCTCTTAGAGCGGCCTTTGCTCTGTGATAGCAGAGATGGAGGCTGCCGAGATCTATCATAAGACTGCTTCCTCCGGCATAGATTGAGTGATCTTTCATGCGCACTTCTGTTCTGTGAATGAATGCGTCGACGAGCTCATGCAGCTCGTCTTCGGGGACTGCGTTCACTACTATTACAAAGCAGGAATCATAATAAAAGAAGCAAGCGTTGTGTGTGAGGCTCTCAAGATAGAGCTGGAGCTGGAAGCTTATCCTGCGTCGCTCGACCGTATCCATGCTGTCCAGACCATCCAGTGTGATCAGGATGATCTGAAAGGTACCGTCGACATCGAAGTAGGGGAGCAGCTCATTTTTGAACTGTTGCGTAAGATCGGGCTTTTCGATTGCCCCTATTAAAGCCTGCGAGATCTGCTCATCCGCCATGCCCTGGAGAAGAATACGCATATCGAGATCTTTCGTCATCTCAAAGAGTTCTGTGCTCCACGGAACGGTCAGGAGCGGAAAGCTGTTCTCATCGCAATATCGGATCAGGGATTCCGGAACCTCCGTGATATACATGCCGGTATTGATGATAAGCCCCGAGGCATCGAGACGGATGAGGTTCGATACCAGTTTCAATTGGGATTCTTCGTCCTGAAAGCCGAACCCCGTCGTGATTGCCAGGTCTTTTCCCTTGAAATTATTGAGAATCTTAAGGTCCTCAATAAGCAGGATCCAGCTGATGGAGTTGGACCATCCGTTTGCTCCTGCGAGAAGTTCCATTCCGTATCGTGCTTTTGAGACGGTCAGCATGTCTTCAATCGTAAATCCCATATATTTCTTACTGTTCCAATCATCGGCGATGGCGATTGGACTTCTCCTTTTCTTTTTGCTTTCGGTTTATCGGTGAAATCTGAAAACGACATTCTTATGAGTTTGGATATATGTGCTTTCAGTACATATATCATAGCACAAATTCAGATGTGCAGCCTATAGATAACCGGAAAATTTGCGGTAATATATAGTCATAAGATACAAAAGGGAAAAGAAAGACGATAAGAAGAAGAGAAAAGAAAGGGAGGTCGTTATCATGTTATCATTTCCGATTGATTTTTATTGTGAATATCATAAAGAAGATCCTGCTCCGGAATGGATGACAGGGGAGAGAATGAGCTTCTGTGAGCAGCCGGAAACAAGAGAGAACGGTGTCCTTGGCGGAATCATGGAGTTCCTCAGCAGACTGTTCTGAGAAACGGATAAGATACGGGATGTGAAGATGAGAGATCATTTTCACATCCCTTTTTTCGTTATTTTCTTTAAGTGCATAGAAAAACAGATTGACAAACCAGCCGACATAAATTAGAATCTTTCATTAGATGTGACAAAATATTAAATTTATATAAATGCGATGAAGGCACTATGCAATTTGCCCACCACCACAGAGATCCGACGGTTGGTGCGAGTCGGAGTGAGTACAATGCGCAGTCTCATGCCGGAGCAGATTTCCTGAAGGCGAACGCTGTGTAGGGAAATCCGGAAGGTCCCGTTATCAAGGCCAGGTACTTTATTGAGTACTACAGAGCGGTCGCTTGCGCGGCAATCTGGGTGGTACCGCGATTAATTGATTAGTCGTCCCAGAGGTTCATTATTGTTCGTGAGCCTCTGGGTTTTTTTTTCATTAGGAAAAAGTTACCGATTGGCCATACCGCTTCATAGCAAGAGATATGCGGCGTAAGTCGTGGCTGCAGGGCTTCCGGACAGGTACTTATCTATAGAAAGGAAAAAAGAGAATCATGAGAACACTGAAATTCATCGACATGACCCTTAGACAGGCTGCAAATGCCCGCGGCAGAGAGCTCTCCTTCAAGGAGAAACTCGAGGTAGCGAGAAGCCTCGACCGATTGAAGGCAGATACGATCGAGCTCGCACCGATTTCTGACAGCAAGGCCGATCAGCTTGCCAATCGGACCATCGCTTCCATGGTGGTGACAAGAATCTCCGCGGCAGTCGATATTTCAGTCGGCAATATTGAGCAGACATGGGAAAGCGTTAAGCCGGCTAAGAAACCGAAGCTCAACATTATTGCACCGGTTTCGACCGTTCAGATGGAGTATATGTGCCATAAGAAAGCCGGCGCTATGCTTGAACTCATCACAGAATCCGTAAAGAAGGCCCGTTTCTACACGGAGTTCGTTGAATTCTCCGCTGAGGATGCGACCCGCGCAGAGCCGGAATTCCTGTATAAGGCGCTTAACGCTGCTATCGATGCGGGTGCTTACAAGATCACGGTCTGCGATACTGCAGGCATAATGATGCCGGATGAATTCGGCACATTTGTCAGAGAAATCATGAAAAATGTTCCGGGTCTCGCAGATATCGAGCTTTATGTAGAAATCAGGGATACCATCAACATGGCGGTTGCCTGTGCCGCTCAGGCAGTCAGAGAAGGCGCAGTAGGCGTAAAATGCACCGCCCTGCCGAACGGCTATCCGACCATGGAGGAGCTTGCCGAGTTCGTGGCAGTCAAGGGTAATGACCTCGATATCACTACGCAGGTCCGCGTGACGGAACTTCATCGCGCTGTAGGACAGCTGAAGAGAATCCTTGATCCGCAGGAAGACGATCAGTCCCGCTTTAATAATATCGGGCTTGAAGACATTGCAAATGTCTGCCTTGACAAAAACGATGATATCAGCGAGGTGACCAAGGTCGTTCGCCAGATGGGCTATGATCTCAGCGAGGAGGACAATGCCCGCGTATTCGAGTCTTTCCTCAGAGTTGCTGCCAAAAAGACATATGTAGGAACCAAAGAGCTGGATGCAATTATCGCAAGTACCGCCATGCAGGTGCCGTCCACATATACATTGAAGACATATGTAATCAACAGCGGAAATGTTATCACCGCGACTGCAAATATTCTTCTCGTGAAGGACGGTGAAGAAATCCGTGGCGTAGGTATCGGCGACGGTCCGATCGATGCTTCTTTCCAGGCTATTGAGCAGATCATAGGACATCACTATGAACTCGATGATTTCCAGATCCAGACGGTAACGGAAGGCCGTGACGCCATGGGAAGCGCTCTTGTTAAGCTTCGCGCCGGCGGCCGCGTCTATTCAGGAAACGGCATTTCAACGGATATTATCGGGGCTTCGATCCGGGCTTATATCAGTGCTTTGAACAAGATTGTTTATGAGGATGCATAATATCCGGGCTGATATTTCGACAAGGACTCATGCAGAGGCGGTTCTCAGTTTTCAGGAACCGTTCCTGCCGGATGACTGTCGGGATACTTTCGAGCAACGATGAGTGACAATGAGTGAAAAGTAAGAGGAGGTTTACGTCTTGAAACTGTCATTCTCTATCCAGAATTGGAATAATATGAGCTGGGATGAATTCTGCAGCGTTGCTGTTTACACGCGCATGCAGGGTATCGAGCTTTATGATATACACAGCCCTGTCTTCCGCGGAAAGGGCAGTCCTACGAACCCGGAGCGGGCGGCATCCGTAAGACGGCATCTGATTGCAGATCATCTTCAGCTGCCGTGTATCAACACCGTAAAGGACTTCACTTCTCCGGATTTCATCAGAGAGTTCACGGAATGTCTCACGGTAGCCGTGAATCTCGGCATAAGCTGCATCGGCATTCATACTTCGGAGAGCGATCCGGAAAAATGTGTGGAGCCGCTCGGCATTCTCCTTGATATAGTCGGAGAAAAACCGGTGACTGTTCTTGTCGAGACTGCGGATGCCTACGCGGATACGAGCCGTCTGCGCGATCTCCTGAATCGTTTCTCTGACGACAGGCTTGCAGCCCTCTGGGATATGCACACAACTGTGTTCGAGGGCGGAGAGAGTGCCGAAACGACGATCACAAATCTGGGTGCATATGTAAAACATGTACACATTCATGACTGTCGGCAAGAGGATGGAAAAATCATTCCCGAACTGATCGGTGAAGGCCAGCTTCCTCTTCAGGATCTCATGGACGCCCTTCGCTCGGTCAACTACGACAGTTATGTATCGCTCGAGTGGGATCCGAATTGGATGGAAGGACTTGAGGATATTGAGATCATTCTGACGCATTATGAGAACGGGATGCGTCCGTTTGAAAATACAAAGCGCGGCAAACGCCATCTCTACTGGAGCAACCGTCATGTAGGACGGTACGTCTGGAAGAAGGGCGACCTGATCGACAAGACGTTTCCGCAGGTTCTGGATACCATGGTCGAAGAGTTCCCGGATCAGACGGCAATCCGTTATACAACATTGGATTATACAAGAACATACAGCCAGTTCAGGGATGATGTCGATGAGTTTGCCCGCACGCTGGTATCCCTCGGCGTTAAAGCCGGTTCCAAGGTCACGATCTGGGCGACAAATGTTCCCCAGTGGTTTCTGACCTTCTGGGCAGCCACGAAGATCGGCGCTGTTCTTGTTACGATGAATACCGCTTACAAGATTCATGAAGCGGAGTATCTGCTTCGCCAGTCGGATACGCATACGCTGGTCATGATCGAAGGCTACAGAGATTCCGATTATAACAGCATCATTAATGAGCTCTGCCCGGAGATTAAAGATAATAAGCCGGGTAAGCCGCTCCATACGAGACGTCTTCCGTTCCTTCGCAACGTCATTACAGTCGGTTTCCGCATGCCCGGCGCTCTGACCTGGGAGGAATCCCTCGAGTATGCGTCACGCACCCCGATCGAAGAGATCAATCGCATGGCTGCGGCAGTCGATGTGAACGATGTCTGCAATATGCAGTATACGTCCGGAACGACTGGATTCCCGAAGGGTGTTATGCTGACACATTACAATATTGTTAATGACGGTAAGAGTATCGGCGACGGAATGGATCTGTCTACGGAAGATCGTATGATGATCCAGGTGCCGATGTTCCACTGCTTCGGCATGGTACTCGCTATGACTGCAACGATGACCCACGGCGGCACGATTCTTCCGATTCCGTATTTCTCGCCGAAGTCGTCGCTTTCCTGCATACACAATGAGCATATCACTGCTTTCCACGGCGTGCCGACGATGTTCATTGCGATGCTGTCGCATCCGGATTTCGAGAAGACCAGTTTTGCACATATGAGGACCGGTATCATGGCAGGAAGTCCCTGCCCGATCGCTGTCATGCGGGATGTCGTCGAGAAGATGCATATGCCGGAAATTGTTATTGTTTACGGTCAGACCGAGGCTTCGCCGGGCTGCACGATGAGCCGCACTACGGATTCTCTGGAAGTCCGCGTCACGACCGTCGGAAGCGCTTTCCCGGAAGTCGAGTGCAAGATCGTGGATCCGGAGACCGGTGAGGATTGTCCGGACGAGGTCATCGGAGAGTTTGTAGCCCGCGGATATAATATTATGAAGGGTTACTACAAGATGCCGAAGGCAACAGCCTCTGCAATCGATAAGGACGGTTGGCTGCATACAGGCGACCTTGCCTGCAGAACGAAGGAAGGCAATTACAGAATTACAGGCCGTCTGAAGGATATGATCATCCGCGGCGGTGAGAATATTTACCCGAAGGAGATCGAGGAATTCATTTATACACATCCGAAGGTAAGCGATGTTCAGGTCATCGGCGTTCCGGATCAGGCGATGGGCGAGGAGATCATGGCCTGCATCATCCTCAAGGAGGGCGAGACCATGACGGTCGAGGAGATGAAGAAATTCGTACTTGACCACATGGCGAAGCACAAGGTGCCGAAGTACATCGATTTCGTGGACGGATTCCCGATGAACGATGCGGGTAAGATCCAAAAGTATAAGATGCGTGAGCAGGCGATTGAGAAGCTCGGGCTGCAGAAGGCGGCGAGTATTGTAACGGCTTAAGTACATGTAAGAAAGCTGACTTACCGAAGCAGACGGGAAAAACCGTTATGCTTCGGTAAATCTGACATAAGAGAGAAACTCGGAGGAAAACATTATGAGTGACAGACAGAAGCAATATGTGACGGTGGACGGTAATGAAGCCGCCGCTTATATTGCATATGCATTCACTGAAATAGCGGCTATTTATCCAATTACACCTTCCTCGCCGATGGCGGGAAAAACAGACGTCTGGTCTGCCAACGGAAAGAAGAACATCTTCGGTCAGCGCGTCCGCCTCGTTGAGATGCAGGCGGAATCCGGCGCGATCGCAGCCGTTCACGGTGCACTTGAGACCGGAGCTCTGGCGACAAGTTTTACTTCTTCGCAGGGACTTATGCTGATGATCCCGACCATGCACCGCATTGCCGGTGAGCGTCTCCCGGGCGTACTTCATGTGGCCAGCCGTACGGTCGGCTCCCACGCGCTCTCTATATTCGGAGATCATTCGGATGTATATAACTGCCGTCAGACGGGATTTGCCCTTCTTGCGAGCGGCGATGTTCAGGAGGTCATGGACCTTGCAGGCGTGGCACATCTTTCGGCAATCAAGGGGCTTGTACCGTTCATTCATTTCTTTGACGGTTTCCGCACATCTCATGAGCTGGACAAAGTCGAGCAGATGAACTACGCGGATCTGGCGGACCTTGTTGACTATGAGGCTCTGGACGCATGGCGTGCACAGGCGCTCAATCCGGAACATCCGATGATCCGCGCGACTGTTCAGAATCCGGATATTTTCTTCCAGATGAGAGAAGCCAACAACAATGATTATTCAGCATTGCCGGATATCGTAGAAGGATATCTCGGAAAGATCAGCGAGATTACAGGCAGAGAGTACCACATCTTCAATTATTACGGAGCGCCGGATGCAGAACGTGTCATTATCGCGATGGGATCCGTTTCCGGATGCATCAAGGAGACGGTCGACTTTCTGAACGCGCGCGGCGAGAAAGTCGGTTTTGTACAGGTCCATCTGTATCGGCCGTTCGATATCAGCCGTTTCGTTGCTGCGATACCTGCTACATGCAAGTCGATTGCTGTTCTGGACCGCACAAAAGAGATGGGAAGCGCCGGCGAGCCTCTGTATCAGGATGTCTGTACAGCGCTTCGCGGACGCAGCGACCTCGTTGTGGTCGGCGGCCGTTACGGTCTGTCCTCCAAGGATACCACGCCGTCCCAGATCGCAGCCGTCTTTGCGAACCTGCTTGAGGAGAAGCCGGTCAACAGTTTTACGATCGGTATTAATGACGACGTGACACATCTGTCTCTGAAGGAAAAGGAAGTCCTGAATCTTGAGGAAGACGGACTTGTCAGCTGCAAATTCTGGGGTCTCGGCTCTGACGGTACCGTCGGCGCCAACAAGAATACGGTCGAGATCATCAATTCGCATACAGACAAATTCGCACAGGCTTATTTCGAATATGACGCAAAGAAATCGTTCGGCGTAACGAAGAGCCATCTCCGTTTCGGCGACAGACCGATCCGTTCGTCCTATTACGTAAAATCCGCAGACTTCATTGCCTGCCACAACCCGACATATATCGAGAAGTACGACATCGCATCGGAAGTCAAGCCGGGCGGTACGCTCCTCATCAACTGCCCGTGGGATACGGCAGAGCTTGATAAGCATATTCCCGCAAATGCAAAGCGAGAAATCGCAAATAAGGGCATTCAGCTGTACACGATCGACGCCACGAAGATTGCACGCGATCTCGGACTCGGCGGCCACTTTAACATGGTCCTTCAGTCCGCTTTCTTCAACCTCATGCCGGTCATTCCGGTCGAGGATTCTGTCCGCTACATGAAGGCGGCAGCGGAGAAGACATATTTCGCAAAAGGAGAGGACGTCGTAAAACGTAATCTGGCGGCTATAGACGCGGGGTGCAGTGCATTTGTCCACATCGATGTTCCGGATTCATGGAAGGATGCCGAGGATGCTCCGAAGAAAGAGAGAAATGTACCGGCTGTCGTCACGGAAATCCTTGAGCCGATCAACGCCCAGAAGGGTGATGACCTGTCGGTCAGCCAGCTGGCAAGATATAAGGACGGCGTCATGGACATGGGTCTTACAGCCTATGAAAAACGCGGAATCGCTGTCCGCGTACCGGTATGGAATCCGGAAACATGTATCCAGTGCAACAGATGCGCTTATGTCTGCCCGCATGCGGTCGTCCGCCCGTATCTTATGACGGAGGAGGAGAAGAGCGCAATGCCGGAAGGCATGAAGATCGCACCGGCAAAAGGTAAGCAGGTCGCAGGCATGTACTTTACGATGCAGGTGAGCGAGCTCGACTGCACGGGCTGCGGCAGCTGCGCAAATGTCTGCCCGGCTAAAGGCAAAGCACTCACCATGGTCCCGGCTTCCGAGGCCGCTGATACATCCGCTGCATGGGAGTACGCGCTGAATCTGCCCGAAAAGAAAGATATCTTCGATCCGTATTCGGTCAAGGGAAGCCAGTTCCGCAGACCGCTCGTCGAGTTCTCGGCAGCATGCGCCGGTTGCGGCGAGACGCCGTACGCAAAGCTTCTCACTCAGCTTTACGGAGATCGTGTTTACTGGGCAAATGCGACCGGCTGCTCTCAGGCGTGGGGTTCCGCGATGCCGGGTATCCCGTATACTGTAAATCAGAAGGGCCGCGGACCTGCATGGTCCAATTCCCTGTTTGAAAATAACGCTGAGTTCTCTCTCGGCATGGTGCTGTCGGTCAATCAGCAGCGTCTGCATGAGAAAGACAGAGTGGAAGAATATCGTAGTGTCTGCACAGACAGTGCAGCCTGCGAGGCGATGGATGAGTGGATTGCGACGTTTGAAGATTTCGAGAAGTCGCTCGAGACCAGCGAAAAGCTGATAGAGGCTCTCTCAAAGTTGGACGATGAAGAAGCAAAGGCAATTCTTCGCTATAAGGACCAGCTTGTCAAGAAGACTTTCTGGATGTACGGCGGCGACGGCTGGGCGTATGATATCGGATTCGGCGGTCTGGATCACGTAATCGCCAGCGGCGAGAACGTCAACGTCCTGATCGTGGATACGGAGGTCTATTCCAACACAGGCGGTCAGTCTTCCAAGGCTACTCCGGTCGGTGCGGTCGCACAGTTCGCGGCATCCGGCAAGAAGCAGCCGAAGAAGGATCTCGGCAGTATGCTCATGACATACGGCAAGGTCTATGTTGCACAGGTGGCTATGGGAGCGGATTACAATCAGCTGATCAAGGCGGTCCGCGAAGCGCAGGACTATGACGGTCCGAGTGTTATCATCGCTTACGCGCCGTGCCAGGAGCATGGACTTCGCTGCGGAACGGATAGAGTGCAGGATGAGATGAAGAAGGCGGTAGACGCCGGCTATTGGTTCCTGTACCGGTTCAACCCGGAAACCGAGCCGAAGTTCCACCTTGACTCGAAGGAGCCTTCCATCGATTATGAGGAGTTCCTGAACGGAGAGGTGAGGTACGCATCGCTGAGACGTACGTTCCCGGAGAATGCAAAAGCGCTGTTCGAGGAGGGGGCTAAGCTCGCGAAGGAGAGGTACGAGAAGTACAGAAATATGTAAAGCTGTTTACAACATATAAAAGAGCACCGGCGGGACGATTACGATTTGTTTCGCCGGTGCTCTTTCTATCACTCAAGATATAGATCTCTGATTTTTGCGATATCTTCAGCGGACAGGTCATATTCCGTCCTGAAGAAATCCTCGTAACTCGGGTATTTCTTCTGAATGGTAGTTAAAGCATATGCGGCGAATGATCTGCACACGCCCTCCTTGACCCACAGAAAAGTCCGGAGATTCTTGCTGAGTCTGGACAGAATCCTGAACTTGGACATCTGTTCCCTGATCAGTGACTTTCTGTATTTATTCGTCAGTTCGAAATCATCAAGGATCGTCTCCTCGTCGACGCCGAGCAGGAGAAGAATGAGCATTGCCGCGATTCCTGTACGGTCCTTGCCCTGCGTGCAGTGAAAGAGCATGGGTACACGTTCCCTGAGAATGAGTTGGAACATCTTATAATAGGCGTCATTGTCAAATGCAACGTGAGCGTAAAGATGCTTCCCGAAGCTCTCCATTTTGTTAAGACCCGGTTCTTTCATGGCCATGAGTACCATCTTGCGTGAAGAATAGTCGATCTCATTTATATCGTTGTCATTCATGGCGGTGTAATGGTAGTTGGTGGCTCCGTCGATGGGAGGATCCGGGAACGTGATATGCTCAATGGTACTGCGCAGATCAACAATGCTTTTTAATCCTAATCGCCCGACGGCTGCCAGCTCGCGTTCATCCATGAATGCAAGCGCGCCGCTGCGGTAGAACATTCCTTTTTTGACGGTGCGTCCGTCTTTCGTCTTATAGCCTCCGAGTTCGCGGAAATTGTGCTCGTGTTTGAAACCTGCCATAGTGTGACCTCATATACATAGCCGGCTTTACGGAATAACTAAAATTTCTTAGTACCGCTGCCAGCGAGACAGAGCGCAATAAGTGAGATAGGAAATCTTCGATTTCCGTGATCGAACTTATGCTGTGCAGCGTCCCGCCGATGCAGTATTTGTATGATGAGACTTAGTTATTCCTTGAATGGGAAATTTTTGCGAATAATCATTCTGATTATAACACAAAGCCGTTGTATATGCACATTTTTAGCTGTAATCACTCCGGGTCAAAGTTCACATTTTCCAGAAACTTCTTCTTGAACACATTCCTATATTTCAGCGGAGACACCCCCTTCTCATTTTTAAAGACCCTGCTGAAATACATGGGATTCTCATAACCGACGATATGCGCTATATTAGCGACAGTCTCATCTGTTGTCTCGAGAAGAATCTGTGCATTGCGCATGCGCGCATGCAGAATAAATTTCGTGGGTGAGATACCGACGACGCCGCGGAAACATTTGTTGAACCAACTGATACTCATGTTTCTCGATGCGGCATATTCCTCAATATTTATACTCTCATTGTAGTGCTCTCTGAAATAATCCTTGGCGTATGATACTTCCGCCTGTGCGAACCCGGATATTTTCAGATTTTTCTGGTTCATTTTTCTGTTGATCGTCATCATGAGTTCCCTGAACAGGCAAATCAGCATCTCCTCATATTGAAGGGGACATTCTATAAGCTCATCCCTCATCTTCTTAAAAAGATCCTCATATTCGTATGATATTCCGGTATGCAGTACATACTTATCCAGCGGAATGCTGTAGTGTTTCAGAATATTTTTGACCTGGCCGCCCGTAAAATGCACGAACCAGTACTGAGAATTGTCCTTACCAAGAAAAAAATAACGCTGTTCCTGTTTGGGCTGATACAGCACCATATTGCCGGCCGGAACAATAATCTCCTTATCATCAAGCTGAAAATGCCCTTCACCTGCAGCTACGTATATGAGCTGCCAGTCTATGCGTCCCTTCGGGCGCCAGGTCGGCAGTTTCGGCCATGATTGAAGCTGATAGGTGCCGACACTCAGAATCCGAAGGTCCATCTTAGTTTCCTTGAAAGGAATTCTGGAATTATTAAGATAACCTGAATTTACGTACATAATAGTCTCCCTCCTTGGCATAAAAACTAGCTACACAGTACAAACTCAGAACAGTCTGGCCATGGAACAATGGAGCTTCGGCACAGTTCGGCTGCTGAGATTTATAGTTTACAAAATATATTGGACAATTTCCACAGGCATAAGGATTTGTGCATAAAATGAATCGCTTTGTTCATATGCTTTTAAATGTGTGAATTGTATCATTTCTTATATAACTGTCGTTTCGAAACGGGCACTTGTTGCCTTGAACGCATTTGGAGAGAAGGGGGTGTTTCGAACTTGATTGTACCAAGACTCTATGAAGATCTGTCGGTTCTGCATCAGAATACCGTACCTTACCACTGTTACTTTATTCCAACCTCGAATTCCGCAGAGAATACAGGCGCTGTTCCTGCCGCGGAGGATTCCGACCGCGCGCAGATTCTCAGCGGATGCAAATGGCTCTTTCGCTATTATCCAGGCATCCATACACTGCGCGAAGAGTTCTACCGGCAGGATTATGTGCCGGATGACAAATGGCGGCGTGAGAGCGTCCCGTTTTGCTGGCAGATGAGAGGGTATGACGAGAACCAGTATACAAATATCCGGTACCCGTTTCCCTTTGATCCGCCCTATGTTCCTCAGGATAATCCATGCGGCACCTATCTTCAGCGGTTTACGTGGCACAAAACTCCGGAAGCTCCGCGCACATACCTGAATTTTGAAGGGGTCGACTCTTGTTTTTTTGTATGGCTGAACGGTGTTTATGTCGGATACAGCCAGGTCACGCATCACACCTCGGAGTTCGAGGTCACGGAGCTGTTAAAAGAGGGGGAGAACCTGCTGGCGGTCCTTGTACTCAAGTGGTGTGACGGATCCTATCTGGAAGATCAGGACAAATTCAGGATGTCCGGCATCATCAGGGATGTCTATCTGGTAAGCCGTCCGGAAAATCACATAGAGGATTATGTGATAACGACCGCATTGTCGCAGGATATGAAGACTGCTGAACTTAAAATAAAATTCTCGTTCAGCGGAGAGAAGGTACCGGTACACATTGAGCTTGCCCTGTCTGCAGTCTCGGTTACGGGAGGTGATAAAAACCCGAAAACGGACGGTATAACGGTAACCGGAGCTGACTCGGATTCCCTCGAAAGACAGGAAGATATTTCGCTGAAATCAGGACTTGTCCTTGAGACCGACTTAGGTAAGAGGGATGAAATCAGTCTCAGGATTGATAATCCTTATCTCTGGAACGCCGAGTCACCGAACCTTTACACGCTTATTCTGAAGACTCCGGGTGAAACGATCACGGAGAAGGTTGGATTCAGAAGGGTCTGTGTGGAGGACGGAGTTCTGCTCCTGAACGATAGTCCGATCAAATTCAGGGGCGTCAACCGCCATGAATCGGATCCGGTAACAGGGTCCGCTGTGACAAGGGAGCAGGTCGAAAGAGATCTCCGCCTGATAAAAGACCACAATTTTAACGCAGTTCGTGCCAGTCACTACCCGGATGTGCCTTATTTCTATCAGTTATGCGATGAAATGGGTCTTTATGTGATCGATGAGGCGGATAATGAGAGTCATGGGACAGCTCCTCTCTATTTTAACGAGGATGACTATGCAGAGCGCATGAGGCTGGCACATGTACAGATTGCGGACAATCCCGCATTTGTACTGCCGACTCTTGATCGCGTTAGATCCATGGTCCTGCGCAATCGGAACAGACCTTGCATACTCGTCTGGTCCATGGGAAATGAGTGCGGGTACGGATGTACATTTGAAGAATCTCTCCGCTGGACGAAAGAGACAGATCCCACAAGGCTTACCCACTATGAGAGCGCGTTCTACATGCCCCGGGACAGGGAATACGATGTCTCGAACATCGACCTCTTCGGCAGAATGTATCCTCCTTTTGATGAGGTCACAGACTATCTGAAGAGCAATCCGAAAAAGCCGCTTCTGCTCGTGGAGTATTGTCATTCCATGGGGAACAGTCCCGGAGATTTTCAGGAATACAGAGATCTGACGGAGAAGTATCCGCGCCTTTGCGGAGGATTTGTGTGGGAATTCTGCGATCACGCGGTTCTGAAAGGATATACGGAAGACGGAAGCCCCATGTATCTGTATGGCGGAGATCACGGCGAACTTCAGCATGACGGCAATTTCTGTCTTGACGGTCTGGTCTACCCGGACAGGAGACCGCATACAGGTCTGTATGAATATAAAAATGTACACAGGCCGCTCCGAGCTGACTATGACCTCGAAGAAGGACTACTCACGATCGGGAACTACTGGGATTTCACTGATCCGTCGACCTGCGTACAGGCTCACTACACTTTGACACAGGATGGTGCGGAAATCGAAAGCGGCGTGATAGAAATCCCGCATATTGCTCCGCATGATAAGGAACAAGTTCCGCTTGAACTTGAGATTCCGGATAAAGGCAGATGCTTCCTGCTCATCACATATATCATGGAGAAGGCAGCCGGAGGCCTTG
This sequence comes from Lachnospiraceae bacterium, assembly GCA_017433725.1. Classification (GTDB taxonomy): domain Bacteria; phylum Bacillota; class Clostridia; order Lachnospirales; family Lachnospiraceae; genus Chordicoccus. The sequence goes on from JAFRGQ010000059.1 coordinate 19,849, forward strand.
CAAAGGGTCATATTCTCGGATTTGACGAGATAAGGATCCGAAATGCGGACAGCAGGTTCTGGAGGGCAGCGGAACTTTCTGCCGGTGAAGACGGGAACAGAGATTTTGTCATTGAGACACCTGTTGTACGTGAAAACGATAACCAAATTACAGTCTCCGGCAGGAACTTTACATATACGATGGACACCCTCTCCGGTCTTTTCATCTCTTTTGAAGTTTCCGGCAGGGAGTTCCTCAAGGCTCCGATTGATTTTAACCTGTGGAGAGCACCGACAGACAATGATAGTGCGCCCGCCGAATTATGGAGATGGGAACGTCTTGATCACACAGTGACCCGCGCATATGAGGTTAGAGCCGGGGCGGAGAAGGATACCGTCGTGATCCGTGTCCGTCAATCGGTTGCAGCCATGTCCGTTAAGCCGTTCCTCAGGATAAACGTCGGGTACACGATCTATCCTGACGGCAGAATTCGGGCCGACATTGAAGCTGATAAGGACCCGGAGGTACTTACTCTTCCGAGACTCGGACTTCGGATGTTCTTTAGCCCGGAACTTGCGAATACTGAGTATTACGGCATAGGTCCGAAAGAGAGTTATATAGACAAATGCCGCAGCGGGACGCACGGCCTCTTTACCTCGAAAGTAGCGGACCTTCATGAGGACTACATAAGGCCGCAGGAGAACGGCAGCCATTGTGACTGCGATTATGTGAGGCTTGACGGTGGCGGCATGGAGTTTACGGTGGTGACTGCAGGCGAGGAAACATTTTCCTTTAACGCCTCCCTGTATACGCAGGAGGAACTTGAGAGCAAAAGACACAATTATGAACTTGAAAAATGCGGAGATACCGTTCTGTGCATAGACCATCGTATGGCGGGGATCGGATCAAAGAGCTGCGGTCCGGATCTCTCGAAGGAGTACAGGGTCGACGCGGATCATTATAAATTTGCAATTGTCATGAAGCCGGATAGGACATTATTTAAAAATTAAGGGGGAAAGTATGCAGGAAAAAACTTATTTAAAATGGTATAACAAGGTCGGTTACGGCTCCGGCGACATCGCGGGCAATGTTGTGTATGCCCTGCTGTCGGCATTTGTCATGATCTTCCTCACCGACACGGTCGGCATGAACGCCGGCGTGGTCGGCACGCTGATCGCGGTTTCGAAGCTGTTCGATGGCGTGAGTGATATTTTCTTCGGATCTCTGATCGATAAGACGCATACAAAGATGGGAAAAGCGCGCCCGTGGATGTTCTACGGCTTCTTCGGATGCGCGCTCTGTCTCGTGGCGATCTTCTGCATTCCGGCAGATATCAGTCCGACAGCCCAGTATGCGTGGTTCTTCATCGCGTATACACTGCTGAACGCCGGCTTCTATACAGCGAATAACATTGCTTATTCCGCACTGACAGCGCTTGTCACGAAGAATAACCATGAGCGCGTCCAGATGGGATCGATCCGATTTATGTTCGCTTTCGGAACCAGCATGCTCATCCAGACGATCACTGTCGGTATGGTAGCCTATTTCGGAGGCGGTGCCGCTGCCTGGAGAACCGTTGCGGTCATCTACGCGGTCGTCGGCATCATTTCCAACACAATTTCCGTCTTCTCCGTGAAAGAGCTTCCGCCGGAAGAACTCGACGACGCGGAGATAACGAAGCAGCCTGGCGAGGAGGAGAAGTACAGTCTGCTCGATGCATTCAAGCTGCTCATTCAGAATAAATATTATCTTATGATCTGTGCTTCCTATATTCTGATGCAGATTTATTCCGCTACGCTGAACATGGGCATTTACTATATGACGTATGTGCTCAAAAATGCAAACCTGCTCGGCGTTTTCTCCTGGGCCATCAACATTCCGATGATCATAGGCCTTCTGTTCACACCGACCCTGGTCGCAAAATGGGGTGGCATGTACAGGCTCAACCTCACAGGTTACACGCTCGGAACACTCGGAAGACTTGGCGTAGTCATTGCGGGTTATCTCGGCTCCGTTCCGCTGATGCTTGCTTTCACGGCAATCGCGGCAATCGGCATGAGTCCGCTGCAGGGAGATATGAATGCATTGATCGCAACATGTTCTGAGTACACCTACCTTACAAGCGGTAAGCGCGTCGACGGCACCATGTATTCCTGCACTTCTCTGGGAACCAAGCTGGGCGGAGGTATCGGTACGGCGCTGGCCGGATGGCTGCTGGCTTTCAGCGGTTACGTCGGCGGAGCTGCCGAGCAGAGTGCATCCTGTCTGAATATGCTTCACATCATGTATCTGTGGATGCCGATGTGCTTTAACCTGCTGATTACCCTGATCCTGACAAGGCTCAATGTTGAGAAAGCAAACGAAGACATCAGGGCCAAACAGCATGGCAGGGGATAATCGAATATGCTGCATTGCCTTTTTCTCAAATAGAACATATAATACAGTTTGAACCTAAAGATTTCAAACGGCGAGGAGAAAAAGGATGAGCAAGATTATTTTGACCGGTGACAGGCCTACGGGCAGATTACATATAGGACACTATGTCGGATCCCTGAGACGGAGAGTAGAGCTTCAGAATTCAGGGAAATTTGATGAAATTTATATCATGATAGCAGATGCGCAGGCTCTGACCGACAACATGGACAATCCGGAGAAGGTGCGTGAAAATATCATTGAGGTAGCGCTCGACTACCTTTCTGTCGGCCTTGATCCCGCAAAGTCCAACCTGTTCATCCAGTCGCAGGTCGTGGAACTCACAGAGCTGACTTTCTACTATATGAATCTGGTCACAGTCGCAAGACTTCAGAGAAACCCGACGGTCAAGGCCGAGATCCAGATGAGAAAGTTCGAGAACAGCATCCCTGTCGGTTTCTTTACCTATCCGATCAGCCAGGCTTCCGATATCACCGCGTTTAAGGCTACGACCGTACCTGTCGGTGAGGACCAGGAACCGATGATCGAGCAGACAAGAGAAATCGTGAGAAAGTTCAATTCGACATACGGTGACGGCCATACACTGGTCGAGCCGGAGATTCTTCTTCCGGATAATGACGCATGTCTCCGCCTTCCGGGTACAGACGGAAAAGCCAAGATGAGCAAGTCGCTCGGAAACTGCATTTATCTCTCTGATACGCAGCAGGAAGTCAAGAAGAAGGTCATGAGTATGTATACCGATCCCGGACATCTGAAAGTTTCCGATCCGGGAAAAATCGAGGGCAATACTGTATTCATTTATCTTGACGCGTTCTGCAAGGATGAGCATTTTGCTAAATATCTTCCGGATTACGCAAATCTCGACGAGCTCAAGGCACACTATCAGCGCGGCGGTCTCGGCGATGTCAAGGTCAAGAAATTCCTGATCAAGGTGCTTGAGGAGGAGCTTGCTCCGATCCGTGCACGCAGAAGAGAGTATGAGAACAACATTGAGTATGTCTACGAAGTGCTGAAGAAGGGAACCGAGGCCGCACGGGCCAAGGCTGCGCAGACGCTTGCCGATGTAAAGAGTGCGATGCGTATCAACTATTTTGAAGACACGGAGATGATTCAGAGGCAGCAGGCATACTTTAACGAGTTGCATAAGAAGCAGTAATTATTCTTTATCGCGCGATTGTATAAATTTTATACATTTTTTAGTATTGACTTATTTTATAGAAGTAATATAGTGAAAGTGTATAATACTGTTGCGCTGATCATGTAATAATGCAACAAAGTTCATAAAAAGACAGAGCATGATTGGCCTTTTCTAAATTATAAAATCTTTACGAAGGGGGCGATTTTATGATTAGCTTTATTATCTGTCTGGCACTTTTGATATGCAGCTACTTTACTTACGGTAAAGTAGTCGACGGAGCATTTGCTCCGGATGACCGTGAGACACCGGCTGTTGCAATCAATGACGGAATTGACTATGTTGTCCTTCCGGCATGGAAACTGTTTCTTGTCCAGCTCCTGAATATTGCGGGACTTGGCCCGATCTTCGGTGCTATGCAGGGTGCCCTGTGGGGACCAATCGTATTCCTGTGGATCACATTCGGTACAATTTTCGCAGGTGCTGTTCATGACTACTTCGCAGGTATGCTTTCCGAGAGAAATAACGGTGCATCCATCTCAGAAGTTATCGGTATCTATTTGGGACCGGTCATGAAGACGGTCATGCGTATTTTCGCAGTTGTTCTTCTGGTCATGGTCGGTACTGTATTCGCAGTAGGTCCGGCAGGCCTTCTGGTCAAGCTTCTCACAGAGAAGGGTGTTACGGGCCCGTTCGCACAGACAACCGTATGGCTTGCAATTATCCTGATTTACTATTTCATCGCAACATTTATTTCCATCGATGCGATCATCGGTCGTATTTATCCTGTTTTCGGATTCTGCCTGATCGCTATGGCTGTCGGCGTTATCATCGGTATCCCGACTCACGGATATGCAATCCCTGAGATCTGGGCAAACTTCAGAAGTATGCATCCGGCAGGAACCCCTGTATGGAGCTTTATGTTCATCACAGTCGCCTGCGGTGCTATTTCCGGTTTCCATTCAACACAGTCTCCGCTGATGGCACGCTGCCTGAAGTCTGAGAGACAGGGTCACTTCGTATTCTACGGCGCAATGGTCGCTGAGGGCTGCATCGCTCTGATCTGGGCTGCAGCAGGTTGCTCACTGTATGAAGTAACAGACGGACTGAACACCGGCCTCGCAGCTATTCTTGCAGACGGTCAGTCAGCAGCTATCTATGATGTATGTGTTCATACGATGGGGTCTGTCGGCGTTATCCTTGCCATGCTCGGCGTTATCGCATGCCCGATCACATCCGGCGATACTGCATTCCGTTCCGCAAGACTTACACTTGCAGACTGGCTGAAGATCGACCAGGAGTCTTATGCAAATCGTCTGAAGCTTTGTATCCCGGTACTTGGCGCAGGTGCATTCCTCGGCTTTGGTAACACGCTCGGATTCCTGAGCTATACGGTAATCTGGAGATACTTCAGCTGGACAAATCAGACTCTCGCAATGATCGTTCTCTGGGCAGGTGCAATGTACCTTGTACAGGAGGGCAAGAACTACAAGATCTGCATGATCCCGGCTACATTCATGAGTGCGGTTTCCGCTACATATTTCGTCATGGCTCCCGAGTGCCTCGGCATGATTCCTGCACTGACCAACAATACGCTTGTTGCTTATCCGGCAGGTATCGTTATTGCGATCGCATTCCTCGCTATATTCCTGAAGAGTGCTAAGAAGTATCAGACCGCATAAAACTCAGGCGCGATGTTGCATAGAATGAACATATAAACTGTCGCACAGACACAACATAACGGTATGGTGACATTATATGCAGGTGTCGGCCGGAGGCGCTTATGTTGGTCTGTGCGGCTTTTCTTTTTACCCGGGGAGGTTATTATGCTCTTTTCACCTGTACCTTTCGGAAAAATCATACTGGATCCGAATATTTTGAAAGAGGACCGGAAAAAGTGTATCAAAGCAGGTCCCTGCGGAATGGGAGAGCGTGCCCTCTACCTGAACAGCTTTTATTTATCCAGAAGATATTATGTCGTGTATTCGGAAATACGGCGCGTATTTAAGCGGATCGCCATGAGCAGCGGCGGATTTACCGGAAAGGGTGCGTTCAGCACGATTCCCTATCTTGTTGTTGTCCTGAAGGACGGACGCGAAAAGCAGTGCAATTTTAAGGTAGAGGAGAATGTCGATGTCATTTTGAAATGGATTGCAAAGAACCATCCTGAGATTTCTACCGTGACGGAGAAGGCTGAGAGAGCAGCGGCACTTCAAAAAGGACAGGTGAAAGCGGATGTCCCGAAAGAAGTGCAACATGAGATCGACCGCATCCGAAGCGATGAGGCATATCTTGAGAAAAAGCCTGAGATATATCAGAGGCTTTCGGCAGCGGTAAGAAGGAAGCGCACGATTGATCAAATGCCGAAGAGCAGCGTGATTCTGGTATCCGCAATCGCGCTTGCCGGTTTCATAGGGCTGGCGTCGGGAATATATTTTCTGACAAGCGGCGAGCCGTACGGTCCGTATCTTCTTCTCTTCGGAGCGGCTTTTCTGTTTTTTTCGCTGGCAGCGGGCACTCTGCCGGTCGGAAGAAACACAAAAGCGGCCGTGCAAAAGGAATGGAGGACGGCTGTTGCGGAATCGGAGCGATATATTTCCGGAAAGGCCGGTTTTTTCCTCCCGCCTCAGTATGCGCATCCGGTCGTCTGCGAGCGCATGATTCGCGTTTTGGAGAGCGGGCGGGCAAAAACGTGCCGGGAAGCACTGGATACTGTAAAGAGAGATCTGAAGAGTTTGAATTCCGGCGTGAAAGTGAGCCGGGAGGAACATGATGAGGTGGTGCAGGTGAAGCCGCTGTTCCTTGAGTGTAACTATCAGGACAAGATTTAATCTGTGAAAGAGATTTGCAGGAGGATTATTATGAAAGATACACTCGCATTCCTGAGAGAGGAAGGCGTGTCGGCGGATCTGATAGCCGGCGTCGAAGCGTTTCGAAATACATATTCCGTGAAGGAAAAGTACAGGGACAGGATACCGGATCCGTCTTACCGCTATTACGGAAAGGATGTGTGGGAGAGGGCACTGGCAGCGCTCCTTTCCGGGAGAAATCTGCTTCTTTCAGGACCGAAAGCGACCGGAAAGAATGTGTTGTGTGAGAACCTGGCGGCGGCATTTGCCATGCCGGTATGGAATGTATCCTTCCACATTAATATGGATGCGACCTACCTGATCGGAACGGATACGTTCGACGGCGAGAAGGTTACTTTCAGACCCGGACCGATTTACCTCTGCGCTAAGGAGGGCGGATTCGGTGTCCTCGATGAGATCAATATGGCGAAGAACGAGTCGCTTGCGGTCCTGCACAGCGCACTGGATTTCCGTCGTGCGATCGATGTGCCGGGTTATGATCTTATCAGGGTGAAACCTGAAACAAGGTTCATCGGCACAATGAATTACGGCTATGCGGGCACGAGAGAGCTGAATGAGGCTCTGAGCTCGCGATTTGCGGTCCTGTCCATGCCGGAGATCGGTTCGGCAGATCTTGAGCGGCTCATCATGAACAGCTTTCCCACTATGAGCGGGAAGATCTGCGGACAGTTCGTGAAGCTCTTCGAGGAGCTTCTGCTGAAGACACAGAAGGCGGAGATTTCGGACAGGGCGCTGGATTTGCGCGGTCTTCTGGATGCGCTAAGCCTGATTAAGCAGGGGCTGACAGCTGGACAGGCGCTGGAAATGTGTATAGTCAATAAGACATTTGACGCGTATGAGAGGACACTGATAACGGATGTGGTGCGTTCCAGGATCCCGGCTGAGATGGGGCACGGGGCGGTCTTTGGGGACTGACCGGAACGATAGAACCCGGAAGGGAACGCAGGAATCCTGCGCGAAACGGAAAATCAGTTTCAGCGGGATAAAAGGAACGCTATATGATCAGAAAAGAATATGCAGGAAACGCAAGGCGTGCCAGAAACTACATATGGAATGCAGCGGGGCGGTATGATTTTGAACCGCCCTATCTTGCTTTTTATCCTACAGGTGAAGTGGATATGTATTTCAACATGGTCATCGGTCTCGCTGTCAAGTGGTTCGATATGAGCAGGCTGCAGGATTTCTTCAACTCTTATGCCGCTTCCCGAAGCGCAGACGAGTATGATGAGCTCCTCTGGCTGGGTATAGAGAACAGCGTGTATGAGAAGGAGATAAGCGAAAGACCGGTGATGGCTGATCTCAGGAAGGACAGGGCGTCGGATTTCTTCCGCATGCTGCAGGGCATGTCAAGACAGCAGATGGAAATGCAGAGCATGCTCACATATGAGCAGCAGAACGCCCGATGGTCCGAAGTCATGGGAAAGAGGGTTTTTCTGACGGGAAAGCAGAAGAGAATCAGCGAGGCGTTGCTTTTTCCGGGAAGTCTGGACACGGAGAGCCTGATAGAAAGAATGAGCGGATTTCTCGAAGAATTCTTCCGGTATGTGCCCGGAAAGACGAAGGAATCACGCAGTATGGGCGGACTTCGGGATGCTATCTTTCGCGGATTCGGAAAACGCCGTGGCAGAAGCGAAAAACTTATGCTCCGGGTCGGTGACGGCGGCGGTACGACCGACAGGGATGTGCAGCTTACCCATACAGCAGGTATGCGGTTCGGGTTTGCACCCGGAGAAAAAGATGAGGAATATGTAAGGAGCATTTTCGGGGAATGTATCTACAGTGAAAACGAGATGCAACTCCTGGAGAGTATGCTGTGCGTGGATGCGGATGCCGCCTCGAGGCTGTGGGTGTGCTCTGCTCGGAATGCGGATGAGAGGATCGATGACCGCAATAGTACATCAAGGTCCGGAAATGAGAACAAAGACGTGCGCGAGGTTCTCCGCAAGATGGCTTCTCAGAAAGAGCGGAACAAGAAATACAGAGCGGATCACGCCCTCATGATTGAAGAGAGTGTGAAGCGGCTCACCGCGGAACTGGACACGGTCTTTTCCGGGTATGCCAGACATTTGCCTGAAAAAGCCAAAGCCGGAAGGCTTGTTGCGAGACAGGCCTATCGAATGAGCGTGCTCCACGACCCGTATGTCTTTTTGCGGGACGGGGATGAAATTGAGAATCGCATCAGCGTGACGCTTCTTCTGGACGCCTCCATGTCGCGGCTGCATGCTCAGGAACTCATTGCCGCCGAGTCCTATGTGATCGCGAGGAGCCTCCTCAAAAACGATGTCCCGGTCCAGATATTATCCTACCGTACCATCAGAGGGTTCACGGTGGTTCAGAGACTGAAGGGATTAGAATCAAAAGATGCGGAGGGCGTCTTCCATTACGCAGCCGGAGGCTGGAACCGTGATGCGCTCGCTTTCCGCCTCGTTCGGCAGATGATCAATGAACAGGATCCGGAAAGAAGATGGAGTCATCTCCTGCTGATACTGACGGATGCAAGTCCGAACGACTCGATGCCGCTTGCGGTTCCCGGAACCCGCTTTAACGGGCGTGAATACGAGGGTGCTTTGTCCGTTCGGGAGGCGCAGAAGGCAGTAAAGGAACTTCGAGCTGACGGAATCAGAACCTCCGCGGTGTTCCTGGGAGCCGGTGCGCACCTTGACAATGTTCACCAGATTTTCGGTAAGGAGTATGTGAGAATTTCGAAAATCGCTCAGCTTTCGGACGGAGTATCCTCTCTGATAGAGATGGTGCTGAGAGAGTCTCCGCCGGATTGAAGTATGAGTCACCAAAAAGACCAGTTGCAGGAATCGGAATGAGATTGTAACTGCCTTTGCGGGAGAGGAGACACAGAAAAAGGGTGCGCTCCCCACTCACGCTCAGATATAGGATCTTTTCGTCTTCAGGGCCGCATCGGTCATAAGGGTCTCGTCGATCTCGGCAACCAGACCGTTCCGGAGAAGGATCTCATTGGCTTTTTCCACATCGCTTTCTTTTACTTTGATAAAATACACTTCGCGGTCGACTTTTCCTTTTTGACCGAAATCACGCGGGTCGAGCTTGGCACCGCATCCACCCGCCATGACGCTTTCCTGCAGATAATGTCCGGCTTTAAAACCGGTGAGACCGCCTTCTTTGAGGGCGGTTTTTATCTGCGCCCAGGTCTCCTTATCTTTTTTCTTATAAATATCAGTTCTTTTTTCAAACATGTGAGCCTCCTTTATCATCAAAACTTTCCGGATTGTTCATTTGAGATTGATAAATATGAGTCCTACCAAACAGATTGCTGTTCCAAGCAGTTTATTCCAGGTCAAAGATTCGCGGTAAAGAAAAAAACCGACAAGCAGAAGCGTTATCGCAAGAAAAGCGCTCTGTACTATAAACCCTGTACTGACCTGCCAACCCGCTTTATACGCATAAATCCACCCGGCTTCCAATCCTACGATCACAATACCGAGGACGGCCGGTGCCCAGTTCATCTTCCCGTATTCCTTCAGCAGATTCCCGTCAGATCCCAGCACAAAATAGAGGATTGCACTTGCCACCGCTCCCATCAGATATGTTACGATCAGTGATGCGAACGGATTCATCTCTTTCGGTACGGATTTGGCGCAAATCTGATAGACGGTATTAGATGCTATCAGAAGCACCATAGGCCAGATATAAGACATTGTACGTATTTCCTTTCCTGAGTATATATATGTCAATCAAGATCCATGTCCGCTATAGCTGCTTCCGAAGATTGCATTATTGCTTCGACATCGGCTCCGTACAGATCCAGGCCGACAGCTTCGATTTTTCTGACTTTCGAAATACCATAGAAATTCTGTGCCAGCGACTTTACATAGCCAAAGCCAAACTCTTCCGGAACGTATGATCCGCCGGCTGTCGTCACATAATACAGGCTGTCTGCCCTGCACATACCGACAGGTATGCCGTCTTCCGTGTATCGGAAAGTGATCCCCACGACGTTGATTTGCTCGAAATACTGTTTTAATGCGGCGGGAAAGGAAAGATCCCAATACGGTGCTGCTATCACGATGGTCTCAGCCTCCGAAAACTTTCGTGCAAGGTCGAACACGGGATTGCTGAAATCCTGTTCGGAAATAAGCCGATCGCGCATATTGAGAAAGTCATCGTTTACGACGGGGAAAGAAATCTCGTGAAGACGCAGCTCCTCAACAGGACTGTTCAATTTTGAGAGCAGCTTTTTCGCCAGCCGCTCAGTTCGTGATTCTTTCCGCACACATGCATTAATAAATAGTACTGATTTTTTCATTATATATCCTCGCTAAATTCCACTCGTGAAAGTTCGGGTCAGAATGATACTGTGGTTACGGTAATCATTACACTATTATAAACCGGGATGGAGGTTTTTAAACAGTATTTTATTCTTCATCGCACAATACTTGTGACGTAAGTCTATGATACGCGCGCAAAGTGATACTCGCCTTCATCAATAAGCAGGACCGGTATTTAAAGGATTGCACGAATCATATGAATAGTGGTAAAATCAGAAATTATTATTCTTCATAGAGTAAAGACCTCCGGCAGGAAGGCCTTAAATTTGAAGTTTAACGAGGGAGAGAATATGTCTGACGATAAAAAGAAACTGCTTATAATCAATCCGGGCTCGACATCGACGAAGGTCAGCCTTTTTCTGGATGAGGAGTGTCTGTTCGAAAAGAACCTGTTCCACGACGCGCCTGAGCTTCTGAAATATAAACATGTGAACGACCAACTGCCGTTCAGATGCGGTGTCATTCTGAACATGCTTGCGGAGGAAAATGTAGATCCGTATGAGATCGACGCTTTTGTGGGACGCGGAGGCAGCGCCTGCACGCAGCCGGGCGGACTTACGAAAATAGATCAAAAACTGTTCGACGATACAGTGGCGGCTGTCGGCGGTTCCGAGCATCCGGCTAAGCTGGGTGTCATGATTGCATGGACATTTGCACAGAAATACGGGAAAGAAGCTTTTACACTCAATCCTACAAATGTCGATGAGTATTGCGACTATGCGAGACTTACGGGAATCAAGGGTATTTATCGTGTTTCACACTCACACGTACTGAACCAGAAAGCGGTGGCTGCGTACCATGCGGGCAAGCTCGGAAAGAAGTATGAAGATTGTAATTTTATCGTCGCACACATCGATGGCGGCATCACTGTAAGCGCACATGACCACGGCCGCATGGTCGACGGAAATATGGGCGCGGACGGCGAGGGTGCATTTACGCCCACGAGAATCGGCTCTCTGCCGGTACTTCAGCTGCTGGATTATCTGGAAACACACTCTATAGATGAGGTGAGACTGGCATGCGCGAGATCCGGCGGATTTGTACAGTATTTCGGAACATCCAACTCAGATACGATCCATGAGCTTGTCGATCGCGGAGATAAGAAAGCTGTACTTATCTGGAATACGATGATTTATCAGATCTGCAAGATGATCGGGGAGATGAGTGCAGTGCTTTGCGGGAAGGTGGACGGAATTCTTCTGACCGGAGGTCTGATGCGTTTTCAGGATATTGGGGAGACGATTGAGAAGCGATGCGGATTTATTGCGCCGATCAGCGTGTATCCCGGTGAGATGGAACAGGAGGCGTTGGCTCTTCCGACATTGGAGGCGCTCAGAGGAGAGCGCATTGCGATGAAGTACTCCGGTCATAATGTATGGGATGGATTTGACTTCCTGAATGAATAGTGAGGTATGGGCCATGAGCATGATAGAAAGGGTAAAAGAAAAGGCAAGAGCTGACAGAAAGACCATCGTGTTCCCGGAGGGGATTGAGGAGAGAACAATTCAGGCAGCGGCGGAACTGGTCAAAGAGAAACTCGTCGACCCTGTTCTTCTCGGAAAACCGGAAGAAATCAGGGGCGAAGCTAAGAGGCTCGGCGTCGATCTGACAGGTATCCGAATTGAGGATCCCGCGGATAGTGATAGATTCCGGACATATGCGGACAGTCTCTATGAACTCAGGAAAGCAAAGGGTGTGACGCCTGAGAAAGCGGAAGAACTGACACTGGATCCGATGTATTATGGCATCATGATGGTGAAAATGGGAGATGCGGACGGTCTGGTTTCAGGAGCTGTCCACACTACGGGAGATATGTTAAGACCTGCCTTGCAGATTATCAGGACTAAGCCGGGTATGAAGATCGTCTCTTCAAGCTTCCTCATGGACTGCCCGGATAAAAGTCTCGGTGAGGATGGTCTTCTGGTCTATGCAGACTGCGTTGTCATGCCCAGCCCAACGGAAGAGGAACTTGCTTACATCGCTGTGGCGGCAGCGGATACTGCCCGCACACTTTGCGGCATCGAAGAACCGCGTGTAGCGATGCTGTCATTCTCAACAAAGGGAAGTGCAAAGCATGAGTCTGTTTCCAAGATGCAGCGGGCGGTTGAGATAGCACATAAAATCGCTCCGGACCTTCTTCTGGATGGCGAGATGCAGTTCGACGCGGCTCTGGTACCGGAGATCGGGGCAAGTAAAGCCAAGGGAAGTCCGGTCGCGGGACGTGCCAACGTCCTTATATTCCCGGACCTGCAGGCCGGCAATATCGGTTATAAGATCACACAGAGAATCGGCGGAGCAGAATGCTTTGCCGTGTTACAGGGACTGCAGAAACCGTGTAACGATCTGTCCCGTGGCTGCAGCGTTGAAGATATCGTAAATACGGCAGCCATGACGGCAGTTCAGGCACAGTCATAAGATAAGGCGAGCAGCTGACTGCAATGCCGATTTGATCGGGCATTGCGGTTAGCTGCTTTTCTCTTTGTTCTTCATCGTGAGTACAATCTCGCGATGAAGAATAAAAGCTTCCGCTACACAATGCTTCACTGGAGCATTGCTACGCATGCTTAGGCACGGCGGATCGCAGACATCCTTGGCGCCGCGCATGTCGCGGCAAGAACGACGAGGCGTTCTTCAAAAGTAATCCACGAGCGAGTGAATTCGTGGTATAGTAATGAACAGCAAAGACCTGAAATCACCAGTGGGGTATAGCTATGAATACAAGAGAAAAAGTGATAGCGGCACTCGAGAAAGAGAAAGGCGCATATGTATCGGGAGAAGCTCTGGCTAAGACCTGTAATGTTTCCAGAAACGCCATCTGGAAAAGCATTAATGAGCTCCGGAAAAGCGGATACCCCATAGAGTCTGTCAACAACAGGGGATATAAACTGGACGAAGGCAGCGATATCATCTCAAAAGCCGGAATCTGCATGTATCTTCAGATGACAGAAGAACATGAAGGATCGGACCGATACGACCGGGAAGAACCTGTTCTTTCAGGTAACGATATGGAGGCGGATTCGAAGAAAGCATGCACCGGGTTCATAGATCCCGACAGGATATATGTCTACAGAGAGCTCGACTCTACCAACAATGAAGCAAAGAGAAATATTCTTTTCGAAAATGCCCGTATCCTTCACGGGATGGTTTTTGTCGCTATACACCAGACTGCCGGCAGAGGACACGGCGGAAGCAGTTTTTCCTCACCGGACGGCGGGATTTATTTCAGCATGATTCTTGAGCCTGACAAGATGAGGGAAAATGATATTCCTGTTACGGAAATGATATCAGATGCTGTCATGACTGTTCTCGAAAGCAATTATCACGTTAAGACAAAAAAGATGAGGGACAGCTCCCTCTATGTCGGAGACGAGAAAGTCTGCGGAATTCTGACAGAAGGATTTTCCGATCTTGAGACGGGGATTTTCAGCAACTATATTGTCGGAATCGGAATCAGGGTCCGCAAGCTGCAGGCTCTCGGTAATACTGCACCACAGAAAAACAGGGTCATAGCTGATATAATCAGAGCTTTGATCTGAGGTAACAGAAAGTTTATGACACAGACTTGCAGTAAATTGTATAATGAAATGAGTGCAGTATCGCTATACCGATCATACGGTTACACCCGTCTTCATCGCGAAATTGTACTCACGATGAAGACGAGTGTAACCTTGCGCGCGTATCATAGATTCACGTCACGAGTATTGCGCGATGAAGAATAAAACAGATGCAGAAAGGCACAGAGGCGTAAAGCGCTTGGGGAGGTGCATTCTTGAAGAAGATAATGGGAATGACATTTGGCGGCCTTCAGAAAAAGATGGTCAGGCTCGTAATGCTGGTTTTGTGCCTGGCAATCGGTGCACTCACCGTGGTATCTTTTTTTCAGGACAGAATGCTGATCAGACTTGTAGAAGGTACACGTATCGAGCAACAGCAGGCTATATCCGGCACTTCAAAGGAGACGATGTCACAGGTCCTTGAGGATTCGTTCGTGAGGATGACGGGAGTTGAGGCAGAGAATGCGGATCATGAGTTTTCCGAGGTGGTCAATGATATCACTATGCTTCAGAGCATGGCGGAGGAGCTTCTGAGGAACCGGGATTCACTGGAGCCTGTCAGGATCGGCGGACCGGATATCTCCAAGGACGGTACTGCATCGGCATTTGCTCTGAGTGAAACCGGGGTTGATTACACAAAGTCAGAATTGCTCGGCGCAGTAGCCCATATGAGCAGCACCATGACTGCCATGCTGAATAGTTCCGATAAGTTAAGTTCCTGTTTTATCGGACTTGAGGACGGAACACATCTTGCGGTTGACAATACAACGGCAGATAAACTGGATGAGAACGGAAATCAGATACCTTTTGCAGTACGGCAAAGACCGTGGTACAGAGGAGCTGTTCAGGATAACGGAATACATTTTACAGGTGTCATACGGGATGCATTTGACAGCGAGATGTGTGTGACCTGCTCAGTTCCGGTCATCGTGGATGACAAAATTATGGGCGTTGTCGGAATTGACATCAATATGGCAAGTATAGATGAGTTTATTACATCTTCTTCCGGCGAGGGCGGATGCCTTTTTATAGTCAACAATAACGGGCAGGTAATATTTGCGCCTGAAAACAACGGCCTGTTTGAGACAGAACTTGCGGAGGATGCCGCAGATCTGAGGGAGAGCAGTAATACGCAGCTGGCTCAGTTCATTCGGCAGGCTCTCAGCGAGAAAACAGATCTGATGTCCGTGACCCTGAGCGGGAAGGATTACTATGTTGCGGGCGTACCGATGCCGACAGTCGGCTGGGCAATGATCATGGCCGTCGATAAGGAGCTTACGGAACAGCCGGAAAAACAGCTGCTTGCAGAATATGACAGTATCAACGCGGATGCAAGCGCCGCGTTTCGGGCGGGAAATGCAAAAATACTGAGTACTTCTGTACTTCTTGTGCTGGCTATCATCCTCATAGGATCATATCTGGCACTCTCTGCGTCACGAAATATCGTTAAGCCGATCGAGGAGATGACAAAGGATATCAACCGCAGCAGCGAGACCGGTTCGCTGTTCGTCATGAAGGATGCCTACAGAACGGATGACGAGATCGAAGTACTCGCAGAGGCATTTACGGATCTCTCGAAAAAGACAAAGCAGTACATAGCAGACATAACCGAGATCACAAGGGAAAAAGAGCGCGTAAGCACAGAACTTCATATGGCTAACCGGATCCAGAACAGTATGCTTCCCGGCGTGTTTCCGCCGTTCCCGGACCGAAAGGAATTCGATATTTATGCTACCATGGGTCCGGCCAGGGAGGTCGGCGGAGATTTCTATGATTTCTTCCTGATTGACGAAGAACATCTGGGCATGGTCATGGCCGATGTCAGCGGCAAGGGCGTTCCTGCCGCACTGTTCATGATGATCTCGAAAGTCATCCTGCAGAGCTATGCGATGCTCGGACAGAGCCCGTCTGAGATACTGAACAAGACAAATGAAGCCATATGCTCCAGCAATCAGGAGGATATGTTCGTCACTGTCTGGATCGGAATCCTTGAGATCAGTACCGGAAAAATAACTGCGGCAAATGCCGGCCACGAATATCCCGCACTTATGCAGGACGGAAAATTCGCCCTTTTGCGGGATAAGCACGGACTCGTGCTCGGCGGTATGGAAGGTATTCTCTACGTCGATTACGAAATAATGCTGCATCCGGGTGATAAGCTGTTCCTCTACACAGACGGTATTCCCGAAGCATCAGACGGAGACTATAATATGTTCGGGACGGACGGGATGCTTGAAGCGTTGAACAAAGATGTCGATTCAACGCCGCGGGAAACCCTGAATAACGTGCAGGAAGCGGTGGAAAGCTTTGTCAAAGGGGCGGAACAGTTCGATGATATGACTATGCTGTGTCTGGAGTACAAAGGTATAACAGACCGGTAATTAAGGGGTGAATTATGCGGAACAAAAGTACTCTTTTTATTGCACAGGCTGCAATGATAGCGGCAGTTTATGTTGTTCTTACCTTTGTATTTGCACCTATATCTTTTGGGGAAATACAGGTAAGGATATCTGAAGCTTTGACGATCCTGCCGGTGTTCACGCCGGCAGCTATTCCGGGACTCTTCGTGGGATGTCGGCTCGGCAATATGTTAAGCGGAGCTTACCTTCCCGATGTCATTTTCGGCAGCCTTGCAACACTGCTCGGCGCCATCGGGACAAGAGCACTGAGGAACGCATCCCCGTTCTTTGCTCCGCTCCCTCCAATCATCGCCAATGCATTGATCGTGCCGTTTGTTCTTCGATATACCTACGGAGTTGCGCTTCCTATCCCTCTTATGATGCTGACAGTCGGCGTGGGTGAAGTGATCTCCTGCGGCGGACTCGGACTGATTCTATATTTTACGTTGGGGACGCGTTTGAAATCCATATTTCGGGATAACGGTTAAGAACAGAACAGGTATAAGACCGGGAGGTGCATAATGATACGACAGCGTATTGTATTCAGAGGCAGGGTCCAGGGAGTGGGATTCCGATACAGAGCGAGAATGGCTGCTGCGCAGATCGGCGTGACCGGATGGGTCAGAAATAATCCGGACGGCACTGTGACCATGGAAATACAGGGAACGGAAGAGCAGATTGACAGCGTTATTATCGCAATTGAGAGAAGTAAGTTCATACAGATCGACTCGATGGATGTGAAATCTCTGCCGCTGATAGAAAAGGAGCAGGATTTTCAGCCTGTAAGAAGTTATTACGGATTCTGAGACGGGTATTCCGGAATGGAAGAGTGCTCTCAGCATTTTAGAAGAATCGAAAAAGGACTATTCTATGTATCCGCCTGTTCACGAGAGACCTGAAAATTTGTTTACATTTGAACGATTGGACATGTTATGGGAGCGATATCCGCAGTACCATGACATGTCCACTTTTGCTGCGCTTGACGTACTGTTAGAAGAACATGAATCCTACCGGAAGGACTTTGAGGATCTTCGGGAGGAATATGAGACGAATCATTACGACAGATTTCTTGTGCAGCTTTCCTGGTCCGATCTGGCTTACAGGCATGCGACCAAACAACTCATAGAAGAAGCGCCCCCTTTTGAAGAGAATGCTTATGTGAAGAGCTTTATCGGCCAGTTTTCGGACATAGATACAGACCGGAAGGCATGCTTTCTGTTTCCCGAAAGTTATGTCTCTCAGTACTTCGTTATCACGGAGGTATGCAAAAGGGCTGAAGACTTTCATCCTGTTAAGAGCCTTTTCCCGGATGAGGAGAAGATTCACTATCTGGCGGTCTTCGACAAACAGAATATGGATGATGTACTTCTCATGTACCACCTGCTCTACACCAATTCGTCCAGTGAAGTTTTCGGCGGTTATTCGCTCTATGACTATCCTTTTCCTTGGTATCAAAATCATCTTTGGGAAAATGGCGTGGTCCTCAGATCTCCGTATCTGCCTGACAGACTGGCCAAATATCAGGGGAATCTGCCTTATTACCACAATCCCGCAAAGACGGTTTATGTGAGGCGGAATATCGAGCACATGCTGGAATGCGGGTACTTCGCCTCCGAGCTTGAGTTCTTCCTTGCGCTGACCAGAGTCATCATGCCTTTTTTTCAGTGGTGGTATACGGATCTTTCTCTCTATGAGGAGAAGGACGGATTCCGAACGGATTGGAGACTGGAGAGGACAAAGATTAGGACAAATCTCACAGCGGAAGGCGTCATAAAACCCAAATGGAAGCATGAACTCTCATTGTTCCACGCTGTCAGACGAAAGCACCCGGATACCTTATATCAGTATCGCCCGAAATGGCTCGGAAGGCAGAGTCTTGATCTCTATGTTCCTTCTCTTCGAACGGCAATTGAGTATCAGGGCGTTCAGCATTACCGCCCGATTGATTTCTTCGGCGGGGAGGAAGCGCTGGCTCAGAGGCAGGAGCTTGATATCCAGAAGAGAAGGCTCTGCGAGGAGAATAACGTTCGGCTGATTGAGTGGCCGTACAGCCTTGAGCCGGCCGAGAAAAACATTCGGAAAGTGTTCGCAGGTGAAAATTGAAGTTTTTTGAGCTGAATCCGATATGTTTGCGTGGAGAATCAGCAAGAGCATCGTATGTCTGATTCTGCGATGAGTATAGAAAACATAAGAGATATCCGGAGCAGAAAAGAGAGAGGAAAAACTATGAGCAGGAAAGTATTGATTATCAACACAGGAGGAACCCTCTCCTCTGTCGCCAAAGAATACGGCCTTACGCCGGGTCTCACAACGGACTCCATGCTGCGGGAGCTGCACATTTTGGCCGGTGAAGCAGAACTGACAACGCTGGAATACGCGTCTGTTGACAGCGCCAACATTTTTCCGGAAGACTGGGCAAAGCTCGCAAGTCTGATCAGTGAAAAGCGTGAATGTGTTGACGGGATTGTTGTCATTCACGGAACGGATACACTTGCTTATACGTCCTCCATGCTCTCTTTTATGCTTCAAAATATCCGTATCCCGGTAGTCATTACCGGCAGCCAGCTGTCTATCTCGAATCCGGTAGCGGACGCGATGGAGAACCTTCGCTGCGCTATTTATATGGCACAGACCGGATGCCCGGGCGTATTTGTTGCTTTCAACAGGAAGGTAATGCTCGGATGCCGTGCGTCGAAGGTGAGAGCGCTGAGTTTTGACGCATTCGACAGTATCAACTGTCCGAATGTTGCGGAAATCAGCTCCATCGGCATGAAAATCAATCAGCAGGTACTGCCCGGAAGGAGAGGCGTTTTCCGTCTGCAGAACAAATACTGTCAGGATGTTGCTGTCCTCAAACTGTTTCCGGGAATGCACCGCAAGGTCCTCGGAATGTATGCAGATCAGGGATACCGCGCTATTTATATAGAGGCGTTCGGACTTGGCGGTATGCCCTTTGTGAAACATGATTTTATCGGTGAGATCCGCAGCCTGGTAGCAGAGGGGATAACAGTACTGGTCGGTACGCAGTGCCGATTTGAGGGAAGCAGCCTCTCGGTCTATGAGACGGGGCGAAGGGCGATAGAAGCCGGTGTCCTGCAGGCCTATGATATGACGACGGAAGCGGCGGTGACCAAGCTGATGTGGGTACTTGGACAGACAGATGATCCTGCTGAGATCCGTGAGTATTTTCAGTTGAACCTGTGCGGCGAAGTGAAGATTTAACTTTAGAAATATATACTGTGAGTTCTTTGATTATTGAACTTTATCTGTTATAATTAATCCGTTAATGTTTTTTAGATCAAAAAAGGAGCCGTATATGAGAGCAAAGATCCTGTCTCGTATGTCAGTTATTCTAACTGCAGTTTTCCTTACAATGAGTTTTTCAGGTACTGCTTATGCTGAAACCAATTCTGCCGCCACTATGAGCCTTCAGAATCATAAAGGCACAGTGAAAATTACGGATTCGAAAGGAAAAACGCGATCTGTGCTGGAAAATGTTCGCTTCGACAGCGGTGACACGGTAAGCACAGGCAAGGATTGCTCTGCATCCGTTGCGCTGGATTCAAACAAAGTTGTCTCAATGTCCGAGAACAGTACTGTAGAATTCAAGAAGCAGACGAATGCCATAGAATTGAATATGAAAGAAGGAGAGATCCTTTTTGATGTACAGAGAAAGCTGGATCCTAAGGAGAAACTGGATGTCAGGACCGGCGCTATGTCGATCGGTATCAGCGGCGCGATTGTTGCTCTTGAGGTGAGTCCGCAAGCAGCTACAATAGGCTCTGTATCCAAAACGGAAAGCCTCAAAGTTCTATCCGGTACAGCCGAAGCTGTCTGCACGGATGAAGCCGGGATCCGAAGAGTAGTATCAGTCCCGGCAGGTCATAAGCTTACCATCACCGATAAGGACGGAGATAGCTCGGCGGATGAAATTTCCGAACCTGCGGAGATGGAATACAGTGATCTCAATGCGTTTGAAAAAACAGAGATAAATAACTCGGATTCCGTGAAGCGAAGGGTTTCCGAAAACAAAAATTTAACAGCGGATGACTATTCCGCGAACGGAGACTGGGTCATTAATAATGAAATCAAGCTTGTTGCCCCAAGCGCCAGCAAGACCTATGACGGTACACCGCTTACCTGCAAAGAAGGGGTAAAGGTTTACGGGCTTCCGGAGGACTTCAGAATTGAAGCAAAGGTGAGAGGTCAAATTACGAATGCCGGATCGTCCGACAATATGATTCATTATTATACGATATTCAACGCGGGCAATGAGGACGTTACATCACACTTTAAGAATATTAAAACAGTTAAGGGAAAGCTGGTTGTGAATCCCGCTACGCTTACTGTGTGGACAGGAAGTGCCGAAAAAGAGCATGACGGGAAACCTCTTAAGAATTCCGAAGCAAGGCTTGGCAGTTATATAATTCCTGATCCGGAAGAACCTGAATGGTACAATATGTCTTATGCCGCTGTCGGAAAACAGAAGGATTTTGAAGTTCAGGTATTGTACGGCATATGCGGTAATTCTCATGTATACGGAACAAATCCGCTTACCGGAATTACGAAAGATGTCGAACTTCGAGTCGGGCAGGAACTTACTGTTTGGCTGACGGATAAAGACGGGGATGAAAGCATTAAGTTCGAAACCACATCGATTTCAGCCGAAGAATTGCCGGATGAAGTTCTTCAGTTGTATTCGGACAATAAAGAGCTTTTAGCAAGAGCATGCTCTGATGCTAAGTGGAAGCAGTCAGAAGTTGAAAAGCTTATTCAGAAGCGGATTAATAAAAAAAGTACCGATAGTACATCAAGAGTACCCTGGAACGGCAATCTGACCTCAGGTATTCAGAATACCGGGGTGACAACGAAAGCACCGAATAGTCCCGGTTCCTTCACTCTTCTTACGACC
Source organism: Lachnospiraceae bacterium (assembly GCA_017433725.1). Lineage (GTDB taxonomy): Bacteria > Bacillota > Clostridia > Lachnospirales > Lachnospiraceae > Chordicoccus. The sequence continues at coordinate 41,432 of JAFRGQ010000059.1, forward strand.
GGTTCTGATAAAAAAGGCAATCAGGTTCCAAAGAAGCTGACCAAGTATGGTCTGTCAGTCAAAAAAGAATACGCTGATAGTCTGATGAAAGATTATACAAATGTGCACATCAATATCATGTCCGATATCAACGATTATAAGGAAAGACCTCTCGGAAGTGCGGAATCAAAGTTTGTATCTCATCAGATTGATAATAGAATCAAAGTAGTTGCAACCGGCAGTCAGACCGACACCGGATCAGGCAAGAACACATATAAGATTGATTGGCGCGGAGCTGACGAAAAGAATTATAAAATTGATGAACAGCTCGGCACGCTTACTGTAAAGGAAAAGCAAAACGCTTCGGGGAGCAACAGTAGTTCTTCCGGTTCTAATGGTTCCCGAGGTTCTTCCAACCCTGTCGGTTCAGTTGTATCGTACATTATTGAATATCTGGACTGGCCTTTTGAAGATACAACTCCCATAACATTTGAAACTCCATCATACAGTAGGCCATATGACGGAACTCCTCTGACAGTGAACGAGGTAACAGCTACCGGACTTCCGGACGGCTATACTTTCACAGCTGAGACATCGGGAATGCAGACAGATGTTGGTGAATGTGAAAACAGCATCGCCGAGTACAGGATTTATGATGCAGCAGGCAATGATGTAACGGAGCAGTTCGTAAATGTAGATTATCAGATCGGCACCCTTACTGTAACGCAGGCGAATGCTACGGTAACAACCGTTTCGGCAGAGAAAGTATACGATGGGGTACCGTTCAGTGCCGGCGATATTGGTATTTCGGGGCTTGCGGAAGCGGATAGAGAGAGGGTAACGGTCACAGCGACCGGAACAATCACGGACGTTGGAAGTGTAGCCAACACGTACACGATCGACTGGGGTGACGTCAACAGTGATAACTATTTCCTGAGCGAGGAACTCGGTACGCTTACTGTTACAGCTCGAGATGCAGTTGTGTATACCGGATCAGCTGAGAAGGAGTACGACGCAGAGGAGCTGACGTGTCAGGACGCTTGGATTGAAGGGCTTACAGCAGCGGATGACGAGAAGGTAGCAGTCACAGCGACCGGAACGATCACGGACGTCGGAAGTGTAGTTAACACGTACACGATCAATTGGGGTGATGTGAACGCGAACAACTATAATCTGTCAGATAATCTCGGAGCACTTACGGTTACACCGGTCGAGATAATATTTGATCTCCATTGCCAGGATTACGAAGGCTTCACGTATGAGTATAGTGGATATCCGATCGTGCCTGAATGGGTCGAAGGTCGTTATTCGGAAGAGAGTAATATTATAGAGGAAGGCTATTCGTTGATAGCGGATGAGGAAGGATATGTGACGACATTGGTTGAAACATTCCTGCTAAGAGGTACCGATAAGATAGAAATCAGGGTAAATGGCTACACGGATGTCGGAACCTATGAGCTTATTCCTGAAGTGAACTTCATTAGCGGTTCTTCGACGAATTATATCTGGAGTATCGTAAATAACGTGATGACTATCTCACCTGCTCCTTTAGTGGTCTATACGGGTTCGGCTCAAAAAGTATATGATGAATACCCGCTTACGAATGAGCACGCCGGCATAGACGGATTGAAGGATACGGACGCTGTAACCATAATGGCCGATGGGATGCTTTCAGAAGTCGGAGAGGTGCCCAACACATATATGATCGACTGGGGCGATACAAATCCGAATAATTATTTCATTACTGAGGAGCTTGGAATTCTGAGCGTGCAGGAACCGTAAATGCTTCTGCTGTCGGGTCTTTCATAGTCAGAAGGAACAGAAACCGGCTCATGAAAAACGTAATCTATACTGTTGTTGCAGCTGCGCTGATCACTAATATGGTCGGCGCAGTTTTTTGTGTCATAGGAAACTGCGTTCCCTATGACATAAAAACGCTCCGCGAGCAAAGTCCTGCTGCGCTCCCCTCATGATTGAGGGGATGTTGGAGTTGAAGTCCGCTTGCGGAATTTGTCCCATAATCTGAGAAAATACTGAAAACCTGTTGCATATACGTAAGAGGAAAGCTTATAATCAATAATCAGATTATCGATAAAGTCATTATCGAATGTTATCCGGCCATAATTATTGTAAATTGTATAAATTGCCGGATTAGTAGGATATAATATTAATTGAAGGAGGTATGTAAAATGTCTGTTCCTGATAAAAGTATAGATCCCCGACTGCTGTCCGCAGCGATGGAAGAGTTTTTAGAAATGGGGTATGAAAAAGCTTCTCTGAAAAACATCTGCAGTAAAGCGGGTGTCACAACAGGTGCGCTATATAAACGATATAAGGGCAAGGAAGATCTGTTCGGCGCTCTCGTAACAGATCTGATTAGAGATATGGAAAAGTATATGACCTCTATACCGGATGAGGTATTAAAGAGCTTCACCGACCGGGAGCTTTATGAATCCCTGTCTATGCCGACGGAAATGGTCATAGCATGGTTTCAGCTTCTGTATGAGCAAAAAGATGCGTTCACGCTTCTGGTAAAATGTTCAGCGGGGACAAAATATGCCAACTTCAATCAGGAGTGGGCAGGAAGAATGAATGAAATCGACTATATGAACTATCTTGAAGCCAGAAAGCGCGGGATGACTGACAAAATCGTGACAGAGGAAGAAATGTACTGCCTGACAAGTGCTATCTGGGTAATGTTCTTGGCGCCGTTCATTCGTAATTTCACATGGGAGCAGATCGTCGAGCACGCTCAGTATCTTCATGATTTTTTAAACTTGCGCAAAGCGCTTGGAATTAAGGAACCCGATTGATAGAGCCCGATGACCCGGAAAAGAAAGGAAACAACGGCATGACAGAAAGAGTTTCAACACAGGAATTATGGGGAAAGCTTTTCAAGGCCAATGCGGTGGAGGACTATCTGGATGCCGCAGGCGATTGTCAGTTACCGGAGTTTTCTGAGTATATCAAGGCGCTTTGTTCAGAAAAAGGGGAAAATGCAGAGAACGTGATAAGGCGCGGAAATATTGAATCATCATACGGGCACAGACTCTTTAAAGGAACTCGAAAACCCTCGCGGGATACCGTGCTGAAATTGGCTTTCGGTCTTGAAATGGATTCGGATGGAGCGCAGCAATTGCTTAAGGTCGCCAGAGTCACTGCACTTCATCCTCGTGTCAAGAGAGACGCAGTGATAGCATATTGCCTGTATCATCACAAGAGTTTTACAGAGGTGCAGCAGCTTCTTTACGACAACAATCTGCCCACGATAGGTGAAAAAACGTAATGAAGAATGATGATATTCTAAATGAAATTTTGGAATCATACAGCGATACCGAATATCCGGAAGAGTTTTCTTCGGAGTTTGATATCATGGAGTGTTTATCCGAACAAAACGGAATATGTACCTTTCTTGTGCAAGACCATAAAAGTGCCGAGTACATAGCGAAATGTTTTGATAAGACGTTATGGAAAAATCTCACTGGTAATGATATCCTGACGAATCTTTCTCATAAAGGACTTCCGGGGTATTTTGGTACCTATGAGAACGATTCCATGACGATTACCGTACGTGAATATGTGGAAGGGGATTCTCTGGACCGGTATGCCGCCGAGCATAATCTTTCACAGGAGGAAATAGTTAATATCTGCATACAGCTTTGCGATATTCTTGCTTATCTGCATCACAGAGAGCCGCCTGTAATTCATCGCGATATAAAACCGCAGAACATCATTATCAGACCGGATGGAAGTGTAGTTCTGATTGACTTTGATATTGCGCGTTTACACAAGCAGGAAAATGATACAGACACAGTATTTTTCGGAACACGTTCCTACGCACCGCCGGAGCAGTATGGGTTTTCACAGACGGATGAACGAACGGATATCTATTCTATGGGAATTCTGCTCAGATGGCTGCTCACGGGTAGTACAAGAGAGAACAGCAACATCAAGGTATATCCTCCGCTTGCAAAGATTATTAAGAAATGCACCGGATTTTCCCCAAAAGACCGTTTTTCCGATGTGGATCAGGTCAGGAAAGCACTCATGAGGGCAAACCCGCGCTCGCAGAGAATTCGTATGAGTTTTCTTGCAATCTGTATGGCGGCTGCTGTGGGTATTCTTGTCTTTGGAGGAATAAGGATTTATCGGTATGTCACATATACACCCTTTACGGATGGAGCAATTCCGGCGTATATGACCGACGAGGAAAGAGTGCAAGATGCGGTCAGTTACTTGAAAAACAAGTATGGTACGGACATCTTTGATAATGATACCGACATAGCTCATGTGGGAGACCTGCGCAGGGCGATGATCGAACTCTATGGACTCGACAGAGATTATGTTTACGGAATCAACACGGATATGCCTCAGGAGAATGATGCGTACTTCCTGCCCTGGGGATGGGAAGATGAACAGAATATAGACAGGGATCCGGTGATCTATGCGGCTGTTAAAGCGCATGATGCATCCATAGTTGCTGACTGGTCAAGTCTAAAGGATGACAATGGGTTTTATCCGGGGGTGAGAGTTGCGGTAGCATTTGCCGAAAAGCATGGCATTACGGAAGGTGCCAACAAACCGTTAGATCTTACACTTGGGGATATGGCGCTTATTCTGGCAAATACGGATCGAGTATTTGAAAAATGATTTGCGCGTTCTCGTGAATTCAGATTCGCGCGATGACGAATAGAAATAAATATCAGAAATATGCAGAGGTGGTCTGGCAGACCACCTCTTTTTGTTGTGTTTTTGATACGATTATCTGAGAAGAAATATGACTGACTGATATAAAAAGTCGGGGATAGTATACCGAATTTGGAAGATGTCAGCTAACGCCGACCCGAATCCCGCGCCAAGGCTCGCGAGCGGGACTTGAACGAATGATGATACTTAGGAGGGTGAAATGAAAGAAAAAATAATTATCGAGATAATAAAAGGCGAAGGTGCGGGACAGAAGTATGAATATGAAGACGCGGAGCGGGTTTTTGTGGGACGTCAGTCTGACTGCGGGATCGTGCTTCCCGAAAAAACAGTGTCAAGATATCACTGCCTGCTTGATATCAACCCTCCTACGGTAAAACTTCAGGATTTCGGAAGCTTGAACGGCACCTTTCTGAATGATATTAAGATCGGTCAGAGAGAAAGGGATAAATCATGGGAAGAAGCCAGCCGTGATGCGCATAAAGAGTATGAACTGCATGACGGAGACGTGATTGGGATCGGCAAGAAGTGCAAATTGAAATGTACCGTCGAAGAGCCGGATATCATGGCTATTTCAGGTGCCTGGGACGGAACTATGCCTGACGGAGTGGAGGATGAAGAGAATCCGGCAGTATATGACGGAATTGGCTTCATGGGGAATGAGGCTGCGGCAGAAGAACCGGAAGCTGTACCGGAAGGAACGATAGAAACGGCGGAAAAAGGACGGTCGGAAGCAGCAGATTGGTCGAAAGCAGCGGAGAAAACATCGGAAAAAGGACAGTCGGAAGCAGCGGCTTGGTCTGAAGCAACGGAGAAAGCATCGGAAAAAGGACAGTCGGAAGCAGCAGTTTGGACTGAAGAATCGGTGGAGAAGACCGGAAAAGAACAGAGAGTAGATTCGGAAGCAGAATCTGAAAAAGTGCCGGAAGAAGAGCCGAAAGAAGAGCCGGAACAGAAGGATCAAAAGCATGACGAAGAGATGGATAAGATTCTGGGAGAGCTCCTGATAGCAATACTCGGAGGAAAGCAGGAGCGACCTGTCGGTCCTTCGCCCGTGGAAGGCTTCGATAAGATAGCGCTTCTCGGTAAAGGCGGGATGGGAGAAGTATGGAAAGTGAGGGAGAACAAGACCGGAAAGCTCTATGCGCTGAAGACCATGCTGCCTCAGATTGCCGGTGACAAAAAAGCAAGAGACATGTTCCTCAGGGAAGCAAAGCTCACAGAGTTTTTGGATCATGAAAATGTTGTCCGCACCTATAAGACGGGATTTTCCAACAATGTCTACTATATTCTGATGGATATATGCGAAGGCGGGAGCGTCGATGATCTGATGAAACGACATGGCGGAAAGCTTCCTATCAATCTTGCAACATTCATTATTCTTCAGGCTTTGGAAGGACTGGAATATGTTCACAATGTTCCGGTGCAGGCTGAGATCGTCAAAAGAGGGCTCTTTGGCGGACGCAGGGAAAAGCTTATGGATGCGAAGGGTCTGGTACACCGGGATTTTAAGCCGGGTAATATTTTCCTTATGGATAAGAGTGATCATCCTGTCGCGAAGGTAGCGGATTTCGGCATGGCAAAGGCTTTCCAGGCAGCCGGGTTCACCACTATGAGTTCGGAAGGAATGGTCAAAGGTACAGTCCCGTTCATGCCCCGCCAGCAGGCTCTTGATTGCCGTTTTGCGAAACCCGAGGTCGATGTTTGGGCTGCTGCTGCCAGCTATTACTATATGCTTACAGGTCAATTCCCGAAGAACTTCAGACAGGGAGTAAACATGTGGCAGATTCTTGTCACGGAGAGCGCTACGCCTATCAGGCAGAGGGATTCTTCCGTACCGGAAAGGCTTGCGCAGGTGATTGACAGGGCACTTGTTGAGAGACCGGTGATCGGCTGCAATTCAGCAGCAGCCCTTCGTTATGACATTATAAGAGCACTGCCGGAAGGAAGCCGGAACTATTGTATGGATATAATTGATTGATACTACGGTTTAGTGATTTGAATGAATATGCAGGGATGATATGAAGAGTAAGCATTTCAGATATGAGTACCGGTTTGCTGGTCAGGTCGATATCGGGAAAAGCAGGAAGAGTAATCAAGATGAGGTGATTCTTTCGCCCGAGAGAGGATTTTTTGCGGTTTCCGATGGTATGGGAGGACTTGAGCAGGGCGGAAAGGCTTCGGAATATGTGAAAAAAGCACTGCCTGTTACGATAGGAACAGGTGAACATAAATTTTCTCAGCTAAATGCGGAGGAAGCGTCCGACTTCCTTCGCAATACTGTCCGATTAATCAGCGACAGGCTTTATGAACAGGGAAACGCGTGGGGGCATATCCGATTCGGGGCTACGCTGGCAGGAGTACTGCTTCACGATGACAAGGCAATATTTGTATGTCTCGGAGACAGCAGGGGATATCTTCTTCCAAAATACAAGAAGAATCCGGTGCAGATTACAGAAGACATGAACATTGCAGGTTATCTTGTCAGAAACGGTGAGATGACAAAGGAGCAGGCGAAAAATGATTACAGAAGCTCCCGCCTCACCGCTTTTGTCGGAATGCCGAAACCTGCGACGCCGGAGACCTATATCGTCGATGTGAAGCCGGGAGACCGGATACTCCTGTGCAGTGACGGACTGTACGGAATGGTGGAGGAACGAAAAATGGCGAGGATCATGCGCTCTTCCGGAAATCCGGAAACAGTCTGCGGTAAGCTGATAGATGAAGCTAACAAAAATGGCGGAAGAGATAATATTTCAGCGGCATACATATATTTCTCAGCGTGAGATGCCCCTCGCCTCTGTAGGCGGTGGGCAACAAACAAGTCTCGCGAGCGAGATTTGAACACATGAATACAGAAAAGATGATTACGGGGGTCCATTATGGAGGTTTCTAAAACTGTAGATTATGTAATGAATGAGGCATCAGTCGAGGCTAAGAGAGGGATGAAGAGATTTACATCTCAGGAGCATATATTTCTGGGGATTCTCAAACTGACAGGGATTACGGCTTCAGACATTACTGACGGGCGTGAGGATAATGCGCAGGCCCTGAGCAGAGAAATCAGCGAGCTGAAGCAGCTGTTTGAACAGATATTTGAAATACGTATCGATCATATGAGAGAGATACTCCGGTTGGAAACCATGCTGAGCAGGAAAGTAGTACCGGCCGATGTTGACGCTCTGCATAACAGGGCAAAAGAGATCGCAGGGATGCGAGGCAGTTCAGTGTGCTGTGCCGTGGATCTGCTCAATGTAATCCTTGAGAATCCGCCTGAGACGTTAAGAGCGGCAATGAGGATTGAAAGATGGAAGGATAGAAGCTCCGAATGGCCGCACGGCACTGTTTACGTAGAGGAAGAAACCGACGGCACCGTTTATGAGGAGGAAGAAACCGACGGCACCGTTTATGAGGAGGAAGAAACCGACGGCACCGTTTATGAAGAGGAA
>JAFRGQ010000060.1 GCA_017433725.1 Lachnospiraceae bacterium
AAATCCGGACAAGCACACACTGAAGGAAGCTCAGGACTGGTCCGACAGAATTTATCACATCTCCCAGGCGATCTACGGCGGCGGCCAGCCTTCAGGCGAGGCTCATGCAAGACTGAAAGAGACACTGTATCAGCGCGGCATTTTCAAGAGCGCTCTTATGAGAAAGCCGGTCCTTCCGCTCGATCAGGAAGAGAAAGACTGGGTAGCAGAGGGCATCAAGAAGTCCGGACTCGGCATTGTTGATATGACTCAGTTCCAGTAAATAAACGCAAAAATATCTCCCCGCCTGCATTGCTTTACGAATTTGACCGGAGAAGCCACGGGGCGGGGAGAATGTAACTTATAAAGAAGTTCGGCGCATGGTAATATATGGACAGATATGCTGCCATGCGCTCTTATTTACCCTTAAAGAGGGAAGATTTCCGCAAAAAGGGGAACTTCAAAAAAAGGCTGAAAGAAAATATCCGGCCGACAGGCTATTACTTATAATGAACGAGGGAATCTGCTATGGCAAATACAGATAATTTTGATCCGAAGAGCGTCAAGAAGCTCTCGGCTCTGGAAATACTGAAAAGGGTCGGCCCGGGCATCATCATGACCGGTATCGTCATCGGCCCCGGCAATATCACGACATCCGCCATGCTTGGCGCGAACTACGGCTATGATATGATCTGGATCATCATCCCGATCATCTTGATGGCTATCATCTTCATGATGGTCTCTTACAGAATCTCCATGCTGACGGGTATGCCCCTCCTGCATGCGATCCGCCACTATTACGGCGGTGCGGCTGCCGCCTTCTGCGGCGTCTGCCTCTTCCTGACCTGCTTCTTCTTCACGATGGGTAACGTATCCGGTACCGGCGCAGGCATGAACCTTCTGTTCGGCCTTGATTGGAAGATCGGCGCAGCTATTATGCTGGTCGTCCTGATTATCGTTTATTTTGCGAAAAATGTTTATTCCAAGATCGAGATCGGTATCACGATCTGTATCTTCGCAATGATCATCGCTTTCTATGTCACACTCGTCGGTGTAGGCGGACCGGACTGGGGCAAGCTCGGTCATGGTCTCACACACTGGAACTTCAATAACGGTTCCCTGACGACGGCTTTGGCTTACATTTCCACCAATGCATCCGTTACAGCCGGTATCTACGGCACATATCTCGGACTTGAGAAGAAGTGGAAGAAAGAAGATCTCTTCAACGGTGCGCTCCTTGCAGATGCGATCACACACGTTGTCTTGGTCGTTCTGATCTCCGGCGCAATCGTACTCGTCGGTGCGATCGTCCTGAATCCGACCGGTACAGCTATCAAGGCTCCGGCTCAGTTGGCAGAGCTCCTTGTTCCGATCATGGGCACTGCAGCTCGCTTCATCATGGGTATCGCTCTTGTCGGCGCAGGCTTCTCATCACTGCTCGGTAATACACAGCGCGGCGTCGTTCTCCTCGGTGCAGGTATCGATAAGGAATATGGACTTGAGTCCAAATTCGTCCGCTACGGCTGCCTGATCTGCATCGTGGTCGCAACCATCATCTGCTTCTCCTACGGCGGATCCCCGACACAGCTGATCTTTATCGCGAACGTACTGACATCAATCGCTACACCGACCGCAGGCTTCTTCATCCTTCGCCTGATCTTCCGCAAGGACGTCAACGAGGGATACGGAACACCGAAGGTGCTGCAGTGGGGCATGGTGGTCTGCTACATTTTCGCAGTACTCATGACGATCTCCGGTCTTTCGACACAGATCCCGAACCTGCTGCGTTCGTTCGGACTTATCGCATAAGACATACTTAGAACATCAAAAAAGGGACGGTTCCACAAAAGGGACCGTCCCTTATTCTTTATCCAACAGACTTTTCAGGATCGGATCGAATAATCCGAGTATGCCGGCAATCGCCAGCACTGTGAGAGGAACGCCGATAACAATAAAAGTAATTCCTGCCTTTCTTACTGTCGGCAAGATAGAAGCGGAAACTTCCTGCTCTTCAGTAAGCACAAACTCACTCGGTTTATCCGGATTGTAAAGGATATTTACCATGTTTCCTTTTGCCCCGGGAATTATATCCGGACTGGTATACCCGAAGGCAGATGCGGAAGAAATGTGCTGCCCGTCATTGGTGTCGTATTCGTAAATACCGAAATATACGGTGTACGTTCTGTTATTGTAGCGATCTTCAATTCTGCTCCCGGTGTCGGTTAGCTTCGCCCATGCTTTAGCTTTAACTCTGTGCCCGAGTTCTTTCTCCTTGGTATTGCTGTATCGGAAAATCAGAAGAAACCCTGCACCCATAAGCAGGCAGATCAAGCCAGGAATCAAATACAAACCACTCATAGCTTCCTCCATTCTTTATTCTGTGCTTTTTTCGTTATTATCATTTATACTACACCAATTCTTTCCTATCGTCAAAGTATCTATGCAGGAGAGCGGGACGCCCGCCAGTGTGTTGCCATATTGACAGGGCGGATCGCAGCCGCGCATTAAGAAAGATGCTTCACACCATGCACGGCGCATTAAGAAAGGTGCTTTCCATCATGCACGGCGCATTAAAAAAGGTGCTTCACACCATGCGCGGCGCGGCAAGAAAGGTGCTTCACACCACGCGCGGCGCGGCAAGAAAGGTGCTTCGCACCACGCACGGCGCGGTAAGAACGCAGAGGCATTCTTGAATGTGAAAGTTTTTGAGCTCTAATTCAGCACAGAAGCCGCATAAAGCCGGGCGCCGTAGCGCAGGGCAGTATCGTCCGTGTGGAACCGCGGCTTATGCAGCTCTTCCGGGATATCTCCTTCCGCAGTGCTGCCGAGCCAGTAGAAGAAAGACGGGACATATGCGCGATACAGTGCGAAATCTTCGCTGGCGAGAGATGGCGGAGCCTCTGTCAGACGGCAACCTGTTACAGATGCACATTTTTTAGCGAGGGCTGTCATTTCCGGTGAGTTCCACACAGCGGGAATCCGTTCTTGCCAGATGATCTCCGACTTGCATTCGTAAGCTTCCGCAGTTTTGCATACTATGGCTTCTATCCTTGATATCGCGCGGTCCAGAGCACTGTCGGAGAGAGAACGAATTGTTCCTTTCATCATCACATGATCCGCGACCATATTTGCCGGGCTGCCTCCTTCTATCATGTTTATGGACAGCACTACGGAATCCAGCGGGTTCATGTTTCTGCTCACAACGGTCTGCAGAGACTGAATGACGGCTCCGGTGCACACAATAGGGTCGACATTCAGGTGCGGCATTGACCCGTGTCCGCCGGCTCCGTAAATAAGTATCTCAAAATTCCGCTTGCCTGACATGAGCGCACCTTCATGGCATACGACATCTCCCGTCTTTACGGATGGCCAGTTGTGAATGCCGAAACAGAGATCGGGATGGATCATGTCGAACAGACCTGCGTCGATCAGCATTCTTGCTCCGGTGGTTCCCTCCTCTGCCGGTTGGAATACAAAATCTACCGTTCCGCAGAGTTTGTCGTCCTTTCTTGCCTTCTCAAGGAGAAGAATGCCGCCCAGAAGAGAAGCGGTATGGAAATCATGACCGCAAGCGTGCATGACCCCCGGATTTACGGATTTCCACGGGCTCTCATATTCCTCTGTCTGCGGCAGAGCGTCGATATCTGCCCGCAGCATGATTTCCGGACTGTCGCCGGTTCCCTTCATCCTGGCAAGGACGCCTGTCTTTAACGGGAGTGGTTGGATTTCAACAGACGGGATATTTGCCAGGAATTCTTTGATTTTTTGCGTCGTGCGCACTTCGTTGCGGGATAATTCCGGATGCTGATGAAGATCGCGCTTAAAAGCCAATATTGTGTTGTATTCTTCAGAAGTCAGGTCGTATGAGTTCAATGATTAGCCCTTCCTTTTATCACATTTTTTACAGATTATACTACATTTGGAGTTTCCCTTCTTCTTTTTAGCGACAAAATCCCTCAAGGATGCACTGAAAGCGAAGTTCAATAATGTGAATTCTTGAAATTCTTTTTCCGATACGATATTCTTAATCTATTGAGTAAAAATATAATAAGTATCTCAAACTTCCCACATGAAATATCCGAGCTGTCTTACCATTAAATAATGCATCGTCGGGACGCTCCCGCTCGGTCTCGCTGGCAGCGGTACTAATAAATTTTCGGCGCGGGCGCTTGAAAATTTAAAGTACCGGCCGCTCGACGACGCCGCTCCGATTGAATTATTTATGGTTTCGACAGCAGCTTCGACACGAAGTGGGAAGTTTTAGTAAGTATCTCAAACTTCCCACATGAATTCGGAATCGATTTGCGAACCCGATAATAAACC
>JAFRGQ010000061.1 GCA_017433725.1 Lachnospiraceae bacterium
GATGAGGGATGGAAAACCGCATAAATCCAACGCAAAGTCGACTATATGGAATTCATGAACTGTATTCAGTTGTCAAAGGGCAGAACTAATAGTTGCTTGTAATTGGTGTCATCGCCAACACTTTTGGCGACCATATCATATGATGATTACAGTGCCAAAAGAATCATTCTGACGCCGAGCCTGCTCGAGTGGAAGAGTGATACTTGAGGCACGCTCTACATGAGCAAGAAGTGGGGAAGGGACCCAACGAATTGCGAATGCATCTTACTCTATTTATTATTTTAAAATATAAAGAAACAACTCTCAATATCTGAATTATAAAATGATTACAGTGCCAAAAGAATCATTCTGACACCGAGCTTGCTCGAGTGGAAAGAAATATAAAAAACAAAAAGACAGGTATTTTCAAGTGGGAGAAATGTATGAATGTTGGAATTGTCGCCTGCTCGAACGGCCTGAACATCGAGAGGAGAGAGCAGATAGAAGCCCTGATAAAGCAGTTGGAGAATTATGGCATGCATGCTGTCTGCTCTCCGCATCTTTATGCGGAGAACGGTGTCGCGGCCGGAACAGCCGTTGAGCGCGCACGGGTTCTGATGGATTTTTACCGCGATGAGAGCATCGGAGCGATTTTTGATGTGTCCGGGGGAGATATTGCAAATGAAATCCTCTCGCATCTCGATTATGCTGTCATAGCCAATGCAAGGAAACCCTTTTGGGGATATAGTGACCTGACGACAATCATAAATGCCGTCTATGCATGTTCAAATGTTCCATCCGTCCTCTATCAGGTCAGAAATCTGGTAAAAGACCGGGCGGAGGTACAGCAAATGCGGTTTGCTGAGTACGCCGCGCACCCCGATCGAAAGGGACAGCTTTTTGATCTTCGATATGAGTTCCTGCGTGGAAGAGAGATGGACGGAATCATCATCGGAGGTAATGTCCGGTGCCTGCTGAAGCTTGCCGGGACGCCGTACTGGCCGGATATGAAAGACAAGATCCTTTTTCTTGAGGCGCTCGGGGGAGATGAAGGATCGCTTCGGACCTATTTCGCGCAGCTTGAACAGCTGGGTGCTTTCCGACAGATTGCGGGAATATTACTCGGGACATTTACCAGATTCGAGGAAAGTCAGGAGGGGATGACGGTGTATGAGATACTGGAGCCGCATTTGCCGAAAAACCTTCCTGTGGCGAGGACTCCGGATGTCGGACATGGATCGGATGCGAAGGCGATTGAAATCGGAGCATATATAGATATCAAATAAAGGAGGTACATATGCGTTTACTTGGAAATATATGCTGGTTTATATTCGGTGGTTGTATCAGCGGACTTGCATGGGTGCTGTCAGGCCTTGTATGGTGTATAACGATTGTCGGCATTCCTTACGGATTGCAGTGCTTCAAGTTCGCAATGATGTCATTTTGGCCGTTTGGCCGCAGGATCGTATACGGCGGGGGCGCTGTGTCGTTTATAGTCAATGTGATCTGGTTCGTAGTAAACGGCTGGTGGATGGCGCTCGGCAATTTTGTGATTGGCTTGCTTTGGTGCGTCACGATTATCGGAATCCCGTTCGGGAAACAGTTCTTTAAGATAGCAGGTTTGTCACTTAGACCATTTGGAGCCTACATAGAGAAAGTATAAATGAAAAATAAAAGGACAGTTCACGGATTGTCGTAATATGCAAGTACAACACTATATAAAGCAGATATTTGCAAATAACATCTGCTTTATATAGTGTTTTTGCGTCATAACGCAACAGCCTTGTGAACCGTCCTTTTGTAATTTGATCCTCCAGAGTCAGGCGACCATGCTTGCATGGTCATCTGACCCGCCAATCAAAGTTTGAAAGTTTACTTTCAAACTTATCTATATTCAAACCAGATGATAGTCCGTAGCGCACTTCTTCAGTGCATCCGATACGGAACTGAATATCACTCCTAATTTCGTTGCTTTGCTGCAGTCCATCCACAGATTATGTCCGGGAGGACAGTCCTGCACCCGGTCATCTCGCCCCAGAACGGCAAGGAAATCCCGGGTGATGTCGAACATGGACTGATCCGTCTCACTGCCGAAATTGTAGACGCCGCCGGGGAGCTTCAGGACAGCGGGCATGGCCTCGGCGACCTCTTTAAGATAGGTGACTCCGCGATATTGGTTCTTGCTGAAGGTCACCTGACCGTTGAGAACATTCTGAAAGTAGTTGCGCCTTTCTGTATTGCAGTCATACATCCACTCTGCCCTCAGCATGACTGCATCCGGGTCTATGTCAAGCACGCGATTTTCCATTTCGAGCTTGTGATCGGCATATATATTTCCCGGCACAGCGTCCTCTTCGACATATGGACCTTCTGAATTACATCCCGTGTAGACCTGGTCGGAGCTGAAACAGACGAGTTTTCTGCCGCGTGCGGCGTTGGCCAGCATGACGGGCAGAATGACATTTGCTCTGTAAGACAGGTCAGGATTGTTCTGGCAGGTGCGGGTGTCGGAGACCGCGGCGGTATGAATAATGGCGTCAGCACCGCTTTCTTCAACAACTTTTCTCACATAATCTTCAGTGGCATTTCGAAGCGAAGGGGCGGGTACAATATCGTCCCTGTACATGCTGAGGATGCGGCTGCCTACAAAGCCGTTTGGTCCGGTCAGAAGAATTTTCATAAATAACCTCTCTTAAGCTTCATTTACCAATTTACCCGATATATGTTCCGGGACGAGAGCAAACATCAGAGTTCCGGGACCGGAACGCACGATCTCGCGTTCGATATATTCCTCATCATCCGTGAACTTATGACTCAGACGCCGCGCGATCTCGTAAATCTTTTCCCTGTCTTCGATGAATTCGATCCGGCCGAAAACAATCACACTGTGAATATTCAGAGCCCACTCGCCTTCACGCCTGAAGCCCTGATCGTAAACGCAGAAAGAGGCTTTGGCATGAGATTTCATCGCGTCGATTTTATGGCCTTTCCTGCCGCTGTGAAAATAAATCTTTCCGTCTTCCTCACAGTAAAAATGGTTGATCGGCATGCCGTATGGATAGTCGTCGTCCCCGATTACGGACAGTACGCCTCGAAGTTCATTTTTCAGGATTTCAATGCATTCTTCCTCGGGCAACTGCTGTTTTTTACGTAACATTTCTCTGAACATTTTTATGCCTTTCCGTCAAGCTGAAGCTCTTCAGCATGCGCTTTCATGCCGTCGATGACAATTGCCGCCACATCCCGGATTTCCATCCCGAGCATTTCGCAGCCCTTGAGAATGAGAGGACGGTTGCATTTTGCGGCAAATCTTTTATCCTTCCACTTTTTCATGAAGCTCTTGACTTCCATATCAGTGATGCCGTTCGGACGCATGCGTGCGGCTGCCTGCACGATTCCTGTCAGCTCATCGACCGTGAAAAGAGATTTCTCCATATTGGAAGCCGGTTCCACATCTGTGCATATGCTATACCCGTGTGAAAGAATCGCCCGGATGTCTTCTTCCGGAACGCCGAGTTCGCGGAGCGGTTCTTCTGTGTGTGCCAGATGCTCATCCGGATATTTCTCGTAATCATAGTCATGGAGCCAGCCGACGGCTTCCCAGTGTTCTTTGTCCTCGCCGAAGTGCTCGGCCATAGCGCCCATTGCGGCGGAGACGTTGGCGGCGTGGAGAATGAGGTGATCTTCCGTGACCATGGTGGAGTTGATTTCTTTTGCTTTTTCGAGAGTTAATTTTTCCATTTTTTTCCTTTCTCTGTGTGAGTAAGTATTTACTTTCTAAAATCTTCCGCCTGCCTTTTCAGGACAAGCCGGAATCAAATTATTGGTATCGCTGACTGAGCATTGCAACCCTGCTTCCGAATATTTATACTTTACACAAGGTTATTGCAGATTGCGAGTATATTTTCATAAACATAATATGTAGACTTCTCACTTGCGGTTCCTGAACTCACCTACTCAATCCTCTCCAGCTTCGCCGCAATCCTCAGATTCCTCTGCGTCGGCAGATTATCGAACTGAATCGTATAGAATCCTCCCTTGACATCCACGGCCGTGACCGTTCCCTCGCGGAATACTTCGTGCAGCACCCGCGTTCCGACGGCATATAAATCGGATAGTTTCGAAAGCCTCTCCTCGTCGATTGCCGCGAACTGTTTCGCCTTTTCTGTCAATTCCTTATCCGGGGGATTCAGCGAAATGATGTTCTCTTCACCGCACTCGGCTATAAAACGTGAAGGGTACTTGAAAAGATTATCGTTCGCAATCCCCTCGCTGTCAGTCAGCGCAAGATACGTCTTCGCGCGTGTCATGGCGACATACATGAGACGCCGCTCCTCATCCATCTCCTCCGGCATCACGACCTTGCGGGAGGGAAAAATCCCTTCAGACAGCCCCATGATGAAGACCATCGGGTACTCCATACCCTTGGCAGTGTGAACCGTCATCAGCTTGACGGTGTCCTGCTGTTCTTCCTTGTCGAGATTTGTGAAAAGCGCGATTTCGTTCAGAAATTCGCTGAGAGTCATGTCCGGATCCTCGCCGGCTGCGGCGACTGAACGCTTGAATTCCGCAATATTATCAAGTCTTTCCTGGTCGCCCTGCACACGCAGATATTCTTCATAGCCGGACAGGTCCATGATCTGCTGCAGGATGTCTGCAAGAAAATTATGGTCTTTGTCAAATGGCATCGCAAAGCTTATCACTTTGCGCTGCTTCTCCATCCGCTCACGCACGGTCTCAATTGCGTTCACGTAGCGCTTTGCTCCCGTCCCTCTGAATTCCGGATCTTCGAGCGACACCTTCAGGGCTTCATAGAAGGAGATGTGATTTTTTTCGGCGACATTTGCAAGATATTCCAGTTTCTTCTTGCCGATTTTGCGCGCGGGGAGATTGACTGTCCGCCGGAAAGCTACATCATCAGCCTGCGTAAGCATCCGTAGGTAGCACACAATATCTTTGATTTCCCTGCGGCCGTAAAAGGCTATGCCGCTGTAAATCGTGTAAGGAATCTTTGCTTTGACGAAAGCTTCCTCAATAGCCCGTGACAGATAGTGGGCGCGGTAGAGGATGCCGATGTCGGATAGCCGGCCGCCGGAGGCGATGTATGCCTGAATCATGTTTGCGACCCACTCGGCTTCATCCTTCGGATTCGGGGCATGATACCAGACGGGACGTCCGTATCGATCCGGGATATTTTTTGAACCTTCATCAGTGAACCAGATAGGTACCGCAAGCTCACTCGCCGGACGGCGATGTGCAACGAGAGTCTTAGGATACCTCAGTTTATTATGGGCGATCAGTTCATCCGAAGCGATCAGGATCTCCGGGACCGATCGATAGTTCCGGTTCAGAACAATCGTTTTCGCATCCTTATATTCTTTATCAAAATCAAGGAACAGCTTCATGTGGGAGCCGCGCCAGGTGTAGATCGTCTGGTCCGGGTCTCCGACAATGAAGAGGTTTCTATGCAGACCGGAAAGAGCTTTCGCTATGCCGTACTGCTTTGCGGAGACATCCTGGAATTCATCCACCATAACATATTCGCAGCGGTTCTGCCATTTGTCCCGGACATCAGGATAATGGTCGAGAATATAGCCGGCGAAATTGATCAGGTCATTGAAATCCAGGCCGAAACATTTCTTCTGTTCGTAGATGTAACGGAGGAAAATTTCCTCTTCGCGCGAGGAGGCGTGTGAAAAACTCTCTATGAGCTTTTCGTTATCAAGCAGATAGAACTCCTGAATATAAGAGTCCGCTCTCATCTTCATGGTTTCCAGAACCTCATCAATCGTTCGCTGTATGGTGACATCGCGAAGCGTCAGATGCATATCCTCGAAGATCTTCTGCAGCATATTTTTCTCATCTTCCGTGTCCAGCACAATAAAGTTTTTGGGGAAACCGAGAACATGGGCGTCCTCCTTGAGCAGCTGTACGCAGAAGGCGTGAATCGTGCAGACAAAACCGAGGTCAAGGTCATCGCCGAGCATCTTCCGGATACGAAATTTCATCTCGTTGGCTGCGCGATTCGTGAAGGTGACGCACAAGATGTTTTTCGGGGCAATACCCAAAGTGTCGACAAGATAGCAGTAGCGGCTTGTCAGGGTGCGCGTTTTACCTGTGCCGGCACCTGCGATGACACGGACCGGGCCTTCGGTCTGCTGTACGGTTTTGAGCTGATTTTCTGTGAGATTCTCGAGGAAATCGGGCATACTTGTTCTCCATGGGAAAGTATTGTTATTTGGAACTGAGTGTATTACTCGGGCTTTGTCATTGTTTTGGCAAATGAATATTGAAATCAAGTGGAGTATAACATACTATCCTCAAAGGAACAAGCGTTCGAACTAAAGAGACTCTAAAAAATCATGTATGATGTTGTTGACAAGTTCCGGCCGGTCTGTATTGGCATTATGCCCTGCACCGCGTATCCAGTAGATCGGCAAGCCCTCATGCTTCGCCCACCTCTTATTATAGTTTTTGGCCGAGCCCGCCTCGTCTCTGGTTCCGCAGATGAGAATTGCCGGGCAGTCGATCTTATAGGGAAGATCCGCCTCCATGGCGTCGGCCAGCATGCCGAAGCCGTGACCGGCAAGACGGCAGTACTCATCTTTGGTGTAAGAATCCACAAAATGGCGCATGAGAGCCTGGCCATACCGGGTCTTTGAGCAGCCGTTCGAGCCGAGGACCTTCAGCAGATTCCACGGGAACGCGCGGTACATGGGCTCGGTCCGCTTGAGCAGCCATATTTCGATATCTGTCACATAGTATCGCTTCAAGGGTGCGGAATCGATAGACACAAAGCCGGCGGCTTCTCCCGGGAACTGTTCCAAAAAGCTTTGAGAGACATATCCGCCCATGGATTGGCCAATCAGCACAGGATTTTTGATTCCTTCCTGCTCGAGAATTTCATGCAGCCAGCGGCTCTTGTCCATGAGGGTGAAGTTCAGCTCAAATGGTCTCGAAGCCGCGTGTCCGGGTGCATCCCATGTGAAAATATTATAATTCTCTCTAAAAACTTTTACCTGCTTGTCGAACAGATGGTGATCTGCGGTCAGGCCCGGAAGCATGACGAGAGATGTGCGGTCGGGTCGGATCTTGTTTGTCCAATAATGGATATCGCCGGAATTTGTTTTGTAAACTTTTTCTTTCATTTTTATTGTCCTCCGCTGCTTGTGGTGAAGGCAGGAGAAGAGTTTCTGTTTTTCTGCACAAGATAGCCGCTGCCTTGTGAACATTTTATCACGGTAAAGTAGAAAACGAATAACATATTTGCCGGTTATCTGATATTATAGTGCTAACCCGGACTTCCTGCTCCGATTGTATTATTTTTTCCAGATCACAAAAAAACGCACGAGGTAAAACCCGCATGAATACGACAATAGAGTACTACGAAAATAATGCCGAATCCTTCTCGCAAGGCACCCTGAATGTGGATTTTTCCGACGTCCAGGATCGCTTTGCATCACTTATGCCGGATGGCGCCTTTATTCTGGATTTCGGTTGCGGTTCCGGCAGAGACACAAAATATTATCTTGGAAGAGGATTCAAAGTGGACGCCATTGACGGGTCGGAGAACCTGTGCAAAATAGCGTCCGAGAATACAGGAATAGAAGTTAGGAACATGCTATTTTCCGATCTGGATGCAGATGAGATCTACGATGGTATATGGGCATGTTCCTCAATTCTCCATTTACCAATGGAGGAGCTCCGCGATGTGTTCGGACGGATGATCCGTGCGCTCAAAAAGGGCGGTTACATTTATACCTCTTTTAAGTACGGGGAAGCGGAAGGAATTCGGAATGGGAGGTATTTTACGGACTTCACAGAGAAGACCTTCAGGGAATTCATACGTGTGAAGCCGGAGATGGAGGTCACAGATGAGTGGATATCTGCAGATGTCCGCCCCGGACGGAGCGAAGAAAAGTGGCTGAATATTATCCTGAAGAAAACTACGATGAGCAAAGTGCAATCTGAAGCAGCGAAGAAAAGTGCATTGCAACCTGAAGCAGAGGTGAAAAGCACAGTACAATCTGAAGCGAAGGAGAAAAGTACAGTGCAATTTGATATTTACACATATGGAGATCCGGCAGCAGATATACTTCTCGTTCAGATGGTCGATGATCATGATTTGGAGGTCATCGAGAGCGAAGCGTCGTTCATAAAGGAGTTTTCCGGTGGACAGAGTTTCTGTTTAAAGGTAGTCAAGGTGGATAACTGGAACAAGGATTTGTCGCCGTGGCCTGCTCCGGCGGTGTTCGGAAGAGAGGATTTCGGAGCGGGAGCGGAAGAGACTCTGGCATATCTGCAGAAGAAGGTGGTCCCTCACAAAACCAATTCCCCGCAAAAGGTTTATATCGGCGGATACTCTCTGGCAGGTCTCTTTGCCCTCTGGGCGGGATACCGGACAGAGGTATTCAGCGGCATCGCCGCAGCCTCTCCATCAATCTGGTTCCCCGGTTTTACGGAATATATGAAGGAGAACGAGCTACGTGCACATGCAGTGTATCTGAGTCTCGGTGACCGGGAGGAGCGGACAAGAAATCCGGTCATGGCGCGTGTGGGGGATGCGATACGAGAGGCATATGCGCATTTGCAGGAGACAGGAGTGGATTGTGTTCTCGAGTGGAACAAGGGGAATCATTTTAAGGAGCCGGATTTGAGAACTGCACGGGCATTTGCCTGGGTGATGAAAGAAGATAAGAAATGATATCGAAAATAAATAGGAGATATGCATTATGATACAATGTTCTAACTGCGGAAGAATGTTGGAAGACGGTTGCAGGTTCTGTCCGTATTGCGGATCACCGGTATTGATTCACAACAATATGAAACCCGCAACAGATAAAAAGACAACTTACATAATTTTGTTTACGTTGATCACTACTTTTTTGTTCGTAATATCCTTTATTCTCGGGGTCCTTCTTTTTTTCGTCCTGAACTGGCTGAGACGGAACAGGAGCTGGCCGCCGCTATCTTACATGAACTTTCTGCTGTTGGACTTACAGACAGGGGAATCCTGCTCAGAGAAGCAGAAAATGGCGTAACATATGAGAACGGGCAAATTGCCGATTACTATGCGATAATCAGAAATGGCGTCATCCAGAATGTACCCAGTATCCTGATAGAGCATACGAGTATGGACAATTCTTCGGATTTTGAAAAGTATCTCTCAAATGATGATGCTCTGAGAGAACTTGCGAAGGCTGATGCGATTGGAATAGCCAATTATTACGGTTTGATCGAAAAATCAAGCGGTGACAAGCATACACTCGATTCTTCATGGCGTGAACTCTATTCATTTATTCGTTTTGATGAGCTATACAATCGTCATTTTTGCGATTATGCGTCATCAATATTCGGAAGCAAGGCAACGTGGAGGCCGCCGATTAGCATGAATTGGACATTTGCCAAGCCTGATTTAAACACCTTGGGAGATGTATCTGCGGAAGAACTTTCGAGTGCGGGTGATTATCAGGATATCATAGACTTTACCTTTTTTATGCGCGTAATGCTCAATCTGTCAGAGCTATGGGGCTTTTGTTCGGTCTCGAGGAAAGCTCATCTGAAAAATTCAGTGACTATTTCGCAGAGGGTAATCAAATTAAGTTAGGTATTCACGAACACGGGTCTCCGTACAAAATAACCTATAATTATGGAAATCCGAATTTTACTATTCATGGAATTAAGATAGGTATGACTGCTGAGGAATGCCGGAAGCTGATAAATGAGAATTATTCGTATTATAGTACCGAGAAAAAGCCTGATGGAAACGAATATGATCTAATGACCTGGGCCGAATACGGATCCTTGCAGTTCGTGTACGGAAACGACGGAACACTTAAAGAATGGGAGGAATATCTCATATATGAAACCGGAGAATAAAAGTCTCAGCTACACAATGCTCCACTGGAGCATTGTTACGCATGCTTAGGCACGGCAGATCGCAACCGTGTGTTGTGGAAAGGCGCTTACGCGCCGCGCACGTCACGGCAAGAACGCCGAGGCGTTCTTGAATGTATTGCTCTGAAAAAGTCCCTGACAGTTTAACGCTGCCAGGGACTTTTTTATGTCATAACCTGTAGAAATTATCTAATGCTGTACGGAACCTCTTTTTACCTTAAGAAACTAACTGATGCGGCAGCCTCATTAACTTTCCATCTCCGTTGATCGCCTCAATATCAATTCCGTCTTCGAATACACCGTTCTTATTTCCCTGTCCGGTTCCGCAATCCTGCCAAGTATCATCTCTGCCGCAAGGTTTCCCATCGTCTGTGTGTGAATATGGACCGTCGTAAGGGAAGGCGTGTGGAACCTGGATTCGGGAGAATCATCAAATCCCATAACGAGTATATCTTCCGGACAGCGGATGTCCATGCGCTTCAGGGCACTGATTGTGTGTATTGCAATGAAATCATTGGCACAGACAAAGACTTCCGGCAACTCAGGCAGTTCCCTGAGCATATCGAAAATATAATCTGTATAGTTCAAATAATCAATCTCCTTCTTCGGCCTCCGAGCCGATCTGTAAGGCGGAATAGAATATCGCTCCGCAGGGAGAAGTCCGTTGACAGCTGCGGCAGATATACATGCAGCACCCCGTTCAAAAAATGAGCGGCAATGCATCATGTCGCCGATGTAACCGACGGACTTTTTTCCGTTTTTGGCGATTTGTGAAATGAAATAGTAGATGCCGAGCTTGTTCTCCATAAGGAGAATGTCGACCGATAACGGTTCCCTGTCAGGGTGGGTGGGGCTATCGATCAGAAGGAGCGGAATATTGAGCTCGCTCAACATCTTACAGTAATCGTAGTCGAACAGCTCCATGCAGAAAATTGCTGCCGCTGACTCTATATTAAAACTTCCGGGAAGCCGCCGTTCCCGCAGCTCTGTCGGTGTGATGCGGTAGAAGGCGAGACTGTAGCCGTGATGTGAGAAAATCTGTTGCATTCTGTCGAGTGTGGTCACTGCAAAGTGGGAACCGCCCGGCATAGTGCATGTAAACATGGCAATTTCCTTTTTATCGCGGGAATTTGGTTCTGTAATCCGGCTGGTCTGAGCAGGATCGGAAATAATGCCCGCTCCGGCTATGTTTCGATATCCCATCTCAGCCGCTTTCTTCAATATCAGTTCCTTGGTTGTAGGGGAAATCACACCGGTATTGTTGATAGCTTTGGAGACAGTATTTCTGGAAAACCCCAACGCATCGGCGATATCCTGCATGGTTACTTTGGCGGACATGTTAATTCTCCTGCTTGAAAAGGCTGTAATGTCACATAATGTTTTAACAAATTATACAAAATTGTCTGAACTTAGTCAAATGCAATAGAAACATCGTTTTGTGACATTATGCGCAAAAGCATGTGTTGCAAATGGCAAATTAATGTAAAATCTTAGTTGACGTATATGTGCAAAATCAATATAATGTAACATGTAATGAAACATAAAATGATACAAATGTAAAATAAATATTTTTAAATATCTGTAGAGAAAGAATGAAAAATGACATTTTAACTGCTGCAAGGCAGACGGAGCAGGTGCGCGGAGCCGTAATCGGTAATGACGACCGTCCGGCATTCCATCTCAGCCCTTACTGCGGCTGGATGAATGACCCTAATGGATTCTCTTATTATAAGGGAGAATATCATCTGTTTTATCAATACAATCCGTATGACTCCTGCTGGGATACTATGCATTGGGGTCATGCTGTAAGTAAGAACCTGCTCGACTGGAAATATCTTCCCGCAGCACTTGCACCGGATACACCCTGGGATGAGGGCGGATGCTTCTCGGGAAGCGCAGTTGAACTTTCCGACGGCAGACAGCTTCTGATGTATACGGGGCTCAGAAGACCTATGAATGCAAAGGAGTCGGAAGAAGCGGCCTCATCCGGTAAGGAGTATCTGCAGGTGCAGAACCTCGCAATCGGAGACGGTCGTGATTATAAAAAGTACGGGCACAATCCTGTCATCGAATCCCGTGACATACCGCAGGGGATGAGCCGGGTGGATTTCAGAGATCCCAAAATTATCAGACGAAAAGACGGAACACTGGTAGCGCTTACCACCTGTATGAATGAGGACGGGAACGGGGAAATCCTTATGTATAAGAGTCCGGACGGATTTTCATGGTCATTCTGGAAAACACTTGCAAAGAATGACGGAAAATTCGGCAGGATGTGGGAGTGTCCCGACTTTTTTGAGCTTGACTGCAAATGGCTGCTGCTCGTCAGCCCCATGGAAATGAAGCCGGAGGGACTGGAGTATCACAACGGTTTCGGCTGTATGGTGCTTGAAGGAAAGTACGACGATGAAAAGGGCATATTTGTCCCGGATTCTGATCAGTCTGTAGATTACGGTATTGATTTTTACGCAGCACAGACAATGCTCGCACCGGACGGCAGAAGGATCATGATCGCCTGGATGCAGAACTGGGATACCTGCCTGATGCGTGAGCAAAGTAAGCCGTGGGCAGGCCAGATGACGCTTCCGCGTGAGCTGTCATTTAAGGATGGTCGGCTCTATCAGAGGCCGATCCGTGAGATTGAGCAACATTTTACGAACATTGTTTCATATGAAAATGTACCTGTTTCCGACGAAATTTCTCTCTACGGAATTGAGGGCCGTATGGTGGACCTTGACATCATCGTGAAACCGGCTCCGGGCGAACCGCTTTACAGGAAATTCGCGGTCTGGTTCGCAATGGATCAGGAGAACCACAGCGCGGTGCGATTCAATCCCTACGATGGGACGGTAAAGATCGACCGTAAGTATTCAGGATCCCGGAAAGCGATTGTTCATCAGCGAAGATGCCTGGTCAGGGAGAGCATGGACGGCAACATCAGGATACGGATTATTCTGGACCGCAACAGTTTCGAGGTGTTCATCAACGAGGGCCGGTATGTTATGACTGCCGTTATTTATACGGATGTACACGCGAAGCGCATTTCGTTCCGGGCGGAAGGAAATGCGATCATGGACGTTACGAAACGGGATATCAGGATCTGATGTTAGAAATACAGATACCCGCGAATGAGGGCAGGTATGCATGCGCAGCGATTCCGGCAATCACGGAAAGCTGCGTTTGAGATGAAACAGTTACTAATAATTTGTCAGCCGACACATAAATAAGGCTGACGATTTTAAGGGCGAAGGCCCGGAAAGGGAGGAACTTAATGAAAAAGAACATGAAAAAATTGGCAGTTCTGGCGCTGACTGCTGTTATGTCAGCAGGTCTTCTCGCAGGCTGCGGCGGATCCGGATCCTCCGGATCGGAAGGTTCCGGTTCAAGCTCCGGCGACAAGACCGCCATCACAGTCTTCAACTCCAAGATGGAGATTCAGGGACAGCTTGAAGAGATGGCAGAAAAGTACTCGGAAGAAAAGGGTGTGGATGTAGAAGTTTACTACTCCAACGATACGGTAGCTGCCCACCTTGCAACAAGGTATTCATCCAACGAGCCGTACACACTTTCCATGGTCGACGCGAAGGACGTTTACGCTCTCGCTGAAGAGCACGCGCTGGATCTTACCGGTGAGGATTGGGTCTCAAATACGACACAGGCTATTTCCGTGAATGATAAGGTTTACGGTTTCCCGGTTTGCATCGAAGCACGAGGCATCATTTATAACGCAGATGCTATCGAGAAAGCGACGGGTGAGGCTTTTGATCCGACTGCCATTAAGACTACGGAAGATCTTAAAGCTCTTGTAGACAAAATGATTGCGGGCGGCATGGCAACTCCTGTCGGAGTTATGAAAGAGGACTGGTCTCTTGCTGGACACTTCCTGTCCGAAGTATATGAGCAGCATGATGATCCGGATGCATTTATCGCAGGCGTAAAGGATGGTTCCATCGATCTTGCAAAGGATGAGAAGTTCAACGCAATGATGGATACATTCGATGTTCTTAAAGAGAATAACTATGCCAAGGATGCCGCTATCTCCGCGGAACGTGAAGTCACAGAGCAGAAGCTGGCTGAAGGCGAAATTGGTCTCATGTTCGGTGGTAACTGGGACTGGGCAGTAATCAGCGCTTATGATTACACAGAGAACATGGGCATGATGCCTGTTCCGAATGACAGCAGCGACGGCTCGAACGAGAAGATGGTCGGCGGCGGTTCCAAATATTTCTTTATCGACAATTCCGATAAGACAACACCGGAACAGCAGCAGGCTGCAAAGGACTTCCTCAATTGGCTCGTAAATGATGAAGAAGGACAGAGCTTCCTTGTCAATGAATGCGCTCTTGTACCGGCATACTCCAACATCAATCTCGAAGTTGCAGATCCGCTCGGAAAGTCTGTAAAAGCATATTCAGACGCAGACAAGCTGATTGCCAACTACAATTATCTCCCGGATGATCACTATTCAATCTGCGGTGCTTCCATGCAGAAGTACCTCGCAGGTGATATTGACCGTGCAGGTCTTGCAGCTGAAATTGCCAAGTATTGGTCAACGGCAGAGGTAGGTGCTCACTGATCCGTGTGAATGCAAGGTGGAATCACATTTAACATGATACAGAGGCCCCGGTCATGCGAGGTCTCTGTATCCGGATTCTTTGTAGGAGGACTCAATGAACAGAAACACTATGTCTTATAAAGTGAAGCAGTTCATAATGTTCGCAGGACCTGCTACTGTCCTTTTCTGCGCAGTTGTTATTGTTCCTTTCGTTTATGGTATTTATCTCACATTTACGAGCTGGGACGGAATAGCAAAGACTAAACCATTGGTCGGTCTTGCGAATTATGCCAGCGCTTTTTCAGACGGAGAATACTGGCGTGCACTGGGGCGCACGGCAATCTATTCGCTTTTTGCAGTTATCCTGATCAACATTGTTGCTTTCCTGCTGGCGTATCTTGTTACCAGTGGGGTCAAGGGACAGAATTTTTTCCGCGCAGGTTTCTTTATCCCGAACCTGATCGGCGGTATCGTTCTCGGTTATGTATGGAAATTCGTGTTCAATCGTGCATTTGTCGCGGTAGCGGGCGCTTTCAGTAAGGGGACGGTTCCGTCGCCGCTGTCTACACCCGGTGGAGCGATGTTCTGTCTTATTCTTGTAGCTGTATGGCAGTATGCCGGCTACATGATGCTTATTTACGTAGCCGGATTCATGAGCGTGTCTGACGCTCTGAAGGAAGCGGCTATGATTGATGGTTGTACCCCGGCGCAGGCTATGTGGAATGTAACGATTCCGCTTATGCGCGCATCATTTGTACAATGCATCTTCCTTTCCATCACAAGATGCTTCGTTGTCTACGATGTCAACCTGTCCTTGACGAACGGCGAACCGTACGGCTCCTCGGTCATGGCTGCTATGCACGTCTATAAACAGGCATTTACCTATAAGAACTATGGCCTCGGTCAGGCAGAAGCTCTGATCCTGTTCGTGATCTGCGCAGTTGTCGGTATCACGCAGGTCTACATCGGTAAGAAAGGGGAGGTGGCTGCATAATGACTGAAAATGAAAGAGCTGCAAGAAAAAAGAAAATCATGCACGCTGTTATGTGGGTCGTGCTGCTTCTTCTCTTCATCTGCTTTGTATCACCGTTCATCCTGGTTGTCATCAATGTTTTTAAAACAAAAGCAGATATCACGACCAACCCGTTGGCAATCGTCGGAAAGCATGGCTTCACTATGAAGAATTTCCCGGAAGCCATGAAGAAAATGAATTTCTGGCGTGTCTTCGCTAACTCCGCGATTATTACAATTTCAGCGACTCTGCTGACAATTGTGGTATCTTCTATGGCTTCCTTTGTTATCGTCAGAAACCAGAAATGGAAGGCATGCGCGCTCCTGTTCTCGGCAATGGTAGCTTCCATGGTCATTCCGTTTCAGGTTCTGATGGTACCGCTCGTCTCGGTATACGGCGGAACACTCGGAGTCCTGAATCACAGACTTACTCTTATTCTGATGCATGTCGGATTCTCGGTATCCATGGCGACATTCATGTTCCACGGAGCGATTCACACGAACATACCGCTTGAACTCGAGGAAGCTGCACTGATCGACGGGTGTACCCGCTGGCAGACTTACTGGCAGATCGTATTCCCGCTTCTGACACCTACAATCGCAACGGTAGCGATCATTGACGCTATGGCATTCTGGAACGACTACCTTCTTCCGAGCCTTGTGTTGACCAAGAAGGAGCTTTACACGATCCCAATTGCTACCCAGGCGTTCTATGGCACATATTCAACAGACATCGGTCTTGTCATGGCTGCGCTTCTTCTGGCTATGCTGCCGATTTTGATCCTGTATGTGTTCCTGCAGCGTTTCATCGTCGAGGGCGTTACTTCGGGTGCTGTTAAGGGTTGATTCTGTCAAAGTAGAAGATACTCACTGTTTTACGATTTAGAAGATGAGTGTCACCTTGCGCGCGTATTATAGATTTACGTCACGAGTATTGCGCGATGAAGAATAATCTATACTGTTTAATGCCCTGTGCGGGACTGCCGCATCGAGGAGTGAAACATCACTTCCTTTTGATGCGGCAGTCCTTTTTTGTAAAATTGTCAACACAATTGTGCGAGAGAATGGTATTATGTACGAAGAATAAAACTTCTCACTCGTCTCTTTGAGGCAAAGTAAAGCACTATGGTGTGGGAAGTTTTCATTAGAATAACTTCAAAAAGAAGGAGGAATCAAAATTGATAAAAAAATGGAATTCCCTGAGTCTCATCGTGCGCATCTGCATCGGTCTGGTTATCGGTGCAGTGCTCGGATTACTTTTCCCGAACTTATCGGGAATCCCCGTACTCGGTAAGCTGTTCGTCGGCGCCCTGAAAGCTATCGCGCCGATCCTGGTCTTTATTCTTGTCTCGTCATCGCTGGCCAACGCCAAGGGCGGAAATATGAAGCAGTTCCGGACAGTTATCTTTCTGTATCTCTTCAGTACACTGTGTGCAGCGGTAGTGGCGGTTCTGGTCAACTTTATACATCCGGTCACCATTACACTGGCCGGCGTTGATCCGACACAGGGGTTTGATCCGCCCAGCAGTATGGTGGATATCATCAGCAACCTGCTCTTCAGCTTAGTTGATAACCCGCTGTCGGCTATGCTCAATGCAAGTTATATCGGAATCCTGTTCTGGGCTGTTATCTTCGGCTTTGCTCTCAAGACTGCCGGGGACGGTACCAAGAAAGTAATGGAGGATCTTGCGGACGGAACATCCAAGGTCGTGCGCTGGATCATAAGCTGTGCACCGTTCGGCATTCTCGGTCTGGTATATGAGGCTGTTTCGACAAGCGGTCTTGAGATTTTTACAGTATACGGAGAGCTTGTCCTCGTGCTGGTCATTTCCATGCTTATTGTGGCGCTGGTAGTTAACCCGCTGATCGTAGGTATTACGTTGAAACACAATCCGTATCCGCTCATATTCAAATGTATCCGCCAGAGCGGCGTAACAGCTTTCTTCACCAGAAGCTCCGCTGCAAATATCCCTGTAAATATGGAGCTCTGCGAGGAGCTCGGTCTCGATGAGGATATGTATTCGGTATCCATTCCGCTCGGCGCAACGATCAACATGGACGGAGCTGCGGCGGTCATCACGACATTTGCGCTGTCTGCTGCAAATACCGCCGGCGTCCATGTAACTCTGCCGATGGCGATCCTTCTGAGTATTATCGCGACATTCTCGGCGTGCGGTGCTTCCGGCGTAGCCGGCGGTTCACTGCTGCTGGTCCCGCTCGGATGCTCTCTGTTCGGTATCTCCAATGATGTGGCTATGCAGATCGTCGGCGTCGGCTTTATCGTCAGCGTTATTCAGGATTCTCTGGAAACAGCTCTTAACTCTTCAGGTGACGTAATCTTTACTGCAACAGCAGAATTCCTTGAATGGAAGAAAGAAGGCAGAGAGCTTCCGCTTTAATTCTGTTTTATCCGTTTGAGAGAAAGGAGCTTCATTTTTACTATGAAGAGCATAATCAGCGTCTATAAAATCGGTAACGGACCGTCCAGCTCTCATACCGTCGGACCTTACCACGCCGCGCAGACGTTCGGCAGCCGTTATCCGGATGCGGATTCCTACGAGGTCACGCTTTACGGGTCGCTGGCTTTCACCGGAGAGGGACACGGCACCGGAAAGGCGATACTCAGCGGGCTTCCCGGAGCGAAAATCGTATTTGACCGCGAAACCAGAGAGGAAGACCTGCCGCATCCGAACACAATGCTGTTCAAAGCGTTCAAGGATGGGAAAGAGATTGCCGCGACGAGGATCTTCAGCATCGGTGGTGGATCTATTCGTATTGAAAATGAATCCTCCGAGGAGGACAGGGAAGTCTACCCGCAGAAAAACTTTTCCGAAATCGTAGCTCTGTGCAATCAGGAGAAGATCAGTATCCTACAGCTGATTTACATACTGGAGGGATATACACTCCGTGATTATTTGAGGAAGGTCTGGAAGGCCATGCAGGAGTCGGTCGAGCGCGGACTTGTCGCCGACGGCGTACTGCCCGGCGGGCTGAATCTCACAAGGAAAGCAAAATATCTTTACGGAAAGCGTTGCTATAACGAGAGCGCCGACGTTACGATGAACCGTGTGATTGCGGCTTACGCGTACGCGGTCAGTGAGGAAAATGCGGCTGAGAATGTGGTAGTCACAGCGCCGACATGCGGGAGCTGCGGAGTTCTGCCGTCCATTCTCTATTATATGTACAAAGACCGCGGATTTCCGGAGGAGGAGATCCTGGATGCGCTTGCTGTGGCCGGTCTGATCGGCAACGTGATTCGTACAAATGCGAGCATATCCGGTGCCGAGTGCGGATGCCAGGCGGAGATCGGCAGCGCCTGCTCTATGGCAGCCGCGGCTGTCGCTCAGCTTTATGGATTGTCCATCGACCAGATCGAGTATGCTGCGGAAATCGCGATGGAGCATAACCTGGGACTTACCTGCGATCCGGTCGGCGGGCTCGTGCAGATTCCCTGCATTGAGAGGAATGCGGTTGCCGCGATGCGTGCATTGAGTTCGGTGAACCTTTCGAGGTTCCTGTATGCGACAAGAAAAATCTCGTTTGACGATGTCGTCGCTACGATGTATCGCACAGGTCTGGACCTGAATGAGAAGTATCGGGAGACATCTCACGGAGGTCTCGCCCAGATCTACCGGGAGGAAATAGAACAGCAGTAATATGGGAGCGGAGCGGATGCGTATACTTACGCAACGGCTCCGCTTTTGTAATAAAAGAAGGCTGTTTGCCACCGGGAACAGGACGCGGCATTTTGAACAAATATATGTATCATATCGCCCGTTTGGGCGCTTTTTTTTGCGCAAAAGGTACGAAATATAGTCAAACAGACATGAAAATGCATCAAATAGTATACGTGCGAACAACTTTCGAAATAAAAATAGAAATTTTTCAAAATAACAGTTGACAAACACTTCGATTGTTGTTACAATAACATCAACAGTTGAAACGACAGTAAAAAGTAAGGAATGAGTTATTAAAACGATACTTTCTATACTGTAAGAAAAGGAGGAAACTATGAAAGCAAAAGCAGTCAGACTTCACGCAGCCAACGATTTGAGACTCGAGGAGTTCGAACTTCCGGAGATCAAAGATGATGAGATCCTGGTAAAGGTCGTTTCGGACAGTGTATGTATGTCAACATACAAATGCGCGATTCTCGGAACAAAGCACAAGAGAGTCCATGAGGATGTTGCGGAGCATCCGGCAATCATGGGACACGAGATGGCCGGCGACATCGTTAAGGTCGGAAAGGCTCATCAGGACAAGTTCAAACCGGGCATGAAATTTACTCTTCAGCCGGCTCTGAACTACAAGGGAACAATGTGGAGCCCGGGTTACTCTTATGAGTTCTTCGGCGGAGATACGACATACTGCATCGTTCCGGCAGAGGTCATGGAACTCGGATGCATGCTTGAGTACAAAGGAAAAGCTTACTATGAAGCTTCACTGGCAGAGCCGTACTCCTGCAGCGTAGGTGCTTTCCATGCAGCATATCACACAAAGATGGGCGTTTACACACATGAGATGGGTATCGTCGAGGGCGGCAAGCTTGCCATCATGGCAGGTGCAGGCCCGATGGGTCTCGGAGCTCTGAGTTACGCTATGAACTGCGACAGACGTCCGGGAATGATCGTCGTAACAGACGTTAATCAGGAGAGACTGGACCGCGCAGCTGAACTCTTCCCGGCAGAGGAAGCTAAGGAGAAGGGAATTGAGCTTCACCTTGTCAACACCGCCAATTATGAAGATCCGGTCGCTTATCTCCGCGAGCTGACAGGCGGCACAGGATATGACGATGTACTGTGCTACGCTCCGGTAGCTTCGCTTGTAACACAGTCCAGTGCAATCCTGGGACGTGACGGCTGCCTGAACTTCTTCGCAGGCCCGACAGACCCGAACTTCTCTGCAACGATGAACTTCTATGATGTCCATTACAATTCAACTCATGTAATGGGAACAACAGGCGGAAATACGGCAGACATGGTCGAGTGCCTTGAGCTCACAGCAGCAGGACGCATCAATCCGGCAGTTATGGTCACACATATCGGCGGCTTGGATGCAGCAGCTGAGACGACACTGAATCTTCCGAAGATCCCCGGCGGAAAGAAGCTCATTTATAACCATATTGAAATGCCGCTCATCGCTCTCACGGATCTCCGCGAGAAGGGCAAAGAGGACGAGAGATATACAGTGCTTGCAGACATCGTTGATGCACACAGAGGTCTCTGGTGCCCGGAAGCAGAAGAGTATCTGCTTGCTAATTTCTAAGAATTGAGACAGGCACGTAATTGTGCGGTTGAATAGGAACGCTACAGCGTTTTAACCGCGCCGAGTAAGGTGCAAAGCACCTTTTGCACCTTGCGACCGCGATTAAAATACCAGGGGCATTCTCATTCAGAATTGCCGGTTCTTAGCTGAGAATGCCCCCTCCTCCTGCTTATGCAGGGCACTATGGGCTACCGGTCGCGTCGGAGCCCGAACAGTGCATAATTTATCATAATACAAAATACTGCAAAATTTCTGTACAAAATAGAGAACAAAGGGAGAAGCAATATGAAGAACGCACTTCAGAGATTTGGAAAATTCTTATCGGCAATGGTCATGCCGAACATTGGCGCATTCATCGCATGGGGTTTTATCACAGCTCTATTCATCCCGGACGGCTGGCTGCCGAATGAACAGCTCGCCTCCATCCAGCCTTATATGCTGACTTACCTGCTTCCGGTCCTTATCGCTTTTACCGGCGGTAAGATGGTAGGCGGAGACAGAGGCGGCGTTATGGGCGCTATCGCTGTCGTCGGATGTATCGCCGGTGTCGGCGGAACAGACGGACAGCCGATGCTTATGGGCGCAATGCTTATGGGCCCGTTCGCAGGTCTGATCATCAAGAAGTTCGACCAGTTCATGGAAACAAGAATGCCGGCCGGCTTCGAAATGCTGATCAACAACTTCTCAGTCGGTATCATCGGTATGCTCGTAGCTATCCTCGGATACTATGTAATCGGACCGTTCATGACAGCAATCCTCGCAGTGCTCACAGCAGGCGTAGATGTTCTTATCAAGAACAACCTTCTTCCGCTGGCAGCAATCTTCATCGAGCCTGCTAAGGTCCTGTTCCTCAACAACGCAATCAACCACGGTATCTTCACACCGATCGGTGCTGAGCAGGTCAAGACAGCCGGCAAGTCCATCATGTACATGCTGGAAGCTAACCCGGGTCCGGGTCTCGGCGTTCTGCTTGCATACTGGATGTTCGCAAAAGACAAAGCAACCAAGGATTCCGCTCCGGGCGCTATCATCATCCACTTCCTCGGTGGTATCCATGAGATCTACTTCCCGTACGTACTCATGAACCCGGTCGTAATCATTGCTCCGATCGTAGGTAATATCTGCGCTATCACATGGTTCTCCATCACAGGCTGCGGCCTTAAGGGACCGTCCTCACCGGGTTCCATCATCGCTTTTATGGCAATGGCTCCGAAGGACAAAATGCTGTTTATTCTCATCGGTGTAGCTATCGCAGCAGCAGTATCCTGCGCAATTGCATCCGTTATCATCAAGGCAACAAGCACATCAACATCTATCGAAGAAGCTCAGGGCCAGATGGCTGACATGAAGGCTCAGGCCAAGGGCGGAGCAACAGTCACTGATGCAGCTTCCGTACGTATGGTCATCTTCGCATGCGACGCCGGCATGGGCTCCTCCGCAATGGGTGCTACAAAGTTCCGCAACCGCATTAAGGCAGTAAGACCTGACATCACTGTAAAGAATACTTCTGTTGACAACATTCCGGCAGAATGCAACATCGCAGTCGTACAGACAACTCTTGCAGACCGTGCAAGAAAATCCGCTCCGAACGCACAGCTCGTTACGATCGGCAACTTCCTCAACGATCCGGCACTGGATGCACTTTATGTACAGCTCACAACGCTTGACGCAATGGCTTCAGAAGAGCCGGAGAAGAGCGCAGTCGATGAGATGCTTGAGACAGCTACCAAGAATATTAAGAAGGATGTCATCATCCGTGATAGCATCCGCCTGAATCAGCCTTCCGTAACAAAGGAAGAGGCTATCAGAAGAGCAGGCGAGCTCCTCGTCGAGAGAGGCGCTGTAGAGCCGCAGTACATCGACGCTATGCTTGAGAGAGAGCGTCTGGTAAGCACTTACATGGGTATGGGCATTGCGATCCCGCACGGCACATCCCAGGCTAAGGGCACTGTCAAGAAAACGGCCATCACAATGCTTCAGTATCCGGATGGCGTAGACTTCGGCGATGAGAAGGCTCAGCTTGTATTCGGTATCGCAGGTATCGGCGATGAGCATCTTGACCTCCTTGGCAAGATCGCGGAGTGTCTGGATGACGAAGAGGTCCTTGAGAAGATGAAGACTACCAACGATGTAGACTGGATTCTTAAGCAGCTTTCATAAGACATAAACAAGACATAAACACTATTTCATAGTTATTCTCATTCCATTTGTAGGGGGCTTCCGGAAACGGAGGCCTTCTGCTTTTTTGTCGTATGTTTTAGTCCATGAAAAAATATTTACACTATGTAGGTATTTTGTTAATAGATAGCTTATATATGGTATTATAAAATTTTATAACACATATAAGAGGAACTTGATGTTCAGGGACGTCTCGACCTTGTTATCTCATGTGAGATTACTGCACTGCAAAATATTTTCACATACTGAAGGGTGACATTTCACGGATTTTCCATGTGGGGGCCGAGACCGGTATCCAGAAGTCGCAGAAAGAACTGATGTCGGTGAACTGCTGGGGAACAGAGCAGGTCCTGAGGTTCGCGAAAACTGTGGACCTGGACGGTACCCTCGAGCGGTTTGTCTTTGTCTCGACAGCCTATGTTGCGGGAGTCAGAAACGGAACAATCATGGAAACGGATTCCCTGCCGGGCCGTTATTCGTCCTATTATGAGATGAGCAAAGCACGTGCAGTATGCTGCCGATCACGACTGAGCATCAGAGATATTGGAATGATGCGACACGGGAGCTTTTTGATATATTTGCAGAAATGGGACTCTCTCCGCAGCCTACTCCAAAATTCCTTAAGCAGCCTCAGTGTGCAAACTGCGGGCACTGTGCAATCGGCTGTCCGACGGGGATCAAGTGGGATACGAGGGACCTGATAGAGGAAACACTGAAAAAGGGAGCTGTACTTGAGAAGAATTGCCGTGTGAAGGAACTTGAAATCAGTGGCGGCGAGGTGACAGGTCTTGTCGCAACGCGCGGGCTTCGGGAAGTCAGATATCAGGCAGATATGTATATCCTTGCTGCGGGAGGATTCGGAACGCCGGTCATTCTCGAGAGTTCGGGGATTGAGTGCACGAGGACGCTATTTGTTGATCCGGTTCTCTGTGTGGCAGCGGTGCGAAAAGATTTCGGGCAGGACAGTCAGCTTCTCATGCCGTTTTACAGCAGGCAGGACGGGTATATGCTCTCGCCCTATATGGACTATCTTAGCTTTTTCTTTGACAGAAGATGGAGATATCCAAAGAGTGACATCATCAGTCTGATGATCAAGATGGCTGATGACAGCGAGGGTGCGGCTGAGGGGAGAGCGATTCATAAAGGTGTCACGGAAGTTGATAAGGAGAGGCTTAAGAGAGGTGTGAGGCAGTGTAGGCAGATCCTGGCTCGCATGGGCAACAGGAGGGAAGAGACTTTTCTGGGAATACTGAATGCGGGACACCCCGGCGGAATGCTGCCGCTGGGATCGGATTCAGCCAATAGCCTTCATGATGCGCGGCTTCCCGGAAATCTGTATGTTGCTGACTCGACGGTTTTCCCGGAGGCAGCGGGACTGCCTCCAATTCTGACGATCATGGCGCTGTCCATGAAGGTGGCGGGGAAGGTGAGAGAAAGACTATAATCGCCGGCGCAGAAATCTCGTGGTTTCAAGCCCATTTACAAAACGAGATTCTCCCAGTCAATCCTCTCGTTCCTGTAAAAGAATTCACGGTCATGTTGACTTATTTTACGGATTACGCGGCACGGATTTCCGTATGCAACAACGTCGGCAGGGACATCTCTCGTCACGATGCTCCCTGCACCGATGACAGAATTATCTCCGATTGTGACGCCGGGAACTATTATAACGCCGGTCCCGATCCAGACATTGTTGCCTATACGTACTTCTTTGTTATACTGCAGCATTCTTTCCCGGAGTTCCGGATCGATGGGGTGATTGGCTGTCGCGACAGTGACATTTGGTCCGAACATTACTTTATTTCCGATGTAAATCGGGGCATCGTCGACCAGTGTCAGGTTGAAATTAGCGTAGCAGTAGTCGCCCATATACACATTTTTGCCTGCCCAAT
The DNA here is from genome assembly GCA_017433725.1 of Lachnospiraceae bacterium. GTDB lineage: Bacteria > Bacillota > Clostridia > Lachnospirales > Lachnospiraceae > Chordicoccus. The sequence continues at coordinate 24,778 of JAFRGQ010000061.1, forward strand.
TTGCGCGGAGAGGGGGCTCGATGTAGCAGCCTTCTCCGATGCTGCCGAACATTTTTTTCAGCAGTGCCTGCCGCTTTTCGCCTTCCGACGGTCTTGTGTCATTGAAGTCATACAGAAGATCAAGATAGCCGGTCTGCTCGGTCATGATATCGCTGTCGCCCGGATCGTAGATCAGGCCTTTATCCATTCTTTCCCGCTGTGTCATATTTACTCCTTTCGGTCGTGGTCACAAATATTCCATTATCCTGCGAGGCTGGTCAGTCTCGCGAAGCCCCGGCCGACGAAGTCGTCCGTGGGTACATCACGATATGAATTCTTTATCAATCAGGATTCATTTGTGATTTCTGCATCGGCAGGCAGTCTTTGCATAATATAAGATTGTACAAAATCCATATCTTCTGCCGGAACATATATCCGGTTAGTTGTGAGATTTCCGATCAGCTCAATATATCCCGGGGTAACTATCATCTTTTTTATTTTTTTGAATTCCGAGTAGATAGAGCTCTTTCCGTAACCGGACTTGACATATTCATCATTCATTAAATACTGTTCGTGAGGGTCCGATGCCGAGTATTGGAAATACAGCAGGGGCAGGGCTATTACCAGAATGACTGCGATTGGTATGAGCGGAACCCATATGTCTTTCTGCATGCCGTGCGACGCAGGCATGAAAAGATAAACCGACGCTATAAAAACAACAAGAAAAGCACATCCCCAGAGCCCTTTTCTTGTTGATCGGCGATGAAATTCTTTATCGATGCTACAGGACCAGATATATGAATTGTCTGCCCTCGGTGTGACTCTGTCCATTCTTTTCTTCCTTTCTTTGTCAGTGTGATACTGATCCGCCGTGCCTAAGATACATACAATTATAACATCTTAGGTTAGGGTTGCAATAACATCGCAATTTCGGTCGTCCCTAAAATGATGTATAATATTTCTGAAAAAATAGTTCGGGACCCGCGAGGATGCATAGGGATTCGGTTTAGAATCATGATAGCTGACGTTGGCTTTAAGTCCCGCGCCAAATCTTGCAAGCGAGATTTGTTTGATAAAGGAGTTTTGTTATGTTTGAATTCACTTCCCGTGTACGCTATTCAGAGTGTGCCCCGGATTACAGGCTCTCACTGGCCGGTCTGGTCAATTATCTGCAGGACTGTGCTGTCTTCCATGCGGAGGATGTGGGACGAAGCGGACAGCAGCTGAAAAAAGAACATTTAGCCTGGATGATTAACGGATGGCAGATCAAAGCCCTGCGATATCCTGAACATGGGGAGTTTATTACTACCCGCACCTGGGCTCACGGATTCCGCGGACTAGAAGCGATGCGAAACTTTACAATCAAGGATGAAAAAGGGAATTTGATAGCCTGCGCTGACTCGCGCTGGTGCTATTTTGATACGGAGGCCGGCCGACCAATCAGGATACCGCAGTCGGAGATTGATGCATATGGAATCGAAGAAGGACTCGAGATGGAGAAGGCTCCACGCCATATAAGGCTTCCGAAGGAGAATATCGTGGAAAAGATGCCGTTTAAGGTGCGTACTATTCACCTTGATTCAAACGGTCACGTCAACAATGAGCAGTACATTAACATGGCGCTTGCATATCTCCCTGCGGGAATTAAAGCCAGGGAGCTGCGTGTCGAATATCTGCGGCAGGCACGTCTCGGTGATATGTTGAGTCCTAAATTCTACCACAATGGGGAGGAATACATTATTTGGCTTGAGATAGAGGGGCAGGCGTGCGCAATCATGCAGTTTTTCATCTCTGACGTGGATATAAAACCGCCTCGGAAGTTGGAAGTTCCCGACGTAATACCGAAGCAGAGTCCAAAACCTGCTGTATTTCGGTAAATGGCAGGTGAGGAAGCAGGAAAAGCAAGTAAGCACTACCGAAGCAGATGGCCAAACCTGCTGTACTTCGGTAAAAGACAGGTGAGGGAGCAGGAAAAGCAAAAAAATTACCGAAGTAAAGCAGAAAATCCGCTCTACTTCGGTATTTCTATTTTGCGTCAATGTTTTTGTTACAATACACAAATGCACGGGATTCTGTTTCACGAGGATCTATGTCTTATATCTCTTCAGCCTTTTCCTCCACAACCGCTTCCTCGCTTACCTCTTCAGCCCCCACATAGTAGAACCCAAGCATCGTCAGATCGTCGAACTGCGGCGCACCGTCCACGAACTCGTCGACCTTCTTTCTGATCTCCTTCAGGACATCCTGAGGATTCAGGGTGGTCAGCTGCTCGGCCGCCTCGAGCAAGCGATCTTTGCCGAACTGGCTCGAATCTTCACGCTCAGCCTCCGTCACACCGTCCGTGTACTGGAAGAGGAAGCTTCCTTTATCGAGAGTCAGCTCATAATCGCGGTAGCGTGAGAACTCTATAGCCGCGAGCGGCAGCCCGCAGTGTGTCTCAACGTATTCCCAGACCCCTCCGTTATAGAGAAGAGTGCGGGAGTGACCGGCGTTTGCATATGTGAGCTTCCCGGTCGATAGCTCCACGCAGCCGAGCCAGACTGTCACGAACATGTTTTCAGGATTGTTCTCGATAATGTGTTGATTGGCGTTCGAGAGGATTTTCGATGGCAGGGTCTCGAACTGAGCAGCATTACGGATCGCCATTCTGGACACCATCATGAACAGGGACGCAGGAATACCCTTGCCGGATACATCGGCAATCACGAGATAGATGTGGTCCTCGTCCGGCATGAAGAAGTCATAGAAATCTCCGCCGACATCTTTTGCCGGAGTCATAGAGGCGTAGATATCGAAATCATGCCTGTCCGGAAATGCCGGGAAATTATTCGGCAGATAACTTCCCTGAATCCTGGCTGCCAGTGAGAGTTCGGCTGCCAGATGCTCCTTTTCGACTGCTTCTTTAGCTCGTTCGTCAATATAGAAATCGATTCTGTTCATCATATCATGGGAAGAATCGGAAAGACGTTTTATCTCATCGTCGAACATATAACGGTAATCGCTCTTCTTATAATGCCCGTTCTCATAGGAATCCACTTCTGAAGTGAGAACCCGGATTGGATGGACGACCGTGTTGCTCAGAATGAAGAACAAAATTGTTATGAGAATGATGAGCAGACCTGCCATGATGCCTGCGATTCTTCCGGTAAGATTGAAGATAAGAGTGTTGACACGGTGCAAATTAGTATCTGACTCTATCATGGCAGCTGTTTTACCTTCGGAATCCAGGATTGGCGTCCAGACAGTAAAGGAGTCTGAGTAAGTATCTCCGCCATAGGAGATTGCTAAGGTCTCGTCGGTTGCCTTAGCCTGTTGCACATCCGGGAGAAAATACTCATAGTCAAAATCTGTGTAGTCGTAAATCTCTCCGAACTTGGCTATTGTACCGGGGTCATCTCTTGATGCCTGTGCTTCCAACACGTAGACAAAATAGGTATCGTAAGGAACGACCAGATACAAAAACTCCATATCGGTTGATTTTTCTTTTACTTCATTAAAACGATCGAGCAGCTCTTCAAAATCCTGACTTTTCTTACCGCTTTCGACCATGGAAACAATAGCTTCGCCGTCTATATCAGCGGCGAGGATGTTCAGAGTTTCCAGGGTTTCGGTACGGTATAAGTCGACATATAAATCACGGAACATTTTGCTGGTCAGACGGATAAGGAGTATACCGATTATCAGAACTGAGACCAGAACGATAAGAAGAATTCGTTCGCGCAACTTTAATTTCATGCAAATACCCCCGCGTATTTGTAATGACAGCCTTATAATACTATGATACTTCTGGCACTGTAACCATATTATAGCACAAAAAGCCATTTTCGATGCAGACATGTCTGCCTGCCCGAAAATGGCTTTGCTTTTTCAATAAGATTTAAAGAAAGATACCGCCTGAGTTTTTCTTTTTTGCGCCCGGTCCGCGTTTTCCGACCAGTTCTTCTTCATCGCTCTCTCCTGATAAGTCATCGAGAAGATTATCGATATCCTCTTCACTGACTGCCACGCCGCCGACTACATGTCTTAACTTCTCATCCGGAAGCTGATTCTCAACCTTAACCTGGTCAATTGAATCTTTCATAAACTTGTTTGCCATAGTGCTCTCCTTTCAACATGTTCACAAACATGTAGGTTACTTAATTATACAGTATTTTTTGATGTCGTGAAATAACATTTGGCTTACTTCTTATACAAGTCTGAGGCTTCTTTAAAGCCCTGCGGGGAAGACTTGCACAAAAAAATTTCCAGTCGTTGACAATGGAACTGCGGCCGTGCTATTTTTGTAGCTGTTCTTCGGTAAGAGCTGTTTACACGGGAGTTCTTGACCGAGGCAGTTGTCTTATTTAACTGTCATATATTTATACGGGTGAAAATTGAGTCGGGAGGAATTTTTTTTATGAATTTTAAAAAAATTTTTATTTCGTCCATTCTTGCGGGTTTCTGCATCGGCCTTGGCGGCATGCTGTTCCTTGCAATGGACGATAAGGTGATCGGCGCATCGCTGTTCTCAACGGGCCTGTTCGTCATATGCACGAACGGATATCATCTGTTCACCGGCAAGGTCTGTTATGCTTTTCAGAATGACGCATCTTATGCGGTGACGCTTCCGGTCATCTGGATCGGAAACCTGATCGGTACCGGCGGGGTGGCGGCTATCGTGAGGCTGTCCCGCGCGAAAGGTCTCGCCGAGAAGGCTGCATCAATCTGTGAGGTAAAGGCAAATGACAGCCTGCTGAGCCTGTTCCTGCTCGGCATCCTGTGTAATATCTTCATATTTATTGCTGTCGACGGATTTAAAAATGACCAGCACGAGATCGCCAAGTACGCCGCGATCTTCCTCGGCGTCGTGGGATTCATCCTCTGCGGGGCGGAGCACTGCGTCGCGGATATGTTCTACTATCATGTGGCGGGCGTCTGGTCGGTCGACATGATCATCCGTCTTCTCGTGATTACTGCCGGAAATGTTGTGGGCGGGATTATGGCGGAGCGCCTCCGCACGGTAGTGGTTGGGAACTAATGGTAAGCGAAAGCGTCCCGACGATGCATTATTTAATGATAAGACTGCATGAGGAATCTGCGTGGGAAGTTTAAGTCACCGGTTAAAAGAAAAGAGCCGGGCTTCTGAAATTCAGAAGCTCAGCTCTTTTTTGTTGAAGAAAACCGCCGTCAACACCAAAAACGTCAGCACATACACCACTACCCCAATCAGCACCTTCAACACCGCATACCCCGGCATTCCAAGCATGAAGTCCGAAAATGCCATATTCCCGATAGCGTTGTAATCGAGCCTGTTAAGGTGAAATTTCTGAACAAACTCCATTGTGTTGCTCGCAAACTGAATCAGCTCCGGAATCAGCACGGATGTCGCAAGGAAGATGAACACGCCAACCGCGGAATTCTCCATTAAAAATATGAAAAATGCGGCGAATGTAATATTGCCGATCATGTCATAAATATTCATAAGGTACCTGAATGCCAGAATCTTGGTCTCGAATCCGGTCAGCGGTACTCTGAAGACCAGCATCAGAACCAGCGCTATAACTGCATAAAAGATATTTACCGCTATAACGAGCAGCACCACATCTATGAACTTTGCCAGAATGATATTGGTCAGTGAATAACCGCGGCCTATGAGCGTGGTCATGGCCATGGAGCGAAGCTCGTCGCCGTACACGGAAAGGAGAATTACCGCTCCGACCAGAATAAGGACCATGCCGTCATTACCGAAATAATTCAAAAATCTGAAGCCGGTGAGCTCGTCTTTGGAATGATGATAAAAAAGAACTGCAGTATTGATGATCAGCGGGACAGCCATCATGATCCACAACAATTTTTTCTGTATGATTCGTCTGAAGTCAGCTCTAATAATGTTAATCAAAACTCTATCTCCTTTTTCCTGAAAACAACTGTTGCAAGAAGAAGCGCACCGCCGATATAGACAACTACTGCGGGAATGATCTGATAACCGACATTTCCTGCAGAAATCTGCGCATAGGCGGCATCGAGAAGGCCGTCGAAATAATACTGGTAGACCGGAACCTTCAGGAGGGTCTCTATCAGGTTAAGAGTTATTCCGAGGAATGATGAGAGCAAAACAAGCGCAATGATTCCGGGTGCTGTACTCCATGTCAGGTAAACAAAGAAGGATGCAATCGCCAGGTATCCTACGGTCCTGATATAGTAGATGAAGATGTAAAATGCAAGCGAAGCGCTCTGCAAGGGCGAGGCGCCTACGGTGAAAACGATATTTCTCACGAAGTAGATCAGTTCCACGACCGCAAATAATAAGCCGGACAGAATCAGGCACTCAAGGAATTTTGTCATAACGACCCGGGTCCGTGATATTCCTCTTCCGATGATGCACTGTATGGCGCCTGTTTTCAGCTCGTCTCCGAACACGGACAGGTAAACATTGAGAGAAACGGTGACCGGAACAGCGAACTTGATCATAGCTCTTTCAATGTTCAGCGTATCGGATGTATACTTTGACAATCCGCCGGCCAGGAAAAAAAACACTGATGTGAGGAAGAGCCATATGTAGAAGGATCTTTTTCTCAGGATTCTCCTCAGATCGGCTTTAAGCAGATTTCTCATTCTTTGTTTCCTCCGATCAACTTGAAATAGAAATCTTCCAGTGTGGATTTTTCATGTATTTCTCTTGTGATCTTTACGCCGCCTTCCGTGAGAAGCTTCTTCGCCTTCTCAAGATCATCGACGGAGATCTCAACAGAAGCCTGTTTTTCCATCAGATCGTCCTGTGTTATTTCTTTCAGAATCGTCCCCTCGTTCACGAATCCGAACCGGTCAGCCGTATGTTCCAGCTCCCCGAGGATGTGGGAGGATACTATGACGGTCATCCCGTATTCCGAGCGGAACTTTTTTATCATGTTCCGGACGTCGGCGATGCCCTGAGGGTCCAGACCGTTCGTCGGTTCGTCGAGGATGAGCAGCTCGGGATTTCCGAGGATGGCATTTGCAATGCCGAGTCTCTGCTGCATACCGAGAGAGAAACCCTTGAAGGGCGTTTTGACATTTTCCAGACCGACGAGTTTCAGGACTCTGTCGATTTCCGCAGGCACTTCCTTGTTCGGAATGCCCTTGACGGTCGCGTAATGTTTCTTCTTTTCGAGATACATACCGTCTCCGGATTTTACATCATAGGTCTTATAGAACTCGTCAAATTGCTGGAGACCCACATTTACTCGCAGATAACCGAGCGGGTGCACATCAGGTGCGTATATGGTCTCCTCTTCTTTCTGGGTATGAACTGCCGCAAATACTTTACCGTAGTGTCTGAAGTACTTGTCATAGTCAAATCCGGGCATACTTTCCGCTATTTTAAGTGTCACTCGTATTCCGCCCATATCCGCAGTAGCCTCCTGGGCTACGTTGCTGCCGTTGATTCTGTTCGCACCCTTAAAGGGAACGATCGTAGAGTAATACTGTGCGACCTTGTCATTTTTGTCTGAGAAGGCCATCTGGTCCTCTGCGGGCATCCACTGCATTTCGAATCCGTCTTTATCATATCTGACGCCGGTATTGTCAAAGCCGTGTGTGATTTCGTGTCCTACGATACTGCCGATTCCGGCAAGTAATTCCTCATCGGAAATATCTGCCCGATATATGGGGTCTTCAAGTATGCCGACAAATATGTAAATGCCGTTGTTATTGGGGATATAGACCGCATTGGTCTGCGTCGTACTGATACCGGTCTCATAAGGATCCCAGAATGTTCTGTCGAAAGGCTTCGTTGAGAGATCGGCCTGTCTCCTGAGGTATGCCTTATATGTTTCGTATGCTGCCTCTACCAGATTACCGCCGTCCTCTTTCGAGGTGATATTTACATCGGAGAAATCCAGAATTTCTTCAGACGGATGAGCGATATGTATAGAAATTGCATCCAGTTTTTCAATACATGCAGCCTTACCCTTTTCCGACATCCAGTCTTCATGCGAAAAGACATCGTGATAGGTCTCGATGATCTTTTCGGTCATTTTTAAGAGACGGTCATAACCGGAATCATCGACGTACTTGCTCGTGTAATTCTGATCGAGTGCCGCTTCCAGAATCGGATCCCTGGCAATCAGATCGTCGAACAGGGCTGCATTTTTGTCATCATCGGACTCTTTCTTCTCATCGGGTTTTTTCTTAACCTGTCTCGATTGACCGAGCTCCAGGTATTTTTTTAATGTATCCTTATCCAGATAGGTTACGGTTTTCCTGATATATTGGACTATGAGGAAAGATTTCAGCTCCGCAAGGTTGGACTCCCTGCACATCTGAGCGAGCTGCCGCAGGTAAGTCATATCGACGAGGTACCTTTCAGTGTCCTGTAAGCCCAACGAGTCCAGATAGGCGAGGACAGGGTAGCTCTCTGCCGCCTGTTCGAGGTCTGATCTGCTGTAAGACAGGTCACGAAAGTCGTTCGATGTGAGGTTGCCCTGTTTGGAAGCGATTGTTTTTTCCATGCGGAAGTTCTCATCTACGATCCGGCCGGCTGCAGATGCGTCATAGCCCGCTTCTTTAAGAATGAATTCTATTTGGTCGCGGGTACACTCTATTTTGTCAAGCGCGTTGTTATCCAGATTATAGTAGGTCTCGGTGTTATCACCGAACGTCAGCTCAGGGAATGAAAGATATGTAGTGTATGCAGTGGGGTCCGCCGGAGAGTGTACGACTTTTACCATTAAAAGCGGAGCGATGGCCAGAGGGTTGTCCTCAGTGCTGCAGATCCATCTGTAGAGATCATCGATGCTGCCGATCGACTCGATCTTTTCAAGATATTTTTTCAGGGGCTCGATTCCCTGACTCTTTCTGAGGTCAAGGTCTTCAGCGAGAGCTGCGTATTTTCGGACTTCATCCAGGCCTTTGTTCCGAATGGATGCATCTTCGAGCAGCTCACGTTTTCGCTGAAGGGACAGATCGTGGATTTCTTTTAAAGGGGTGTTCGGAATGTTCTCATCGAGAATAATTTCTTTCATGATTGCAGCGGCGAAGTCATCCTGCAGTCGGTATTCGGCGCTTGTGTCAACGGCGCCTTCAAGAAGAATAGGCAAGGATTCTCGGTAATTCAATTGCCGAGAGGAATTGCCCCTTTTTTATCCATTAATATGAACAAATGTTTGCAAACATGCGTTCGGCGTGATATACTAGTTGTAAGAAAACAAATATTGTCAGATACAGGACCTGTGTGTAATATTAACTACCATGTGGTATGGTGCGTGAAGTACCGTCGTAAGATCATCACCCCTCAGAAAGAACAGTTCCTGAAAGATCCTGTACAGGAGATTGCACGGGACAAGGGCTTTACTGTACATCTTTTCGAAGC
>JAFRGQ010000062.1 GCA_017433725.1 Lachnospiraceae bacterium
ACCCCGCAGGGGGTGCGTGGATTGAAATCGTCACACGATGGCAACAACGGCAATCAATCAGGGTCGCACCCCGCAGGGGGTGCGTGGATTGAAATACGTCGGACATCCGTTTGTGGTCTATGAACGGCAGTCGCACCCCGCAGGGGGTGCGTGGATTGAAATTTCCGTTAGAGCATCGCCCAGAAGAACGAACATGTCGCACCCCGCAAGGGGTGCGTGGATTGAAATTGTGAAGACCTCATATAATAATTTGGGGTTTGAGGTCGCACCCCGCAGAGGGTGCGTGATTTGAATAAAATAATGGACAGAGAACCTTGAAATACTTTGCTCTGCGTGTCATCATAAAATGAGCATACAGATCTATAATAGAATTTCGAGGTCACCATGTCCCTACACATCTACACCGGAAGCAGCGGCTCCGGTAAAAGCCACCTAATCTATACGCAGATCATCAGGCAGTCCATGGAACATCCCACAGATCGCTTCCTGGTCATTGTACCTGAGCAATATTCGATGCAGACACAGAAGGAACTTGTCCGTCTGCACCCAAGGCACGGCATCCTGAATATTGACGTGCTTTCTTTTGCACGCCTCGCTTACCGAGTCTTCGCGGAAGTGGGGGAGAGATCTCAACTGTTGGAGGAGATCGGCAAGAGCTTCGTGCTGCAGAAAATCGCCCTGGATCACAAGGGAGACATGTCTGTCTTGGGGGCTAATCTGACCAAGCCCGGTAACATCGCGGAGATGAAGTCCATGATTTCAGAGCTCCTGCTCTATGGCATCCGCGCTGATATGCTGTCTCAAAACTCAGAAAAACAGCAAGGTACATCCCTCCTTGACCGCAAGCTCCACGACATACAGGTTGTCTACAACGCCTTTGAATCCTATCTTGCGAATCGGTATATGACTGCGGAGGAAGTTCCGGATGTCCTTGCGCGCGTCGCCGGGAAATCGGGAATCCTCCGTGATGCTATACTCGTTTTTGACGGCTTTACCGGTTTCACGCCCGTACAGCTCGCACTTGTCGAGCAACTCATGCCCATCTGCCGTGATATGTATGTCACGGTCACCATGGATCCGACAGAAGATGCTTTTGGCAAGTATCGCAAGACAGACCTCTTTTCTATGAGCCATGAGACGACAAGTGCGCTCTATGCCATCGCTCGTAAGACACATGTGACAGTGGAGCCTGTCGTATATGTTTCTGCATCTGAGAGCAGTCGTTTTGCCATATCTCCATCCCTCGCTTTTCTTGAACAGAATCTGTTTCGTAGAAACCGCAAGGTCTGGAATGCGGGACAGACTAATTCAAAAAGCGCCGCTGATAGCGATACTGCATCAAAATTCTCAGATGTGTCTGGTTCCGTTGCATCATTAGGTAGAGAGGGCACCGGTTCGCTCGACATATCCATCTTCGCAGCCCGCAACCCCCTCGCTGAAGTTCAGCACGCCGCCCAATGTATCGCACGCATGGTCAGGGAAGAGGGGCTGAGATACCGGGACTTCGCCATCATAACCGGAGATCTGGCCACATACGACGATTATGTGCGGCAGGTATTCGGCGAGGTCGATATACCGTATTTCCTGGACGTAAAACGCTCTCTGATTCATAATTCGTTCGTCGAATATGTCCGCGCAGCCGTTGAGGCCTGCTCGGAGGACTACTCTTACGACAGTATATTCCGCATGCTGAAAACCGGTATGTCCGGCATTCCGGTGGCGGACATAGACCGTCTCGAAAATCATGTCCTCGCACTCGGTATCCGCGGAAAGCGCAGATGGCGCGAAAAATGGGTCAATCACTCCAGAAATGAAAATCCGGAATATATACTGGAACTCGACGAAATTCGCAAGCAGGTTTGTGCACTGCTCGATCCGATGGCGGATGCATTTGCGAGGAGGGGCAGCACTGTTAGAGACAAGACTGCAGCCCTTTTCGAATTTTGCCAGCGCAGCGGTTGTGAGGTGAGACTTGCCGCAGATGCAGAGCGATTTGCAGAGACGGGCAGACAGGATCTGACACGGGAGTATAAGCAGGTATATGCGAGGGTCATGGGATTTTTGGATAAGCTTGTACAGGTCCTTGGGGATGAAAGGATATCCATGCGTGATTACCGTGCAGTCCTCGAGGCGGGATTTGCCGAGGAAAAAATCGGCATCATCCCTCCCGGTACCGATCAGGTCATGGTCGGCGATATGGAGCGCAGCAGGCTTGCCGATATTAAAGTGTTGTTCTTCCTCGGCGTGAACGAGGGCATGGTCCCGAAGAGCGAAAGCGCGGGCGGAATTCTGACCGAAATCGAGCGCGAGCAGCTCCGTGAGCGCGACATACGGCTGAAGCCGACTCCGCGTGAAAATATAGCAATCGGAAGATTTTATATATATCTGGCTCTCACAAAGCCCTCACAGAAGCTGATTTTGTCCTATGCAGCAGCCACCTCGAGGGGTGAGGTGATGAGACCGTCGTATCTGATTGCAACGATAAGGCAGCTGTTTCCGGGTCTTGATGTGCAGACTGAGTCAGATGATCTTATAGATCATATCGAGCGTCCTGCAAATGGACTCTCTCTCCTCACAGATTCCCTTGCCAGACTGAAGGATCAGCCGCCGGCTCCGGCATTTGTGGAACTCTTTTCGTGGTATCACAGTCAGAAAGAGTATCGGCAGCAGGCTGAAAATCTGCTTGTGGCAGCAACCGCACGTAAGCCGCAGGATCAGATCGGCAAGGCGGCAGCGCGTGTGCTTTACGGCACGCAGCTGACTAACTCGGCGTCGAGGCTTGAGAGGTTCTCGGCGTGTGCATTTGCACACTACCTCCAATACGGTTTGCGCCTGAAAGACCGCGAGGAGTTCGAATTCTCCGGTATGGATCTGGGCAATGTGATACACAGTGCGCTCGAATTGTTCGGCAGGCAGGTGCGCGAGATGAAAGATGCAAATGGCACTCCGCTCTCATGGGCCACCCTCGACGACGCGCAGCGCGACAGTCTTGCCCGAAAATGCGTCATGGACGCCGCACAGGTCTACAATCCTATCCTTCTGCATGATTCGGCACGCAACGAGTATCAGATCAAGCGCATGCAGAGACTTATGACGACTTCTGTATGGGCTCTTCAGAATCAGCTCGCAAGAGGGGATTTCAATCCGACGGAGTTCGAGGTAGACTTCAGGGATGTCACGGACCTGTCTTCCGTAAATCTGCATCTTCCTGACGGAGCGAAAATGATGCTCACCGGACGCATTGACCGTCTGGATACCTGCAGGATTGACGGTAAGACGTATGTTAAGATTATTGACTATAAGACGGGCGGGATGTCATTTGACATGACGGCAGTCTATTACGGATTGCAGCTCCAACTCGTAGTCTATCTGAACGCGGCGCTGGAGATGTACGAGCGGGATGGTGCAGTAGCGGAACCGGCCGGAATCTTCTATTATCAGATCAATGATCCAATAGAGGATTTTGAGGCGGGAGATACGGTCGAGACCATCCGGCAGAGGGTGCTCAGGGACATGAAAGCTTCCGGTATCGTTTCCGATGATCCTGCGGCAGTTGGACATCTGGATAAGACTCTCGGACCGGGGAATCAGAAATCGGATGTTATACCGGTCGAGCTGAAGAAGGACGGAAGTTTCTCCGCGAGATCTAAAACGGTGAGCAGTGACGGATTCCGTCTGATCTCTGCGTATGTCAATAATAAGATCCGCGATATCGGAGCCTGCATCCTCGAAGGTGATGTGGATATCAACCCCTACGTATATAAGAACCGTACGGCTTGCGATTTTTGTCCGTACAGGCCGGTCTGCGGATTTGACCGCAAGGTTCGCGGTTATGTGTTCCGAAACCTTGTGACAATGAAGGATGAGGACGTCCTACAGAAGATGGAAGAGGAACAGCAGTAACGAGCAACGAAAAAAGTACTGCAGCCGATAGAATAGGAGCAATAAACAGATGCAATGGACACCAGACCAGCAGAAAGTAATAGATAAGAGGGACGACAACATCCTTGTCAGCGCCTCCGCAGGCAGCGGCAAGACTGCTGTACTTGTTGCGCGCATCCTTGCATACATCATGGACCCGAAAGAGCCTGTGGACATAGATCGTCTTCTGATTGTCACGTTCACCAAGGCAGCGGCCGGTGAAATGCGGGAGAGGATCGGCAAAGCAATCACGGATGCCTTGGCGGAGGATCCGGATAATGAGCACTTGCATCGCCAGTCCTCACTGATTCACAATGCGCAGATTACGACCATTGACGGATTCTGCTCATATATTGTGAGAGCATACTGCCATACTACGGACCTTGAGCCCGGATTCCGCGTGGCGGATGAGGGAGAAGTGAAACTCCTGCGCGCGGATGTGATGCAGGAGATTATCGAGGAACTCCATGGCCAGGAGGACGAGGAGTCAAGGGCGAAATTTGAGGATTTCATCGAGAGTTTTGCCACCGGCAAAACGGACAGGGTGGTGGAAGATGTCATTATAAAAGTTTTCGAAGCGGCAGAGAGCCAGCCGTGGCCGGATGTGTGGCTTGAGAAGTGCCGTGCAAATAACGCCGCCGATGATTATGAGACAATGGAGCGGACAGCCTGGATGCAAGCGTACATGCGGGACGCCGACCTGCTTATTCGGGACGGCCTTGCATGGGCTGAGCAGAATATGGCGCTTTGCGATAGTCCGGACGGACCGTCTGCCTATCTTCCGGTGGCGCAGGATGACCTCAGGTTCTTTGAGGAGCTCTCTGCAATAGATAGTTATGCAGAGAGAGTCGACTATGTTCGCGATTATCTCTCAGCCAAACCGCCCAGGTTGTCGACTAAAAAGCCGGCTCCCGGGGAGGATCCTGCGCTCAGGGATGTCTTCAAGGCGAACCGCGCGGAAGCCAAGGCAATCAAAGATGATCTGGCAGAAAATGTTTACTCCTATACGCCGGACGAAGTCATGCGCGCCATGTCTGAAAATGCCCCGATTCTCGACACGCTCATCGACGTCGTCCGATATTTCAGTCTTCGCTATGCAAGGAAGAAACGTGAGCGCAAAGTCGTGGACTTCGCGGATCTCGAGCATTTTGCGCTGCGGATCCTGCGGAATGAGGACGTTAGCCGCCGGGAACCCGCCAGAGAGCTCGCGAAGCGGTTCCGGGAAGTTATGTGCGACGAGTACCAGGACAGTAATTATCTCCAGGAAGCGATCCTTACGGCGGTCAGCCGGATAGAGGATGGTCAGAACAATTATTTCTGCGTAGGTGACGTCAAACAGAGTATTTACGGTTTCCGCCATGCGAGACCGGATCTCTTTATGCGTAAGTTTCATGATTATGTACCGTATGGTGCAGATGTATCTCCAAAGACAGGAGTCAGTCCTGCTCCATCCGATGCTCATCTTACCGGTACCCGCATCGACCTTCGACAGAACTTCCGGAGCCGGCGCGAGGTGCTCGACTCCGCAAACGGCCTCTTTGAACAGCTTATGATCCCCGGCGTGGGAGGAGTAGCCTACGATGATGAGGCGGCTCTTGTCGTCGGCGCTTCGTATCCGGAGTTCCAACACGGAGAGTTCAACACGGAGATCCTGCTCACCATGACACATGAAGAAGACACGGAAGGGAATTCTATCCTTGAAGATGAGTCGTCCGGAGCGGCAAGGGAGCTCGAAGCCCGCACAATTGCCGACCGGATCAGTCATCTGGTCAGACATGAGCAGATTTATGATATGAAGAGCGGACAGATGCGCGGTATTGAATACCGTGATATCGTCATTCTTCTCCGGACGATGAGCGGGTGGGCTGATATATTTGTAAATATTCTCGAACAGCAGGGCATCCCGGCATACTCGACAGCCAAGGGCGGATATTTTTCAGCGACCGAAGTCGTCACCATACTGAACTATCTGGCGATTCTCGATAACCCCGAGCAGGATGTTCCGTATGCGTCTATATTGCGTTCACCGATCGTCGGTCTGACTGCTGAGGAGCTTGCGATGGTGCGGTGCGTGAACGGGACTCCGTCCTCCTGGAATAAGGAGGCGTGGTATCTGTCGCTGGCAGAATGCACGCGCAGATATGCTGCGGGTCAGGCGGAGCGGACGAATTATGCACTGCGGGATAAGCTTGCCGAGTTTCTTTCTTTTTATGATACAATGCGCGATAGTGTGTCATACACACCAATTCACGAACTGATTTGGAATATTCTCACGGAGACCGGATATCTTCACTATGCTTCGGCGCTCCCGGGAGGAGCGCAGCGCGCAGCCAATCTGCGTATGCTGACAGAGAAAGCGATCGCTTACGAGGAGACCAGTTATGTGGGACTTTTCAACTTCATACGATATATTAAGAACCTCCAGAAATATGATGTGGATGATGGCGAAGTCAGCGTGCTCGGTGAGAATGAAAATGTTGTTCGAATCGTCAGTATCCATAAGAGCAAGGGTCTGGAGTATCCTGTTGTGTTTGTTGCGGGGAACAGCAAAGCCTTCAACAGGAAAGATCTCTACGCGTCGCTTCTGATCGATCAGGAGTACGGACTTGCTTCGGATTATGTGGATTTCCGGTCGAGAGTCCGCGTTCCTACTATTAAGAAAGCTGCGGTGAAGCGCAAACTGTTACGCGAAAATGTCGGTGAGGAGATGCGTGTTCTGTACGTTGCGCTGACACGTGCGAAGCAGAAACTTATTCTGTCCGGCACGATCAAGGATGAGGAGACGTACGAAAAGCTTAAAAATATGCAGGCGCCGCTCAGAGATGTGCAGTTTCCGGAGAATTATCTGTTGAACTCGCGAAATCCTATGGTCTTTTTCATTCCGGCTGTGGAGCGGATGATTGCCAGGGCGGATGCAGCAAAACCCTGTCCGGTCACGGTTACGTTCGTGAAACCTTCGGACCTTACGATTGAGGAAATCAAAGAGGAATCACGCTTCGGTGAAACAATAAGGCTCCTCGGTTCTACGAATGGACGGAAAGTCTATGATTCTGCTGCACGTGAGATTATTGAGGAGCGGTTCTCCTATGTGTATCCGTATGAGGGGAGAGGAGCAGTACCTGCCAAGGTATCGGTCTCAGAATTAAAACACGGTCAGTTTACCGATGAGGAGGCTGAGGAGCAGTTTCCGGAGCCGGAGATCGTCCCGTACATTCCTGAGTTTATGCGGAAAATATCACATGAAGATGAGAAATCTATGCCGAATGTCGACTCCGAAAGATCAGCTTCGTCAGAAGACCATTCTGTCAGTGCCGATAGCACAGCTGTCATGCGTGGCACGGCCTACCATCGCGTTATGGAGCTTCTGGACTATGAGAGTATAAGAGCCGTGAGAAAAAATTCAGGTATGGCAGGAGGCGCCGGAACAAGCGGTGTGTCCGGTAACGATGTCAAAGAGAGTATATCTGCGGCACTTATGTCCGAACTTGATCGCCAGGTAAAAAACTTCGTCCGGTCGGGACGCATCCTGCAGGAAGAAGCAGCTTTGGTTGAGTTGCGGGATATCCTGACTTTCGTTGTGAGTGGATTGGGTGAGAGAATGGCGGCTGCATTTGCAGAGAAGAAACTATATCGCGAACAGCCCTTCACGCTCGGCGTGAGGGCTTCGGAGATTAATTCGGATTATCCGGAGGATGAGCCGATTCTTGTTCAGGGTATTATCGACGCTTTCTTCTATGAAGGGGATTCCATCGTACTGGTCGATTACAAGACGGATCGGGTGCGGAACCTCGACGAGCTACGGAAGAGATATCAGATTCAGCTTGATTCTTACGAGGAGGCTTTGGCGCGTGTGACGGGATATCCGGTAAGTCAGAAGATCATCTGGTCGTTTGCAAAAGGGAGAGAGCTGGTTCTATAAAGCAGCAGAAACACGAGAACCATATAACATTATGGCTGAGGAGTTCCTATATTGAATTTGTGATCGGAGAAGCTGCGCAATTCTTTGATTTAACGTGCTGAAATGAAAAAACTTGTCAATTTATGTAAAAACGGTATATACTGATTTGTACGTAATTAGTATCATTTCCATAGATTCGGAAGTGTAGTTTTGGGGAGCTTGCAGAATGGATAATAAACCAAAGAAACGAAAAGGCGGATTTCTGATTACGATAGGGTTGCTTACGATTATCGCCGCACTCGGACTGGTAGGTTACAATGTCTGGGATGCGAAGCGTGCGGAAGATGCCAGCAAAGAAATAGTGGACCAGTTGGATGCGGTGCTTCCGGAGGAGAGAACGCTTCCCGAAGAGCCTATGATCGAGGAAGCCCCGACCCGAGAGGAAGAAGCACAGGAGGAAGAAGAGAAGTACCCTCCGATGCCGGTCGTGGAGATAGACGGATACTATTATATCGGTGAGCTTGATATTCCCGATCTTGGCCTGCATCTTCCGGTCATGTCAGAGTGGGATATGGACAGACTCAAGATTTCTCCCTGCCATTACAGCGGCTCCTATTATTCGAACGATCTGGTCATCCTTGCGCATAACTATGCGCGGCATTTCAGTCTGATTAAGTGGATCGATATCGGGGCGGAGATTTATTTTACAAATGTCGAGGGCGTCGTATATCAATACGAGGTCTCGAACCGAGTCACGCTCGAGCCGGCACAGGTGTCCGAGATGATAAAGAATCAGAACAATACGAAGGGTGAGGAGCAAGAGGATGTCGAGGATTGGGATCTCACGCTGTTCACCTGTAATACAGGCGGTTCTACGAGATGCGCGGTGAGATGCGTGCGTGTAGACGAGTAAAACGTATAGGCAGAGTCCGAATCTAACTCGCGAGATCCTGCATGACATATATGTCGGAATAACGGGACCGACTACGAAAGACGGTTCTGCACTTGCAACATCGTTCAAATTTTAGTATAGTACAGTGGAAATATATAAATCACGCTTTCGCCTTACGTCGGGGCGGCAGCGCACACCTCCTCCCCTGAGGAGCGGTCTTAACGAAAGAGGGTGAGACTAAATGGTAGAGTTAGATCCGATCAGATACGAACTGAATTCCTACGACGAACCTTTAGTTGAAATGAGGGATTCACTTTAACCTCGCTATCAAAGAAAAGCGAATTCAGGAATTAAACAGAGAAATGGAAGATCCTCATCTCTGGGATAATCCGGATGAGGCACAGAAGAAAACCAAACTGCTTGCCAGTCTGAAAGCTGATGTGAGCGGATATGATGAACTTATCGCGGCACGCGATGATATCCGTGACATGATCGAGATGGCTGACGAGGAACCGGATCCGGCCCTTGTTCCGGAAGTGCAGGAAATGTTCGATGCGTTCAAGGCTAAGTTCGAGAAGATCCGCATGAAGACACTCCTTTCCGGCGAATATGACAACTGCAACGCGATTATCACGCTGCATGCCGGAACGGGCGGAACCGAAGCGATGGACTGGACAAATATGCTTTACCGCATGTACACGAGATGGTGCGAAGCGCATGGGTATTCCTATGAAGTGCTGGATATACTCGAGGGCGATGAAGCGGGTCTCAAATCCGTTACATTCCAGGTCAACGGAGAGAATGCTTACGGCATGCTGAAATCCGAGCACGGTGTTCACAGGCTTGTGCGTATTTCCCCGTTCAATGCCAACGGCAAGCGGCAGACATCCTTCTCCGCATGCGAAGTCATGCCGGACATCGAAGAGGATCTCGATATAGAAATCGATCCGAAGGATATCCGCATCGATACCTATCGTTCATCCGGTGCGGGCGGTCAGCATATCAATAAGACGAGTTCTGCGATTCGAATCACGCATTTCCCGACCGGTATCGTCGTGACTTGCCAGAATGAGCGGTCCCAGTTCCAGAATAAAGACAAGGCTTTCCAGGAACTGAAGATTAAGCTCTTCATGCTCAAGAAGCAGCAGAATGCGGACAAGCTTGATGATATCCGCGGAAAGGTGACAGAGATTGCATGGGGCAATCAGATCCGTTCTTATTTCCTTCAGCCGTATCAGCTGATCAAGGATCTCAGGACAAATGAAGAGCAGACCAACGCTCAGAAAGTCCTCGACGGAGACATTGACCCGTTCATCAATGCTTTCCTCAAATGGGAGGCGCTTGGCGGCAGAGCCAGAGAAGCAGCCGCAGATGCCACGGCAATTCGGTAATTTGCTTCTCCAGGGTCAGGCGACAATGCTTGCATGGTCATCTGACCCGCCAATCAAAGTTTGAAAGTTTTCTTTCAAACTTAAGAATAAATAAGGCAGGGTAACAAAATGATTAATGTTGCGATTTTAGGGTATGGTACAGTAGGAGCAGGCGTTTACCGCGTTCTAAATATGAACAGGGAGACCATTGCCAGACGGACAGGAGAAGAAATCTATGTTAAGTACGTTCTCGACCTGCGCGAGTTCCCGGGAGATCCGGCTCAGGAAGTCCTGACACATGACTACAATGACATCCTGAGCGATCCTGAGGTCAAGATCGTCGTGGAGACAATGGGAGGTCTTCGCCCTGCATACATGTTTACGAAGCAGGCTCTCGAAGCCGGTAAGAGCGTATGCACATCCAACAAGGAGCTGGTTGCGGAGCATGGATTGGAACTGCGCGATGTAGCGAAAGCCAATAACGTCAACTATCTCTTTGAAGCGAGCTGCGGCGGCGGAATTCCGATCATCCATGCACTTGACAATGCCCTTACAGCGGACGAGATCGATGCCGTGACCGGTATCCTGAACGGAACGACGAACTACATTTTGACACAGATGGCTGTCGAAAATGAAGACTTCGCCGAGGCTCTCAAAGGTGCACAGAAGAACGGTTATGCCGAGCTGCACCCGGAAGCTGATATTGAAGGATGGGATGCATGCCGAAAAATCGCGATTCTTTCATCCCTTGCGTACGGGAAATACATTTCCTATAAAAATGTATATACCGAGGGTATTACCAATATTGATACACTGGACATTGCCTATGCAAAGGCTCTTGGGCTGAAAATCAAGCTGCTTGCTGCCAGCAAACGGACAGAGAGCGGAACCTGGGCGATGGTCGCTCCGAGACTCGTGGATAAGAGCAACATGCTCTACCACGTGGAGGGCGTTCTGAACGCAGTTTATGTACACGGTAATGCGCTCGGCGATTGTATTCTCTACGGCAGCGGTGCGGGAAGCCTTCCGACGGCGAGCGCTGTGGCGGGTGATGTCATTTCCGCAGCACGCAATCATGGCAGGCCGCTTCCCTCCGACTGGTCCGACGAGGTACTGGAGCTTCTTCCGATCGACGAAGTCCGCAATACATTCTTTGTGCGCTTCTCCGGAAGTGAGGAGGAGGCCGAGGCTGCATTCGGTAAGATCGACGCGGTCCGTATACCCGAGGCGGAAGGCGAGTTCGGATTCTTTACGGCTGAGCTCAGCGAGAAGGAGTTCCGCGATAGCGCAGAAAAGAGCGGCAAGGTTATCAAGGCGATCCGCAGAGCGTGATACGATCGTACGAAAGCTTCGCATTAAGGCAGGCGCTTCGCATCATGCGCGGCGCGGCAAGAACGCCGAGGCGTTCTGGATAGAATCAGGAGTATGCCGTAAGAATATGCCCGACCTGTAATCAGAATAGTGACAGCCGAAGATGGCGATGTACTTACACATATGCCTGCCTTCGGCTGTTTTTCATTGTTAGGGTAAAAACCGGTTTTCTCGAAAGCACCCTGTTTTGCATTATCAGGGAAATACCGTTTTCCCCGGAAATACCCTGTTTTTCATTGCCCGGGAAATACCGTTTTCCTCGGAAATACCCTGTTTTTCATTGCTCGGGAAATACTGTTTTCCTCGGAAATACTCAGTTTTTCACATAGTTGTCACAAATATTTGCAAATCTGCAATCCTTGTATTATAATCGCATTGTTTACAGACTCTTGGGACCGGATTCTGATTCGGAAGGAGCATTTGCTCGTAGAGAGAGACAACCGGAGGACAAAAAATGCTTATTGTTAAGAAGTTCGGCGGCACATCAGTGGGATCGCCCGAACGAATCATGAATGTTGCAATCCGTTGCGTTGAGGATTTTAAGAAAGGTCACGATGTGGTCGTTGTCCTTTCCGCAATGGGAAAGACTACAGATGAATTGATCGAGCTGGCTCACAAGGTAAACCCAAAGCCACCTAAGAGAGAGCTCGATATGCTGATGACGACCGGTGAGCAGGTCTCTGTCGCGATGATGGCCATGGCGATGGATTCACTTGGAGTCCGCGCCGTATCCCTCAATGCATATCAGGTTGCAATGCATACGACAAGCCGTTACGGCAATGCCCGTTTAAAGAGAATAGACAGCGACAGAATCAGACATGAACTGGAAGATCACAAGATCGTCATAGTGACAGGCTTCCAGGGCATCAACAAGTATGATGATTATACAACACTCGGCCGCGGCGGATCGGATACGACAGCGGTTGCTCTCGCAGCAGCGCTCCATGCTGATGCCTGCGAAATCTACACGGACGTTGACGGCGTTTATACATGCGATCCGAGAATCGTAAAAAGTGCAAGAAAGCTTAAGGAGATCACGTATGACGAGATGCTTGAGCTCGCAACGCTGGGTGCCGGCGTGCTTCACAACCGTTCTGTGGAGATGGCAAAGAAATATGGTGTTACGCTTGTAGTAAGATCCAGCCTGAATTATTCGGAAGGCACACTTGTTAAGGAGGATACAAAAGTGGAGAGAATGTTGATCAGCGGTGTTGCTGTAGATAAAAATGCGGATCGTATTTCCGTAATCGGCCTCAAGGATCAGCCGGGCGTTGCATTCAGACTTTTTGATGTTCTCGCGAAAGCCAACGTCAATGTCGATATGATCCTTCAGTCTATCGGTCGTGACGGTACAAAGGATATTTCTTTCACTTGCGATGACGGAGCGATTGATGACGCCATTAAGGCGCTTGAGGCAAATAAAGAACGTCTCGGCTATAAGAGCCTCGATACACTTGAAGATGTTGCCAAAGTCTCCATCGTCGGCGCCGGCATGATGTCTCATCCGGGCGTAGCAGCCAAAATGTTTGAGGCTCTTTACAATGCAGGCATCAACATCAACATGATTTCTACATCTGAAATTCGTGTCACAGTCCTGATTAGAGAGAAGGAAGCCGAGAGAGCAGCGGAGGCAATTCACGATCTGTTCGACCTCGGAGACTGATGTACACAAATTGTTAATAAATTAGAGGTATTGGCGGGGTCTAACTGTTACAAATCGTTCATTTTTTATTGGGAATATGGACATACAGAGTTCATAAAGAGACTTTAATATATAGCATGTAAAGCAAGAGATGACTTGTATAAAGAGCCAATTACCTTTTTCTTTTTCATTATCCGTCGGGAGACGGAACTCCTTCCCTTTATAAATTAAGAGGCCGCACTGCCATGCGGCTTCTTATTTTTTGCGTTGTAGGAAATATAGGAAATAAAAAAAGAGACAGATGAAACATCCGTCTCTTTTAGGCAGTTCTGATCGTGTTTATCAGCCTTCAGAAATAGCTTCTGTCGGGCATACGCCAGCGCATGTGCCGCAATCAAGGCATGCATCTGCATCGATTACATAATGATCTTCACCCATAGAAATAGCGCCTACCGGGCACTCAGCTTCACATGTTCCGCAGCTTACGCAGTCATCAGAAATTACATATGCCATAGTAAATACCTCCATTAATAAAATACATAAGTATTCTTGTTGAGTTTATTTTAAGACCCAGTCACAAGGTTATTCAAGACAAACCGTAAACAATATATGTGCAATTTGCAATACAGTTGGTTAGAATTGAACAACTTCTGAAATTTCAGGCAACAATCTGCAGTTTTAATAAATATACAGAAATTTTACTTCTAATCGAAGATATGTGGCTGACCCTTTACGGAAAATATCACATTTACATTGTGAGGGAGAATAGGTTATACTTTACTTACGGAGAACATTAACTGTCATCAGGCTGAATACCGAAAGCGTATGTACGGTCGGATAACAGCCGGGAAAGTGTGACGTTATGAAGATAGAGAAAATCAGTGAAAACCAGATTCGCTGCACTCTGACGGCAGCTGATCTTGAAGAAAGAAAGATAAAACTCTCTGAGCTGGTCTACGGCGGCGAGAAAGCCCGCAGTTTATTCAGAGATATGATGATAGAGGCATACCAGAAATTCGGATTTCTGGCTGATAATATCCCGCTTATGATAGAAGCTGTGCCGATGAGCTCCGAGGGGCTGGTCCTGCTCATCACCAAAGTGGAAGATCCGGAAGAGCTTGATACACGCTTTTCCCGGTTCACTATGCCCCGAGAAGCCGGAAAGGGTGACAGGGAGCTGACCGGGGCGGATGATATCCTTGATACGATTCACAAGATTTATGAATCGAAGGTGAAGGCGTCCCAGCGCAATAAGAATAAGGAACAGGACAACGGGAAGGTATCCGGCGCCGACATTGTGAGCGAGGATGCCGACGGAGATAAGAAGGTCGACATCGTAAGTTGCTATCAGTTTCCGGATATGGACACCGTTATTTCGACTGCCGGCGCGCTTGGAGGGTTCTATACGGGACCGAATACCCTTTACAAAATCAGAAAGACCGGAAAGTTCCAGCTGGTCGTTCATCGGGGAGAGCATACTGCCGAGGACTTCAATCGTGTGTGCAACATACTGTATGAATATGGAGAAAAACGCCCGTATTCTGCGGCACAGGAAGCGTATCTGGCAGAGCATGAGGAGCTTATTATTCGTGATGAGGCGCTTCAGAAGCTGGCGATGCTCCTGTAAATGAGTTCACGTGTCAGAACAGATCAAAGAGACATGCATAAGCTTTATAGCTTTGAAGCTAAAACGGTCTCAGTGAGATATGTCACGCTTTGCGTTTGCCTGAACTTGATTTTGTTTATTCTCATATAAAAGAAAAGGGCTGCTCCGTCAACAGTTCCGGCATGTACTGCTTTGGAAATGTTGGCGGAACAGCCCTTTTTTGCCGTTCCCTCTTAAATATCAAAGGTAAGTATTCTCATTCGTCTCTTCCGGATGTGCTTCGATATACTCGTTCAGCTCTTTCAGAACGATTTCCGGATCAATTCCGTGTACCCATGCAGCCTCTTCGACTGTCTCGCCCTGCGAAGCGGGGCATCCGAGACAATGCATTCCCATTCCGAAAAATACCGGTGCAACATTCATGTTGATCGCGAGAACTTCGCCGATCGTCATATCTTTGGTGATCTTTGCCATTTCATCATCCTCCATACCTGTTTTTCGCTGCTTTTTGCAGCGTGTATAAGCAATATCATATAGTTTATAAAATGTTATCTCTATACGGTGTTGATATTTTAACTTGAAATATTGCGAAATGCAAGAGGGACATTCTCTGAAACGGGCAAAACGGGTTCTCCTATGCATAGGTGCCAGGGATGAGATTCGTTTCAAACAATTCTCCGAAACGGGCAAAACAGGCCCGCCTGTGACCGCTCTATGAAAAAGCAGAAAGCGGCATCAAAAAGAGCCGCCCGGTTGTGCAGGTCAGAGACAAATATCGTGCCGGGCGGCATTTCGTATGGATGTTTGAATTTAAAAAAGGAGATGACCTTCGGAGATCAGTTTTCCGAGTCACCTAAAGCTATTCTTGTAAAGCTGATTCGCATCACCTTCCCTTCCTGATCATATATGGGGTCCCGCATGTAAGTCGCGTTCGTGTCATAAGCTATTTTTTCTGCCAGAAACTTAGGGCTGACTTCAACGCCGTCCGGATAATAAAAACGGCAGCCTTCTTCCTTTAGGTGTCTGAACTCCTTAAAATATGCTTTGTAACGTTTGCGGACTGACTCTTTGGACATAGTTATAGTGCTCCGGTTTCGTGAGAAAAGTGTTGAAAAAACATGAATTGATATGTTGCGGTGGGCAAAGGAATATTGCCCGGGAGGATCCTCTGTAGTCTCATTATGTATTTTTAGATTTGAAAGTCAACAGTTTGCCTGAAAGTCCGTAATCCGGGATAAGGAATTCTCAAAAGTTTCGAAATTTGTACCATTTGGATACTTTCGGGAGCTTCTTCTTTCTTTATCTTTTAATATCGACGATTTACGAAACAGAAGATTGGTGATAAAATGTTCAAGACTATAGGCAAGAATGAATAAAGAGAGAATATATGGAGAAAAATAGAACACCGGTAGTTTTTGTTTTGATTTTGGCCGGAGTCGTTGCTGTCCTTGGCATCATTGCATTTGCAATCGGGCGCGTGACACCGACCAAAGAGCGGATGGATCTGAAAAGCTATTTTAATATTACCTCGGACGATGAAGTAGCAATTATAACGGATGACGGAATCGAGGAAATAAACGGCAGGATCATTGACGGGGAAATATTCCTCCCGTACGATGAGGTTTCAAATGATATCTCCGGAAGCATTTTTTATGACGATGTTGCCAATATAATGATTGTGACCACACCGACGGAAAAGATGCGGTTCGATGCGACCAATGAGATACGGGTAGTGGACGATGTAAGGTATGTCGCTCTCGGACTTGTTCAGGATTATGCAAACGCAGAAATTACGCAGTTCGATGCCCCCGCCAGAGTTGTGATAAAGAGTCGCTTCAAGTGCAACGCCGAGACCACAGTCAGCGATGCATATGTGCGATACCGTGCAGGAATCAAGAGCAAAGTCCTGACGGAAGTTAAGAAAGACGCGCAGGTAAAAGTGCTGGATGTGAAAGCGGACGGAAGTGCCGACAGCCGCAAGGTCGATGGCTGGACGCTGATTCAGACAGAAGACGGTTTTCTGGGATATGTTGAGGATAAGTGCCTGGACGGCAAGATTTTTATCAGGGAAGACGAGCCTGTCATCAAAACGGGTGCGTATACACATATTCTGCGGAGCGAAAAAATAAATCTTGTTTATCATCAGGTCACCTCACAGGCGTCAAATGATGCTCTTATGCAGAGTCTTACAAATGTAACCGGAATAAATGTCATTGCACCGACCTGGTTCTTCCTTAATTCGGCAACAGGTGAACAGACCTCCATTGCTTCGGAGAGCTATGTGCAGACTGCTCACAGCCTCGGGCTGCAGGTCTGGGCTGTGATGAACGATTTTGACGGTCAGGTCAACGCACCGTCTGAAACTATGGCGGCACTCTCGTCGGACGCCGTGAGAGAGAAGCTTGTTGCCGATACGATCGCTATGACGCTTGCATCGGGAGCAGACGGCATAAATATTGATTATGAAAATGTATCTGAAGAGTGCGCTCCGTATTTCCTCCAGTTCGTTAGGGAAATGTCCATAGGCTGCCGGAATTCCGGGCTCATCCTTTCTATATGTGATTATGTACCTGCTTATACAAAATACCTCAATCGCAGGGAGCAGGCACGGGTCGCGGATTATGTCATCTGTATGTGCTATGATGAGCACCGTCCGGGTTCTCCTGAGGCCGGATCGGTCTCTTCGATCTCGTTTGTAAAAGACGGTATAAAAGATACTCTCGATGAAGTTCCTCCGGAACAGACTATAGTTGCTATTCCCTTCTTTACCAGACTCTGGATGACTACCAGTGAGGAAGCCCCGGCCAGCAACGTATACGGAATGAGCGACGCTTGGAACTGGGTGACGAAAACCGGTCTGGAGGTCAACTGGGATAACGAAGCTGCCCAGAATTATGTGGAGATGCAGGATGATGTCACGTATTACCAGATGTGGCTTGAAGATGCTGCATCCATCGAGGAGAAGGTAAAGCTCATCGAGGAATATAGCTGTGCAGGCGTCGCAGAATGGAAACTCGGACTTGAGACATCGGATGTCTGGGCTGTTATCGCCAATCATCTGGCCGGATGATGAGGAGTCAGATAGTATATGGAGACAGAATATTTAAAACTTGATCCGGTTTCGCCTGATCCGGAGGTGATTAGGCGGGCAGGAGATATCCTGAAACGAGGGGGACTTGTTGCATTTCCCACCGAAACGGTCTATGGACTGGGCGGTGATGCGCTGAACCGGGAAGCGGCAAGGAAGATTTATGCTGCCAAGGGACGTCCCTCCAACAATCCGCTTATAGTACATATTGCCGATATGGAGCATCTTGAGGCTATCGCGGCTGAAATACCGGAGAAAGCAAGAAAGATTGCTTCGATCTGGTGGCCGGGACCGCTGACAATGATATTCAATAAGAAGGATATTGTGCCGGATGCCACGAGCGGCGGTCTGCCTACCGTCGCTGTCCGTATGCCGAACCATCCCATAGCGTTGGAATTGATCCGCGCGGCAGGGGGATATATTGCGGCTCCTTCGGCCAACACCTCCGGCAGACCGTCACCGACGATCGCAGAACATGTTCGCGAGGATCTCGACGGAAAAATCGATATGATTCTTGACGGCGGAGAGGTCAGAATAGGTCTGGAATCGACAATCGTGGATTTTACGGATGAGATTCCGATGATGCTCAGGCCGGGCTATATCAATATGGAAAAGCTGGAGGAGATACTCGGGGAGGTTCTGATCGATCCTGCTATTCTCGATGAGAATGCGAGTGAAAATATTAGGCCGAAAGCACCGGGTATGATGTATCGCCACTATGCACCCAAAGCGCAGCTTACGATCGTGGAGGGCGGTGAGAAAGAGGTAGTCGACAGGATCCTCGAGCTTGCTGCACAATCCTGCCGGGAAGGAAAGTCTGTCGGGATCATTGCCGCAGACGAAACGGCGGAGTCCTATAAGGATTATGACGTTAAGAACATCGGCAGCAGGGAGACCGATAAGGAGATTGCGAGGCGGCTATTTCGGGTCCTGAGAGAATTCGACGATGAGGGGACGGACGTCATTCTCTCCGAATCATTCGAGACGCCGAGGATGGGGCAGGCTATTATGAACCGGCTTCTGAAAGCGGCGGGACACCGGGTCATTTACGTGTGAATTTGCACGTTCCGGGAACATTATTTTTGTATGGAAAGAAGAAGCGGTGCAATGCATGGCTGTAGGTGCACATTCATTTGCATAAAGTGACAAAAGCTTTCTTCTGGAAATAAATACCAGAACTTCCGCTTTGCGCGCGAAGCTTCGGTAAATCATTGCAACTTGAATAAGGCGTAAAGAATGCATAAAAGGAACGCCAGGGACTGAAAGCATATGCTTTCTGAGAGGAGGAAACATGGGTAAGGTATTTATTATGGATCATCCGCTGATTCAGCATAAGATCGGAATTATTCGCAACATTGAGACGGGCACAAAGCAGTTTCGAGAGCTGATTTCGGAGATCGCTACACTTGAGTGCTTTGAGGCGACAAGAGATCTCGAATTGGAAGAGTATCCTGTCACCACCCCGATGGGAGATACAGTCTGCAAGAAGATCGCAGGAAAAAAACTGGCAATCATCCCGATCCTCCGCGCCGGTCTCGGCATGGTATCGGGCATGGAAACACTTCTTCCGGCAGCAAAGATCGGTCATATCGGTCTCTATCGTGATCATGAGACGCTGGAGCCGGTAGAATACTTCTGCAAGCTTCCGGCCGATATCGAGGACAGAGATGTATTCGTGGTCGACCCGATGCTCGCTACGGGCGGATCCGCCAACGATGCGATCGCACAGCTGAAGAAGCACGGATGCACACGCATTCGGTTCCTGTGCATCATAGCTGCACCTGAAGGCGTGAAGGCTCTGACAGAGGCTCATCCGGATGTCGATGTTTACATCGGAGCGCTGGATGATCACCTCAACGAGATCGGTTATATCGTTCCGGGCCTCGGCGATGCCGGCGATCGCATTTTCGGTACAAAGTAAAGCACATTCCAAGAGCAAGGGGGATTGTATGAGCGAAAAGAGACAGGATTATCTGACGTGGGATGAGTATTTTATGGGCGTTGCATTCCTGAGCGGCATGCGCTCAAAAGATCCGAACACGCAGGTCGGCGCATGTATCGTCAGTGACGACAACAAGATCCTTTCCATGGGTTACAACGGGTTCCCGAAAGGGTGCTCGGACGATGATTTTCCGTGGAACCGGGACGGTGACGATCCGCTCAAGAACAAATATTTTTACTCGACACACAGTGAGCTGAATGCTATTCTGAATTATCGGGGAGGCAGTCTCGAAGGAGCGAAAATCTATGTTTCTCTGTTCCCCTGCAATGAGTGCGCGAAAGCGATTATACAGGCAGGCATTCGAACAGTCATTTATGATTGTGACAAATACGCGGATACACCGTCTGTCATCGCCTCCAAGAGGATGTTTGATGCGGCAGGCGTTCGCTATTATAAGTACAACCGCTCCAATCGCGAGATGAAAATCAATCTGTAAAGAAAACTTAGTAGGAAGAGGAAAGAACAAATGGCACAGGATAAGAAACTTGTTGAATCAATCACATCCCGGGAAGTAGATTTTGCCCAGTGGTATACGGATGTCGTCAAGAAGGCGGAACTCACCGGATATACATCTGTAAAAGGCTGCATGGTATTTAAGCCGGCAGGTTATGCAATCTGGGAAAACATCCGAGCAGAACTTGACCGCAGATTTAAGGAAACAGGCGTTGAAAATGTCTACCTGCCGATGTTCATTCCGGAAAGCCTTCTCGAGAAGGAAAAGGATCACGTTGAAGGGTTCGCACCGGAAGTTGCATGGGTCACACACGGCGGTCTGAACGAACTGCAGGAGCGCATGTGCGTACGTCCGACATCCGAGACACTTTTCTGTGATCTCTATAATAAGGATATCCAGTCTTACCGCGATCTTCCGAAGCTCTACAATCAGTGGTGCTCCGTAGTTCGCTGGGAGAAGACGACACGCCCGTTCCTCCGTTCCCGCGAGTTCCTGTGGCAGGAAGGCCATACTGCTCATGCTACCGCTGAGGAAGCGCAGGAGAGGACAGAGCAGATGTTGAATGTTTACGCGGATTTCCTTGAGGATTTCCTGGCTATCCCCGTCGTCCGCGGACGGAAGACGGATAAGGAGAAATTCGCGGGCGCTGAAGCCACCTATACGGTCGAGGCTCTTATGCATGACGGCAAAGCTCTTCAGTCCGGTACGAGCCACAATTTCGGCGACGGATTTGCAAAGGCGTTCGACATCCAGTTCACGGATAAGGACAATAAGCTGAAGTACGTCCATCAGACATCATGGGGCATGACAACACGTCTGATCGGCGCTGTTATTATGGTTCACGGCGACGATTCCGGTCTCGTCCTTCCGCCTAAGGTCGCACCGACACAGTGCGTAGTTATTCCTATCCGCCAGAAGGCTGACGGCGTTATGGACAAGGCAGCCGAGATCCGCGACATGCTGAAAGCGGCGGGTATTCGCACAAAGATTGACGACACGGATCGCTCACCGGGCTATAAGTTCGCGGAGCAGGAAATGCGCGGATTCCCGATGCGCGTTGAGATCGGACCGAAAGATATCGAGCGCGGCGAGTGCGTGCTCGTACGCCGCGACACACGCGAAAAGGTCCAGGTCAAGATAGAGGATGTGGCAGCGGAGTCCGCAAAATTGCTTGAGACGATCCAGAAGGATATGTTCGAGCGGGCGCTTGCATTCCGCAAGGAGCATACATACGAAGCGTTCACGTATGACGAGTTCAAGAAGACAGCGGATGAGAAGCCCGGATTCATCAAAGCTTACTGGTGCGGTGACGTGGCGTGCGAAGAGCAGATCAAAGCGGACACGACATGCACATCCAGATGTATGCCGCTTAGTGACGAGGCGGAGGCTCCGGAGGAGGCTACCTGCATCTGCTGCAGAAAGAAAGCCCGTAAGCTTGTGTACTGGGGTAAGGCTTATTAACTAAACTTCCGACTTGTCACTTCAGGATAAGCTTTAATCGATATGATAGCTTAAGGAAGTTCTGGCAAAAACGGGCTGTTCAGGTTTGCGACAGCCTGTTTCCCTTTGTAATGGGGATTTTTACGGATGATTTTCATACCGAAAATGATGGGGTACGGCCGTGAGACTCAGATTTCCTGAACATGTAAAGGAAATAATTGAAAAACTGGAAGAAAACGGATTTGAAGCTTTCGCCGTCGGAGGATGCGTGCGTGACACCATTCTCGCGAGGCAACCGAAGAAATGGGATATATCCACATCCGCACTTCCGGAGCAGGTGAAGGCGGTATTTCCCTGCACGGATGATACCGAGAATGCGCGAGGATCCGTGACAGTTCTTCTCTATGGAGACAGATATGAGGTAACGACTTACCGAATCGATGCGGGATATGCGGAAGACCCCGGACTTTTGAAAGTCGCGTTCACGCCGAATATCGCAGATGATCTGAAGAGACGAGACTTTACGTTCAACGCGATGGCGTACAATGACAGAAGCGGACTGATCGATCCGTACGGCGGTATGAAGGATCTTCAGAAAAAGGTGATCCGCTGTGTACAGGATGCCGATGAACGATTCGATGAGGACGCCTTGAGGATCGTAAGGGCGATACGATATGCCGCATGTCTCAATTTCAAGATTGAAGAGAAGACATGGTATTCTATGGCGTCCCACACCGCAAAGCTCAGCGGGGTCAGTGCCGGACGTTTACGGACGGAGATCGTGAAGCTGCTTGTGTCGCCGCATCCGGAACTCTGGGGTGATTTGTATCAGCTGGGGATCACGGCAGTTATCATGACGGAATTTGACCGCTGTATGGAAACGCCTCAGGAGACGCCGCATCATTTTTATAATGTAGGGGAGCATACGATTCGCGTACTGACAGCCGTTCCGGAAGAGAAAGTCATACGTCTGGCGGCTCTCATGCATGATTTCGGCAAGCCGGAAGTGAGATTTCGAGACAGTCTCGGGAAGGACCACTTTAACGGTCACGATAAAAGAGGAGCTGAGATAGCCTCCGAGATCATGAGAAGGCTGGAGTTTGATCCGGATACGACAGATAAGGTAGTGAGACTGATCACTTACCACGATTATCGGCCGGATGCGACGCCGAAAGCGGTTCAGAGAGCTGTTCGAAAGGTCGGAGAGGATCTGTTTCCGGCATATCTACAGCTCCAATGGGCGGATTGCCATGCGCAAAGCCTCTATAAGAGGCAGGAGAAGACGGAAAGAATACTCGGCGTTGCGCGAATCTATGAGGAACTGCAGCGGACAGAAGGAAAGAACAGTTAAGAATTCGGGAGAGACTATGGCGGGAATTATACTACATGAGCCGGAGATACCGGCCAATACGGGAAACATCGGCAGGACCTGCGTGGCTACCGGAACGTCTCTTCATCTGATCGACCCTCTGGGATTTCAATTGACACAGAAGGCTCTGAAGCGCGCCGGTATGGATTACTGGTCGAGACTTGAGGTCTGCAGATATATGAATTACGAGGATTTTCTGGAAAAAAATCCCGGAGCACGTATCTGGTATGCGACAACAAAAGCGAGGAGAAGCTATTCGGAAGTACATTTCAAACCCGATGATTTTATTATGTTCGGCAAAGAGAGCGCGGGAATTCCGGAGGAGATCCTCGTTGAAAACGAGGAGAAGTGCATCAGGATTCCGATGATTCCGGGTGAGAGATCACTCAATCTCTCAAATTCCGCGTCGATCATACTTTATGAGTTATTGAGGCAGAATGATTTCTGCGGACTTGAGACGGAAGGAGCTCTTCATCGCCTTCACTGGTGATAAAAGATCGTAAATGCGTGTTTCTGGTCGAAATAGATGCATTTTCTTGACAAGGGGATTTAAAAGAGATATAAATTTAATTAAGCTCTGGCTGAGAGTATGACTAAAAAAGAGAATGGTTTGTTAAGGAGGACTATCATGAACAAGACTGATTTGATTGCAGAAATTGCTAAAGAGACCGGTCTTACCAAGAAGGATGCTGCAAGTGCAGTGAATGCATTTGTAGACATTGTTTCAGAAGAACTGAAGAAAGGCGGCAAAGTTCAGCTTGTCGGTTTCGGTACATTTGAAATATCTGAGAGAGCTGCCCGCGAAGGAAGAAATCCTCAGACAGGTGAGGCGATGGAAATTCACTCATCAAAAACTCCGAAATTTAAAGCCGGTAAAGCTTTAAAAGATTTTGTCAATGACAAGAAATAAATCGGCAGAACAGAAGCTGTTGCGAAAAGCGGCAGCTTTTTTTCACGGGAGGAATTAATATGAGACTTGATAAATTTCTGAAAGTTTCGCGTCTGATCAAGAGACGTACGGTGGCAAATGAAGCCTGCGACGCCGGTCGCGTCTCAGTCAACGGTAAGATCGCGAAAGCTTCACAGGATGTGAAGACCGGTGACCGGATCGATATTCGATTCGGTGAAAAGGAAGTAAGCGTCGAAGTACAGGCTATTATGGACACGACGAAGAAGGAGAACGCAGCAGAAATGTACCGCTATATCTGAGACGCCGGACATGCGGGGACTTTACTTTGGACCGAATGCGGTGTAGAATTATTCAAGAGCGCTTTGGCGTTCTTGCCGCGACATGCGCGTATCATAGACTCTCGTTACGAGTATTGCGTGATGAAGAAATAAAAAAGCTGAGATTAAGGGGAGTATTTATGGGTAAAAAAAGGCGGAAACGCGGTCGGTCCGCTCGGGGGCCGAATCGTATGGCGATGAAGCTGATCACGATCATCGTGTGCATTCTGTTCGCAGTGCTTTTGATACAGGAAATCAACCTGAGACAGCGCATCCGCTACAATGATGAGACCCGCGAACAGCTGACTGAGCAGATCCGGGATGAAGAGGAACGAAAAGAGAGCATTCTGGCTCAGAAAGAGTATATGGAGACGGACGATTATATCAGAGAGATTGCAAGAGATTATCTTGGATTGGTCGATGAGGATGATATTATTTTGAAAGAAAGAAAAGAGCCGTGACACAGTGACTGCTGTTGTCATGGCTTTTTCCTTGCTTGGACTGGAGAAAAAATGCTGCCGGATAGAGTAAAAAAAACGATATACGAATATGATATGATCAGACCGGGTGACAGGATCGTAGCCGGTGTCTCGGGGGGTGCGGACTCCGTATGCCTCTTTCATATTCTGCGCATGTTGCGGGAAGAAATCGGCTTCTCTCTGTGTATTGTACATGTTCACCATATGATCCGCGGGGAGGAGGCGGACCGGGACGAAGCCTTTGTCAGGAACCTCTGCCGGGAATACGATGTGCCCTGTGTTGTCAGAAAGATGAACGTGCCGG
Source organism: Lachnospiraceae bacterium (assembly GCA_017433725.1). Taxonomy (GTDB): domain Bacteria; phylum Bacillota; class Clostridia; order Lachnospirales; family Lachnospiraceae; genus Chordicoccus. The sequence goes on from JAFRGQ010000062.1 coordinate 25,064, forward strand.
CGTACGCTGCTGAGAACGGGATGTCTGTCGAGGAGGCGGGCAGGGTTCTTCGCAGGGATGCATTTGCCCGAATTGCATCAGAAAAAGACGGAAGCAAAATAGCGCTCGCGCATCACATGAACGATGTCGCCGAGACTGTCCTGTTTAATATGGCGAGAGGGAGCGGTATCGCGGGACTTGCTTCTCTCCGTCCCGTTCGGGGCGAATATATAAGACCGCTGCTCGGGCTGGAACGACGGGAAATTGAAACGTGGCTCAGGGAAAAGAAATTTTCCTATTGCGATGATTCTACAAATGCAGACAGCACCTACTCCCGCAACCGCATCAGGCATAGTATCCTGCCGGAGCTCTCGAAACACGTGAATGCGCAGAGCGTGCGCCATATCTGTGAAATATCCGAAGAGGCAGGACTCATCGAAGAGCTGCTCGATGCATATGTTGACAGATGTTATGCGAAGTATGTGCAGGAAGGCAGCGGTGAATGCGTTATAGGGAAGGAATTGTTCGAGGAAGGAAAAGCTGTCATTGCGGGCAGGGTCGTCAGGTTGACAATGGGGCATCTGGCAGGGACGGTGAAGGACATCGGAAGGGTGCATATCCGATCAGTCTGCGAGCTTTCGAAGAAAGAGAACGGTAAGATGGTAATTCTGCCATACGGTATGTGTGCGGAGTCTGTTTACGGTGAGGTGCATATTCGTCTGAGAGGGACGGATATTATTCCATTAAATAGTGCAAAAAACTCGGATTTAAGAAGTGCAGATTACCCGGATCGGCAGAGTACGTCCGCTGTTGCACGAAAATATGATGAGCAGAGTAAGCCTGAATGCAGCCCGGATGGGGGATCTGAGTGCGTGGCGCTTGTCCCCGAAACCGGAAAAACAGCTGAATTCGGAAAATATCTTGTGACCGCAGTCCTTTCCGATGCCGAAGGAAGCGACATGGATATCGGAAAAACCGAAAATATGTATACGAAAAAGTTTGATTATGATAAAATAAATGGTATTCTTAAAATTCGATATAGAATGGCGGGAGATTACCTCGTCATAAATCCCGACGGAAGAAGAAAAAGCCTGTCCGACTTTTTTACTGACAGAAAAATTCCGAGGAACGAGAGGGATAGGATCCTTCTGCTGACATGCGGAGCAGAGGTCCTGTGGGTCATAGGCTTAAGGAGCGGGGAGTCATGTCGAATTGATACAATGACGAAAACGGTTCTTACCGTGACCGTCGAACAATACGGAGGATGATATGGCTGAAAGAATTATTACAATGATACCGGAAGAGAAAATCGAGCAGAGAGTACGCGAGATCGGAGAAGAAATCAGCAGGGATTATATGGGAAAGTCTGTGCATATGATCTGCGTTCTGAAGGGCGGAGTGTACTTCATGACAGACCTGTCCAAGAGAATTGATGAATCTATCCCTGTATCGATGGGTTTCATGTCCGTTTCGAGTTACGGTGACGGAACTTCGTCGTCCGGAATCGTAAAGATTGAAAAGGACTTGAATGAGTCGATCGAAGGCAAGGATGTCCTCATTGTGGAGGATATAATCGACTCCGGAAGAACACTCTCATATCTTATGAAGATTCTCAGCGCGAGAAAGCCGGCGTCCCTCAAACTGTGCACGCTTCTTGACAAGCCGGACAGAAGGGTCACGGATGTCAAAGTCGATTACTGTGCATTTGAGATTGAAGATAAATTCGTTGTCGGATGCGGTATGGATTACAAGCAGAGATACAGAAACCTTCCGTATATCGGGGAAGTGGTTCTTTGATGAGAAAATTTCGGCGCTATCGCTCGAAAGGGGAAAAAGGTGACGCAACAGAGACCATCGAGTAGTATAATCATATACTTAATAATAATTGTAGCAATGGTATCCGGCTATTATTTCTTTGCCGGACGTATGCAGCGGAGTGAAGCCTATACATATAAGCAATTCGCGGCTGCACTCGAGGAAAAGAAAGTAGACAGTGTAAATATAAAACCGAACGCACAGGGATCTGCAGGCCGAATTGTTGTCTTCATGAAAGACGGAAGTTCCAGGCAGCTCTATGTGACGGACGTCTCCAAGGTAGATGAGACACTGAAAGGATACGAGGATGTGGAAGTAGTCGTCGATGATATTCCATCTGACAGTTCCCTTATGAACTCCATTCTTCTGATCGTAGTCGCTGCGGCGATTTTCCTCATATTCTTTACGTTGATGAACAGACAGGGAGGCGGGACAAATGCGCAGATGATGAACTTCGGCAAGAGCCGTGCGCGTTTATCAGCTCCTTCAGACCAGACGATTACGTTCCGTGATGTTGCGGGACTGGAAGAGGAAAAGCAGGACTTGGAGGAAATAGTAGATTTCCTGCGTGATCCGGCCAAATATACATCCGTCGGAGCCCGTATACCGAAAGGAGTTATTCTTGTAGGCCCTCCAGGTACCGGAAAAACGCTGATCGCGAAAGCGGTCGCGGGCGAAGCAGGCGTTCCTTTCTTCTCGATTTCCGGATCGGATTTCGTGGAAATGTTCGTCGGCGTCGGTGCATCCCGCGTCAGAGATCTCTTTGAGGACGCCAAGAAAAACCATCCGTGCATCGTATTTATCGATGAGATTGATGCAGTTGCCAGACGCAGAGGCGCAGGCCTCGGCGGCGGTCACGACGAACGCGAGCAGACATTGAATCAGCTCCTTGTGGAGATGGACGGATTCGGAGTCAATGAAGGTATTATCGTTCTTGCCGCAACGAACAGAGTCGATATACTGGATCCGGCTATTTTGAGACCGGGACGTTTTGACAGAAAGGTAGCGGTGGGGCTTCCGGATGTCCGCGGACGAGAGGAGATACTTCGTGTACATGCGCGCAACAAACCTCTCGGTGATGATGTTGACCTCGAGCAGATCGCTCAGACGACAGCCGGTTTTTCCGGCGCCGATCTGGAGAATCTGCTGAATGAGGCCGCAATCTATGCCGCCAAGGAGAACAGGAATTATATTATCCAGAATGATATCCGCCAGGCGTTCGTTAAAGTCGGGATCGGAGCGGAGAAACGCAGTAAAGTCATGTCTCAGAAGGATAAGGAGATTACAGCGTATCATGAATCGGGCCATGCTATTTTATTCCATGTGCTTCCGCATGTGGGTCCGGTCTACTCGGTCTCCATTATTCCTACCGGTATGGGCGCAGCCGGCTACACGATGCCGCTGCCGTCGAGAGATGAAATCTTTAATACAAGAGGCCGCATGCTCGAGAATATTATTGTTGACCTCGGAGGCCGTGTGGCGGAAGAGCTTGTATTTGACGACATCACGACCGGAGCATCTCAGGATATCAAGCAGGCAACCGAGCTCGCGAGGTCAATGGTGACCAAGTACGGTATGTCTGCAAAGATGGGACTCGTAGCATATGATGACGATTCCGGTGAGGTCTTCATAGGGCGCGATTACGAGAAGACGCGCAGCTACAGTGAGAGGACCGCAGATGAGATCGATGAGGAAGTGAAATCAATCATCGACCAGTGTTACGGAGAAGCCAGAAGGATAATTAACGAATACAGATATGTGCTTGATCGGTCGGCGAAGCTTCTTCTGGAGAAGGAGAAGATCGGAAGAGCTGAGTTCGAGGCACTGTTCGAAGAAGGAGTTGTTCCAGATGGGGATTCAACAATCTGAGGAATCGAGACGCATTCGGTATGTGGAATCTATGCGTCCGATGTTCGCAAAGAGAGCGGTTTTCAGCGATGAAAGCAAGTTCTACAGAAAACCGGTCCAGCCGGAGGCTGGAGAAGACTGTACGATCCGTATTCGTACTCTGAAAAATAACGCCGATGAAGTTTATTTTATCAGCGGCTCGCAACGTCTGTTGATGACGCTGGCTGAGACAGCCGGAGCATTTGATTACTATGAGATTACAATCAGTCTGACCGATGAGGTTGTAAAGTATTATTTTGAACTGCGGTTTGAAGCGATTGTCTGTTACTATAATAAGCAGGGGATTACCAGAGATCTTTCCGACAGGAATTGTTTTCGAATCGTACCGGGCTTCAAAACTCCGGAGTGGGCACATGGTGCAGTGATGTACCAGATTTATACGGATCGTTTCTGCAACGGCGATAAGAGCAATGATGTCCAGACAAGAGAATATGTATATCTGAAGGAATACGTACAGGCGGTACCGGATTGGAACCGTCCGCCTGAAAACATGGATGTCAGGAACTTCTACGGAGGGGATCTGGAAGGTGTACGTCAGAAGCTCGATTACCTACAGGATCTCGGCGTCGAGGCCATATACCTCAATCCGATTTTCGTATCTCCTTCTAACCATAAGTATGACAGCCAGGATTACGATCATATTGACCCGCATCTCGGTCGGATCGTGAAGGATGGCGGTGATACGCTTATGTGGGAGGATCGGAATAACAGCAACGCTACGAGGTACATTATCCGGACGACGGCACCGGAGAACCTGGAGGCCTCCGACAAATTACTTGAAGAGCTCTGTGAGGAGATCCATTCCAGAGGGATGAAGATCATTCTGGACGGTGTTTTCAATCACTGCGGATCCTTTAACAAATGGCTGGATCGCGAACGCATATATGAGGGACAGAAGGGCTATGAAACGGGAGCTTATGTCAACAGGGAAAGTCCGTATCATTCTTTCTTCAAATTCAATAATGAACATGCGTGGCCTTACAATGAATTCTATGATGGATGGTGGGGACACGAAACGCTTCCAAAACTAAATTATGAGGAGAGTCCGGAACTGTTCGAGTATATTATGTATATCGGCAGAAAATGGGTATCCCCCCCGTACAATGTGGACGGATGGCGTCTCGACGTCGCTGCCGACCTGGGACATTCGCTCGAATATAATCACTATTTCTGGCGGGAGTTCAGAAAGGCTGTGAAGGAGGCAAACCCGCAGGCAATCATTCTTGCCGAACACTATGGCGAGGCGGGAGAGTGGTTACTGGGAGATCAGTGGGATACCGTGATGAATTACGATGCTTTCATGGAGCCCGTATCATGGTTCCTGACCGGGATGGAGAAGCACAGCGACGAATTCCGCAAAGATCTACTCGGCAACGGAGAATCTTTTGAGAGTGCAATGCGTTACCATCTCGCAAGTTTCATGGGACCTTCCGCATTATGTGCGATGAATGAGCTGGACAACCATGATCACTCTAGGTTCCTGACCAGGACGAACCACCTTGTAGGCAGAGTTTCACAGCATGGCAGCGAGGCGGCAGGTCAGAATATCGATCCGTCCGTCATGAGAGAAGCGGTCATCATTCAGATGACATTTGTCGGTGCTCCGACACTTTACTACGGAGATGAGGCCGGTGTTGTCGGGTTTACAGATCCTGACAACAGAAGGACTTATCCCTGGGGACATGAAGACCGTGAAATGCTTGAATTCTACAGGGCTGCCATCCATATGCACAACAGATACGACACACTCAGGCAGGGTTCCCTGAAATTCCTCGGCTGCGGTTACCAGTTCATATCCTATGGACGGTTTTCTGATAAGGAGCAGTTCGTTGTGGTCGCAAATTCCGGCGATGAGGAGATACCGGTAGAACTTCCTGTCTGGGAGACAGGTATCACCAGAAATGTAAATACGGACATGGTCGAATTACTGGTGACAGACGCTGACGGTTTTTCTACGGAACCGAAAAAACGACTTGTTACAGGCGGCATCCTGACGTTGGATTTACGACCGCATGAAGCAGTTGTGCTTTATCATAAGGGGTCCGGAGATACGGATCAGGAATCAGATTGAAACAGCGGAACACGAAATCACGAACTTCTTCGTGAAGCCTGTAAAACGGAGGGCAAATGAATGAATAAGAAAATTATCTCACTGGTCATGGTTGCGGTTCTTGGTCTTTGCGGCTGCGGATCGGGAGGAAATAAGACCGGTGCCGGTAAGGATTCCGGTGACAACGTACCCGTTACTTCCTCGACAGTCGAGAGCGCCGGTCTTGACAGCTTTATTGAGCTTGCCAACTACAAAGGACTCGAACTGACGAGAAAAGTCTCGGAAGTGACAGAGGATCAGCTCTTCGACGCGATCGATGAGGATCTCAATCATTACAGAATCGATGTTCCGGATATGGAAATTGACAATCTGTTCTGGGTTACAATGGACTTTGAGGGGAAAATCGACGGGGAAGACTTTGTCGGCAGCAGCGATTCCAACTATGAACTCAAGCTGGGACAGGGAACTTTCCCGGATGAATTCGAGAGACAGCTAATAGGGCATAAGAAAGGGGATCACGTCAAGATCACCGTTACATTCCCGGATGATTATGAGAATAAGGATATTGCGGGAAAGACAGCGGAGTATGATGTGGATATTACACGCGTATCTGTTGCGCTCGGTGAACCGACTGAGGATTGGACACGGATGTATTTTTCGGAGAATGTCGATGAATACATGGAGGGCAAGAGACAGGAAGTAGCTGAGAATAATGAGAAGCAGGCTGATGAACAGCTTCGCACGGACGGATGGTATCAGGTATTTGACAATTCTACTGTGCTCCAGTATCCGGAAGACATGCTGGCTACGTGGACCAAGTACTGCGAGGACACATATGCAAGGTATGCTAAGAGCTACAATCTGTCCTATGAGGATTTCCTGACGGAATATGGCGCATCGGAGACCAGTATCGCCAACAACGCGAAAGATTTTGCCAAGACTTATCTTGTAGCTTCCGCGATCCTTGAGAATGAGGGAATCTTACCGGCCGGTGAGCAGTATAATACGAGAAAGAATGAACTTCTCGCCGGTTCCGGATATGCATCCGAGGAAGCTGCGGTAGCGGCAGGTATATCTCAGGAGAATATCGACATGACCGTGAGATATTATCTGGCTACAGATATAATTCTTGAAAACGCATCCGTCACGTACGGTGAAGGAACGAGCAGCGAAGAAGCGGAGACGGTTTCCGAAGAAGAGGCTGCTGTTGAGGAACCTGCAGCTGAAGAAGAGCCGTCGGAGGAAACATCCGAGGAGAACGCGGAAGAATAACGAACGGAGATTTCCTGAGAGAAATGACGAATCATTATTCTGAAAAACAACTGTTTTATTAAAATGTAATAGCGACATCGCTCACCGTAGAGCCGGTGAGCGAGTTAGCACTGTCATAGCGAAATCCAAAAAAAGCTGAGTATGATTATCGGCAAATGCCGGGAAATCATACTCAGCTTTTTTTGCGCTTTTTTTGCCTTTTTTGTCGGGAGAGGGATGTAGTTGTGTTGACTTATTGTGCCTTACACATTATAATATTTGTGGCATTAAAAGTAACAGCAGTACATTAATAGTTTTAATTTAATGTGTGACACAAGGTATCGTTTCAGACAGGATACCAGTATGCTGGGGAGTGTACTTGTCATAGAAAAGGGGAGAAAAATGGGAAGGGAGACTGTGGAAAGTTCTCTGGTAATGGAGATGCGCAGGGGGACGATCGTACTTGTCGTGCTGTATTGTCTCGATGAACCTGTATATGGATACAGTCTGGTCGAAGAACTTGCCCGCAAGGGAATTCCGGTCGAGGCCAATACCCTTTATCCGCTTTTACGCAGGCTTTCTTCCCAGGGACTCCTCGACAATCAATGGGATACAAGTAACTCCAAACCACGCAAGTATTATGTGATTACCGAAAAGGGAAAGCAGCTGCGGCGGGATCTGAAAAAGCAGTGGAGTATTATGTCACAGGCTGTTGATGCCATTGTTGGTTTATGATGGGGGTATGAATTGTGGTAGGCAGAATAGTTGATCAATATGTAGACGCAGTAACGCAGCAGCTTCCTATAGGCGTGAGAAAAAGCGTTGAGCGTAAATTGAAAGATACGATATATGACAAGTTGGATGAGTACACGAACGGCCAGCGCGCTGTGAGCAGAGATGTGCGGGCAGTTCTTCGGGAAATGGGAAGCCCGGATGAGATAGTCAACGCATATTACGAGGAGGCTGCAAGAAGAAAGAAGAGGACAAAAAAGGAGAACGACCAGAACATGGAGGACGCATCCAAGGTGATATTCGGCGTTTCTGTTATGTTGGTCATCCTGGGTATGATTCTTCTGATTGCGGGTGTGACGAGCAATGTGTTCCCGATTCTTCTCGGAGCTGTTTTGGCTCTGTCGGTGATGCTGTCGAAGATGTTCGGTCCGACCATAGAGCAGCTCGATGCGAGCAACAGGAAGATCAAAAAGGGAAAAGCCTCCTACGGGGACGACGATGAAATGTTCTGAACGGACAAAGGCATCTTGACAAAGAAAAAAAACGTGAGAAAATAGACTCCAACAGAAAGGAGTCTATTTTTTATGGCAAACAATACAGTGAAAATAGCATTGATCACCGGATATCTCGGTGCAGGCAAGACAACACTCTTAAATCACATTCTCAGCAACGATGAAGGAATTCGCGCAGCGGTTATCGTAAATGATATCGGTGAAGTGAATGTCGATGCGGACCTCATTGAAAAGGGTGGCATTGTTACTCAGGAAAACAGCAACCTTGTTCCGCTTACGAACGGTTGCATCTGCTGTACGCTCAGAGACGATTTGGCAGCACAGCTCGGTGAGCTCGCTGCTACCGGAAAATATGACTACATTATTATTGAGGCTTCCGGCATCTGTGAGCCGATTCCGATTGCTCAGACAATCGCAGATATCTGCGAGGAGAGCACTGAGGACGGTATGCCGATGGTCCTCGACAATATTATTGCGGTCGTTGACTGTGCCCGCATGCACGATGAATTTGAAGACGGACGCAGCCTTCTGAAGGATACGTATGAGGAAGAGGATATCGAGAATCTTCTGATTCAGCAGCTTGAGTTCTGTAACACAGTCCTTATGAATAAGGTAGACACGGTCGATGAGTATCAGCTCGGCGAACTCAAGGCAATCATCAGGAGCCTGCAGACAAGCGCTGTGATTATCGAGGCTAATTATGCCAAAGTCGCTATCTCCGATGTTCTGAATACAGGGCGTTTTGATCTTGAGAAATCTATGGAGTCCGCAGGATGGATCGAAGCGATCCAGCATGACGGCGATGATGACGACGATGAACACGAGCACCATCACGATGACGATGATGACGACGATGAGCACGAACATCATCACCACGATGACGATGATGACGACGATGAGCACGAACATCATCACCACGATGACGATGATGACGACGATGAGCACGAACA
>JAFRGQ010000063.1 GCA_017433725.1 Lachnospiraceae bacterium
ACTCGGAGACGGTCTTCCCTGACGTGCCTGTATCCGAAAGCGACAGGGAGCTCTTCATCAGGTACCACAAGTGCGCATGTTTCGGGCTGATCATCGACTGGCTGCAGTGCGGCATGAGCGAAGAGTACGTTCAGGATATGAACAGGATATGCCAGCTCAAGAGAGGGTCAGCGGAGCTGATAATACAGAACGCTCTGGCTACCGGGAATGCGCCGGATAACGCCAGATAAATGGGGCTGCCACACTTTTATTGTGCGACAGCCCCTTCACTGCTCATTTCTGTTTTACTCTTTTTCTACCTATTCTTCTTTGCAGTTTATTCTTCCTCATCCTCGTCCGCGGTGCGAACTCTGAACAAAAACGCAACTGCCAGCTGTACTGCCAGGATCACGGCCATCAGGAGAGTCCATTTGTCCGTCATTATCATTGGCAGTTTCATGTCTTCGGTCATGAAGAATATAAGTGCGGAAAATACTGCAACTGCCAGTCCGGCTATTACATAAATGATGCCGGCTCTTTCGCCTTCCTGGCGCTTCCTTATGGACCTCACGAGCATGAGCACAAACAGCACTGCTGTAGCGAGCATGCAGAGCAGATTGATCAGCGCCCATCCAATGTTATCCACAAGAGGTACATCAGGATCGTCGATATCCTCCGGCTCCTCCGGTGTGTCAGCGGCAGGAACAGGATCATCGTTGATGTCTGTATCTGCCGGGGCATCCGGGGCCACAGTCCCGCCGTCCGCTGGGGTTATAGCGTTTCCGCCTCCGCCGCGGTTGCCGCCGCCTGCCGGAACAGGTGCCGGCTCAGGCTTGGCAACAGCCGTGAATTCTGCCACATATGTAGCGTTGCCGGTCACTTCAGAGATATCCGGTTTCCACCCTTTGAACGTGTATGTGTATTTATCGGTTTCAGGTTTTGTCGGAGTGCTGCCCTTATAAGAAGGTGTGCTTCCGTATTCCTCTTTTGAGTCCTGAAGCACCGTGCCGTCATCATTTACGAATTTGACGTCATATTTTCTTAACGTTGCTTTGTACTTCGCCTTGTAAGTGGCATTCCCGGTTACATCCGCGATCTCAGGATCCCATCCGTCAAATGTGTAATCGTACTGTGCGGTCGATGATTTGGTCGGATCGGCAGGCTTTACGATAGAGGCCGCCGGGGTATCAAAAGCATAAGGCGTAGCTTCTTTAAGGACGGCAGTGCCGTCGTCATCGACGAAAGTCACTACAGGCAGTATCTTCAGCTTTCCCGGGACCTTCGTGCCGAGAGCATAATTGATACCGTAGTCATAATCATCAGACCAGGCTTCGATACCCGGGTCAGTATTGAATAATCCGTTATCATATGGTTCTTTTTTCGGATCCTTGCCATGTGAAGGTTCGTATCCGGCAAGGGTCAGCACGTGATCTTTATGCAGTCCCGTAACTATGCATTCATCGGTCTCCACGGGATCCGACCCGGTACCGGTCACTTCGCTGACTTCGTATCCCTTTTGCTCTTCACCGTTATATGCAACGTCCTTCTTATCATTTACAGTGACATTCAGTTCCCAGAAGTTCTCCTCGAGAGCTCCGAACCAGAATACGTCGTCCGGACGATCGCCTGACGGCAGCACGTTATCACCGAACAGCTTCGGTGTTGCTCTGACTACCACAGCCTTCCTTTTAGTCTTCTCGTCCGTGACAAACTTGAGATTGCTGCGTTTGCCGTTGCTTGTGCCCTGAAAAGCCTGTGCTCCGATCATTTCCACCTTTGACGCATCCCCGAATTTAACATATTCGAGACTATTGCACTCTTTGAACGCAGTCTTTCCAACTGTTTTGAGACCATCCGGAAGGATGACTCCACGTATTTTCCCGGAACTGTCGAACGCGTTTTGTCTGATCGTTGTGAGCTTTGTGCAATTCGAAAGATCTATCACCGTCAGTTCGTCGCACGGACTGAAGGCCTGATTCATGATCTCTTCGAGTTTCGACAGCTTTGAAAAGTCGAAACTGCTGAGTTTGCTGCATCTTCTGAAAGCGCTCCAGCCGATGCGCTTTATGGAGCTGCATGTTTCTACGTCCGTTAGATTGTCAAAATCCTGAAAGACTCCGGTATTCAGCTGATCGACTGCATATTCCCCGTCATATGGCGGCACATAGGAATTATTGTCCCATTTTGCCTTCCAGCCTATGCCGCTGACGCCGTCCTTGATCACTATCTTATCTACTTTATTCTTAAGAGTCCCGCCGTCTGTGAATTGAAGCTTGCCGCTGACAACCTTTCTGTAGGAGTCGTCTTTCCCGGTGCCTGTATTCTTGAACAGCTGTGTGACAGCTTTTTCCTTATCTGAACCCGGTGCCGGAAGGTCTGTCGGGAAACCCTCGAGCGAATCCTTAGGCAGGCTTGGATCATTATTAAGATAGACTGTCATGGTCCCATTATCGAGTACCCATATGACTCCCTTGTCCGGATTACCGTATCCCCATTCCAAACCATCGGCATATACTTTTGCCGGCTCGTTGAAGGACAGCATGATAATGACCGCCGTGATTATAGCTGCTATTTTACACGCAATATCTTTCTTTACTGTCATTTATTACTCGATCCTGTCTGTTGTCCGCTGCCTGTAACGCGGGGCTCAAACTAAGTTCATTAGTTTAATTAACTTAATTATTATATTACCGGTCAACCATTTCCTGCAATAATTATTAGTGAATATTATGCAGCCACAGCCCCGGAGATGCAATAAAAAGAGACCCACCGTTAAGGTGAGTCTCTTCATTACTCAGTGACTATTACACGAGTTCGAGGAATACTGCCTCGGCATTGTCTCCCTGCCTAGGTCCAAGCTTGAGGATCCTTGTGTATCCTCCGTTGCGGTTCTCATAGCCCGGAGCGATCTCATCGAAGAGTTTAGTCACAACATCTTCATCGAACAGATACTCAAGGCACTGTCTCCTTGCGTGAAGGTCGCCCTTCTTTGCAATAGTGATCAGCTTCTCAGCCTGACGGCCTGCTTCCTTAGCTCTCATTTCCGTTGTTGTGATTCTGCCTTCTCTGAAAAGATCGGTCACCAGGTTTCTCAGCATGGATTTTCTGTGTGCAGAATTTCTGCCCAGCTTTCTATAACCTTTCATTGATGGCTCCTTTCAAAT
>JAFRGQ010000064.1 GCA_017433725.1 Lachnospiraceae bacterium
AGAAAGAGAGACCGGAAGAGTTTACCCGAGTTATTACAACATTTCTAGGGAAAGAGTAAAGTAAAAATATGTACTTGAACAGGAGCTATAAAGAAATGAACATAGTAATTAAACAAGAACAGGTGAAAGACTATAAAATAACTGAAGAAGTGGTAAAGAATGCATACTGGAGGTGATACCCATAGCCATTTACCATTGTAACATCAGCATAGTCAGCTGGGGCAAAGGCAAATCAGCCGTTGCCGCAGCCGAAGCCGGAATATCCGAAAGGACGGTACAGAACGCCAAGCGCAACATGGGCGGCATTTTAGGCGCAAGGCGTGTCGGCGGTCAATGGTACAACTTCATCAAGAAGAAGCAGCCACCCGAACCCGCAAGCTGAAAGTGCAAAACGCAGACCCTTTGCGCTTTGCACTTTCGCACTTTCACGATAATTTGCGTCAATAACTCAAAAAAGCACTTGACAAAATGCTTCATGGGCAGGTGAACACGCTACATCTTGTCGTCCCGATAGGATTGAAATGTGGGTAAATTTGGTATATAATTTAGCCACGAAGGAGGTGTTGGTATGCAGATTATTCCTATGCGTGATTTGAAAAACACTGTAGAAGTGGAAAGACTGTGCGCTGAAGAGAACGGTCCGGTCTTTGTTACGAAAAACGGATACGGACGCCTGGTTGTAATGGATATCGACTATTACGAAAGAACCATGCGCTCCATGGAAGAAGCCCGCATGGTCAACCGTGGAATTGAGGATTACGAGCAGGGGCTTGTTGCAGAAGGAAAAACATCACTGAAAAATCTGAGGGAAAAATATGGCATCTGAACAATATAGCTATGTCCTGACAGAAACAGCCCTGAATGATTTGGACGAGACATACGAATATATTGCAGTCGATCTTGCCAACCCGGATGCCGCCGGCGATTTTGCAGATGAACTCGAAGAAAAACTGACGGAAATATGCAAGGCACCCAGAACCGGACGTCCTGTAATCAATCCTTATCTAAAACGAAAAGACATACGCAGGTTTCTGGTAAAGAATTACATTGGCTATTATCTGGTTGATGAAGACACCGGGACTATAGTTGTCCTCCGGATTGTCTACGGGAAACGCAATCAGGACAAAATCCTGAAAACCATATAATAGTATTTCTGAATTATAGAAAATTGAAGCTCGGGGACGATTCCTGTCTCGCGGAAAAAACACGCGGCAGGAATCGTCCCCGATTTGCGTAAGAAGCATTGTGGAGAATCGTTCCGGAAATGTGATTCCTTCCGGAACTGTCTTTTACTAGAATTCTTTTGATTGACCGCAAGAGCATACTTTGATATGATACATATGAATAGATGTTCATATGAAAAAAGAACAGGAGACAACTATGGCTATCAATGATGTAGAACACTGTGACCTCACGGAAGTCCACGCGGAACGGGTGCAGCTCGTACGCGAACACATGCCGGCCGAAGACGAACTTTACGATCTGGCAGAGCTCTTCAAGGTGTTCGGAGATTCGACGCGCATCCGTATCCTTTTCGCGCTCTTCGAGGAGGAAATCTGCGTCTGCGACCTTGCGGAGTTACTCAATATGACGCAGTCGGCGATTTCTCACCAGCTCCGCATTCTTAAGAATGCAAAGCTCGTGAAGAGCCGGAGAGACGGCAAGCAGATTATGTATTCCCTTGCCGATGACCATGTCAACACAATCATCAATCAGGGACTCGAGCATATTGAAGAGTGACCGTCCCGGAAAGAGGTGAATATGGGAAAATATAAGATTCTCGGCTGTCCGTCTCTCCCCAACATCCCCTGGGAGGAGAAGCCGACAGAAGAATTCAAATGCGCTCCGATCTGGCGATGCACGCAGAACCCGATCATCGGAAGGAATCCGGTCAAAGGCGTCGCCAGAATATTCAACAGCGCAGTCATGCCTTATAAGGGAGAATTTATCGGCGTCTTCCGCGGCGAACAGCCAAACGGCATACCGGCAATCTATCTGGGCAGAAGCAGTGATGCGATCAGATGGACATTTGACGAAGAAAAAATCCGTTTTGTTGATGAGGACGGCAATGAGTTCATGCCGCGATACGCCTATGATCCGAGACTTGTCAAGGTGGAGGACACGTATTACCTGATTTGGTGTCAGGATATGTACGGCGCGGCGATCGGCATGGCGAGGACGAGGGATTTCGAGACATTTGTCAGGCTTGAGAATCCGTTCCTTCCGTTCAATCGGAATGCGGTGCTGTTTCCGAGAAAGATCAACGGAAAATACATGCTCCTCTCACGTCCGTCCGATAACGGACATACGCCGTTCGGAGATATTTTCCTTTCTGAGAGCCCGGACCTTGTCTACTGGGGCAGACATCGCCATGTTATGGGGACATGCGATGAGTGGTGGGAAAATGTAAAAATCGGCGCCGGCTCTGCACCGATCGAGACTTCGGAAGGCTGGCTGCTGTTTTATCACGGTGTGATTCATACCTGCAGCGGGTTTGTATATTCGGTAGGAGGAGCAATTTTGGACATCGACGAACCTTCGCGAGTCAAATACAGGTGCTCGGAGTATCTGCTGACGCCTGAGGAGTGGTACGAGGAGAGAGGATTTGTTCCGAATGTGTGCTTCCCGTGCGCGACGCTGCATGATCCGGATACCGGCAGAATTGCGCTCTACTACGGAGCGGCGGACAGTTACGTTGCCTGTGCATTTACGACAGTCGATCTGATTATCGACTATATTAAGGAGCACAGTGTGACGAGAGAAGCGGACATTGAAATCGGAAGGCGCTGAGTCCATATAGGGCATAGTTGTGTTGAGAAGAGTATACTTGTATGGTATATTTTTCATGCGAACATATCACAGGTTCTTCTGTAGCTGAAAGAACTGACGCTTCAGCAAAGTCTTGAACGGGAGGTGTTTTGAATGGACAGGGAATCGTTTTCATTTGTCATTTATATGATCCATGCCTGTGCGAATCGATGGAGAAAAGTTCCGTCCGATGTTTATAAGATGTTACAGAAAACCGGATGCATAGATAATTACCTGGTTCCTCATTATGATATTCTTCATACTCAGGGAACAGATTATATTGTTGATGATATTGAAGAATATCTTGGAATCAGAGGAGTGAGAGTATGATTGTTTATCTTGGATCGATTATTACAGTAGATAGACCGGATGTTAATCACTCCTACCGTCCGCTGGATTTTGGTAAGGGCTTTTATGTGACATCGGTTCGAGAACAGGCTGAGCGTTGGGCCAGAAGAAAAGCAGCCCTGCTCGGAAAAGAAAAGGCAATTATAAGTGTTTACGATATGAAGGAAAACACAGCTGGATTAAAAGTCAAATCATTTGCTCCGGATTTGTTGGATTGGATTGACTTTGTTTGTGAGTGCCGTGACGGAAAGACCGAATATCAAAAATATGATCTGATTTGCGGCAAGGTCGCCAATGATCGTGTCTTTCGGGTTGTGGATATGTATCATACCGGTATTTGGGATAAAGAGAGGGCATTAAAAGAAATTAAAGTTTATCCTACATATGATCAGATTGCTTTTATTACGCAGAAAGCCATCGAAAGGTTGTTGGAATTTAAGTCTTTTCAGGAGGTATAATCGGTGAGCGAAGATGTATTGGAACGAATATATCAGGAGAGCCTTGAAGAACGAATTATCTTTTATCTGGCTGAAAAAGAAAAGATTTCTCTTGAAAAGGCAATGAACATTTATTATAGCAGTAAGCTTGCGAATCGAATTCACCAGGGAGAGTATGGGATCCAATACCTGGATTATAAAGTGCTGGTTCAGATTTTGTGTGAAACAGAGCCGGATCTTGTCAGGATAGTGTAAGGGTTAAAAAAATCACGAAAGTTCTTGACAGGTAAACTGGATATGATAGAATGAGATTAAGCAAACATATGAACAGATGCTCATATGTTTAAAATATTCATTAGCACATTTTGAATATAAACATCCGTAGAGAGAGGAAAAAGCCATGAAGAAAACTTACAAGATCGACGTTGATTGTGCCAACTGTGCCAACAAGATGGAAGAAGCCACAAAGAAGACACCCGGAGTCAAGGATGCCACAGTAAATTTTATGGCACTCAAGATGAAGGTGGAGTTTGAGGACGGAGCAGATGTTGACAGCGTTATGCAGAATGTAATCAAGAACTGCAAGGTCGTCGAGGACGATTGCCAGATATTCCTTTGATGTAAGAGTGAGTCGAAGAGATCAGTTCTTTTCGACTCTTTTTTGTGACTGGTACGCAGATACAGATGTAAGCTGACGCTTGCACGCACCAGCGAGCAAAGAGTTGCAGAGCGACTCTTTGATTTTAACTGAGTAATTACCTGGTCAAGAAACTTAGAAAGGATACAGTATCATGACCGATAAACAGAAAAACCTTCTGATCAGGGTCATCGTCGCCGGCGTTCTCATGGTCATCCTGACCCTACTGCCGCTCGACGATTACCCGATCCTGCGCTTTCTGTTGTTCCTCATCCCCTACCTGACTGTTGGGTATGACATACTTCGGAAAGCCTTCAAAGGTATAAAGAATAAACAGGTCTTCGACGAGCACTTCCTCATGGCCGTCGCTACGATCGGTGCGATGGCGCTCGGCGAATACACCGAAGGCGTGGCCGTTATGTGGTTCTACCAAATCGGTGAGCTCTTCCAGAGCTACGCAGTCGGCAAGAGCCGCCGCAACATCGCGGAACTTATGGACATCAGACCCGACTATGCCAACATAGAGAATGAGGACGGCAGCATAGAAAAAGTTGACCCGGATGACATAGAAATCGGTACGATCATCGTGGTTCAGCCGGGTGAGAAAATCCCGATTGACGGCGTTATCCGTGAAGGAAATACTACGCTCAATACAGCCGCGCTTACCGGCGAGAGTGTGCCGCGCGATGTCAAATGCGGTGACGAAGTTATCTCAGGCTGCATCAACATGTCCGGTCTCATCAAAATTGAGACAACAAAAGAGTTTGATGAGTCAACTGCTTCTAAAATCCTTGACCTGGTTGAAAATGCAAGCTCCAGAAAGTCCAAATCCGAGCAGTTCATCACAAAGTTCGCGAGAGTCTATACACCTGCGGTCTGCTACAGTGCGCTGGCGCTTGCTGTTATACCGCCAATCATTCGATTCTTCATGGGTCTTGATCCGATCTGGTCTCAGTGGGTCTACCGCGCGCTCACGTTCCTTGTTATCAGCTGCCCATGCGCTATCGTTGTCAGCATTCCGCTGAGCTTCTTCGGCGGTATCGGCGGAGCGAGCAATCAGGGTATCCTGATCAAGGGATCGAACTTTATGGAGACACTGGCGAGTGTCAAAACTATTGCATTTGACAAGACCGGAACAATTACGAAAGGTAATTTCGAGGTCAGCGACATTCATCACAGCCCGCTGTCTGACAGCGAACTTCTTGAAATAGCAGCCCTTGCGGAGAGTCATTCCACGCATCCGATTTCGCGGAGCCTTATGCTTGCCCACGGCAAAGAGCTTGACATGAGCCGCGTAACGGACATATCCGAAATTTCCGGAGCCGGCGTTCTCGCAAATGTCGACGGCCACAATGTAGCCGCCGGCAACCTGAATCTCATGCGGCATATAGGTATCACTGCGAAGGAATGCCATAGTACCGGTACTATTGTCCATATGGCAATCGACGGTAAATATGTCGGTCATATCGTCATATCTGATGAACTCAAAGAGAATTCAGAGGAAGCCATTGCCGAATTGAAGAAGGCCGGTATAAAACGGGCGGTCATGCTGACCGGTGATAAGGATAAAGTCGCGAAGAAGATTGCGGAGGATGTCGGAATCGACGAGTATTACGCGGAACTTCTTCCGGCGGACAAAGTCACTCATGTAGAGAAGCTGCTGAAGGAATGCGGTGAGAAGGAGAAGCTTGCATTTGTCGGCGACGGTATCAACGACGCTCCGGTGCTCTCCCGTGCAGATATCGGTATTGCGATGGGCGCGCTCGGATCCGATGCTGCTATCGAGGCGGCGGACGTGGTCCTCATGGATGATGATCCGATGAAGATATCCAAGGCTATAAAGATCGCCAAGAAGTGCATCCGCATCGTCTACGAAAATATCTACTTTGCGATTCTGGTGAAGCTGGGCTGCCTGCTTCTGGGGGCGCTCGGTATTGCAAATATGTGGCTCGCGATCTTTGCAGACGTCGGCGTTATGGTTATCTGCGTGCTGAATGCGATCAGGTGCCTGGCGGTGAAGAACTTGTAGAAGTTTACCGAAGTGAGAGCAAGAATGCCGTCTGCTTCGGTAAAATGAAGAATAGTGCTATAGAAAACAAAATACAACAGTAACAAAAACAGCCGCACATGTCATGATATGCTATCAGACATGTACGGCTGCAATTGTTTTACGCCCTCATCAGCGACACCACCGCGCCCATGGATCTTGTATCAATATCCACCACCGGCAGGAATGCCCGGAGCATTCCAAAAGAGGCACCGGCATGGCTCTTCGGCATCGCAACGCCGATATGGCTGTACAGCGGGGCCATACTCTCTACGTAACGGCGCTCGCCGTTGCGAATCTCGATGACACAGGCGACGAATACGAACACCGCTGCACAGACCCATGCTGTCTGGTCGGCAAAGCAGATAGCCGTGTAACCGAATCTCGGTACCAGGAACAGGCAGACTGCACATCTTGCTACCATCTCGAGTACGCCGGCATTCATGGCGCGGGCTGTGAAACCGAGACTCTGGAGAGTCGGTCTGCACACGCCGAGTACGCCGAGCATCCAATAGAAGCATCCGCAAGCGACGAGCATCTGACTCGACGCCGCCAGAATCTCCACCTGGTCTGCAGAGACGAACATAAGGCTCAGCTCTCTTGCGAAGAAGATGAGCACCGCACCGATCACAACGGAGTATACCGTGCTGAGCGTAAGGCCGATGACCAGGCCGTCACGGGTGCGCAGTCCTTTATTTGCACCGTCATTCTGTGATGCAAATGTCGACACCGATGTTCCGATCGCATCATACGGACACATGGCGAACTGTTTAATACGGCTTGAAGCCGTGAAAGCGGATACATATGTGCTGCCGAGTGCATTTGTCGAAGACTGCATCACCATACTGCCGATCGCAGTGATGGAGAACTGCAGTCCCATCGGGAACCCCATCAGGGCGAGTTCCTTCATGACGGCAGCGTCAATCTTTCGCTCATTTTTCTCAAAATGAAGCTCCCGATACTTTCTGATAATAAAATATGTACAGGCGATACCGCTCACTGCCTGAGAGATGATCGTCGCGATTGCTGCACCTGCGCAACCCCAATGGAGCGTTACGATGCAGAATACGTCGAGCAGGATATTCAGCACTGCAGAAATAGCAAGGAAGACAAACGGTGTACGGCTGTCACCGATGGACCTCAAGATACTTGCCATATAGTTGTAGAGCAGTGTGAACGGCATTCCCAGGAAGATTATGAGGATGTAGATCCTCGTGTCGCCGTAAATGTTGGCCGGTGTGTTCAGAATAGCCAGAATCTGCGGCGTGAGAAGCACACACAGAACTGTCATGATGGCTGCCATAGCACCGACCATCCAGATACCGTTATAAATTCCGCGTCTCACGGCAGTCATGTTTCCCGAGCCGAAGTCTCGTGCCAGCGGGATGCATATTCCTGCGCAGCTGCCGGTGCAGAAACCGAGAACGAGAAACTGTACGGAAGCTGTAGCTCCTACCGCTGCGAGTGCGTCCGATCCAAGGAAACGCGCTACAATAGCGGTGTCTGCCAGACTGTAGGTCTGCTGCAGAAGATTGCCCAGAAGAAGCGGAAGTGTGAATGTGAGTATCAGCCACAGGGGGCTTCCTTTGGTCATGTTTTTCATCAGTTGTTAATTTTTCCTCCCTTTATCATAGTCTCGATAGCGAGACTTGGCGCGGAATCCGGGGCAGCGTATGCTGATATTTTCCAAACCGAATTCCTGCATATCTTCGCGATTCGTATCATTTGATCGAATCGAAGGTCATTATAGCCCGTTATACGCAAAATGAAAGAGGGAAATTAAGGCATAAGATTGGTGTTTACAGTCAAATCTTGCAGGCTTAAATCTGCCGGCAGACAGATTTAGCCGTCTTGGAACCATTTCTGAGAAGGAATCAGCCATTTTGAAAATATACTTGCGTGCAGTCTCAGTCGTTTAAAAGTATTTCGGCATATAGTTTCACCCGTTCTGCATATTTGACAGAAGACAGTCATGGCTCATTCTGCTATAATGCTCGTATAAATCTATGTGAAGGATGGTGTACCCTTTGAACAGAATCGCAACAGTTAAAAGAACAACGAAAGAGACAGATATTTCTGTAACAATTAATCTGGACGGCACGGGCGAATGCAATATCGACACAGGCATTCCGTTTTTTGACCACATGTTGAACGGATTTGCCCGCCACGGGCTCTTCGATCTGGAACTCATGTGTGACGGTGATCTTGATGTGGATTCGCACCATACCATTGAGGACTGCGGCATCGTTCTCGGCGAGGCGATCCGGCAGGCGGTAGGAGATAAGAAAGCAATCCGCAGATTCGGAAGTTTTATCCTGCCTATGGATGAGACGCTCGTAATGTGTGCAGTGGATCTTTCCGGGAGACCGTTCTTAAATTACAATGCGCAGTTCACGGTCCCGCGGCTCGGGACGATGGATACGGAGATGGTTCGTGAGTTCTTTTATGCGATTTCGTATTCCGCTGCCATGAATCTGCACATCAAGCAGTTGGATGGTCTGAATAATCACCACATAGCGGAGGCGTGCTTTAAGGCGTTCGGGAAGGCCCTGGATGAGGCGACTTCATATGATCCGCGACTTGGAGATGCGGTATGGTCGACTAAGGGCAGTCTCTGATGATTGTCCCCTTTCTTTCACATTTGTAAAACGATAATGACAGCATATGACGAGACAAAAATATAAAATGTGGAGGCTAAGATATGAAAGTATTTATCAATTTTTTGAAAAAGCAACCGTTTTTGTGTGCGGTTCTGGCAGTGATTCTTGCGATGGCGGGAATCAAGCTTCTGGATGGAACAGGATTGTTCGGAGAAGCAGTTCTTCGTATTATACTTGCGATGGCTATGGGATTCTTCCTATACCTGATTTCAGGCGAGAAAACACTGGACTGCTGTGGTGACTCGACAGGATATGCAATTAAAGTCCTTGCACCTTGTCTGATTTTGCCTGCAGTAATAGGGTTAACGGGATTTTTGGGATTTTTTACAGATACGCCGATTCGAAGTAACTGGCCGGTTCAGCTTCTGGCCGGAGCTTTAGAGATGCTGTCTGTAGGTCTTTTTGAGGAGGTATTATTCAGAGCTGTCATAAATGACGGTATCATGTATCAGTTCAGGAACTTCAAGGGGGTGTGGATCCTCTGTGCGCTGGTCAGCTCTCTCGTGTTCGGGTGGGTGCACGTAATAAGTGCCGATGTATCGCAGCCACTGCTTATGGCACAGGCTATTCTGAAGATCATTACTTGCGCTCAGTTCGGACTTTGCATGTTGTTCTTATACTGGAAAACCAGAAATATCTGGGCGTGTGCGCTCGTACATGCTCTGTTTGACTTCATGCCGGGTTGGGCAGAGTATATACTTGATGTCCAACGAGAAAAGAATCAATCGTATGTCGCCGCGGGCGAGTCGGGGATGTTCGTCATGGTGTTCTATTTAGTTGAGGCAGCAGTATTACTTATTGCGATGATTCAGATTTACCGCAAGGTAGTAAAGACGATTGATTTCGAAGAATTAAGAAAAACCTGGTAAATTTAGAAAGGATATTTACAAGGATCCGGTGGAAATGTGTAGCTGAGAAAAGGGCTGCCGCACAAGACAAGGTCACTATACAGCAGGTATTTGCAAATGCCATCTGCTGTAAATAGTACCTCGCCTTTATGCGGCAGCCCTTTCGTTTAGTCCTCTCTGATCTGACGTTTCTTTCTACGCCTCAGCCTGTCTGATGCTTTGCCTGAAGTCTGTCTGTTATGAAGTGTCTCAGGTATGTAATCTGCGCCGGTTACAGTCTGTCTGCTGTGAAGCGGCTCAGGAATGTGATTTGCGCCGGTTGCAGCCCGTCTGCTATGAAGCGTCTCAGCCATATGGTCTGCGCTGACCGAAGCCCGTCTGTTGTGAAGCTGCTTGGGCATGTCATATGCACTGCCTGAAGTCGATCTGCCTGTATCTGCCGAATACGTTTCGAACGTTTGATAGTGCGCGGAGTGACTCGTTGAATAATCAACACTGTCAGTTTCATATTGATCAAGAGGCCGGTAGTGTGGCGTGGGCCGTAGGGAATCGGGACTTTGCTTATCCCGGTTCTTCCTGCGCCTGCTCCTTTTTTTGTCTGTAGCCTCCTCGGCAAGACGCCGCTGTTTCCGCTCTTCCCGGTGTTGCTGCCGTTTCATTTCACGCACACGGCGCACATGCATGCTGTAAAGAATCAGCAGAGCCAGACTCAGCAGCAGTAAAATGAGAAGTACGGTGGTGAACAGCAGTACTTTGCTTCTGGTCTGTGCCCGTCTTCGAACGTCAGATTCGTGATTGGAAGACTGCTCTCCCTGAGTGATCTGCGTTCCGTGCAGGGCTGCGGTATTGCCGGAGGCGTCCGATGCTGCAGCCGAAGAACCGGAACTGCCTGCGTCGCTGTTTTCTGCCTTTGTGCCGTCCGTAAGGACATGCCCGTTCTGCGCTGTCCCATTGGTCGAAACGGTCGGCGTTGGCGTAGGTTTAGCGGTCCGTTTGAAGTCTACTGTGATCCTGTGGTTCCCGTTGACATTTTCAATCGTGTAAGATGTTGTTCCCTCCGGGAGCTCCAAATCAGTCTTGTCCATCAGAACTCTGTAGACCGTGTAACCCGGATCAGGTTCAAATGTCAATGTATAGTTCGTTCCGCTCAGAACCTGCTGATTGGCGCCGATGATCTTTCCGCCGATTTCAGGGTCTTCGGATGTTTCACTATTATTTCTGTTCGCATCATTTCCCGAAGAGCTACCGTCTATATTGCCGTCCGCGGCATTTGCATTCCCAACATATTCACTGCCGTCCATATTGTAGACAGTGACGACCCCGTCTCCTGTATCCAGTGCATAGTGTGTGTGGTCTCCCTCGTAGGTCAAGCCGCGCGCACATGTCTCAATCGTGTAGAACCAGGGCAGTGTTGTCTCGAAAAAATACACATAACGGCTTCCGTCATCGCGTGTAACGGTGATCGGGCACACAAAAACTCCCTTGTGCGCCATGCACACGCCCTCCGCCTCGACCTGCGGAGACTCCAGCCCCATATCCATATTTATGGAAAGGAGCGTTTCCCGCCTGGAAATGGAGTAGACATTCATGAAATCCCCGATTCCCATACCGTAGGTGAGTGGAGAGAGGAAGATGTAATCCCCACAGACGCATATATCCTGAAAATTTGTACCCGGCGAAGGGTCGATCGGACCGAAATCCTCGATTAGATTAAATGCTGCATCGCGCTTCTGGAGAGAGTAATCGGCCTCGCTGTTGGTCAAGGTATAATACACATCATTTTCGGAATCATAGTCGATTCCCAGGATGTTGTACCCTTCCGCAATCTGGATTTTTCGCTTGAAGGAGAGAGTGTCCGGGTCCATGACGTAGATGCAACCCGCGTTGTCGCCGGCATCATTTGAATAGAGCGCAACGTAAATCTCATGGGTATTGGAATTGTAGGTCATGCCGTTGCCGTGTTCCCAGTCGAAGTCGGTGTTGCGCATGGCCAGTGTATATTGCGGGACCGGATTCCCGTCCCTGTCGAACGGGTTCTTGTAATACGCCGAAACGGTGTCGGGCTGTGTCGTATCGTTTGAGGTATTTTCAATGGTGATCAGGTAGTCGGGAGTGGCACAGATGGACTGGACGACGCCGTTATTGACCATGCTGTCCTCGAAAAGATAGTTCCATACGCTGTCATACAGGGCATCTTCACTGGCAATCTGTGCAAATGCGTCCGTCCTCAGACCTCCCATGCACAGCGCAAATGTGAGAAGGAGCGCAAACACCCGCTCAAATATACCTTTTTTGCCGCCTCGTACTACCATAAATCAATGCTCCTGTAAAATCTCCGCAACATTTTACACTAATGGGAAAGATTTTTCGATGGGTTTACTAAATTTTCGGGAGTTTTTTTATGTTGAGTGGTATTATAACTGTGTATGTCAAAATATTAGTGGTTAAAACGGTACTTCAGGTATGAAGACTTAGCAATCAAGAACGCCTCGGCGTTCTTGCCGCGCCGCGCATGGTGCGAAGCGCCTTCCTTAATGCGCGGCTGTGATCCGCCGTGCCTAAGCATGCGTAACAATGCTCCAGTGGAGCATTGTGTAGCTGAGGCTTTAATCTCTGACGCGGGTTTGTATCCCATATCTGAGACAAGTTTCATTTTGCGCATTCATCTCACGACTTAAGTCACGAGAATTCTGCGTCAGAGATTAAAACAATCATACTCAAGTCTTCGTCTGTGCCTAAGTATGGAATGGGAAGTATCGAGTTATACAGGAGGCCCTATGAATATACAGAAACAGATTTCGAAATGGCTCTGCATTGCCATGTGCGCGATCCTTCTGATCGGCTGCGCAGGAACAGAACCGCAGGATACATCCGTCGTTTCGGACCTATCGGGAACGGACGCGATGGAATCATCCGCTGCAAATCCGGACCATTTGCATTCCGAGTATTTTCGGGAGACGAATCAGGACATAGAGAGCTTACGGTCCGCCTCGGACGTTAAGTTGCATTTTCTCTGCGTTACCGATGACGATCAAGGCCGCGACCTGATTCTGATCGAGTCGGGCGGGGAATTCGGGTTCGTAGACTGCGGGACTTTTCAAGCGCGTGCACAGACTCAGAGCATCATGGACGAACTTGGCGTCACGCCCGACAACCTGAAATTCATTATCGGGACCCATGCGCATGGGGATCATATCGGGCTCATGGATCATCTGATTTACAGATACCGCCCCGAGCGCGTTTACCTCATGCCGTTTACGAAGGATGACATGGTGAATCCGGACGAGTGGAAGGATGTCTCATGGGAGAACGCGATGAATCAGGCAGATGCCTGCGGGGTTCCGGTCATTGATACCTTTGAGGAGGGCGCTTCGGAGGAGCCGTGGACCAGGAAAAACAAGAGTAACCGCTACACGGCCAGCCCACATTTTAAGTTCGGGGATGCGCAGATCGACATATACAATTATTCTCAGCAGTATCACGAGTCTAAGGTGGAAAATCCAAATGACACATCTCTCGTTGTAAAGCTCACTGCCGGCGGGCACACGGCACTTCTTACGGGAGACCTGTCAAATGCCCGGGGATTCGGGGATGATCCCGGATACGATGAGGCCGCAATAGCGGATGAAATAGGCCATGTCGACATCCTGAAGCTCCCGCATCACGGATCGGGTTTTTATAACACGATGAGACCGCTGGATCTGCAAAAGTTTTCGGCGTCCTATTTGATTCAGACGGGACCGACACATTTCATTTTCACGGGAAAGAACCGGTACGGAAAGGTGAAATGCTTTTCGGAGGTCCTTCGTGAAGTGAAGATGGGAGCGGTATATGTCTCGACATTCTGGTATGACAAGCGGATCATAGGTAACGCGGGGCTGGGGACGATTACATTTGACATGACAACGCTCAAAAATAATATCCCTACGGACTACAGTATTATTGCGCTCGATCAGGACGGAAGAAGTTATATGTTCCGCGGAGGCAGGCTGGCGGCGTTCACGCTGGATGAAGGGGATGTATACATTTCCAACGGCAAGCGGAACAAGGCGGGATATTTCAATGCGGATGATGTCATCTATACAATAAATAACGATAGCAAGATCGTCGGAGCGAACGGGCAAAAGTGGGAGAGATTCCGCTGAACGGAATACAGGAAAGCAGATCAAACGGTATTATGGCACTCAATGAATACGTACAATCGGGCGGAAAATATCTTAGATGCGGCTATACGACCGGCACTTGCGCGGCACTGGCAGTTTCCGCAGCCATGGAGCTCCTTTTGACGGGCAGACCGCCGAAGAGTGTAGCCCTGGTCACACCGAAAGGGATACGTGTTGAGGTGATTCCTGCGCTGTGCGAGTATGTGAACCGAACAGATGAAGAATCGTGTAAGGCAGATTTTTCAGATTGTTGCACAGGTTCGAATCTGACATACCCGTCATCTGTGAGGGAAAGTATCGAGCTCCGGGGTGCAGATCGGACAGCTTCGGGAAGTATGTCAGCAAGGGCAGCCGTCAGAAAGGATGCAGGGGACGACCGGGATGTTACGGACGGTATTCTGATTGTAGCAGAAGTGACTGTGTATCCTGAGACCGAGAATGAGAAGAGCCCGGAAATCCGGATCGAAGGTGGCGTCGGCGTCGGACGCGTCACAAAACCGGGGCTTGATCAGCCTGTCGGATCTGCCGCCATCAATCATGTTCCCCGTGAAATGATTGAGCGCGCGGTCAGGGAAGCTTGCTGCGCAGCAGGCTTTCAGGGAAGAGTTGACATCGAAATTTCTGTTCCAGACGGGGAGAAAATCGCGAAGAAAACATTTAATGAACATCTAGGAATTGTGGGCGGCATTTCAATTCTGGGAACTTCCGGAATCGTGGAACCGATGAGCATGCAGGCGTTCAGCGACGCCGTCTGTGTCGAAATAAGGCAGGTCCGCAAGATGAGCCAATCCGGCAGACTCATTCTGACGCCGGGCAATTACGGGATGGATTTTTTGAAAGAGCAGGGAATTCTGACGGGGGAGAGCAGGACATCCGCTGATGGAGAAGCGAACGCTCCGGATTTCCCTATCGTTATGTGCTCCAACTTTATAGGGGATGCACTCGATGCCGCAGCGGCGGAAGGTTTTCGCGAGGTACTTCTGGTGGGCCATATCGGGAAGCTTGTGAAGGTGGCCGGCGGAATTATGAATACCCACAGCCGCTATGCGGACTGCCGGATGGAGCTCTTTGCGGCACATGCGGCGCTCTGCGGGGCGGACAGTAATATATGCCGAAGGCTCATGCACTGTGTGTCGACGGATGCGTGTCTGGACATTTTAAAGGAAACGGGCTTTTGTGATGAGGTCATGCGTGCCCTTTTGGAATCGATGGAGAAATACCTGTTGCGGCGGGTCAACGGGGCTTACGAAGTGGGTGCGGTGACATTTTCAAATGTGTACGGATTTCTCGGTGCAACGCCGGGCGCAAGGAAAATGCTTGAGCGATACCGTTTGGAGAACGCATAAGCACATGTATTTTTCGGTGCAACATCAGGCGCAGGAAAAATTGCCTGAGCGGTACTGTTTGGAGAACGTATTGCAGTCAGAATGCCGGAGCGGGACTTCACTGCGGCAGTAGAAATAGAATGTAATGGGAGAATCAGATTGGTACATTTTGTCGGAGCCGGTCCGGGAGCGCCGGATCTCATAACCGTAAGAGGTGCGGAGCTGCTTGAAAGAGCGGATATTGTCATATACGCGGGGAGTCTGGTCAATCCGGTTCTGCTCGGTCTGTGTCGGGAAGGTACAGAGATTTATAACAGCGCGGAGATGACGCTGCCGGAGGTGAAGGCTGTCTGTGTTCGCGGACACGCTGAGGGCAGGGAGATCGTACGGCTGCATACGGGGGACGCCAGCATTTACGGAGCGATTCGCGAGCAGATGGATGAGCTTGCCGCGGAGGGAATTCCGTACGATAATGTTCCGGGGGTATCTTCGTTCTGCGGAGCGGCGGCAGCGTTGCAGGCAGAGTACACGCTGCCCGGGGTCAGCCAGACCGTGATTATCACCCGGATGGCGGGTAAAACGCCGGTTCCCGAGAGGGAGGCTCTGGAGAGTCTTGCCGTGCACGGAGCGACGATGGTCATTTTCCTGTCTGCGGGGATGATGAAAGAGGTAGCGGAGGCACTGCTTAAGGGTGCCTATACCGAGAGCACGCCGGCGGCGATTGTATATAAGGCAACGTGGCCTGAGCAGAAGATTGTGCATTGCACGGTGGGGACGCTGGCTGCGGCGGGTGAAGCGAGCGGGATCAGTAAGACAGCGCTCATACTTGTCGGGGATTTTCTCGGGGACGGGTATGAGAGGAGTAGGTTGTATGATCCGGGGTTTGAGACGGGGTTTAGAAAGGGAGGTAACTATGGACAAGTGGCAACAGAGAGCATATGAAAAGAAAAAAGCGCGCGAGAAGCAGCTGAGACGCAGGCTCACGATAGCCGGAGGTGTCGCGGTAGCTCTCGTGGCATCGGTCATTTTTGCCGTGTTACCGCATGAGCCGAGCATGAGTAGCACTTCAGGTCAGGTGGCTGCCGGGGCATCCTCAACAGAGCATGCAGGAGCTGTGTATTATGCAGACGGCACGGAAGGAAGTGTATCTGAAAACGGAGCGGCCACAGCAGATGTAAGTGATACCGCAAGCGGGGATACGTCTGTCGCTGCAGCGACCGATTCTGCCGCGCAGTCGGCAGCAGCTGCCACGGCGACTCCGGTTCCGACGGCAACACCTGCTCCGACAGCAACACCGGTCCCGACGGCAACGCCGGTTCCTACCGAAACGCCGGCTCCGGCTGTACCGGATCGCTCAGATTTTGCGGTCGATCCCAATAATCAGAACTGGAATTTTGATCAGACAGCGGAGAAGACAGTCTATCTGACATTTGACGACGGTCCGTCCTATCTGACGCAGCAGGTTTTGGACATTCTTGATTCTTACGGTATTAAGGCCACATTCTTTGTCACGGCCCAGAATCCCGATTACTTCGGATTGATCAAGGAAGCCTATGATCGTGGAAACACAATTGCGCTTCACTCTTACACCCATGAGTACGATCAGATATACGCTTCTGTAGATGCGTTCTTTGAAGATCTCGACAAGATCGCTGCGATCGTTCAGGAGCAGATCGGGTATGTTCCCTGCTTCATCCGCTTCCCCGGCGGTGCTTCCAACGGAGTTTCCAGACACTACTGCGAAGGCATCATGACCGCCCTGTCCGAGGAGGTTCAGGCCCGCGGTTACCAGTACTGGGATTGGAACGCAGCGACCGGTGACGGGGAATCCGTGACGACGGAAGAGTCGATCGCAAATGCCCTCAGCGCAGAATCTCAGACAATCGTTCTGCTTTGCCATGACGGTGAGCTGAAGGAAACGACGGTTGAGGCGCTGCCTGCTATTATCGAGGGATTCCAGGAACGTGGATATGTATTCAAACCGATCGATAGAACGAGTACGGTGGTGCATCACGAAATATTTAATTAAAATCTTCAACCTGTACGGTTGCACATATATAGCTTGAAAAACCGATATTATACGGCAACCGTACAAGTAGAAATTACGGGTAATTAACGAAAACCTACAGACCCTGAGGCGGAGGCATATACATGCAGGTAAGAATCATTTCTTTCACGGAGCGCGGACAGCAGCTCGCTGAATCGCTCGCGGACCGGCTCTGCGGAACAGCCTCACGCTGCAGCAGAGATTGCTCACTAAGTGAGTGGGTGAGGGATGCCTTCAACAGTGCAGATGCACTCATTTATGTCGGAGCAGTCGGCATCTGTGTGCGTACGATCGCACCGTATATCAAGAGTAAGACGCATGACCCTGCTGTCGTCGTTATAGACGAGACCGGCAGATATGTGATTCCTGTTCTCAGCGGTCACCTTGGCGGTGCAAATGATCTTGCCCGCCGCATCGCCCGTCTTACCAGGGCGGTACCGGTCATCACGACAGCAACAGATCTTGCCCATGCTTTTTCAGTGGATGCGTGGGCGAGGATACAGGGATGTGTTGTGGAGAACCCCGGACGGATAAAATCTGTCTCATCGAAGATCCTTGCCGGAGATGATATTGTGATCGTGAGTGACTTCCCGATTTCCGGGGAAGTTCCGGAGCATGTGATCGTCAGAGTGTGTCGGGATGCGGAGAGCAGGAATGCGTGTATCCGCGGGAGAAACTGTTGTCCGGGTATGCACGGTAGCATAGATGAGCGCGACGAGAGAACTGTATATGAGAAAGAAGACACAGAAGCTTCCTCCGGGAAAGCCGATGATTCTGTTGTGCAGGGCAGCATACAAGAGCTTGACGAGATAACTGCATGTGAGAAAGAAGACTCGGACGCTGCTTCCGGGAAAGCCGATGATTCTGTTGTGCACTGCGGCATAGATGAGCGCGACGGGAAATCATTATGTGAGGCAGAAGACGCAGACGCTGTATTAACGATTCACCGCAGAGATTCCGGAAACGGGCAGATCCTGCGCATCGTACCGCGCATCGTGTGCGCGGGTGTGGGATGCAGAAAAGGTATCCCTACGCGAAATATTGAAAATGCGATCCGAAGGGCATTTGAAGAAGCATGTATATCTGAAAATGCTCTCTGCGGAGTTTTCAGTATCGACATTAAGGCGGATGAAAAAGGGCTGCAGGAATTCTGTGACAGCAGAAAGCTTCCGCTTGTAACATTTTCTGCTGAGGATCTCATGAGTGTGACGGGAAAATTCACACAGTCTGCATTTGTGAAGGAGATCACCGGCGCTGATAACGTGTGTGAGAGAAGTGCCGTGCTCGGAGCGGACTCAGACTCTGAAGAAAGTCTCATTTTCCGAAAGCATGCATACGATGGCGTCACGGTGGCACTTGCGGTGCGGACATTTTCACCTGATTTTCGGTGGACGGAGTAGATATGAAGAAATTGTATATCGTGGGAATCGGTCCCGGATCAGAAAATATGATAACATCGGAGGCTCAGAGTGCGCTTCAGGACGCAGAGGTCATCTGCGGCTATACGGTCTATGTGGACCTTGTCAGGGAGCGCTATCCCGATAAAGATTTTTTGACCACCCCGATGCGGAAAGAAATAGAGCGCTGTAGGATGGCACTGGAGACAGCTGATCAGGGCAGAACAGTCGCCATGATTTGCAGCGGCGACGCCGGCGTATATGGCATGGCCGGTCCGATTCTGGAGATGCAGGAGGAGTTCGCGGAGGTTGAAACCGCAGTGATTCCCGGTCTCACTGCAGCCATCTCGGGTGCGGCGATTCTCGGGGCTCCGCTCATGAATGACTTCTGCGTGATTTCCCTCTCGGACCTCATGACGCCGAAGGAAATGATAGAAAAAAGGCTACGCGCAGCCGCCGAGGGAGATTTTGCAATCTGCCTTTACAACCCGATGTCGAGAAAACGTCCCGACCATCTCGCGTGGGCGTGCGGTATCCTTCTTGAGAAAATGTCTCCCATCACCGTCTGCGGCTGGGTTCGCAACATCGGACGCGACGGTATGGAAAAAAGGCTTCTCACTCTCGGCGAACTAAAGGATGAGAAGGTCGATATGTTTACGACTGTGTTCATAGGTAATTCGCAAACTATGAATGTATCCGGGAAAATGGTCACACAGAGAGGTTATTCGATGGGGAGGTGTTGACCTCATGAATCCATGCAAGGTAATCATATTCGGCGGCACAACTGAAGGCCGTGAACTCGCCCGAACCCTGACGGACCGCGGTGCTCTCGTAACGGTCAGTGTTGCGACCGAATTGGGAGAGGAAATGCTCAGAGACATATCCGCTGAGGAAGAACCGGGACATTTTCGCACGCTGGTCGGACGCATGAATGTGGGAGACATGCTGCGAACCTTAAAAGGATATGATATCTGCTACGACGCGACGCATCCGTATGCGGTGGAGGTGACGGCGAATCTCAGGGAAGCCTGCGGAAAGACGGGCACGGAATACATCAGGGTAATCCGAAAGGAAGAGGAGTGTTCAGAGCTTAATCAAGGACCGGGAGGCGTCCTGCAATCAGAAACTGCTCAGAGCTCAGAAACCGTCCCGGACTCGGAATCCGATCGTAAATCGAAAGCTGTTCAGAAATCAGAGGATGTCCAGAGATCAGATTCCATCATAATCGTGCGGAGTGCGGCAGATGCCGCCGCATATCTCCTCGAAACCGAAGGGAACATTCTCTTTACGACAGGCTCGAAAGAGCTGAGAGCATGTGCAGAAATTCCCCGAGAGAGAATGTATGTAAGAGTTCTGCCGACCCGGGATTCCATCGCTGCATGCGAGGAAGCGGACATCCCACATCGTAACATCATTGCGATGTTCGGGCCTTTCACACAACGCATGAACGAGGCTATGCTGGAACAATACCACATATCTTATCTTGTGACGAAGGAAGCCGGGAGGAACGGGGGCTTTGAAGAAAAAATGCAAGCTGCGAAGGCCTGCGGAGTCAAGGCTATCGTAATCCGGAGGCCGGAGGATTCCGGTGTTACAGTAGAGGAGGCTGCTGCAATGTTTAAATATCAGCAATCAGGGAAAATACTATGAAAATAACTCTTATCGGAACCGGTTGCGGAACGCCGGCCACCCTGACAGAAGAAGGAAAGCACGCACTTGAGCGTGCTGATGTGATACTCGGTGCAGCGCGTGTGTTGAAAGGTTTGCCGGACGCTTGTACGCAGACGGGCGATTCCACGCGCGAAAAGACGGTGGAGGCAAAACCGAGGCAGATTTGTGATCTGCTGGCCTGCTATATTGAAGATCGTAATATCGAAAATGCAGCCATCGCTCTCAGCGGAGACTCCGGCTTTTATTCCGGTGCACGCATTTTGAAGGAAAGAATACTCGAGCGCTTTGGGGATGTTTGTCCGGTAGAAATCATCCCAGGCATCTCATCTGTCCAGATGCTTGCAGCCCGGCTGGGTATTCCCTGGCAGGACTGGAATCTGGTATCTGCTCATGGCGTGGGTTGCGATCCTGTCTATGAGATCATGAAAGGCAAAGAGACATTTTTTCTGACAGGCGGAAAATACACAGCGGATGTCATCTGCCGCGAACTTGCCGAAGCAGGACTCGGCGATCTCAGGGTGACGGTAGGAGAGAATCTTACTTATCTGCATGAAGATAAAAATGTCAGCACAGATACCGGGCATGTGGACAGCATCCCGGCATCTGATCCGGACACGAGAGCTGAGCATATAGACAGTTTCTCAGCATCTGATCCGGATACGAGAACTAAGCATATAGACAGTTTCTCAGCATCTGATCCGAATACGAGAGCTGAGCGTATAGACAGTTTCTCAGTATCTGATTCGAATACGAAAACTGAGTACATAGTTACCGGCACCGCATCCGAGTGCGCCGAAAGAGCTTTTTCGGATTTGACAGTTCTCCTCGTCGATACGAAGACACAGTACGGGAAGCGGCTGATCCAGCCCCGCAGGCCGGCAGGCATGCCGGACGACGTGTTCGTGCGCGGAAAAGTCCCCATGACGAGGATGGAGGTAAGGTGCGTTATTCTCGGCAAAATGGCAGTCTCGCAAAACGATGTCGTCTGGGACATCGGCGCAGGCACCGGAAGCGTCAGCGTGGAGCTTGCCATGCAGGCGCGTCAGGTATGGGCCTTAGAGCGCCGCGATGAGGCGGTAGAACTCATCCGGGAAAACAGGGAGAAGTTCGGAAGGTGGAATCTCCGTATTGTGCAGGGAGAGGCACCGATGGACCTCAAAGAGTTGCCGGATCCGGACGCTGTTTTTGTCGGGGGCAGCGGCGGGCACCTCGGGGAAATCCTGAGCAAGGTTTGGAGAAGGAACGGGAGAGCGCGCATTTGCATTAGTGCAACGCTTCTTGAGACGCTTCAGGAGAGCCTTGCGGCATTTGCAGATAGAAAAATCGAGCCGGATATAGTGCAGATTGCTGTTACACGTTCTGAGAAAGTCGGCGGACGGCATATGATGAGGGCGGGAAATCCGATCTATATTATCACCGGTTCTTACGAACCGTAATCGACTTTTGGCATCTGAATCATATACTTACATCACGAGAATTCTGTTTCAGAGATTAGACTTTGCTTAAAGACAGGAAGAATGGAGCCTGAGCGAGCCGGTATTGAGGATACGGAGAGTCAAGTTTGGGTGAGCCATAACGGGAGGTAAGAATGGATAGTAAGTTTCAAAAACAGCTCCTGGACGCATTCATGTCCGACTATCAAAGAGTTTATCTGGTGGATCTCCTCGAAAACCAGATATTCATGCAGGTCAACAGCGACAAGTCAAATCAGGAGACTACTCCCTGGATGCAGGCTGCGATAGATCCGACAGTCTCATTTGAAAAATTTTTACATTACTACAGCGAGTATTTCGTGGAGGAGAAACATCGAGAATGGTTCGAGAAGCAGATGTCTCCCGAAAACATTCGCACCACTCTGCACGGTCGCAACTCTTTCAACATTTCCTGTCCGCTGGTTTCAGGAGACTGGAGGCGAATCGAAGTGCGGCGTTTCGGGGAGGGCAGCGGTATTGCAACGACTGCCTTGATATGCATTCCGTTCAGCAGTGAGAGCGATGAAAAGGAACGGTTCATGCCGGGCGATGAAGCTATATTCGTCGAATCCAATCATGACAGTGACTTAAATCAGAGTTTAACAAGAATTCTCGGTTCTATTTCCGCATGCAATGTCGACGTCACGGATTATATGCTCCTGGATGGGAACTTTGACGCCATTGACCTATTCTATCCCGTAACGAACTTTTCGATGCCGGATGAATTCGGCATACATGTTGATAATTGGCTCGATAAGATCCTGCCGGAAAGCAGAGAACAGGTGAAGACGCTCATGTCCCGGGAATATATGCTGCAGAGTTATGAGCTTGGAAACCGGGAGCCGTGGATCGAGTACCGAACCAGGGACCGTTTCGGGAATGAAGTATGGCTTAATCAGAAGCTTCATCTGACCAGAAATGAGGCGAACGGACACATTATGTGTCTGGTGGTCGTGCGTGATATCACGGATCAGGTGGCGACCCGCGTGGAGAATGAAAGGCGAATGAGCCTGATAGAGGGTCTCACTGCGGAATACTCATCGGTGTATTTTGTAGATCTGATAAAAGACAGATACTATATTTATCGTCTTGCCGAGTATATTCGCAAGCGTCTGGAAGAAGGTTTTTTTGACAGCTTTGACAGCACGATGGAGTATTTTGTTGAAAATGTCGTCTATACATTTGACGAGGAGACTGTCAGAGACAAGATTTTCATAGACGGGATTCGTAAGAATCTGGAAGGTCGGAGAGATTACAGCTTTATATTCCGTGCCAAGACCAAAAAAGGACTCTTTTATTACAGATGCATGGTCGTTCGAATCGATAAGAATGAGGGAGAAGCGACGGAGGTACTGGTCGGATTTGCGGATGTCAACGAAGAACAGGAATACTCGATGCGCCAGAAACAGTTGCTTGAAGATGCCCTCGAGCAGGCGAGGAACGCAGGGAAAGCAAAGACGATGTTCTTATCGAACATGTCACACGATATCAGAACGCCTATGAATGCGATCATAGGTTTTGCCGAGATCGCACAGCTTCACCATGACGATATCGAGATAGTACAGGACAGCCTGGGTAAAATACTGTCTTCGGGAGAACATCTGCTGCAGCTCATCGATAATATTCTGGATATAAGCCGCATTGAGAGCGGTCGTCTGGTCCTGAAGGAGGAACCCTGTTCACTGAGAGGACAGATTGATGAGGTCATGGACATTTTCATGCCGCAGATCAGTGCACGAAATATTGTATTCACCAAGATGATTGCAGATGATGTGGCGGAGTATATTTTCTGCGATGCGCTCAAGATGAAACAGCTGATTATCAATCTTATGAGCAATGCCGTAAAGTACACCCCGCCCGAAGGCAAAATCGAGCTCAGAATCGAGAGCGCTGAAGCGCCGGAAGGTTACGCGGGTGTTGAAATGCATCTCATTGACAACGGTATCGGTATGAGTCCTGCATTCATTCGTAAGATGTTTGTCCCGTTCGAACGGGAAGAGAATTCAGCCATCAGTCAGGTTAGAGGCAGCGGACTCGGGATGGCGATCTGCAAGGGTATTGTGGATGCGATGGGCGGAACGATTACTGCACTCAGCAAGCAGAATGAAGGAACCGAGATCATCGTTCATCTGGAGTTCAGGCTGCAGGACAGCACAATCAGGGGAGCAGCCGAAGTTATGTCGTACGGACCGTCAGAACATGTTCGTTACAGACTCTTCAGTCGCCCTCTCCTTGGTCATATATCGAAGGACAAATACAGAATACTGCTGGTCGAGGATAACCGAATGAACCGGGAAATCGCGAAGAAAATGCTCTCCCATCTGGGCTATGAGGTGAGCATGGCGGAAAATGGCGATACGGCAGTGGAAATCATGCGTGACGCCGAGGAATCGACGTATGATCTGATTTTGATGGATGTCCATATGCCCGGTCTCAGCGGTTATCAGACGACAGAGAAGATCCGAAATCTCGGCGGAGATAATACATGGATTCCGATTGTTGCTATGACGGCAGACGCATTTGAGAGCGATGTGCATCATGCGCTTCGGGCGGGCATGAATGCATTTATTTCAAAACCGGTGAATTTCAGGACGCTGCAGACGGTCCTCGACAGGTTCCTGGGGGAGCCGAAGGATAGTGAAGAGGAAGCCGGGGGCGAAGAGGGAGCCGGAAACGAAGGCATCTGAAAGATAACGAAAAGAAAGCCGAGAACAAAGGCATCTGAAAGATAACGAAAAGAAAGCCGAGAACAAAGGCATCTGAAAGATAACGAAAAGAAAGCCGAGAACAAAGGCATCTGAAAGATAATAAAGAGAAAGTCGGAATCGATAATATTTGAAATGTAGCCGGCGCAGCGAATAGAAGAACAGATACAATAAATATCTATAGGTGGGAGAATAGTTCCCAAGACGGAGGAAAAAGCGTGAGAAGACTGATGATATCTGCGATGAGCAGCGGCAGCGGAAAAACCATAGTGACATGCGGTCTGCTCGCGCTGCTGAAAAAGCGCGGATATCATGTCCGAAGCGTAAAATGCGGACCGGATTATATAGACCCCATGTTCCACAGCCGCGTTCTCGGAGTGGAAGGGGAGAATGCGGATCTCTTCCTGATGGGTGAAAAGAGAGTAAGAGAGATTCTCTGCGGTAACCCGGATCATACGGACGAGCGGATCGGGGAAGAGGAATCTTTCAGCGAAGCGCGCGTGTCTTCGGATTTTACAAATGAGAGGATCGAAGAGCGCAGCTATGTTCTCGCGGAGGGTGCGATGGGTTTTTATGATGGCATCGGCGGGACTACGGACAACAGTGCGTGGAATATTGCTGACAGGACCGACACGCCTGTGCTTTTGGTCATCCGGTCAAAAGGGCAGAGCCTGTCGCTGGCAGCGCAGGTCCGGGGCTTTCTGAATTTCAGAAAACCGAGTCATATAAGCAGCGTGATTCTCACGGATTGCCATCCTTCTCTGTATGCACATCTCAGGCCGATTCTTGAACATGAGACCGGGCTGACAGTTTTCGGGTATCTGCCTTCGATGGCGGAAGCGGAGATTCCGTCCAGACATCTGGGGCTTGTCACAGCAGATGAGATTTCTGATTTGAGAAACCGCTTTGAGAAGATTGCTGTGCAGATGGAGAAGACGGTGGATGTTGAGGGGCTGTTGCGTATTTTTATAAGGGATGCCAGTGAGGAAGTTTTGTCAGGGTCGGGGACGCCTGACATTCCAGTGGGAGATTCCGTAAAAAAGAGTGATGTCTCGGTAGGATGTGCCGGGAATGAGGGTGCTATGCCGGAGAAAGTACTCGGGCAGGAGATCGTGCCGATACATGACCACACGGTATCTGTATGTGCGCTTCCCTGTAGAGTTGCCGTCGCCCGCGATGAGGCCTTCTGTTTTTATTATGCGGAAAGCCTGCGGGCTCTAAGAGAAGCCGGTGCAGAACCGGTCTTCTTCAGTCCTGTTCATGACAAATGTTTACCTGACGATGTTTCAGGTCTCTATCTTGGTGGGGGTTATCCTGAACTGTATGCGGGAGAACTCAGCGAAAACCGGGAGATGCTTGCGAAAATCAGAGAAGCCGTCAAAGCCAAAATGCCACTGATTGCCGAGTGCGGAGGATTCCTCTATCTGCAGAAATATCTGGAAGATGAGTCGGGGACGGTGCATGAGATGGTGGGTGCATTTTCAGGAACGGGTCGTCCGACCGGACACTTGGTGCGTTTTGGCTATCTTTATATGACAGCTCTTCAGGATTCCCTTCTCTTTAGGAAAGGAGAGGTCATTCCCGCCCATGAATTTCACCACTGGGATACGGATGACAACGGCAGGGACCTTGAGGCGGTCAGAGCCCGCGGAGGGCAGCCCTGGCAGTGTGCATATGTGTCGGATTCTATGTATGCAGGGTTTCCCCATATCTCGCTTGGAGGGGAGGTTCCGCTTGCGGAGAGATTTGTGGAGCGGATGAAAGAATTTCTTTCGAGTTCCGATAAGGCGTACTAAAGCGCAAAGGTATTGGAAGTTTTAGTAAATGACAGGTCAAAATCCATGCTCATTATAGTGACAGGCGGATCAGCCAGCGGAAAAAGTGAATATGCCGAGAACCTTGTTCCGAATGCAGGAAGCCGCGTGTACCTTGCCACTATGGAACCTTTCGGGGCAGAGGCGGAGGCGAGGATCGCGAGACATCGGAAGCTTCGCGAGGGGAAGGGATTTGAAACAATCGAGTGCACCGTGAACATCGGAGACTGTTTTGAAGCATGCCGCGGAAAGCAGGTGCTGCTCGAAGATCTTCCGAATCTTGTTGCAAATGAAATGTTCAGCTCTCATGCACACAGCACAGCCGGAATCGCTGAACAGATTTTGGAGTTGGCACGCATTTCAGAAAGTCTGATCTGCGTCACAGGAATCCTGACTGCGGACGGCAGGGTGTATGACGAGAGCACGATGGAATATCTGAAAGAACTCGCTGCAATTGAGAGAACACTGACTGCGCAAGCGGACAGAGTGATTGAAGTTGTGTGCGGGCAGGGCAGCGAACTGAAAAGACCGTTCCGCGTGAATGAGGATATGACAAAACAGGAGAGAGAAGAAAAGACGGAACAAGAGACGGGGCATGAGAAGAAACGAGAGAAGGAATATCAAAAGGAACATGAGATGATATTTGTCACAGGTCCGATGTTTTCCGGAAAAAGAGCGTATATAAAATCTGTGCTGAATCTAAGTGACGAGGAGTTTGCGGAGCGAGCCGTGTGGAATGTCGAGGAACTGGTCAGTGAGAAAGCAGTTAAACTCGAATCTCTGGCGGATGAATTGGCTTTGAAAGATATAGTCATCGCGGTTGAGATCGGTTCAGGTCTTGTTCCGCTCGATGCTTCAGAGAGGGAGAAGCGGGAGAGAGCGGGAAGGCTGGCTTGTATGCTTGCTGAGCGGGCGGATACAGTTATTCGTGTTGTGTGCGGGTGTCCGCAGATTTTGAAGGGAGCAGGCATATCGGAGACGACGGAATTTGAGAAATAAGCGGCGTATTTAAGTGGCAGACGAAATTCGAGAAATAGCGACAAATTTTCGTGGGTTCATTCATCTGAAGTTCACACATAGGCTGTATAAATATATATATAATTTGGGGATTAATTAATGCGGTTCATAGAAAGTATATGTCTGGCATTTGTTCTGGACCTCCTGATCGGTGATCCGACCTGGATCCCGCATCCGGTCGTCCTGATGGGCAAATGCATCACCGCACTTGAGCATTTTCTCCGCCCGCGTTTCCCGCAAACTCCGAAAGGAGAGCAGGCGGCAGGGAGAGTGGTTGCTGTGGTGCTGCCTGTGGTGACATTTGCCTTGACGGCAGGGATTCTTTACGGGGCTTACAGAATGCATCCGGTGGCGGCATTTGTTTTACATACCTTCTGGTGCGCGCAGGCGCTCGCCGTGAAGGACATGTTAAAGGAGAGCCGAAATGTGGCGCGCGAAGTTTCGCTCGCGGATACGCTCGCAAATGCCCGGAGCATGATGGGTGACAACCTCATCGGGAATGTTCCGATCGAGGAACAGGAGAAGCCTCAGCGATCAAAGTCGAAAAGGTCGAAGAGAAAATCGAAGAAAAAGGGCAGGAAGGCAGATAAAAAACATGCGGGCAGCGAGTCTGCAAATACCCGTGACGATCTCATCTGGAACAATGCCCGCAGTGCTGTCGGGCGAATCGTAGGCCGGGATACTGCAGTGCTTGATAAAGCCGGGATTATCCGTGCAACTGTGGAGACAGTGGCGGAGAATTTTTCCGATGGCGTTGTGGCTCCGCTTTTCTATATGGTCATCGGCGGTGCTCCTCTTGCGCTTGCCTATAAAGCCGTCAATACCATGGACAGCATGATCGGCTACAAGAATAAGAAGTATCTGCATTTCGGAAGTGCCGCGGCAAAACTGGATGACAGAGCGAACTTTCTTCCGTCTCGTCTGGCAGCACTGTTTCTAATTCTCTCTGCCCGTATCTGTCAGGGCTCTGAGGTAGCGAAAAGAGCCTTCAAAATATGGAAAAGGGATCGCCTTAAACATCCGAGCCCGAATTCCGCACAGACGGAATCGGTCATGGCGGGTGCTTTGGGCGTGAGGCTGCTCGGACCGACCAGCTATTTCGGGAAGCTTCATAAAAAGGAGTGGATCGGGGATAGCTTAAGAGAAGTCGAGACGAAGGATATCGCGAAGGCTTGCCGTATGTTTTTGGTGGGAAGCTTTGTGGCCTTGATTTTTCTGCTTGGTGCGAGGGGTTTGTTCGTGGCGGTAGTCAGGTATACGCCGATACTGTTTCGAAGGATTGTTGGGTGAGTAAATTTCTTATACTTCCCACATGGAATATGTGAACAGTCTTATCATAAAAAATGTATCGTCGACCGTGCGATAGGAATGGAGTGGGAAGTGCATGTTTAAATTGATATGAATGGAGGTGGATGAATGACCGAAAAAAACGGGAGTAAGGGATTGCCGATGAAGAGGCAACCTGTATGGTTCATTCGTTTCGTGGTATTGTGCATGATGATTTCCCTGATTACCGGTTGCGGAGCTAAAGGAAATCCCGGTGAAGGAACCGCAAGTACTGCTCAAAGTGACAGTTCGGATCAGAGCGGGGCGCAGACTCAAGCTGATACTTTGCATGTTCAGGTCTTTAAGATAGGTAAAGCGGATGCGATCCTGCTTATGTGTGGTGACAAGACAATGATCATAGATTGCGGGGAGGATGAGGATGGTGAAGAAATCCTTTCTTATCTGCTGGACCGGGGGATTGAAAAGGTCGATGTCCTCCTGATTACACATTTTGATAAGGATCATGTGGGCGGTGCTGATTATGTTGTCAGGGAGATTCCGGTCGATCAGGTCATCCTGCCTGCGTATATCGGGACGAATTCGGAATACATGGATTTTGTAAAAGCTCTGGATCAAAAGAAAATCACACGGACAGATGCAACAGAGCTGATGGAGTTCAGTCTTGGGCAGGCTTCTGTCACGGTTGAGCCGCCGCTGTCTTACGAGATTCCGAATGACAGAAAGGAATATGACAATGATCTTTCTCTGATTACAACAGTGGAATTTGCAGGCAAGCGGCTCGTCTTTGCAGGAGATATTGAGAAACAAAGAATCAGAGACTGGCTCGCCGGCGGCACCGCAAAAAAGTGTGACGTCCTCAAGGTTCCGCATCACGGCGTTTACAACAAAGCTCTGGGTGACCTGCTTGAAGCGCTACAGCCTTCCTATGCTGTGATATGTGATTCGGATAAGAACCCGGCGGAAGAGAAGACTATGGA
Source organism: Lachnospiraceae bacterium (assembly GCA_017433725.1). Taxonomy (GTDB): domain Bacteria; phylum Bacillota; class Clostridia; order Lachnospirales; family Lachnospiraceae; genus Chordicoccus. The sequence continues at coordinate 29,661 of JAFRGQ010000064.1, forward strand.
ATTGATAAAGAATAGCGGCGCGGAATGTCTGGAGACGAGAGACGGGGATATAAGCATAATATGCTCGGACGCCGGGATTGATGTGTATCAATAGGGGGACGGAATGGATGTCATAGAAGCCATCAAAGCAAGACACAGCTACAGAGGGGAATATCTTCCGGACCCGGTGCCGAGAGAAGATCTGGTCACAATCATGGAAGCGGGTCTGGCTGCTCCTTCGGGATGCAATATGCAGACAACGAGCCTTGTCGCAGTTGATGATCCGGAAATGCTTGTGAAGGTAAGCGATATTATCGGCAAGAAGGTAGGAACCAAAGCTCCTGCTATGATCTGTGTCCTGACACAGCGCCTGCCCTCATATCATGGGAGGTGCTTCGCTGTTCAGGACTATTCAGCGGCTATCGAAAATATGTTGCTTGCTATCGTTGCTCTGGGATATGAGAGCTGCTGGGTGGAAGGATATGTTACGAATCCGGACGGCAAGGGGCGTCAGATTACGCGGCTATTGGGAGTTCCGGATGAGTATGAGCTGGTGTGTTGTCTGCCTGTAGGCGTAGCGAAGGCAAGACCGATTCCTCCCAAGAAGAAGGACTTTTATGAGCGGGCATGGTTTTATTAAAAAGTATGCACTCGCGAAAGGCTTCAGGAAAGTGAGCAAATTGTTGCTCAGAAGTTGTCGCACATCATCATTTGTGATTGAGCCATTTAATCCCAACTTGCAAAGGCTGCGACTATTTAATGTAAAATATAATGACAATGTGTTGACGATAGACGAGTATCTGCATATAATTTAGACAGGATGGAGGTGTGTTTTGTGGCTACTACAAATTTAAATATTAGAATAGATAAAGACATCAAGGAGCAGGCTGACAGGATCTTTTCGGAGCTGGGGCTGAACATGACCACTGCCATTAATATGTTCCTCCGGACCACGATCAGAGAGAATGGAATTCCTTTTGCACTTAAGTTGGATGTGCCTAATGAAGTGACAGCTGCGGCAATCGAAGAGGGCAGACGTATAGCTTCTGACAGCAGTGTGAAGGGCTATACCAATATTGAGGATCTCAAGGCGGCACTGGAAGTATGAAGTACGAGGTAAAGTTTACAAAACAGTTTAAGAAGGATCTGAAGCTGGCAAAGAAACAGAACAAGGATCTTGATAAGCTGTTTGAGGTTGTGAATATTCTTGCCGACGGGGGCACACTTGACGCAAGGTATCGTGACCATGATCTGTCCGGTAATTACAAAGGGACAAGAGAATGTCACATTGAGCCAGACTGGCTTCTTGTTTATGAAATCCGGAATGAGGTGCTTGTGCTCATGCTTTATCGCCTTGGAACGCACTCGGAGCTATTTAAGAAATAGTCTGGGGATTGAGCTTCGAACAAATGAATTTGGAAGGTGTAGATATGAGAAAAATACTGGTTGTCATAGATATGCAAAATGATTTTATCGATGCGGCCCTTGGAACAAAGGAAGCAGTTGCCATAGTAGACGCAGTGAAAGAGAAGATTATGTCCTATCCGGCAGCTGATGTCATCGCGACCATGGATACTCACGGTGAGAATTATATGGAAACGCAGGAGGGACAGAATTTACCTGTCATGCACTGTATAAAAGAAACGGACGGGTGGCAGATACGACCGGATATCGCCGAATTGCTCAAGGAGGCAACAATATACGAGAAGCCCACTTTCGGCAGTGTAAAACTTGCTGAAGACCTGAAGGCTCTTGCAGAAAAAGAGGAAATCGAGCTGGAACTCATAGGACTCTGCACGGATATCTGTGTTGTGTCGAATGCGCTCCTTTTGAAAGCTGCTATGCCGGAGGTAAAGATTTCGGTCGATTCTTCCTGCTGTGCCGGCGTGACTCCGGAAAAGCATCTGGCTGCGCTGGAGACTATGAGATCATGTCAGATTTATGTGAGATAAGACCTCTTAACGGGCTCAAAATGTGCTTCTGATGATTAATGTATAAAGGAATTAAGGAGAAAACCACATGAAGATTACTTATCTTGCACATTCATGTTTCGTAGTGGAGGAAAATGGCTACAAGGTCGTCTTTGACCCATATGAGCCGGGATCGGTACCGGGATGCAAAGATATCGATTTGACAGCCAACCTGGTGATTGCAAGTCATGGACACAGTGACCACAACGCGGTCAATCGCGTGAAGGTGGTTGATGGAGAGGAGTGCCCATTTGCCATCTCCACTATTGAGAGCTACCATGATGAAAGCAAGGGTTCCAAACGCGGACGTAACAACATTACGATTTTGCGTGGACAGGTTTCACTTGCACACATGGGAGACATCGGCTGCGAGCTGACGGATGAACAGTACAAGGAGCTTGCGGGCGTTGATGTGCTTCTGATTCCGGTGGGCGGATTTTTCACGATCGATGCGAAGACGGCCAAAGCCATGGCGGACAGGATTGGGGCTCGCGTTGTGATTCCGATGCATTACCGCGGAAAAGGGTTTGGATACCCTGTGATCGGACCGGTTACGAAGTTCACAAAGCTGTGTGACGATGTGAAGTATTACGGAGATGAGATAGAGGTGACATCGGAGACGGAGAAGCAGACGGCGGTTCTGGAGTGCAGGCTGCATAAATAAAGATGTTGGCGGCTATTCGAGCGATCGGGTGGCCGTTATTTTATTCTTCATCGCGCAATACTCGTCTTAATCAATGACAATACCATGATGATTCTGAATACTTTGTTTTGACATATATTTTGTGCAGTATTTCTTAAAAAATCATTCCACTATATGTTTTTTAGGCTATAATGAATAGCAGATTGTGGTTAATTAGAGGCAAACGAATTAAAGAATTATTATTCGTTCACCTTATCTGATTCCACTTGATAAAGGTCACAACAATGACTGTAGCCGGAATGTATAAGGAGAAGGAAGAACATGAAAATGACAAAGCCTGAGATGAAAGTACAGAGATTTCATAGTGAAGATGTGATAGCGACAAGCGGAGTGGTGCCGTTTGTGTATTCAACACGTTTGAAGCTTAGCGGAATTGGAAACGATCCCCTTGATGACAATCTTTTTACAGTTGTCGGAGGCACAAATGATGGAAAAACTATTGATCCGCACAACGGGAATATGGACGAGTTAGTTTCGTTCTTGAACAGCAGTTATGACGGTGATATTACCAGTGGTACAAAACTCTATAGGGAAATACATTCTAACTCAGGAGTTCATGCAATGGATTACCCGCTTGATTGGTTTTTTAGTAATAAGGGCGATTATAATTTCAATGCTACGTACGAATTTATGTTTAATACAGATTATGGCTACCATTTCTTTGCTTCAGATACAACAAACTAAGCTACATTATATCACCGATACAGACTTTCAGAGCCACCAACTACACTATTAATACAGTGACCTCTTCTCTGAACTGGCAAAGTCTTTAAAACAATAAAGAAAATATAGACACCGATACGCTGCAGTCAACGGCCGGAAGGTATTCTTTCATGGTCAACTAAGCTTCGAAAGAGTGTTATAAGTGTATTAGGGACGCCGCTTAAAAGCGGCGTTTCTGTATATATCAGAGTAATATTTGAACTTCACTTTTCTGTTTTTCCAATTATCTACATACCTCGCTTGCCATAGAAATTTGACGTCGGATTACTTATGAAGTGGCTACATAACTACATTTTCATCTCACTTGACATCTTTAAAAAGAAACTTCAAAATATAGATATATCCGCAAGGATTGGTGTATGGCTCATGTTTCTCAGTACTGATGAGCCGGAAGAATTAATAAATCGAGGAGGCGCCATGAAAAAACTGTTTAAAGCAGCAAACAGGTATATCGAGACCAGTGACTGGAAGATCATTGCTGTACTGAAATTCTGCTTGATTTCGCTTGGAATGATGATCGGGATGTGCATTGGCGGAAAACACAAAAAGAAGGTTTATGCGGTTGCGGGACTGGTGTTCATTATTACGTATATCCCGCTTATGCTGAAGTTCTACAAGGTATTTAAGGAGTCGTGACATCAAGGATGTACATGGAATTCGAACATGGAGGAAACTGGGCAGATTATGAGGAGATTTGCGGTGAAGAAATCCTTGATTTTTCCGCAAATGTATCTCCATTCGGTCTGCCGGAGAATGTTAGGGAGGCGGCAAGTGCCTCCTTTAAAAATGCGTACAGATATCCCGATCCTGAGTGTCGGGATCTCAGAAATGCGATAGCCGACAAATATGATCTGTGTAGCGAGCATGTTGTTTGTGGGAACGGCGCGGCTGATTTAATTTACAGGATTGCATATGCAGTGAGACCGCGAAAGGCTATAGTACCGGCACCGGATTTCAGCGAGTATGAAAAAGCATTGAAACAGGTCGGATGTGAGATTGAGTATTGGGAGTGGATGCGAGGAGATTGCACTGTAGAGAAATGGCTCTACAAAGGCAGGCAGGTACTGACCACTGAGTGTGAAAGGCAGGTACTGACCACTGAGTGTGATAAGATACAGAATGGCGTGGTTCCGGTGAATGACTTGAATTATGTACCGGAGTCTGACAGCGTTGAGGGCGGAACAGCTGATTTGTCTGATGATGCATCGAAAGATGATAGACCGAGACTAATATCGGAGACCGACATCGGTGTAGGCAGAATACCTTACTTGTCTGATGATACTCTGACCGAAGATTTAGATATGATAATTCTCAGCAACCCTAATAATCCTTCGGGATGTCTTTATATGCCGACTTTTTTGAGAGCATTAGTAGCAGAGTGTGTGCAGAAACAGATACTTCTCGTCGTGGATGAATGCTTTATGGATTTTGTAGACAGTGCCTGTACATACAGCCTGCTTGAATTTGTTGCCGACTGCAGGAATCTGATAGTGATTCGTGCCTTCACGAAATTCTATGGAATGGCGGGGCTACGGCTCGGCTGGTGCGCCACTTCGAATGCAGAACTCATCGCAGAAATGAAGAAGGCAGGTCCGCCCTGGTCAGTATCGATACCGGCGCAGGCGGCGGGAATGGCTACGTTGTCGGAAAACTCTTACGCTCATAAGCTTCGGGGGTATGTTTCAGCTGAACGCCAACGACTTCAATTCAATCTTCGAAGATTGGGACTTCAGGTCATTCCCGGAGCGGCGAATTATATCTTATTTTATTCGGAAAGGACAGATCTCGCCCGGCTTCTTTTAGAGAGAGGAATTGCGATACGAGACTGTTCGAACTATGTAGGGCTCGGTCCTGGCTGGTACCGGGTGGCGGTTAGACTGAGGGAGGAGAATCAGCGATTGCTTAGAGAGATGGCGTTCGTATTGAGGTGAATGTCGCCTACTCCGGTAACTGCAAGGAAACAGTCGTCAAGCCTATGAAGGGATTATCGAAGCACGAGCAAGAATGCCGTCTACTTCGGTAAACCGAAAGGCCTGAGCCGGTCAAGCTCATAAAGAATTACCGAAGTACGGGCAAGAATGTCGTCTACTTCGGTAAACTGGGGGCTCGAGCCAGAGAAACCCAAGCAGAGAATACCGAATTACGCCCCACACCCCACGATTTATTTATGCTGAAATTTGTCTGAAAATATGATACAATATATGTCTCGTGTGCTCCATTCACACGACAAATCACACAACAAAGGAGACTTTTACTATGGCCTGGTATGACAGCGCAGTATTTTATCATATTTATCCCCTCGGACTTTGCGGCTGCCCGCACGAAAACAACGGCGAAGCCGGACACCACTTCGACAAGATCACGGAGTGGAGCGAGCACGCAAAGCGCATGGGCTGCAACGCAATTTATATCGGACCACTTTTTGAATCAGGCAGTCATGGCTATGATACAACAGATTACCGCATGGTGGACCGTCGCCTCGGCACGAACTATGAGTTCAAAGCTTACGTGCAGCACTGCCACGACATCGGCCTGAAGGTCATTGTCGACGGCGTTTTCAATCACACAGGGCGCGGCTTCTTTGCCTTCCAGGATCTCAAGCAGTATCGCGAAGGCTCTCGCTATCGGGACTGGTATTGTAATGTCAATTTCTGGGGAAACAACGAATACAATGACGGCTTCTCCTACGATAACTGGGGTGGGCATAACCTTCTCGTCAAGCTCAATATGTGGAACTGGGACGTCAAGAACTACCTCTTTGACACAGTCCGGTTCTGGGTCAGCGAGTTCGACATTGACGGTATCCGCCTCGATGCAGCAGATGTCCTCGACTTTGGCTTCATGCGCGATCTGCGCGGTGTGTGCGACAGCATAAAACCGGAATTCTGGCTGATGGGTGAGGTCATCCACGGGGATTATTCCCGCTGGGCAAATGCCGGCATGCTCAACTCCGTCACCAACTACGAGCTCCACAAAGGTCTTTTTTCCGGTCACAACGACCACAACTATTTTGAGATTGCTCACTCCGTCAAGAGACTCCTGGGAATAGTAGGAGACAAGATTCGTCTGTATACATTTGTAGATAACCATGACGTTGCGAGAATTTATTCCAAGCTGAGCAATAAAGCGCATATGGCAAATGTCATCATGCTTCTGTACACTCTCCCCGGCATTCCGTCTGTCTACTACGGCTCTGAGTTCGGTATTGAAGGCGGCAAGGAGTACGGGTCCGACTGGAATCTTCGTCCGGACCTCAATCTGGCGGACTATGATGAAAATGCTGACATTCCGATGCTCCACAAAGCCCTCGGCAAGATTAAAGCGCGCTTCCCGGAAGTCACATGGGGCGATTACAAGGAACTCAATCTGACTACAAGACAGTATGCATATGCCAGAATTCTCGACGGCAAGGCAGTCATTACAGCTCTGAACAATGATGACAACCCGGCTCACATGGAGATCAGTATGCCTGTCTACGCTAACCGTGCCCTGAATCTCCTGACGCTTCAAGACGAGACGGAAGAGGACAAAGAGGCAATCGCTGCGAAAGAGGCGGAGCTTCTTCTTGCTGCAAAGGAAGATCTGAAGGAAGAGGCGGAGGTTCTCTGGGATGCATCCGGTCAGGTCCGTGACGGTGCCAAAGAGCTGAAGAAAGCTGTGAAGAAGATCAAGGTCGGGAACGGGTCCCTCAAAGATCAGATGAGCGAGTCACTCGGGCAGCTTCGTGCGGCGATCGATGAGATGAGCAGAGTCTATGAGGATTTTGCAGGCAAATGCGGTCTCGAATCTCAAGTTCAGACACCCGGAAGTATGGAAGGCTGCCAGACGATGGAAATCCGCGACGGTAAGCTTATTGTTGATTTAGCTCCGAACAGCGGGGCTGTTGCTTATGTGTATAACGAATAAAATGAAACAGAGTCACTGCATAACAGGGAAAGCTGCTATGTGGTGATTCTGTTTTTTATTCGGAACCGCTGTGCGAACCTAATAATCATAATTCGGCGCATAAATGCGTCTTTTTCTCAAAAGTTGCAGCGCAATTTTGAGAATATACACTATTAAGTAACTATACAGGATTGCACATTGAACTGCTTTGAGTAGAGAGTTTCTCATAAGGTATGCTAATAAGAAAGATAAAGAAAGGAGTACACATGTATAAGCTGATAGCTGTCGACCTCGACGAGACCCTCCTGAACAACGACGGTACGATCTGTAAACGCAATCTGGATGCGGTGCAGAAACTCATAGAAGCCGGAAAATGGTTCGTCCCATGCTCCGGCCGCGGCTACGCCACCATTCAGGGTACGCTCAAAGATCTCGGTCTCTACCAGAAAGAGAACCAGTACATTGTCGGTTTCAACGGCGGTATGATCACCGAGAACAAGGGCAACCGTGAACTCTACTATCAGGGAATCACATATGATGAGACGAATATGTTCTTTCAGAAAGGAATGAGCTTTGATGTCTGCATGCATATCTATACGAAAGATGTCGTATACATCTGGAATTTTAATCCGGGTGAGAGATCTTTTCTTTCCGGAAGACAGCAGACCGTAGAGCTTCAGGAACCTAGCATCGAGTTCCTTAAAGATGAGCCGTTAGTAAAAATATTATATCAGAACACAGATGTCGACTATCTGCACAGAATCGCAAAAGAACTGGAGGATATTACCGGTCCGTTCGACGTCAGCTACTCCTCCAATCGCTATCTTGAATTCAACCGTGCCGGCATCAACAAAGGTGCAGGGCTCAGGAAGCTTGCGGAAATCCTCGGCATCGATATCTCGGAGATCATCGCGGTCGGAGATAATAACAATGATATGGCAATGATCCGCGCAGCCGGACTCGGAGCGGGCGTTGCAAACTGCACGGATGAAGTTCGCAGAATTTGCGACTATGTGAGTGAAGCTGATAACGAGGGCGGCGGGGTAGCTGAAATCATTGAGAAGTTTATGTTGTAAGAATTGCGCGATGAAGTCGTATTTCACTTTGCGCGCGTATTATAGACTCATGTCACGAGTAATCGCGCGATGATGAAAATAAGAGGGGCTGTCGCATTAGACGTTATCACCACTACATATAGCCGACATCTTCAAATAATGTCTGCCATATGCAGTGGTGTTTTGTCTTAATACGACAACCCCTCAGCTTCAGTAATAATATCATGACCGCTTCGAGATTTATGATATATAAGTTTTAATTCAAATCATGGACCTTATATAAACGATACAACCCGTCTTCGGACGCAAAGACCAGATCACAGACCTCTTTTATCGGTTCCTCATCTGCAGGAACATCATCGTAATACATATCATTTTGGAAGAGTACGTACGTGATTCCCTCCGCCTTGATTGTCTCAAGGAGAGTATCAGCAGACATGGAAGTGTACATCTGCTTTGCAAGCTCGAACCGTGCATCTGTGTCATAACCGGCAGACCACGCATAATATGGCCATCCGCAATAGAGACGGCATCCGCTGACGGTGAACTCTGAGACGGAGTCGGGACCGGAGAGGATGAGATCGTCATTTGTAAAATTTTCCTTTATATAAGCAGTCAGGCCGCTTGTTGTGTCGACCGTGACACAGTGCTTATCGTCATTGTCTCTTATAATGATAGTATAATCATATAAACCTGTCGCTGTGAGCAGCAGTGCAACGACCACGGCGAGCGCTTTGCCGGGCACTTTGCTATATCCCGACGTATGCCCTTTCTTGGCAGGCTCACCTCCGTCTTCCGGTGCATACTCTTTCTTGGCGGGCATACCTCCGTCTTCCGGTGTATGCTCTTTCTTGGAGGACTCATCGCCGTCTTCTGGTGCATATCCTTTCTTGCCGGATACACCGCCTTTTTCAGGGGCATGCCCCCTGCTGTCTGTAAAGAGAGATACCACAATATCCGCCCATATAATCGAGAGATATGCCATGGCCATCATGATATACTTGTGGTTCACTGTGACATCCGGTGTCAGGGAAACCGTGAAGGAGAAGACGACCGGAAGCAGGAAAGACGTTATGAGGGCTCTCTGCTTTCTGTCCGCTATGAACAGGGCAAATACGCTTCCGAGGATTGTAACTCCCGCTACTTCGGCGATATACCCGATAACGCCCAGAAAAGATTTATCTTCACTGATGAATCCCCAGAAGAAAGTCGGGGAAACGGCAGAGCCGTAGATAAAGGCTTTGGTCTGCAGTTCGGCAATCAGTACGCTGACCACCGCAAGAATCAGGTAGTCGAGCTTGTTCTTTGAGAAAATCGCAAATCCCGCCAGTATCAATAAACTGCCGATTACGCATGCGCCGTTCCAAAAGGATGTGAGCCCAAGGATTATACCGGTCACGAGAGCAAGATCCGGGGCTTTGGGAATCCAGGCTTCTTTTGTGAGGAAGAAGGTCTTTACCCAGGATGTGAAGGCGGCGGTCATAGTGTATGCACCGTCTGCTTTTTTGCCTTCGCAAGCCTCTTCCAGATATCCGTAGAAATACCAGATGACGGCTGTCGCGATAATCATACCGAATCCGAGATGCCTCTGGTTCAGATAAACGTTATAGTTCCAGAGACCCCAGTTCTCATTGGTCGTGTAACCGATAAAGTTCTCGTTTGTCAGAAATGCCTGCACAAGGTCGCCTGCCTTCAGGTGTTCACTTATGAACAGAAAGACCGCCATACCGCTTCGGAATGTGAAGAAAATGGCCGTTAGAACCGCCGAAGCGAAACGACCCGTGATTCGCAGAGCGAGCTGCGAGAGCATGATGAAGAAGCTGAAGAGCGACAGCGTACTCGTCAGGTTGTATGCAAATGTAAGCGGCAGCCCCAGAAACTCCATATTTCCCGTAAAGAACATGAACATAAAGTGGTATTTGATGTCCTCTCCGGCGTAGAACGGGTACTCGGTCGGGTAATTCGCGAACCATGAAAATGAACGGATGAGCGCTACATTCGGCGCGTAATCGCTGAATACGGTAAAGCCCATCTGGATATTGTTCCCGTTCATGTGGAGAACATAGTGGAAGCTGAACCAGACAAATGCCAGAACAATCAGATAGAATATCGCCTCTTTTTTAAAGAGAGCATCATCTTTAATCAGGCCGGATGCATGCAGGACCTGCATCAATCCCTTACGAGCGGGTTTTGGTACAGTCTTTGAGACGGCTCCAGAAGCATCCATGGAACATGATTCCACCGGATTCTCCCGATTGTCGAAGAATTCTGCCCCGTCTTCGACAGGAGATGATTTGTTTTCTGAATCAGATTCCTTCGAATTCTTCCTACTGCCGAAAAATGATAGACCAAGAATGATGAGGGAGAAGCCGAGGACGATGGCATTTGCATATCCGAGCGGCCTTTCGATTCCACCGGCGACCCGGAGCGTGTAAGCTATCAGGTAGAGAGGCCACGTGATCAAGAGGACGCCTACTCCGAAAGATGAAGCCAGACGGACCCAGATGAGATTATGGTGTGAACCTGCCCTGTCCGTTATGAACAGGTCGGTGATTTGCCAGCCGATGGCGGTTGCGATAATAAGATATAAAAATGAGAGCATAGTTTCTATATTGAATAAATGTGTATTTGAATATATGTGTGCCTGGCAGAAACTGCCGAAAATGGTTTACTGCCTGCAAAACCCGTGTTTTGAACCGGTTTAACAGACTTCTCCATTTTGAGGTTTTCTTTCAGAGATGTCAAGTGGCAGCATCTCTACTTATAATATATGGTATTAGATGGGAGTTATGACCGGTTATAGGAAAAAAGGTATGGTCAATTTGAAAAATTTGCTATAGAATATCATTCATATTTTATAGGCGTTCGCTAAGAACGTTTTCAGTCGGATCGGAAAAAAGGCCTTATTACCGGGGATAAAATATGGTTGATCATAATCGTCAGAAAAAAATAGCAGTTATAAACGATTTTTCCGGGTTCGGAAGATGTTCCATCGCGGTTTCACTGCCGATCATCTCCGCTATGGGGATACAGTGCTGCCCGCTCCCGACTGCCATGTTTTCAAATCACACCGGATTTGAGAGCTTTTATCGTGTTGACTTTACCGGACATATGAGGCAGTATATGAGCGAATGGGACAAGCTCGGCCTCCAGTTTTCCGGCATTGCCACCGGATTTCTCGGTTCGGAGGAACAGATCGAGATCGTGGCGGATTTCCTGCAGGAATTTGCAACGGATGATACGATCGTACTGATCGATCCGGTCATGGGTGACTACGGAAAGCTCTATCCGAGTTACAGTGAGAAGCTGGCAATGAAAATGCACCGGCTCATCCCCTACGCGGACATTCTGACGCCGAATCTGACAGAGGCCTGCATTCTGACGAAGACAGAGTATCGGGAAGATATAACGACGAAAGAGCTCAGAGTGCTTTGTGACGAGTTGGCACGGCAGTGTGATACCGATAAGAATATTAAAATTGTTATTTCCGGGTTGAACAGAGACCGCTATCTCGAGAATTTTGTCTATGAGCGGGACACGGAGCCGCAGCTTGTCATGACGCCTAAAATAGGAAGCAACCGGTCCGGCACCGGGGATGTCTTTTCATCGATCATCGCCGGGTGTGCGGTCCGCGGGATGGAGTTTCGGGAGTCCGTGTGGATGGCCTCGGAGTTTATCGGCAGGTGCATGAAGACAACCATGGAGATGGGACTGCCGGGGACGGACGGGATAGCGTTCGAGGAGCATTTATTTGAACTTCGGTGATTCTGAAGAACAAAAGCGCTCCACATGATAGTGCTTTAATCTCTGACGCAGAATTCTCGTGACTTAAGTCGTGAGATGAATGCGCAAAATGATACTTGTCTCTGACATGGGATACAAACCCGCGTCAGAGATTAAAAGCCTCAGCTACACAATGCTCCACTGGAGCATTGTTACG
>JAFRGQ010000065.1 GCA_017433725.1 Lachnospiraceae bacterium
GCGCGCAAAGTGAAATCTGGCTTCATCGTGAGTACAATCTCGCGATGAAGAATAAAAGCCTCCGGCGGATCGCAGACATGCGCAGTGGAAGGCGCTTGCGCGCCGCGCATGTCGCGGCAAGAACGCCGAGGCGTTCTTGAAAACATCGGATACAAAGCCGCGTACTTAGTGTCTCGTATATTTCTCCTCGCAGTAGAGGCATCTGTATGTATTTGTCGCTTTATCCGTCAGGACGAATACATGCGGAAGCTCCTGCTCGATTGATGTGATACAGCGGGGATTCTTGCAGCGAATTACATTTGTAAGTTTCTTCGGATGATGGAGTCTCTTCTTCTCCACGATCTTGCCGTCCTGAATGACGTTGACAGTAATCTTATTGTTGATGAAACCGATCACATCGAGATCGATCTCATCCAGACCGCATTCGATCTTAATGATGTCTTTCTTCCCCATCAGCTGGCTGGAAGCATTCTTGATGATAGCTACCTGATTATCGACATTGCCGAGATGGAGATATCTGTAAAGATCCATGGCCTTTCCGGCCGGGATATGATCGAGAACAATACCGTTATCAATTCCGCTGATATTTAACATATATTTTCCTCCTTACACTTCAATGCCGAGTAGTGTGAGAATCAGTGCCATGCGGATATACATTCCGTACTGAGCCTGCTTGAAATAAACAGCGCGCGGGTCGTCGTCGACCTCGACGGAAATTTCGTTGACACGCGGGAGCGGGTGAAGGACGAGCATATCTTTTTTGGCCAGCTCCATCTTGGGCTTATCCAGAATATAGAAATCCTTCATGCGGACATAGTCATCTTCATTGAAGAAACGCTCACGCTGTACGCGGGTCATGTAGAGAATATCGAGGACCGGCATGACTTCCTCAAGACTCTGAACTTCCGTGTATTTCAGATGTTTCTTGCCGAGCATCTCCGTAATGTAATTGGGAACACGGAGCTCAGGCGGAGAAATCAGAATGAATTCAACGTCTTCATAGCGCGACATAGCCTCAATCAGGGAGTGGGTCGTGCGGCCGAACTTAAGGTCACCGCAGAGACCGAGTACCAGATGATCGAGATGTCCTTTCAGAGAACTGATCGTCAGAAGGTCTGTCAGTGTCTGTGTAGGATGCTGATGACCGCCGTCACCGGCATTGATCACGGGGATGGAGGACTTCAGTGAAGCGACGAAAGGAGCTCCTTCTTTCGGATGCCGCATTGCACAGATGTCTGCGTAGCAGGAAATCATGCGGATCGTATCCGATACACTTTCGCCTTTTGCGGCGGAAGAAGAATCGGCAGATGAGAAACCGAGAACGTGTCCGCCCAGATGATACATGGCAGCTTCAAAGCTCAGTCTCGTGCGGGTGCTCGGTTCATAAAAGCAGGTCGCAAGAGTTTTTCGGTCGCACGCATGAGCGTATTTATCAGGGTTACGTTCGATATCCCCCGCAAGATCGATCAGTGACTGAATCTCCTCAACGGTCAGGTCCATAGGATTCATAAGGTGACGTGGCATATAATCCTCCTTTATTCGTCAAAAAACAGATTACGGCAAGTCTCATCCCGCTGACGTGCAAGCACGACGTGCAGGCAGACCTTTGGCGCAGTAATCAAGTAATAATCCTGAATGATATCTTATCCTTTACGGATGGAAAGTCAAGGAGTTTTTATTCTTCATCGCGCAATACTCGTCTTTATCTTTTTCCGTTCTGTGTCCCCGGTCTATGCTTAGTACCGGTTGTCTTTCGACTCTGTGCTTTCGGTTTTGCCGCCGCACCCTGTCGCTTTCCATCCGTACCCTGTCCCTTGTTTTTCCGTGACTTTTCTCTGCCGCCTATCTGTCTCGGAGGGATCAGGCATTCTTTTCCGAAACCGATCAGGTCGGTCCGCCCTTCACGGATCAGAGCCTCTTTCACAAGATCGTAGTTCTTCGGATCCCTGTACTGGATCAGAGCCCTCTGCATGGCCTTCTCGTGCGGATTCGTGGCGACATAGACCGGTTTCAGCGTTTCCGGGTCCAGCCCTGTGTAATACATGCAGGTCGAAATAGTTCCCGGGGTCGGGTAGAAATCCTGTACCTGTTCCGGCATGTAGCCAAGCTTCTTAATGTATTCCGCGAGGGCAATCGCATCTTTCAGCGTGCTTCCGGGGTGAGATGACATGAGATAGGGAACTATGAACTGTTTCATATCGAGTTCTCGGTTTATCTTTTCGAACTCCTTTACAAATGCATTGTAGACCGTCACACGCGGTTTTCCCATCTTAGAGAGCACGTTATCGGAGATATGCTCCGGAGCTACGCGAAGCTGCCCGCTCACATGGTATTGACACAGTTCTCTCAGAAATGTACGGTTCCTGTCCGCCATCACGTAGTCGAACCGGATTCCGGAGCGGACGAAAACCTTCTTGACCTTCGGAAGATTCCGCAGTTTCCTCAGCAGCTTCAAGTAATCGCTGTGGTCGACCTCCAGATTGGGGCATGGCTCGGGAAAGAGGCATTTGCGATGCTGACATGCGCCTGCTTTCAGCTGTTTCGCGCAGGCTGGTTTCCGGAACTCAGCTGTCGGACCGCCCACATCGTGGATGTATCCTTTAAAATCCGGGTCTTCTATGCACTGCTTAGCTTCCGCGAGGATCGACTCATGGCTGCGCGCCTGGACGATCCGGCCCTCATGGAAGGTCAGTGCACAGAAATTGCAGTCGCCGTAGCAGCCGCGGTTGGAGGTCAGTGAGAATTTGACTTCTTTCAGGGCGGGGATTCCGCCTTGAGCCTCGTAGGAGGGATGATACGCTCTCATGTAGGGCAGTGCGTACACATCGTCCATCTCCTGCATGGTCATTGGCTTCTGAGGCGGGTTCTGTACCACATACAGACTTCCGTCATACGTCTCGGCAAGGCGTTTTGCGACAAAGGGATCGGTGTTTTTGTATTGGATTGCAAAGCTTTTCGCGTAAGACCTCTTGTCTGTCTTGATTTCTTCAAATGCAGGCAGTCTGATAGCATCCTCCGTCTCATCCGCATTTCTCGTCTTAAAGACCGTACCGCGGACAAATGTGACATCGCATGCTCTGATGCCTGAATTCAGTGCATCAGCGATCTCGATTATGCTTTTCTCACCCATGCCGTAGGCTAAAATGTCCGCACCGGAATCGAGCAGGATCGACCTGCGGACCTTCCCGGACCAGTAATCATAGTGGCCGAGCCTTCTCAGGCTCGCCTCGATGCCGCCGATTATGATGGGCGTCTTTTTATAAGTGCGCCGGATTAGATTGCAGTAAACGATGACCGCGTAGTCGGGCCGCATTCCGGTTTCGCCTCCAGGACTATAGGCGTCCTGACTCCGGCGCTTCTTGGATACGGTGTAGTGATTTACCATCGAGTCCATGTTTCCGGACGAGACGAGAAAGCCCAGCCGGGGTTCACCGAATTCCGTGATGCTCTCCGGATCCCGCCAGTCGGGCTGGCAGAGCATGCCTACCGAGTAGCCGAATGATTCGAGCACGCGGCTGATGATAGCGCTGCCGAAACTCGGATGATCAACGTAGGCATCTCCGCAGACATAGACGAAGTCCATCTGAGAGAGACCTCTTTCTTCCATCTCTGTTCTGTTTATCGGTAAGAAACCATCTGCCATATGTGCTCCTTCTTTAATCGAAAATATGAAGATAGTGATGAGTTCTGCATGAAAAGCTTTTCATTTTGTGCATTTATCTCACGGCTGTCCGAAGAATACTGCATCAGAGAGCGGTTATTTCGCTTTGCAATTACTTAAGGGAAGTATAGCATATCGGCTGTCGTTTTAACAGGAGAGGAAAGCCGTACGTTCCTCTCGATTTTTTTGCCTCCTTTTTTGCAAAAGTGACAAATAAACTATAAATTTTCACGATATCATTGTCATTTTTATGAATATAACATAAAATAGAGGAAGTAGGTTATCGCGCTTTCAGGGCTATATGAGCGCGAATGAGTAAAGAGAATAAAGGTTATCGGGAGGATTAAAAATGAAGCAGTGGACACTCGAAGAGCGCTACAGAGTTCTGCAGAGCGCTGATGAAGTTAAGGATCTGTATGATCGCATTCAGACTTCCAACTACAGACAGAAGTATCATATTCAGCCGGTGACAGGTCTTTCCAGTGATCCGAACGGATTTGCCAAGTATGACGGAACCTGGCATCTGTTCTATCAGTGGTGCCCGTGGGGCGCGGTACATGGCCTGAAATACTGGTATCATGTATCCTCCAAGGACCTTGTACATTGGCAGAATGAGGGCGTCGGCATGCACCCGGATACCTTCTATGACAATAAGGGATGCCATTCCGGTTCAGCAATTGCGAAAGATAACGATCTTTATATCTTCTATACAGGCAACCACAGAGACGAAAATTGGGTCAGAACGCCGTACACATGCGCTGCCAAGCTCGGCGAAGACGGACAGCCGGTCAAGCTGCCTGAGCCGCTGTTCGGACCGCGCGATGACTACAGCGAACATCAGAGAGACCCGAAGGTCGTCTATGTAGCGGATAAGAATAAATACTATATCTTTATCGGAGCCCAGACATTGGACAAGAAGGGCACAGCTCTGATCTATGAGTCGGAAGAGCTGCTCTCCGGATGGAAATTTGCCGGCCAGCTGAATGTACCGGGATTCGAGGACTTCGGCGGAATGTGGGAGTGCCCGTGCATCGTCAGAATCGGCGGAAAAGACGTCCTGATCATCTCTCCGCAGTATACTAAGCTACCGGGCCGTGCTGAGAGCACGAATCACAACGTATATATCATCGGCCATATGGATTATGATACGCTGACCTTCACACCGGAATCCGACTACAAGTATCTCGACTTCGGTTTCGACTTCTATGCAGCTCAGTTCGCGGCAAATGTAGATGATCCCGATATGGCTATCCTGATCGCATGGATCGGTCTCCCGGACAATCACTACTGCACAGAGCCGGAAGACTGGGAAGGCAGCATGTGCCTGCCGCGCGAGCTCCGCATCAAGGGTGATCACCTCGTTCAGGCTCCGGCTGCAGCAATTGCTTCCCTGAGAGACGGCGAGATCGCAGCAGAAGGAAAACTTCCGGATTTCTGTGAGATGGAGGTCACAAATGCAGGCGGCGACTTCTTCCTGAACCTTTACACGAAGGCTGACGGAACCGGCGGCGTTACAATGAAGTATGACGAAGCGACAAAGACTCTGACGGTCGACAAGACAGGTATGGAGAAGCGCTTCAATGAGAACGTCGGCGAAGTTCTGAACGTACCGCTCGATGAGTCTCTGAAGAATATCCGCATCTTTATCGACAGATGCTCCTTCGAGCTGTTCATCAATGACGGCGATGCAACATTCACATCCCACATTTATCCGACAGCTGACGAGCATAACTACACGATCAGCGACAACGGATCTGTCAAGATTTATGCGCTGAAGCCGTCTGTAACGGACGAGTTCAAGATCTGATCATAGCAGGGGATGTTCCGGTTTTTCATAGTTATATTGGATGATATTGCCGAACTATAATTGAATAGGGCTGTCGCATCAGGAAAGGCTGTAATGAAATATATGTGTATATTGATATATTTCATTGCAGTTCACCTGATGCGGCAGCCCTTTTGTATGTTGCAATCCTGTGAAGTTTGGAAGATGTCAGCTAACGCTGACCCGAATCCCGCGCCAAGTCTCGCGAGCGAGACTTCACTTATTTGAAAACTCTTACCCGGACATAAAGTCTCCCCTTTTTGGTGTTTGAAATGACGCCGTCGTATATGAATTTGCCGAAACCTCGGACCGATACTCTGGCTCCGGTTTTCAGGTCATACCCTCCGGAGAAGGCTGTGCGGCCGTCTACGATGACCGCTTCCCGCTCGATTAGTTCCTGCGCTTTCCCCCTTGCGAGTCTGTAGACAAATGCAAGGATCGCGTCAAGTCTCTCCGAAGCCACCGAGCCTTCCCGCTCTTCGAACTCGGGACGGACAGTGCATTTGCACGGTGCGACTTCCTTTGCGAGCACTGTCGTGTGCCTTACGCGGCAGAGCTCTCTGCAGATGAAATCAGCCATCATTTTCAAAACGAAGACATAGGCAGAGTGGTCGGTCCTGTCGATAAGTATGTCGCCGATCCGACCGCGGTCAATACCGAGGTTCATGAGAGCTCCGAGGTAATCGCGATGCGTCAGAGGATCCGCGAATTTTGCCTGAACGGGAGCAATGTGAAGACATGATACGACTTCAGGCGTTTCCGACTCCTGCAGGATAAAGCTTTCTTTGTCCTGCCATGAGGGAAGAAAGGCACAGACTTTCCTCTCGGCGTCATCGAAACCTCCCCACAGGAGAAAGACAGTTCCGCCGACCCGGTCGGACTGCTGCGGGACGCCGATCTTTCGCATGGCATCGTTCAGGGAGGCCTGGTCGGAGACGGAGAGAAAGTCGGTGTGGGTCACATATTCATTTTGAAAGGTTTTATTCGAGAGGTCCTTGATCCGGCTCTCGAGATAGGCTGTATCCGGCATAGTTTTTGACCTGTATGTAAAGCTAAATTTGAAACATTATCTGGGCTTCCCGCTCCCACACTGAACAATTGCACCATAGAAGACTGCTTATTCGTATGGTGAGCATATTTTATGGGAAGTTCAGCTGATATTGCAGGATCCCCAAAATCTTACCACGATTTGCTTTGAATTGCATTCCCTTTGTGTTTTTGGTATGATAGTTCCCGGTGACAGTACCGTTACGTGAATGAGAACTGTTTCTGAAATAAAGCAGACACTTAGGAGGTTTATATATGGGGATGAATGTTGTTTGCCTGGATATGGAAGGCGTACTCGTACCTGAAATCTGGATCGCATTTTCGGAGGCTACCGGTATCCCGGAGCTGCGCCGCACGACCCGCGACGAACCGGATTATGACAAGCTCATGAAGTACAGACTTGCCATCCTGAAGGAGCATGGACTCGGACTGAAAGAGATCCAGGCTACAATCGCGACGATCGATCCGCTTCCGGGCGCGAAGGAATTCCTCGATGAACTCCGCAGGGAGGCACAGGTCCTCATTCTGAGTGATACGTTCACGCAGTTTGCCATGCCGCTCATGGCAAAACTCAACTATCCGACACTGTTTTGCAACACGCTGGAAGTTGCTCCGGACGGCGAAATCACCGGATATCAGATGAGATGCGCGCAGTCCAAGCTGACGACTGTCAGGGCACTCCAGTCCTGCGGATTTGACACGATCGCGGCGGGCGACAGCCACAACGACCTTGCTATGATCCGTGCTTCAAAGGCAGGATTCCTTTTCAGAAGTACCGACGCCATAATAGCGGAGAATCCGGACCTGCCGGCGTTTGAGGAGTTTGATGAGTTCCTTGCCGCTATCAAAGCTGTGCTGTGAGATTGTACGACAGGATTGTGGAAGTGCGTAAGCACGGAACAATCCGTAATCGACTTTTGGAGATCTTATCATAATATGGGAAAGATAATACTGGCTTCCGCCTCCCCAAGGAGGCGGGAGCTTCTTACGCAGATAGGCATAGAATTTGAAATAATGGTTTCCGATAAGGAAGAGCGGATCACGGCGGAAGATCCGGCGGACATCTGTATGAACCTGGCTAAGCAGAAAGCGCTCGATGTGAGGGACAAGCTGAGGGCGCAGGGTTTTGAGAGAGGCGACGACAGGCCGGTGCGGTCCGAAGAGATAAAGCTCGATAAAGGGATGCCTTTGCTATCGACTATCCAAGTGCAGACAGAGAAACAGTCAGAAGAGACAAAGTTCGGTGGAGGGATTTCGGCCGGAGACGAATATACTGTAATCGGCGCGGATACCATCGTAGTCCTTGAAAGGCAGATTCTCGGAAAACCTCATAGTGCGGAGCATGCGGCGCAAATGCTGCGTTCTCTCTCAGGAAGAGAGCATCAGGTCTACACCGGCGTGTGTGTGGTAAGAGGAGAAACGACCGCAACATTTGCAGAGAAGACGGATGTCTATGTCGCTCCGCTTTCCGAGGCGGATATCCGCGCATATATCGCGACGGGTGATCCCATGGATAAGGCGGGGGCTTACGGAATTCAGGGAATATTTGCAAAGCACATCGAGAAGATCGACGGCGACTACTTCAACGTGGTCGGGCTTCCGATCGGGAGGCTGTGGAGAGAGTATTTGTCAGAGCATATTGTTCTGTGAATACTGTTTTGACCGGGCGTGCAAAATCAGTGAAGTCCGGCAGAAGAGGAATATACTTTTATTAACTGACAATTAAGAGGTGACAGAAAATGAACAAGAAAAATGCATGGGCTACCTATACAAGGGAGCAGACCAAAGCAGCATATGATTTCAGCGAGAACTACAAGAAGTTCCTCGATAATGCCAAGACCGAGCGTGAGGCGGTTGACACCCTGGTCAATATGGCTGAGGATGAGGGCTTCCGCGAACTTAACCGGCTCATTGAAAGCGGTGAGAAGCTGAATGCGGGCGATAAAGTTTATACCGTATGGATGAACAAATCCATTGTTCTCTTTAAGATCGGTAAGGAGCCGATGGAGAACGGTATGAATATTCTTGGTGCGCACATCGATTCCCCGCGTCTCGACGTGAAGCAGAATCCGCTCTACGAGGACAGCGGGCTGGCTTATCTCGATACGCATTACTACGGCGGTATCAAGAAGTATCTTTATGTTGCGCTTCCTCTGGCTATTCACGGTGTGATCGTCAGAAAAGACGGCACGACCACTATTCTCAATGTCGGTGAAGATGAGGACGATCCGGTGTTCTTTATCTCGGATCTGCTGATTCATCTGTCGCAGGAGCTCATGACAAAGAAAGCGAGCGAGGTTGTAGCCGGAGAGGCTTTAGATCTCGTGATCGGACATAAGCCTTTTATCCTCGAAGGCGATGATAAGGAATCAAAAAAAGATGAAGAAGCGGATGAGACGCTTACACGCGGTCAGGAGTATGCCGTCAGGGCTGAGAAAGAGGAAGGTGCCGAGGCTAAGAAAATCAAGGGTGCTGTCCGCAGAGGAATCCTTGCAATTCTGAAAGACGAGTATGAGGTCGAGGAAGATGATTTCATTTCCGCGGAACTCGAGATCGTGCCCGCCGGCAAGACACGCGATGCGGGACTTGACCGTTCGATGATTCTCGGTTACGGTCAGGATGACCGCGTCTGCGCATATCCGTCCATGCGCGCGATCTGCGAGGTCGGCGATGTGGAACGCACGTCATGCTGTATTCTTGTCGACAAGGAAGAAATCGGATCGGTCGGCGCGACAGGCATGCGGTCTCATTTCTTTGAAAATGCCGTCGCCGAAGTCATGAATCTGACCGGTGATTACAGCGAACTCAAGGTGAGAAGATGCCTGGCCAATTCCTGCATGCTCTCATCCGACGTATCTGCGGGCTTTGATCCGAATTATTCGTCGGCATTTGAGAAGAAAAATGCGGCTTATCTCGGCTGCGGTCTGGTCTTCAACAAATTTACGGGTTCAAGAGGAAAGTCAGGTTCCAATGACGCAAATGCAGAGTATGTCGCCGAAATCCGGAGAGCGCTTGACGAGGCGGGCGTCGTATATCAGACAGCTGAGATTGGCCGCGTCGATCTCGGTGGCGGCGGAACGATCGCCTACATACTTGCACTGTACGGAATGAACGTGATTGACAGCGGCGTGGCCGTCCTCAACATGCATGCACCGTGGGAAGCTACAT
The DNA here is from genome assembly GCA_017433725.1 of Lachnospiraceae bacterium. Taxonomy (GTDB): domain Bacteria; phylum Bacillota; class Clostridia; order Lachnospirales; family Lachnospiraceae; genus Chordicoccus. The sequence goes on from JAFRGQ010000065.1 coordinate 9,702, forward strand.
CCAAGGCGGATATATATGAAGCCCTGAAGGGATATATCGCTTTTCTTGAGAAAGTAAAGGCTGTATAAGCAGTAAAATGATGATGGAAACGCGCTTACGCGCTGCGCACGTCGCGGCAAGAACTCTGAGGCGTTCTTGCAACAAAAAAGACTATCAAATATTAAAATATGTGATACAATGTTTTTTGTCGTCTTAATCATCTGAGTGTTTTGAGGAGCTATCGTATGAGAACAGGAATTGTAATGGAAGGCGGGGCAATGCGCGGTCTTTTTACCGCGGGAGTCATCGACGTGTTACTTGAAAAAGGACTTACGAACTTCGATGGGGCAATAGGAGTCTCAGCCGGAGCTTGCTTCGGGTGTAATATCAAGTCCCGGCAACATGGTCGAACCGTTCGATATAATCTCAGGTATTGTCAGGACTGGAGATATGCCTCCATGCGTTCACTGAGAGAGACCGGAGATCTCTACGGTTCAGACTTCTGTTACAGACAGATTCCTACTGTACTCGATCCTTTTGATACGGAAGCGTTTATAAAGAATCCGATGGAATTTTACGTTGTGGCCACAGACCTTGAGACGGGAAAACCGGTTTACCACAAGCTTTATGACGGCCTGAACAGTGATCTCAAGTGGATTCAGGCTTCCGCGTCCATGCCGCTTGCAGCAAGGACTATAGAAATCGGAAAATGGAAGCTTGTCGACGGGGGCGTTGCGGATTCCATTCCGCTCAAATTCATGGAGAGGAAAGGGTATGACAAAAATGTCGTAGTCTTGACACAGCCGCGAAATTTTGTGAAGAAACCTAATAAAGCGCTGCCGGCCATCCGCATAGCTTACAAGGAGTATCCGGATTTTGTACGCAGAGTGGAGACAAGGCATATCCATTACAACGAGGAGACGGAGTATGTAAAAGAGCGCGAAGCCGCGGGAAAATGCTTTGTAATCTGTCCCCCTGAACCCCTCGGAATTAAGCAGGTGTGTCATGATCCGATGGAGATCGTGCGCGTTTATGAGATCGGCCGGAAGGTCATGTTCGAGCGTCTTGATGAGATGAGAGAGTTCATGAAAAAATAGTATTGCGCTTCTGAATCGAGTATATTTTGCACCGGAGAATCAAGTACATCTCTGAAAACACGATAAATAGACTTGCATATTGAAATCGTAGATTACGTCATATGGCTGCCGCATGAAGTCTGACATTACTATAAAGTGCTGTAAGGACCGTATGCGGCAGCCACATTTTTTAAATCAGCTTTATGTGCGATTGTCGGTTACTCAGCTTGAAGTGAAGCAAGCTCCTCAGGAGTCAACTTACGCCACTCTCCCGGAGCAAGAGAAGGGTCGAGCACAAGCGGTCCCATGGAGAGCCTTTTGAGATAAAGCACCCGCTTTCCGACCGCTTCAAACATCCGTTTGATCTGGTGGAATTTTCCTTCCTGAATCTCGACTTCAATTTCGGAAATGTCACCGCTCTTCAGAATCTCGAGACAGGCGGGAAGGCACAGAAGTCCGTCGTCAAGACGTAGTCCATCCGCAAATGCGCGCACATCACTCTCATTTACGTTCCCCTCGATTTCGGCATAATACCGTTTGTCAACGTGGTGCTTCGGTGAGAGGAGCCTGTGATTCAGATCTCCGTCATTGGTGATGAGCAGGAGACCTTCGGTATCTTTGTCAAGTCTGCCGACAGGTGAGAGATCTTTTCTGCGTTCCGCGGGCAAAAGGTCGAGTACAGTTCTCTGATATCGGTCCTCTGTTGCCGTAATCACCCCGGCGGGCTTATTGAGCATATAATAGGAAAAGACTTCATATACGATTTCTTTTCCCTGATAGAAAACAGAGCTTGTCTCATTGACAGACAAGCCCGGGTTTTTAACGGTCACGCCATCGACAGATACCTGTCCCTGGCGGACCGCTTTTTTTATTTCTGTTCTTGTTCCGACGTTCATGTCGGAGAGGTATTTATCAAGCCGCATAATAGTTACCTGTATTCCGGCTCTGCACGGAACATATCCGAGTATGCGTTTTGACCGTCTTGGACTCGATCAATGTAGTTTCAAGCATCATATAGCGTTGCATGTAACATATCCGAGTATATACTGCAAGCGTCGTTGGATTCATGAATCAATAGGGAGATCCCAGCACGTGCTCCAGGAAATACGGAAGCTGCTTTCTCCACCAAGGCCAGTCATGGTCACAGTCGAATCCCCAGTAATCGACCCATGCGGGAATACCTTTCTCACGCATGACGGCGTCGAGCTCCCTGGTGCTCTCGCGGAGCTCATCCTCCCAGCGTCCCTGACCGATGCAGATGATGATTCTGGAGTTCCTGTAAAGCTCCATATACGGATGATCGAGCGGCATGTTGCGAAGGAAGATGGCCGGTGAGTTATCGTAAGCGAGCGGATCATTGCATCCCGGGAAGAACATCTGGGCATTGTAGCAGCCGCTCAGCGCGATGACCGTGTCATAGAGGTCAGGTCTTCTGAAGAAGAAGTTCGCTGCGTGGACAGCACCCATGCTGCATCCTGTCGTCATGGCTCTTTCATATGCCTCCGGGCTGCCGTTCTTGGCGCGAACGGAGGGCAGGAACTCTTCGTTGATGTATGCGAACCAGCGTTCCTGCTGCTCGAGACGATAGTGCTCGTCCCCGTACTTATCGGACCAGCTCTCCTCGTCAATTGCATCCGGGCAGACGAGCATGATTTTGCCCGCATCCACCCACGGAGCGCAGAGGTCAGTCATTTGAAAATTTTCAAAATCGTAGAAATGGCCGTCCTGCGGAGGAAAGGCGATCAGGATCTTTCCTGTGGTTCCGTAGGTCTTGAACTCCATATCACGGCCGAGTCTGTAGCTGTATTCTTTATAATAATTTACCTGCAAGGTTGTTTGTTCCTTTCTGATATTTGATGATAACTGTGCCAAAAGTATCATTATGAAACTGTGAGCTTGCTCGAGTGGGAGGAATGATACTTGAAGCACGTCCTACGCTTGTCTCTTATTTGCAGAGAACGTATGCAATGAACTCCTTCGCCGCTTCCTCATCGTCCATTTTTGCGGTATACATCTGATTGCCCATGGCACCGGAGAGAATTTCCGGAATGCGCTCGCACATCACCATGCGGCTTCCGTAGAGATTCAGTATCTCCTCATGCGTGTGAGCGTAATGGTTCTTATCGCGTCTGCTGACATATACGCAGTAGTACTCTTTCTCGGATTTCGGGAAGATACGCTTGTCCGTGGTGACCATGTCCGCCCAGATCTGATAAACATCAAGGCTGTGAGCAAAGTTCATCATATCCGGTGTGTAGCCGCCGGCAGGTCTCATATTGACTTCGAGTCCCACGAAGTCACCCTTCTTTCCGATACCTTTTTTGTCTGCTTTCAGACGGAAGAACTCCAGGTGGACAAATCTTCTGTCCGCGTGGAAAGCACGAACAGTTGCGCGGCCTGCTTTTTTCAGACCTTCATAGACGTCCCCTGCTACATAGTAGACCAGCTCAAGCTCGTCGTTGACGATATCTGCGATTGACGGCGGCCAGCTTGTCATGGATTCGAAGAGCGGTTCAAATGTGGAACTTGTGATCGCATCATATGAGTACAGTTCTCCGTCGATGAACTCTTCCATGAGATACTGCACGTCTCTCGGCTGTGAGAAGAAGGCTGAGAGTTCGTCGTCATTTGTAATCTTATGTGTATCGGACGCACCGACACCGACATCCGGTTTGATGATGATCGGATAGCCGACTTCCTTGATGAACTTTTTGGCATCGTCGAGATCAGTGGCAAAGTGGCAGCGGGCGGTCGGTACGCCGGCCTCAGCATAGAATTTCTTCATGTTGGACTTATGCTTAAAGTCCTGGATCCGGTCGTATTTGATGCCGGTCGTGATGTTGAAATCGGAGCGCAGGCGTGCATCCTGCTCCAGCCAGTATTCGTTGTTGGACTCGAGCCAGTCGATTTTACCGTATTTAAAAGAGAAAAATGCCACTGCACGGAATACCTCAGCATAGTTCTCAAGGGAATCGACTTTATAATATTCTGTCAGGGAGTTCTTTAAGCAGTCTTCAAGTGAGTCGTAGGAAGCATCACCGATTCCGAGGACATTCACGCCGTTCTTTTTGAGACGGTCGCAGAAGTTCCAGTAAGTGTGCGGAAAGTGAGGTGAGATAAATACAAAATTCATATGAAACCTCCTTTAAAGAAAGAGTTTTTGATGTTAAAATCTTATTTAAGCGTGTAAACCATGACGCTTGGGTGCGCTAACCAGGACACATAGGCACTTGATCAGGACACTTAAGCGCGCATGCTTTGACACACAACATGGTAGTATAGCATAAAACCCCGAAGTAGAATACATTTTCATGAAGATTCAAGGAGTTTAAGATGGAAGAACAGCAGGAAAAAATTTTTCGTTACATTCAGATCATTTTCGCAGCAACTTGTTGCTCGTGCGCGTACAAGTTCTTCCTTTCCCCTGCGGGTCTATACAACGGGGGTTTTACCGGTATTGCTCAGATCATACGTAATATCCTGCAGGACTCTGTCGGCATACATTTTCCATCAGACCCGACCGGTATCTTTGTATGGTGTCTCAACGTTCCTCTGATGATCGCCGGTTACAAGTCTCTCGGCAAGATGTTCATGGTACGCACGATTGCAGTCATCACACTCCAGTCTTTCCTCATGACTGTACTGAAAAGCCCTGAGACCCAGCTCATATCAGACCATGCTCTGAACTGTGTGTTCGGCGGCGCTCTGAACGGTTTCGGAATCGGAATTCTTCTGCGAAACGGAGCATCGACAGGCGGTACGGACATCGTCGGTCTTCTCGCAGTCAAGAAAAAACCCGATCTTTCCGTCGGTACGCTGTCCATGACGATCAATGCGTGCATTTTCACGTATGCTGCGATCACAAGGACTTTTGAGATTGCTGCCTACTCCGCAGTGTATGCTTTCATCACATCCGTAGTCATTGACAGAACGCATTTCCAGACAACGAAGGTGGCGGTATTTGTCGTTTCCAGAGTGCCGATCCTCAGCAATGAGATCAGTGTTGAGATGCACAGAGGCGTCACGACATGGGATGCTATGGGCGGACATAGCCGGAAGCCGTTCCAGGTTCATATGATTGTTATGAACCGTTATGAGCTTGCGCATTTCAGGCAGGTTATTCGGGCTGTTGATAAGAATGCGTTTATATGGACGATTAAGGCGGATCAGGTTATGGGTAATTTTAAGCAGAGGTTGGGAGTGTAATTGATAGGTGATTAACCGAAACTTCCCACAGGGGATATCTGCCAGTCTCATCATGATAATACTGCATCGGCGGGACGCTTTCGCTCGGTCTCGCTGGCAGCGGTACTAAGAAATTTTCGGCGCCTGTGGCTTGAAAATTTCAAGTACCGGCCGCTCGACGACGCCACGCCGATTAGCAGTATTATATGATTTCGACTGAAGAAGACAGCAGGTGGGAAGTTTGATTAATCGAGTGGAGAGCAGCTGAGTAGTGAGAGTAATTGAGTGGAGAGAGCAGCTGAGCAGAGAGAGTAATTGAGTGGTGAGAGCAACTGTGTATGGGGGCTATGTATGGATAGTTCTTTGTGCATAGTTGCTTCTTTATGAGTGTATGGAAAAACTATGCGGATAACGACAGAATACAAGAATACATATACCGACACGGAGGTCAGCCGCCGCATCTTCACCTATACCGCGACAGAGAAAGACGAGGGGCGGCCCGCTCGAGACATCATCCTGTACAAGTGGAAGATGGTCCACCACGACGTCGCCCGGGCCAAGTATGACACCCCGAACGGAATCACCGTGAACGGAGAAGTCGCATATGTCAACAGGCGGCTTCACAAGGGAGATGTCCTGCAAGTCATATTAACGGACTTTGCGCCGCAGAACATCGTTCCTGAGAATCACCCGATCGAGGTTGTTTATGAGGATGAGGATATTATTTGCTTAAATAAGCCCGCCGGCGTGGTCGCGCATCCCTCCCATGGGCACTACAGTGATTCGCTTGCCAATTATCTCGCATACTATTTTCAAATGAAGCATGAGCCTCACGAGATCCGAACAGTCGGCAGGCTTGATAAGGATACGTCAGGGCTTATTCTATTTGCCAAAAGCAGGACCATGGCGGCTCACATGACCGAGCAGGCTGAAAAGGGGATTCACACAAAGACCTACTATGCACTGGCAAGCGGTGTATTTGAACACAGAAGCGGCAAGGTTGAAGTCCCCATTGAGCGGGAGTTTGACGGCGCACAGAAAAGGGTTGCGAGAGAGGGCGGAGACTACGCCCTTACGGATTATGAAGTCATCAGGCAGTATGAGGACTACGCTTACCTGCGAGTGCACATCGCGACAGGGAGGACGCATCAGATCCGCGTGCATATGAATCACATCGGACATCCGCTTCTCGGTGACCCGATCTACAATCCGAAGTGCAAGCCCTCGAAGTCATTTTCAGATGAGAGGAATGACGCCGTATGTCTTACCCGCGCGGCGCTGCACGCCGGAGAAATCACCTTTCGTCAACCTTTCACGGGGAAAGATATTGTGTTGCGGGCTGAAATGCCGAAGGATTTTCTTCCTTATATACAAGACTTAACATCGGAAACATGAGGAATAATATGAATTACGAGAAAGAACTGAAAGCATTCCTGGATTACGCGGAGCATTATGACCGCACAAACGGCATGATCGAACTTAAAGTTGTGCACACGCTGCGCGTCGCGGAGGTGATGGACCGGATAACAGCAGGTCTCGACCTTCCCGATGAGATTTGCTATCTGGCAGCGCTATGTGCCGTCTTTCACGATATCGGCCGCTTCGAGCAGGTGACCAGGTATGGCACATATAATGACAGAAGAAGCGTGAACCATGCAGTTTTGAGCTGTGAAGTCCTTCGGGAAAACGGCTTTCTCGAACACTTGCCGGGAAAACAGCAGGAGATGATTCTCACTGCGATCGAGAACCATAATAAGCTCGTGATAGATGAGGGTCTTGATGAGGATACGATGCTACTTGCGAAGCTTATACGTGATGCCGATAAGGTCGACATTTTCAGAGTATTTGCAGAGGAAGAGATGGTCGATACGATGGGGGAGACGATCGAGATGGTGGAGCAGGAGACTGTGACGGATGAGGTCTTCGAACATTTTATGGCTCACGAATGCGTTCCGAAAGATATTCGTCGTACCGGACTCGATATCTGGGTCGGATTCCTCGCATTTTTCTATGATATGAACTTTCCGCAGAGCATGAAGATCGCGTTGGATGAGGGCTACTACAGAAGGCAATTCGATCATGCGGAATTTACCCTTCCGGAGACACGGGAAAGAGTGGATGCGATATTGTGCGAGCTCGAGTTTTATCTGGACAGGTTCTAAAGCAGTGAGTCTGTAGGAGCTGAGGTCTTTGGTAAAAGGCCATTAAATGTGAAAAATAAAAAAGAGACCCCGGTTATTTTTCAAGAGGGGTCTCTTTTTGTACGAAACTTATTTTAATTTCAAACCATCCTTAAAAGCGTCTCCAACTCGTTCGGATACCTTATAGTAACCGTGCGTGTAAGGGTCGAACGCGATGGCATTAACCAGGGACATGTCAGGCTTCCCGTCCACCATGATGCTTTCGTCAGCTGTTACGTTTACAACCTTTCCGATAACGCCGCATCCGTATTCGTTATCCTGATATTCGATGAACTCACACTCCAGGCAGAGGGGAAATTCATTAATGACCGGGGCGTCAACAGTCTCTGCTTTGCTGGCGGTAAGGCCGCTGCGTGCGAATTTATCGGCCGCTTTATTTCCTGATTCTACGCCGAAATAGTCGGCTTCCACGACGTGAGCTGCATCAGCTATGCTTACTGTAAATGCCTTTCTGGCTTTAATATTTTTCACGGTTTTATGGCTTTCAGTCAGATTAAGGGCGACGGTATTTCTTTCCTGCATAGTGCCCCAGGCTGCATTCATAACATTGACACTGCCGTCTTCGTTATATGTAGCGATCATAAGTACCGGCATCGGGAATATGCCTTCGGTGATTTTAAGTTTTGTTCTCATAACAGAAGTCTCCTTTTGGCTGTGATTGACAGAACTGTGTGTCATATATAAAGATACAAAAGTGACGGATAAGACAAATCAATGTCTTTATCCGTCACTTTTTTATCCTGGAGACAGTGGGACTTGAACCCATGACCTCCTGAATGCCATTCAGGCGCTCTCCCAACTGAGCTATGCCCCCGCGTTTTCACAAGGGGTATTATAACACATGTGGCTGGATTGTGAAAGTATTATTTTCTGAATTGCTCGGCAATTGAATAAGCGAGGATTCCCGAATACTATTCTGAAGTTTTGTCGGGTCTCAGAGCAAATCTATAGATATATGAACAATCCTCGTTATATATAAACACAGGTCATATGCTCATCAACGCGTCCGGTATATACTTGACATTCATGTAGACAACAGGTATTAATGTTATACTGACCGTTATTCATCCGCATGAAGTATCGGTATGTATGACATAACGACAATAAATATACGAAATCATCGGCTTTATCGAAAAAGTAGAATTAAATAATGACATTCTGACAATTTTTTATTACTAAAAAGACTGCTCTGCAAACGCTATAAAAGATAAACTCTATGTATATCAGAGATATAAATCGCAGCTGATGAAGGAGCACAAGATGGCGAACGAGAATCTGTTTTTGTGTAAACCCGTTGAACGAAAGTTTTCGGACCTGTATTTCTGCTATTGCGGTTATCAAGTATGCGCACCGCTTCACAGTTTCGGACCTGCGGTTCGTCCGAACTATCTCATTCATTTTATCATGGACGGCAAAGGAATCTTCACAATAGATAACACGACATATCAGTTGGGAGCGGGAGAAGGGTTCATTATAGAACCAGGTAAGCAGACATTTTATCAGGCCGATGCCAAAGAGCCGTGGACTTACTTCTGGATCGGATTCGACGGAGCGCTGGCGAAAGACATACTCTCCAAGATGGGGCTCGGTCAGACTCATCTGATCTTCAGGTGTGATAACGGGGAGGAGATGCGAGACATCATATTTGACATGCTTAAGTACAATCGTGCAAATGATGCCGATGAATTAATGATTGAAGCTCTGCTCTACAGGCTTTTTTCATCCATGATGAAAGGTGCGGCCGCCGGAATACCCGGAACTGTCAAAGGAAATGAGTATGTCAGAAAAGCGATCGAGTTCATCCAGAACAACTATGCCAGACCGATTCATGTGAAGGATGTCGCGGATTATGTGAATATCAACAGAGGATATCTGTACTCGCTTTTTAAGTCGGAGACGAACATGTCCCCTCAGGAGTACCTGAGCAACCTCAGACTTACAAGGGCCGCAGAGCAGCTGAATACAACGAACTACTCCATAGAAGTCATTGCGACATCTAACGGATACGGTGACCCGGTGGTCTTTACCAAGGCTTTCAAAAAGATGCATGGTATATCTCCTTCAAAATACAGACAGAGCACGGTCGAAAGGTCACTGAAATCACTTGAAGAGTAATGCAAAGCGATAATAAGGACATTTTGACAGGTTTTCATAACAAATTTATCTAACGATTAGTCGCTATTAGCAAATAAAATTAGTATAGTTGCACAAATAACAACACGATAGGGAGGTAACTATGAAAAGAAAGCTTTTAGCGGCTACACTTACCACTGCAATGGTGCTCTCGCTGGCAGCATGCGGCGGCTCATCATCATCTTCATCCGGTACGGCTGCATCAGGCTCCGGTTCATCCGGATCAGGTGAACTTCAGGTCAACATCTGGGATAACAATCAGCTCGCAGGCCTGCAGCAGATCGCAGACGAGTGGACGGAAGAATCCGGCGTCAAGGTCAAAATTAATGTCGTTGACTGGGATAACTACTGGACACTTCTCGAGGCAGGCGCTTCCGGCGGACAGATGCCTGACGTATTCTGGATGCATTCCAATACAGCACAGATGTATATGGAAAATGACCTTCTTCTGAATCTCGACGACTACATTGCAAAGGACGATGCAATCGACCTTGCAAACTATTACGAAGGCGTTGTTGAACTCTACAATCGCGATGACAACGGCTCACAGTATGCACTTCCGAAAGATCATGACACGATCGCACTTCTCTACAACAAAGCAATTTTTGACAAGTATAGCGTAGAATATCCGACAGACGACTGGACATGGGAAGATGTCCGTGATGCTGCTACCAAGATTTCTGAAGCAGGCAAGGCTGACGGCATATACGGCTATGCAATCAACACATCCAACAACCAGGACGGCTGGTACAACATCATCTATGATTACGGCGGACAGGTCATCACAGAAGATCACAAGGGAACAACAATCGGTTCCGACGAAGCAAAAGCAGGTATGGAAATGTTACGCCAGATCCTTGAAGTCGCTGCACCGCAGACAGTCGTTGCAGAGACAGGCACAGATTCTCTGTTCAATTCCGGTCTTGCTGCAATGATCACACAGGGCTCCTGGATGATCAATACCTTCTACAAAGCCGAGCACCATGATGATTATGCATGGGCAATGCTTCCGTACGCTGATGTCAACGGCAACGGCCAGTGCGATAAGGGCGAGCGCTACTCCGCATACAACGGACTCGGATGGGCAGCAGCAGCCAACACAGCTAATCCGGATGCAGCTTACAGTCTGATTTCCTACTTCTGCTCCGAGAAGGCTCAGAAAGAGCAGGCAGCTCTCGGCGTCACAATGGGCGGTATGAAGGGCATCTCCGAAGATTTCGCAAATGCATTTGAAGGCATGGATGTTTCCGCTTTCACACGCGCTGAGGAAGAAGGCGAACTGTTCTTCCGTCCGTACACAAGAAACACGACAGTATGGGAAGATGCGCTTCAGCAGAACGGTGGTTTCCTCGATGCATGGCTCAATCCGTCTGATCCAGCAGTAATGGCCAAAGCTTGCGACAATGCACAGAAGATCATTGAGGACGCAATCGCAGCCGAATAAGGAGACGTCTTACAGGCAGGTAAACAGAATCCTGTAAAGATTCTGTAAGCCAAATAGTTCGTATCTCTGCAGAGTCAGAGAATGAAAATATTGAAGCATCTAAGCCGGGCTCGCAGGAGTTCCCTGCAGCCCGGCTATTATCATCATTCGGAAAGGGGGATTTATGAAACAAAAGATGACAGTGGCCGAGAAAAGAGAGGCTAGATGGGCATATCTGTTCGTCTTTCCAACAATGCTCGGTCTGATCGTTCTCAATTTCTACCCGTTTTTTAATACGATTTACCAGTCTTTCTGTAAGACAGGTGATTTCGGAAAAGGAAACAAACTCGTAGGATTGCTCAATTATAAGATGGTTCTCACAAGAGCGGAGACCTGGCAGTCCTTATGGAACACCGTTAAGTACGCAATCATAGAAGTTCCTTTCGGCATTGTAATTGCCCTTCTTCTCGCAGTTCTTCTGAATAAGAAAATTGCCGGCCGTTCAATCTACCGTACAATTTTCTTCCTTCCGATGGTCTGCGCACCAGCGGCTGTCGCTATGGTATGGAAGTGGCTTTACAATACACAGTTCGGTCTTCTGAATAATGTTTTCCACACCAGAATCGAATGGATCTCCAATCCGAAGATTGCATGGATCTCGATCGGTATTATCGGCGTTTGGTCCATCATCGGATATAATATGGTCCTTTTCATCGGCGGTCTGCAGGAAATTCCCGGCGACTACTACGAGGCGGCGTCAATCGACGGTGCGACCGGTGTCCGTGCTTTCTTTAACATCACACTTCCGCTGCTTTCGCCGACAACTTTCTTTATTGTCCAGACCAGAATTATCGGTGCTCTGACGATTTTCGACCTTATGTTCATGGTAATGGATAAAACAAATGTTGCTCTGCCGAAAGTACAGTCCATTGTTTATCTGTTCTACCAGTATGCATTCACGAACGGTGATAAAGGTTACGGTGCGACGCTCGTCATGGTGCTCGTTGCATTCATTATGATCATCACGTTCATTCTGCAGAAGGCAGAGAAGCATATTGTATATCACAATTAAGGAAGGAGGACATATAAGTGGAAGGTTACGCAGCAAAACAGAGAAGAACAACAATTCTCATTCACGTGATTCTGATCGTCATGTCCTTCATCATGATCGTGCCGTTCGCATGGATGATCCTGACTGCTTTAAAGACAAATCAGGAAGCAATATCCGTCTCTCCGTTCTATATTCTGCCGCATAACGGCTGGCACTGGGAGAACTTCGGAACTGTATGGAAGAGCTACAATTTCCTGATTCTTTATAAGAACACATTGCTTATGATTTTCTGGCGCGTTGTGTGCGCGGTCCTTACGGCTACGATGGCAGGTTATGCATTCGGTCGTCTGAAATTCCCGGGAAAGAACTTCCTTTTCTCCCTGGTTCTTGTTCAGATGATGATTCCGGCTCAGATCTTCATTATTCCGCAGTACCTTATGGTTTCCAAGATGGGCATGCTGAATACACAGTTCGGTCTGGTGTTCCCGGGTCTTGTCACTGCATTCGGTACATATCTTCTGAAGACCGGATTTGAAGGCCTTCCGAAAGACCTTGAAGAGGCTGCTATGATTGACGGATGCAATATCGGGCAGCGTTTCCTGATGATCATGATGCCGCTGACCAAGAGTTCCATGGTATCTCTCGGTATCTTCACCGCAGTTTTCGCGTTCAAGGATCTTATGTGGCCGATGATCGTCTGCACGAATGCAAGCACGACAACACTGTCAGCAGGTCTTGCCAAGATGCAGGGTCAGTACGGAAGCGATTATCCCGCTATGATGGCGGCTGCTACACTGGCAGTTCTTCCTATGATCGTCATCTATGTTATCTTCCAGAAGCAGTTCGTGGAAGGTATTGCGACATCGGGCGGAAAGCTTTAATCTTTGAACAAGCATCAGAGATTATTCTCTGACGCAGAATTCTCGTGGCATTAGAGTCGTGAGACGAATGCCTAAAGGAAACACTTTATATCGGAATTTTGACAAAATGAGCAAGAGGCGGGGGGAAACTTCTGAATCTTGCTCATTTTTCTTATCTGGAGGGGACATTGAAGAGAGTAGATATAAGGAACACGATGAATGATATAAAGAGCAATACGCGCGGGATGTCACGGAAAGAGCGTCTCGGCTATATATTTGCATATTACTGGCTCCATGTTTTCGGAGCAGTTTTGGCGGTCTTCTTCATCATCTATTTTCTCACACATTTCCTCTTCGGTATAAAAGAGAACTGGATTTATGTGACGTTCACAAATGTTCTCACGTCAGACGAGGGCGTGAACGCGCTGAGAGATGATTTTATCGAATATACCGGATACGACCTGAAAGAAAAAAATGTAGTCTTTAACGCAAACAGCTACTTTGACGCCACTACGGTACAGGGGACGAACAACAGCTATTTTCAGGCATTCGTTGCGATGATCGAGGCCGGAGACCTCGATGCGGTCATAGGGACGAAGGATAATATCGCAGCGGTCGGGGCGAGCGGGAGATTGAAAGATTTGTCGTCGGAGGAGATGAGAGAGCTGTTTGCCTCCTATTCCGACCGTTTCGTATACTGCACGCCGATTGATGAGGAATATTCCGAGGACGAGGTTCCCGTAGGTATTGATATTTCGGACAGCAGTATCGTCGGAAAGTACGGGATCTATACAGGGGATTGTGTGCTGGGCTTGGGGGCATATACAAAACATGCAGAGGAAGTTCTGAAGTTCCTGAAATACATATATGAAGACATCTGAGACTGCCGGGTATACCTGTACATGCTTTAGAACAGGACGCGAAACTGCTGCAAGCAACATCAGGCCGGGGGGATTCCGAATAAGTTTTGCGTGGAGGGTCAGAAGTGTCCCTGCATGCAGCGAGTAAGAAGATAGCTGTGAGAGGAATAATATGAAGAAGCGAATAACAGCATTTCTGAGTAACGACAGCGCATTCGGACAGCTGATGGCTAAGATCTGGATCGTCATCGGTTCCAATCTGATGTTCATGATCTTCAGCCTGCCTGTCATCACCATAGGACCGGGGCTTGTAGCCTTGTACCATGTTCATCTAAAATCCATGAGAGGTCATTCGGACCTGAATCCTATCGCGGAGTTCTGGCACGGTTTCAGGAATAACTTCAGGCAGGCAATCATTATCTGGATCGTATTCCTGCTCGTGCTTCTGGTCGCTCTGGCAGACATTCGTTTTCTGACCGGACAGGAAGGGATTATGGCGTACATGCGCTATATGGTATATTTTATATCAGGTCTTGTACTTGTGATCGTCTGTATGCTGCTTCCGGTCATGGCCGCTTTTGCGGATGACCTGCGCGGGCTTTTCCGCAATGCATTTTACTTTGCCGCAAAGAACCCGGCAAGGGCGATCCTTATCGCGGCACTGTATGTATTTCCTCTTTTTCTCTCTTATATGGATGTGCAGAGACTCCCCCTGTACGGTTTCCTGTGGGTCGTCTGCGGATTTTCTCTGATAGCGAGAATCATTTCGTTCCTGCTGCTTAAAGACTTCAGCCGATTTCTTCCTCCGGTGGATGAGGATATATCAGAGTATTGAGTGTTCATACAGGTTTGAAAGTAAACTTTCAAACTTTGATTGGCGGTTCAGATGACTATGCAGGCATGGTCGTCTGAACCTGGTGGAGCAAATTACCGAGAGAGAAGAGTTTCAAAACTGCCTTGTATTGAATAACTTGGAAAGGAGACAGAATGATGTCTGTGATATTTCATGAGAAGAGCAAAGTATTTCATCTGACGAATTCCTATGTCAGTTACATTATTCGCATTATGGAGAACGACCAGCTCGAGAACCTGTATTACGGAAAAGCCGTCCATGACAGCGAGGACTTTGACCGATTTCACGAAGAGGGCTGGCGCTCCCAGGCAGCCGTCTGCATGCCGGATCCGTCCGATCTGTCCATGCATTACACAAGGCAGGAATACCCGGTATATGGGACCGGAGATTTCAAATCCCCTGTCTGCACGATCAGGCAGGAGAACGGCAGCCGGATCGTTGATTTCAAATACGTCTCTCACGAGATAAGCGACGGAAAACCCCTTCTTGAAGGTCTGCCGGCAACCTATGTCGAATCTGACGAGGAAGCCCAGACGCTTACGGTCAGACTGCACGACAGCCTGATGAATACCGATCTGTATCTGCACTATACTCTCTACAGAGATTATCCGGTCATTACCCGCCATGCACAATTTGTTCATGCCGGGGATGACAGCATCGTCCTTGAACGGGCAATGAGTGCGGGCGTTGACTTCCTTGATATGAACTATGATTTCCTGCAGCTTTCCGGTGCGTGGGGCCGTGAACGCTATCCGAAAAGAAGACGGCTTGAGATGGGTCTTCAGGGAATCCAGGGCCTTGCAGGCACGACCGCCGGAGCGGAGCAGAATCCGTTTGTAGCTCTTCTCCGTCCTGACGCAACGGAAGATTTCGGTGAAGTTTACGGATTCAGTCTGGTATACAGCGGGAATTTTCTGGCAAACGTTGAGGTGTCGACATTTGACATGACCCGTCTGTCGATCGGTATTAACCCGGAGAACTTTGCCTGGAAGATTGAGAAGGGACAGAGCTTTACCACGCCGGAAGTCGTTATGGTCTATTCGGACAGCGGACTCGGCGGCATGAGCAGGACCTATCACAGGCTTTACCGCAGCCGTCTGATCAGAGGAATATGGAGAGACAAAGCGTGTCCGATCCTTCTGAACAACTGGGAAGGAACATATTTCGATTTCAATGAGGAAATCATCCTGAAGATGGCGAGGGAAGCGAAGGAAGTCGGAGTGGAACTCTTCGTTCTTGACGACGGATGGTTCGGAAAACGGAACGACGACAGGAGAGGACTCGGCGACTGGTTCTGCAATCTTGACAAAATTCCTTCCGGTATCGACGGTCTCTCACGCAAAGTCGAGGAAATCGGTCTGAAATTCGGTCTCTGGGTCGAACTTGAGATGATTAATGAGGACAGCGACCTGTACAGAGCGCATCCGGATTGGCTCATACAGGCACCGGGGCGTAAACGCTGCCAGACGAGGCATCAGTACGTGCTCGACTATTCGAGAAAGGAAGTAGTCGATCATATCTACGGAATGATGTCTGAGCTTCTCAAAAAATCAAAGATTTCGTATATCAAATGGGATATGAACCGTTACATGACGGAGCCGTTCAGTGCTGCACTTCCCGCAGACAGGCAGGGGGAAATGATGCACCGCTATATTCTCGGCGTTTACTGTCTCTACGAGAGGCTTACCTCCGAGTTCCCTGAAATCCTGTTCGAATCCTGTGCGAGCGGCGGAGCCAGATTCGATCCGGGTATGCTCTACTATGCGCCTCAGACATGGTGCAGTGATGATTCAGACGCCAACGAGCGCCTGAAGATTCAGTACGGCACTTCCGTCGTCTATCCGATATCCAGCATCGGAGCACATGTATCCGCAGTGCCGAACCACCAGGTGATGCGGAAGACGCCGCTGCATACACGCGCCTCAGTGGCTTACTTCGGCACATTCGGTTATGAGCTGGTACTCGGGAAGCTCAGCGACTTCGAGCTGTCTGAGGTAAGACGGCAGATCGATTTCATGAAGAGGCATCGCGAACTTATTCAGATCGACGGAGATTTTTATCGCATCTCAAGTCCGTTCGAACACAACGAGACCGGCTGGATGACCGTCTCGCAGGACAGAAAAAATGCGCTTGCGCTTTATGCACAGACGCTCAATAAAGTCAATGCATCCTGGGTGCGCTTTAAACTGAAGGGACTTGATCCCGATACGAAATACAGAGTCAGGTACGAGATCGTGGAGGAGCCGAGAGATTTCTATATTTACGGGATGGAGCCGACCGAGGGCAAAGTCGAAACGCGGGAATTCCTTGCTTACGGCGACGAGCTGATGAATATCGGCGTCGTTGTCGACCGGATCGACTTCTTTAAGCTCGGCGGAGACTTTGCTGCTTTCCTATATGAGATAGATGCAATATGATATCTGAGCATTTCTTAGGTGGTTTCTGCCTTTGAAGGATGCATGAAATAGAAATACGGACATTTTCAATAAAGGGGATGGTTCACATGAAGCGTTTTCTGCTTCAAAGAACCATCCCCTTTATCCGAAAAAAGATTTGAAAATATGCCCTCTCCATTATATCATAGACAGTAAGAAAACTAGTTTAGGAGAATGTGTAATGGGAGCATTAGACGGTCAGATACTGCTCTGGATTCAGAGCCTGAGAACACCGCTGCTGAACAAATTCATGGTTTCTTATACTCAGCTCGGTGACCATGGGTTACTCTTTATTGCTATGGCACTGCTTCTTATTGCCATTCCGGCTACGCGCAGAACAGGATGTGCGTCAGCTTTTGGGCTGGCAATCGGTGCTCTTGTCACAAATCTTTTATTAAAACCCTTCTTTATGAGACCTCGGCCGTACGTGACGGTTCCGGGTCTGACCAATCTTATCGATATGTCGAGAGACCCGAATTCTTTTCCGTCAGGACATTCGACAGCTGCTTTCGGCGTGTGTATGGCGATCTTTCTGACCGTCAAAGATAAAAGGCTGAAAGCCGCATCGCTTTTTGTGGCAGTGCTTATGGGATTTTCCAGATTATATGTAGCGGTACATTACCCGACGGACGTCATTGTCGGTGCGCTGATCGGAACTATGGCAGCCTGCCTGGGCATTAAGCTCGTGCGGTTCCTGGAAAGAAAAATCAGCGAAAGGAAGATGAAAACATCCGGGAAGGAGAAAAAATGAAGAAAAAAATCATGGTCGCTGTTCTTGCAGCGCTCTTATGCACGGGTTGCAAAATGCCCGAGATTTCTTTTGAAAATGCAAACTCGCCTCTCTTTGTCCAGGACAGCAAAGTGGATTCTGTCGATGCATCTTCCGCTGAGAAGGACACAAAAGACACGAGCGGAAAAACCGATTCTGTAAGCAACGGTACGGTCACGCCTGCTCCTACAAAACCCGCCAAAGATACTTCCGATGCGACGGAATCGGCAAAGGAGCCGAAAGTTACAAGTGCTGCCGATAATAAGACGAACGATGATTCTTCCGCACCGGCAGACAGTTCCGAGGCAACGGACAGCAAGGCAGATACAAAGGATACCGACAGTAAATCCGAAAAGACAGAGATAACCGGAAAGCCGCCGGTCGTTGTGGAAGATCCGCAGCAGCTCACGGTGAAAAATACCTGTTTCTATCAGTACGGAAAGGGAAACAAGTCTGCATATGCTAGGTACGAATGGCTCAGACTTGATGAGGAAGCAGAAGAACTCTGCCCGGAACTGGGTAAAGCACTTCAGCAAGAGGAATCCCTGGTCAGAAAGAACATGAAAGCTGCTTTTGATGATCTGGACGCAGCATCGCAAAAAGCGTCAGGGAAGAGTTCATCAAGATATTTTATCAACCGGAAAGCTTATCCTGTAAGATGCGATAACGCAGCGCTCAGCGCATTATTTATCACGAACGATAATCGTGGAACGAAGAGTGATATGTCGTTTGAGACGATCAATCTGGATTCTCAGACAGGGGAGGCAATTGCTCTTACGGATATCGTCGATCTGAAAGAACTTCCGAAGGTGCTGACTGATTCATACGAGACGATCTACACGGATGATCCGATTCCGGATTTTAAAAAGATGGCAACGGACCTTGCCGAAGACGATTACGTATGGGCAATATCAAGAGAAGGCCTGAACTGCTATTTTGCTGATGAGAGCGGTGAACAGCTTATCACTGTTCCGGTCATAAGGACCGGCAGTAAGGATCTGTTCAGCGAATCCTATAAGGAAGTGCCCGATTCTTATATTATGCCGCTCAGTGAGGAGTTCCTGAGTGTATTTGACAAGTCCGATGACGGTAAAGCAGACACTCTTTATTTCTACGGTAATGAGAAAGGTGACAGGGTCACCGTCGAGTTGAACGGAGAGAAAGCGGTCGGAAGATTTATCTATAACGGATTTATGCCTTATCTTGTGCGCACGGCTGATGAGGGGTATTATATATATGTGCTTTGCAGCCTCGATAATGACTATGAGGAGATCGCTGTTTATGACATCTGTGAGGAGACTCCTGTATTCATCGGTATGGTTTCCAACACCGGCTTTATGTGGGATAACAGCGAGGATGACGTTTCAATGAAAATTCTGCCCTGTACACCGGAGAAGTTTTATCTGGCGACCGATATTAATCTTCTGAGTACATACAGCGGTATCAGACAGTACAAAACCGGAAGTGAAGGAATGCCGGAGCCTCTGGACGACTTGTATGATGTCCATGGGGATATCGAGCTGACGGTACTTAAGCCGTTCGTGGCGGATGTCATAAACCCGAAGACCGGAAAAGTCAAGGATGAAGGCGTGAGCATTGAAGAGGATACAAAGCTTAAGATCTTCAGAACAGATGCAAAGAGTATCGTGGATCTGAAGACGGAAGACGATGAGATCATTCGCGTCGAAGTGGATACTACGTCCGGGGGATGGCCTCAGACGATAGACGGAACGAAGATAGAGAAACTCTTTGACGGAATCAGATTTGCAGGATAATGGGAATGCCAATGAGTAACCAGAATACATATCAGAATGGGAATAACAGCCAGCCATATCAGGGATTGGATGCAAACGGGCGTCCGTATTATACCGGATATGATGAAAGGGGAATTCCATATTATACGGGCTATGACGACAGAGGGCAGCCATACTATGTAAGCTATGACGAGTACGGCCGTCAGTATTATATGGGATATGATGAGAACGGTAACCAGTTCACAAGGTATGCGGATGCACCGTCGGGAGCTGAGCAGACGTCGCAGGGAGGCTCCTATTCGGGCAGCGGCACAGGTGCAGCTGCCGGAAGCGCCTCTAAGACTCCGCGGAAACGCAGACCTGCTTCGGGAAATTCGGCCGGAAGGACCCGGTCAGGAAGCGGAGTAGCTTATCCGGGAGGAACATCATCGAGACCGAGGAAAAAGAAAAAGAAGACTCCCGAGGAGAGGGCGGCTGCCGACAGAAGAAAGAGACGTGAGGAGCGCCGCTTGGAGCAGGAAGCGAGAAGAGCGGCGTTAAATCGAAGAATTCTTCTTGTGGGAGGCGGCATTATTGTTTTTCTTATATTCCTGATTATCGGTTTTCTGATTGGCCGGAAACAGGCTGATGCGCGGTATGCAAATCAAATCAGCGCGCAGACTGCGAGCGCATATACAGCTGAACTGGATATATCAGAACAGGAAGTAATAATTCAGGCGGAGGAGAAAGATACTATTACAGGGGAAATGTAATCTGCACATTTGGGGAAATGTACAGGTTTAAAGGGGAGTATAACTGTTTTTGAAGGGGAAAAAAATGATAATCAGTGAGCGCATTTTCGAAATTTTAAAAGAACGCGGAATGACACAGCGGGAATTTTCAATCAGAACAGACATATCACAGAGTGCGATCAGTGACTGGAAAAGGAAGAAGACGAATCCGTCTGCCGAGAAAATAATGCTCATTTGCAATGTCCTGGAGGTGTCGCCTTATGAATTGCTCGGAGAGGCAGATACAAGGACAGATAAGAATCCGGAGCATATTATGATAGATACGGATTCGGACGAGAACTACCTGATAGAGAAATTTCACACGTTATCTAAGGCAAAGCGCAACAGAGTACTTGGGTACATAGATGCACTGGCTGAGAAATGAGCTATTGCATGTAGGATAAAAGGAGGCTTAGTGAATGAATAAGATGCAGAAACTTCAAAGTGTTAATGAGCAGATTCGAACACTCAGGAAGGACAACGATGTTCTTGCAGAACTGTGCCTTCGGATCGAGGACTATATTCGAGACAAAAAATTTCTGCCGACAGATTTGTACGAGAGCACAATTTTGCAGCTGCGCAATATGAAGGAAGCGCAGGAGCTGTGCAGAAATGACTTTACAGCCCTCGTCGGATCGGAAGATTTTCCTGAAACATTTTCCGAAGCGGACGAAAGAATGGAGAAACAGTATGAGCTCTTCTGCAAGGAGGAGATCATACAGCACGCTGTGAGATTTAAGAATCTGGTTACGGATAACCCGTTGGAAGCGGATGCATTGAAAGAGGCTCAGGATCAGACGGAAATCGTTGATCCGAATACTCTGACCCTCGAAGATTGCCAGGTCAAGTATCAGCCGTATATTGATTTCCTGAGTGCTCTTGCTGAGAAGAATGTGTACACCAGGATCGGTTACGTCAGAAAGCTGGAAGAAACATTCGCTTCTGAGCTGATAGCGGGTGCAATTATCAATCAGGATATTTATGAACCCGAGACTGCTGAGGAGGGATTCGAAGAAGAAGACCTCGACGAATATGACGCAAATCCGGAGGAAACCGTCGCAGCACCATCCTTTATCAGTGATGAGGATGCCGATGAGGCAGAGAATGATGACATAGAAGATGCCGTTGATGATGTGAATGAGCAGGCGGAAGAGATTGCCGCAGCGGAAGAGACTGACGATGCTTCCGCAGAGGAGATTGCTGAAGAAGATGATGCTTCTGAGGAAGTAGCCGTGGAAGAAGTTGCTGAGGAGGCTGAACCGGAGGAGGAAGCTTCCGGGAATGCGTCGGAAGAGGAGCAGGATACAGAGGCAATAACTGAGGATACAGAGGCAATAACTGAGGATACAGAGACTTCTGCTGAAGAGCCGGCCGGGGAGGCAGCTGCAGAGGCAGCTGATGAAGACAGCAACTTTCCCGTACGCGATGAGGAAGTACAGACCGGAGAGGAAGCCGAAACAGCAACCGAAGCCGAAGAAGTCGCAGAAGAAATCCCCGTCATTGAAGACTATCTCGAGGATTTTGACAGAAATTATGTCTCGTACTATCGCACAGCATCCGACAAAGAAGAGCCGCTCGCAGCACAGCACCTCTCGAGCTGGACAGAAGACGGCGAAACGTTCGGAGCGGAAGGAGTGAAAAAACTCCTGTCGGATATCGGCTTCCATGTACATGAAATTGAGGAGCAGGATAAGATCAGGGGCAAGTATGAGAATTATAATGTTGTTCTTGAGGGACAGGACAGTGTGCTGGACGGCGACGAACCGACTCCGTTAGTCAATTTTAAACGAGAGGCTTGTCTGGAAGGATTCCGCGTAGTGTGTCTCTACGGCACATTCACCGGCGAAGCTCTGTCGAGGGCATTCCGTGAGATCGGCAACAGACATCACACACTGATCTTTTTCCAGGAGCCGATGACACAGGGCGTTCGCAGAAGTCTGGTCCGCCTTGTACGCAAGGAGGGACTGCGTAAGGAATTTGCCGTAATAGATAAGGTGGTCTACGCATATCTGGAACGCAATTATAAGGCTGACCAGATCAAAAAGATGTTCCTTGATATTGTCATGCCGGGGCCCGATACAAAATAATATCTTTGCGTGAGCAAGTGGGATTCTATGGCGTGTTCGGTATGAGCACGCCATTGTGTTTATATCAATGTTCTTCACATTTTAAAACTATGCACTGTTACATCTTAGAAAAGCCGGAGGAGAAAAGTGAACATAGGCGAGCGTATATTGGAACGCAGAACTCAGATTAAAATGAGCCGGGAGACATTTGCGAAGAGAACGAATGTACCGATTGAGACAGTAAAATCATGGGAAAGCGGAAGTGCAATTCCCGAAACACTCCGCCTCACAGGTATAGCACATGCGCTCAACACCAGCGTAGAGTATCTGCTGGAGGAAGACGATCCTATCCACAACAGGTGGCAGCTGAACGACCGGATGTTTTCGGAAGACAGCATGTACCGGTTCGTTGAACGGAAAAGCAGAGAGTTGAACCTTCTGCAGACTCAATATGCCCTGTCTTTTATGAAGAAAAGTCATGAGGGACAGTTTAGAAAGGGAGCTGACCGGGTGCCGTATATCAATCATCCTCTTCTTATGGCTTGCCATGCGTTTGCTGTCGGGATTCAGGAGGATTCGGTTATTGCGGCCTGCCTGCTCCACGATGTTGTAGAGGATTGCGGCGTCAGGGCCGAAGAACTGCCTGTCAGCGACGAGGCCAGGGAGGCCGTTCTGCTTCTTTCTTTTGAAAAGCAGGAAGGGCTTACGAAGGAAGAATCACTGGAGAAGTATTATGAGAAGATTGTTAACAACAGGATCGCTTCAGTAGTAAAATGCCTGGACCGCTGCAACAATATCTCAGGCATGGCGACAGCGTTCACCAGAGAGAAAATGGCTAATTACATCGACGAGACAGAACGGTATATCATGCCGATTCTCGATAATATCAAATATCAGTATCCTGCTTACAACACCGCTTCGTTCCTCCTCAAATATCATATGAGAAGCGTTCTGGAGACTCTGAAGCATGTTTTGTGACAAAAGGAGAGAATTTTATGCGCAGATATCTTGTCTGTTCGGACATACACGGTTTTCTGGAAAACTTTATTGAGGCACTTAAAACGGAACAGGATGTCGATGCGATTCTCGTTGCAGGTGATATCGAGATGAAGACGAAGGAGCTTCTGAAGGCAGCCGGCGATCTGCCCTGTTATATTGTGCGTGGCAACTGCGATTATTACCTGTCCAGGGAGCTGCCGGACGAGCTCGTTATCTCGGAGGGAAGCCATCGGATTTTGCTGACACACGGACATCTCTACGGAGTGCCGCGAATCGCACGGATCAGGCAGCAGGCGAAGCAGAAGAAATGTGACATGATAGTTTTCGGCCATACGCACAGTTATTTTGAGAGAGAAATTGACGGCATCATGTTCCTCAATCCGGGCAATCTCAAAGGGCGGCTCGAATGGAGAACGCAGAGCTATATGCTGATTGACTTTAATGACGACGGAAGTATAGATATCATCAAAAAACGTTTTAGATGATAGGTCCGGAAGGAGAGATAGCATGCCGCTTCTTGCAAATTACCACACACATACCACTTTTTGTGACGGAACCAGTACAGCGGAAGAGCAGGTGCAGCAGGCCCTTCGCCTTGGATTTCGGCATCTTGGATTCTCCGGTCACAT
The DNA here is from genome assembly GCA_017433725.1 of Lachnospiraceae bacterium. Classification (GTDB taxonomy): domain Bacteria; phylum Bacillota; class Clostridia; order Lachnospirales; family Lachnospiraceae; genus Chordicoccus. The sequence continues at coordinate 33,745 of JAFRGQ010000065.1, forward strand.
GGATCCGGATATCCACATGGTGATTCAGGATTACTACAAGGAGATTCGAAGACTGAGAGATAAATACGCAGGACAGATCGAAATTCTGTGCGGAGTCGAGCTGGACAACATATATGATCCCCGATGCGCAGATGAGGCGGACTATCTGATCGGCTCAACACATTTTCTGGACGTGGAAACGGAAGTCCCCATGTCGGTTGACAATTCCGAGGAGATCATGGCGGAGCTGTGCCGCAGGTTTTACGGCGGAGACTATTATGCCCTGGCGAAGGATTACTATGACCTTGAGGCGAAGGTCTACGACAGGCTGCATTGTACATTTGTCGGTCATTTTGATCTGGTGACCCGTTTCAATGATTCTATGCACTTCCTTGATGAGGATGATCTCCGATACAGAAAGCCGGCTCTCGAAGCCATGGAATATCTCGTCTCCGAGGGGGTTCCGTTCGAGATAAACTGCGGTGCTGTCAACAGGAACAGAAAAAAGGAATTTTATCCCAACACATTTCTTTTGAAGGCATTAAGGGAGTTCGGAGGGGAGATCCTGATCAACTCGGATGCGCATCACTGCTTGCTGCTTGACGGCGCATTTGACAAAGCGGTACAAAAAGCGATAGAATGTGGTTTCACGCATACGAACATTTTGACAAAGCAGGGGAGCGGCGTACTGCACTGGGAACAGCTTCCTCTTGATGCGCTCTGAGAGGGACGAAAATGTTTAGTTTTTTTAAAAGAAAGAAGAAAGCAAAAATCATAGATATTGCGGACGCGATAGCGTTTGCCAATCGGAGCGGCAAGTATTATTATAAAATGTCGGAAGAAGAAGTTGTCCTGAGGCCGGACAGAGCATTTTCAGTCATGGGAATTACTGACCCGGAGCTCGAGGCGGATATAAAGGCGCATCCGGACGATTATCTTCCGCTGCCGGTCCTGACAGCCGCCGACGAGATGCAGCTGATGATGAATTTTGCGAAAATGCAGCGCGACAGAGAGCTTCAGAGTGAACTCATAGGGATACTGCAGAAACCGGGTGCCATGCGCGCATTTCAGGCAAGGATCCGGAATGGCGGGATGCAGGAGAAGTATGACGCATATCGGCAGGATATATGCAGGAAGGTCGCGGAGAACTGGGCTAAGGAGAAGGGCTTAAAAGGCATATAGGCTCACAAAGAGCCCGCAAGGGGGTCAATATATGACGGTGAAACTACAGGATGTAATAGACGGTATAACATTTGCGAACGCAGAGGCTCAGTTCTTCTACCACACGAAGACAGGCAGGGTGCTTATTCTGATGGATAATATCTACGGAATCGGAAGAGATAAGGCGCTCATGAAAGACATCGACCGGAATCCGGATGATTATCTCAGCCTTCCGAATGAGTATGAAGTAGACGAGTTTGCAATGATGGCTGATTTTGTCGATACGCTCGATGACAGCGAGGAGGCTTCCGCACTGTTCAGAGTCCTTGAAGAGGATGGGAACGCTGCCACAAGACTCTTTAAACAAACCGTGAAAGCTTTCGAGCTGGATAAGGAGTGGAACGAATTCAGGAACGGGTGTTATGCCGAGATTGCACGGCAATGGTGCAGTGAAAATGAAATAGAGTATGAAGAATGACAATGAGGTCAGACCTGCCGAGACGGGCCTGACCTTGTCTGTTTTCGGGAATAGCAGAATACATTTTTATCTTTGACACAGAATTTCCGCGATTGAATCAATGATGAATGCGCAGACGGAACTTTAATAAGGAACGGAAAGGAGGTTCTTATGGACGTATATGAAGTGTTGATGGAGCTAAAGAAGATGGCAAAACAGGATCCGGAGATCAGAAAAGCGCTGCTTGATACGAAATGCAGTGAGCATCCGGTCGACGAGTTCTGCCGACTTGCCACGGAGTATGGATATCCGCTCTATGCGATGGATCTGATCGCTGCAGGTGAGGCGGATTATGCCGCTATGAAGAGAAGTACGAACGGTGGAGGGGAGAATTCTCCGATGCTTGACGGGGAAGACGATTATTATGAAATGTTCCTTGCGGAAATCTGATGCATTGTATTTACTTTTCGATACTCTTTTTGCTATACTGAATTATTGGTAATAAGCCTATAATTTTCTTATCGGAAGTTGCGATAGCAGACATCGATAAAAAGGCAGGTTTATCGGCCGTATTATGATCATGAGGTTCGCGAAGCGGTTCTCATTATATCAATTGGAGGATGCAGTGGCAGATAAATTCACATTATTCGGAAAAGCAGAAAAGGGAACAGATCAGGGGCAGGACAACGGTTCTCTTGATGAGGGGTTTTTCGAAGAGTTTTCTTTTGACGATTTTGATTATGACGACATCTTTGGCTCGGAGCCGGAAGAGGAAGAGCCGCCTGAACCGGTGAAAGAGGAGAAAAAGGACAATGTGCAGCAGGTGACGCCGCCCGTAACCGCGCCTGTCGGAAAGGAGCAGCCGGTCGTTACGCCGCCCGTAATTCAACCTGTGCAAAAGGAGCAGCTGTTCATTACGCCACCTCAGAGCGGAGCACAGAAGACTGAAAGAGCGGATCAGTACGAGAACCTTTATCAGGACAAGGAAAGCCTTGCTCCGAAGACAGAGATCGAACCTGACGATCCGATGCTCAGTGAGTTCGAGAGTGCACTCGCCGCGGAAATTCAACGCGTGACAAAAGAGCAGGAAGCGGAGAAGAAACGCATCGCTGCAATACGGGCTGCAAGACATGCAAATGACGCGTCCGGACAGAGGGCAGCCGATGAGAGGAATGCAAGGTCCTATGTCGGCGGTGAATCGATCAGGAGCGGCGGATGGGCGAGAAGACGCCGGAGCAATCAGCCCTATACCGAGATCGGGAATGTAAATGAACCGGTTCCTGTGAGGACTCCGAAAGCAGTTGAGCCGCGAAGGGAGATCGGCAGTTATTCGGCTTCGGGGCAGGCAGATGATGAAATCCTCACTCAGGAAGATGTGAGAAGACTGGCCAGGGAGCAGGAGCGAGCGAAAGCAGCTGCAGCCCGGGCAGAGCGTGTGAAGGCTGCGAGAGCGGCGCAGGCGGAAGCTGAGCGCCAGGCTGCGATTGCCCGTGAGAAGGAAGAAGCGGAGGCAAGACTCAAAGCAGAAGCAGAAAAAGCGGAAAGAGAGGCCGAGGAGGCCAGGCAGCGGGAAGAGGCGGAGCGCATCGCCCGCGAAATAGCCGAGAGAGAGGAAAGAAACCGCATAGAGCGCGAGGAAGAGGCCAAGAGGGAACTTGCTGAAAAAGCAGCAGCCAGAGAGCTTCTGGATGACGATGAATATTATGATGATGACGACGACGGTCCGAGCCGCGGAAAAACAGTGGTCACGGTATCGGTCATTATGGTACTTCTCCTGTTCGGTGTCGGCGCTGCGATGACATACTTCTGGTCGAATCTGTCAGTCAACAGACCGGGCGGCAATGCAGATAACACAGCTCAGGTCGGTGCAGCCACCGTGTCGACGGCGGAAGAAGCAGCTCAGGATGCAAAGAACAACGAAGCTTCCATGACACCGGAAGAGAGCAGATTTCTTGAGGAAAGCCGTGCGGCTGCAGCTGCGTTTGCAGAAGAACAGAAAGCAGCACTGGCAAGAGCAGCCGAACTCGAGCAGGAAGAGAGAAATGCTATGCTGGCAGAAGCCGGAATGGTCGGACTTCCGGATATCAGTACCCGTGATCTCAGTGAATACCTTACCGAGATGCCTGCGGAAGGCGCCTCAATCTGTACGACCAAATCTGTTCTGTATTCCTATGATCAGATGGTCAAAGACCTGTATTTCCTGACCGTGCGCTATGGTGATTATATCAGCATGGGCGTCATCGGAAATACGATGGATCAGAGAGCAATTTATCAGGCGGTGATCGGAAATGCCAATGCAAGCAAGCATATCGTGATATATTATGGACTTAACGCGACTGATTGTATCGATACGGTCCTCGCTATGAATCAGCTTGAGGTTTACTGCAAGGCGAGAAAGAACGGCACGGCTTATAAGAGCCACTCGATCGACAGTATCTTCGAGGATGTATGCATTCATGTAATTCCGATGGCGAATCCGGATGGTATAGCTGCGAGCCAGTATGGCATCGATGCGCTCAGAACAGAAGAGGCGAGAGCGTCTGTTCAGGCAGCGTACGATGCGGATGTGGCTGCCGGACGCACATCTGAGCCGATCGAGAACTATCTGAAGACTTATACTGCCAATGCAGCAGGCGTCGATCTCAGCTGCAACTTTGACATCGGATGGGAAGAATATGTGAGCGGACCAGAAACACCCTCAGCATCAGGATACAAGGGAACAGCTCCGTTCAGCGAGGTCGAGACGCAGGCTATTGCTAACCTTGTTGACAGTGTAAGTACAGCGGCCGTGATCGGATACGGAACGGCAGGCAACGTGATCGAGTGCGGTTTCGAGTACGACGGACCGGCAGAACAGGGCGTTTCGAACGTGACGGATATCGGTGAAGACAGTCTTGCTGACGCACTCACTGCAAAAACGGGCTATGAAAAATCTGATATGCCTAAGTTCGATGAGAGTAATGTAGGCGGTGCAGCACAGTACTTCCTGCATGAAAAGCAGATTCCTGCTGTTGTGGTCAGGACGGGAAGCGGGGAGCCGCCTCTTGATGAGACACAGATGTCCTCGATTTGGAGTGCAAATTCCGAGGTGCTTCAGATGATAGGCAATCTATATACGAACGGATTATAATTATGTATGCAGGTACTGTCACGGAATGGACAGTACCTGCATTTTGTATTAGAAATAATGTTGCAACTTAATCAGTTTTTCGTTATCATGTGATTTGGGACATATTTTAATTTTGCACAAAGGAGGAGCTTATGCTTCAGGAAATTATTGACGTTCTGGCACAGTATACAGATGTACCGTCTGAGCAGATTAACGAGACATCTAACCTGATTGACGATCTTGAACTTAATTCATTTGATGTAATGACGATTGTCGCTGACTTTGAAGAACAATATGATATCCATATTCCGGATGAACAGATCATGGAGTTCAAAACAGTTGCCGATATAGAAGAGTATCTGGAGAAAAACAGATGAAATCATACGGACCATATATACTGCCGCAGATCGGTTCTCTGAGAGAAATGACCGATTTACGGGTAAAAGATAATCCGGATGGTATCGCGTTCTTTTATACCGGAAACGACGGATCCATCGTTACTAAGACCTACAGACAATTCAGCGATGATGTGAATGCTGTCGGGACATATCTTTATGCACATAATTTTCGGGAAGGGTCTCATATTGCGCTTCTCGGCGTAAATTCCTATGAGTGGCTGGTTACATTCTTTGCGATAGCCAACGGCGGAAATGTCGCTCTGCCGATGGATGCCAGACAGCCTATGGAGAACATAATTAAGCTGTGCGCAAACGGGGACTGCGCTGCACTTGCATACTCTGAGGAGTTCGCAGCGGCTATTCCCGCATTCAGGAAGAATCTGTCCGATATTCCGGCCGCTGATGCGAGAGGATTCGTAGACCTTCCGTTTACCTCCTTTGACGAATGGGTCAGCGAAGGAGCAAAAAGGATCGGGGAAGGAGATACATCTTTCATCGATCATGAGATCAATGCGGACGATATGTGCGCGCTGGTCTTTACTTCAGGCACGACTGGCATTCCCAAGGGCGTTATGCTCAGTCAGAAGAATATTGCGGCAAATATCAATCAGGCATGTAAAAACTTTGTGCTGGAAGGCAACGGCCTCTCACCGCTGCCTATGCATCATATGTTCGGCCTGATCGTCGGGCATCTGATGGTCTTTAATTATAATAAACCATGCTACATAGTCAGAAATATTCGAAACCTTATGAAGGACATTCAGATTGCAAAGCCGGAGTGCCTTTTCGTGGTTCCGATGATTATCGAGACCTTTGCCAAGCAGTTCAAAGTCATGGCAAAGCGAATGGGCGGACAGATCACACCGGAGCAGGTGCAGGCAATGACCGGCGGAAATCTTCGGTTCATTATCTGCGGCGGTGCTCCTTTATCGTCAATGTATGTCAAGATGTTCAGACAGTTTGGGTTAGAGATCCTGAACGGATACGGTATTACCGAATGCTCACCAGTTCTCGCAGTGAACAGGAATGAAGATATGTGTGACGGCTCTGTAGGGCCGGTCCTTTTCGGGTGCGAGGTCAGGATATCCGATGAAGGCGAGATTCTTGCCAAAGGTGACAATGTTATGCTCGGTTATTACAGGAATCCGGAGGCGACAGCCGAGGCGTTGCAGGATGGATGGTTCCATACGGGTGATCTCGGAAAGATCGAGGATCATTACCTGTTCATCACAGGCAGGACTAAGAATCTGATCATTACCTCAAGCGGCGAGAATATTTCACCGGAAGAACTTGAGGAGAAGGTCCTCGCTGATCCGGCGGTCGCAGAGGCGATCGTATATGACGTTGACGATGTACTTGCGGTTCAGATCTATCCGGAGAAGGAAGCGGGAGCTCCCGCCGAGTATTTCCAGGCTCTGCTCGATCGTATCAACAAGGGTGAGCCGGTCTATCGTCAGCTGAAGAAGCTCGTTCTCAGAGACGAACCTTTTATAAGGAATTCCACAGGAAAGATCATCCGGACTCAGATAAAGGATAATCAGGAATAAAGAAATAACGGAATTTTAAGGAGCTGTTCCCTCAAAGGGAGCAGCTTTTTTAAATGTTACGAAAAAGTTACAAAAAACAAATTTATATGATTACTTTTTGTACTTTTTCGTTTATACTGTTATACGGGTGTACTATCGTTTTCGGTGACCCGAAAGATAAAGCAATAGAAGAGGTGTTTCAGATATGGCAAATACACTTATACTCTACGATGGAAGACAGAGCTCAGCGGAGCGCGTTGCAAATGCAATCGGCTACATAATCGGAAATGTAAGAATCGCTGAGATAGGGGATTCACCTGACGACATAGCTGTCTATGACGGATTCTGTTTTATCTTTAATTTTTACGGGGCACTGACAGCGGGTAAGACGAAATCCTATCTGCTGAGGAACCGCGAAGGCCTGCTCGGAAAGCGGGTTGCTTTTGTCGGTCTCGGTTTTTCCGATTCCGGTTATACAAAGTATGTAGTGGATATGGAAACCGCAGTCGGAGGAGATCTCTCAATTACCGGAATGTTCATCAAAGATGAGAGAACGACATCTGAAGTAGGCTATCAGATTGCCAAAAAGCTTCGTGCTCCGGTTTCCGTGATGCCTGCCGATATGCTTGGCCGCGAGGTCGAAAGCTTCATCAACCGGCATACGACACTGGCACTGGCGACCGGTGGTGGTGCCAGAATCAGATGTACGCCTCTTGAATACCTGTATCTGGACGGTGTCTTTTACATTATTTCCGAGGGCGGACTTAAGTTCAGCAATATTCAGGATAACAGTAACGTGTCAGTATCTATATTCGACGAGTACACAGACAGCACACAGCCACTTTCCGGACTGCAGATGTATGGCATGGCGGAGCAGGTGGCGTTCGGAAGCAGTGACTATTGGCAGATACTGAACCTCAGAGGAGTGACGCCGGAAATTCTGGAGGATCTGCCGGTCACTCTGTTCGTGCTGCGCATTATTCCGATGACATATGAGTATCTGAATTCAACTTTTGCAAATGCAGGCTACGACGCCCGCCAGGTCCTTGACACCCGGTTCAGAGCAGAACGTTGGGAAATCAGTTATGCTTCTCTTCATGCTGCGGCAATGCGTGAACAGGAGAAGAAGGAGGCCGAGGAAGCACAGAGCAAGATTACTCCGAGAAGAGCGGCAATTGTGACAGAAAAGGCCGTACAGAAAGAACTGGCTCAGGAAATCAGAAATGTCCTGGATGAGAATACCCCCAGAAAAACGGCTGAGGATGAAGAACGTGAATATCAGGAGATGTCCGCCTTTATTGACGCGCGTGAAAATGCCGCGGCGAAGGATGAAAAACCTGTTGAAACGGAAGAAGACCTCGGTGCAGCTGTAAGAAGAATGCTGCAGATGGAGGATATCGGTAGGACTGACTTTACGGCCTCAGAGACCTCGGAGAAAGAGTCCGGAGATGATGTAGTATCATATGCTGCTGCGAGTGCGGTATATAGCACTTATACTGCGCCGGAAGAGACAGATGATATGTCAGCGGTATCCGACACTGTAACAGAGGAAGCGGTGAGCCCGGAAGAATACGCCGGAGCTGAAGTGCAGGATGCAGAAGGTTCGGAAGCAGAGAACGCATTTGCAGAAGAAGCAGAAGATGTGGCAGAGGATGCTGACGCTCAGGTTGAAGAAGCCGAGGTTCCGGAAGAAGCCGGTAGTGAGGCAGAAGAAGTCGTGGTTCCGGAAGAAGCCGGTAGTGAGGCAGAGGAAGCCGAGGTTCCGGAAGAAGCCGATAATGCGGCAGAGCAAGCCGAGATTCCGGAAGGAGTGGCTGACTCGGATGCAGAAGAAGGCGAGAGTCCGGAAGAAGAGACAAGCACCACGGCAGAGACAATTGAAGGTACGGCAGCAGAATCCGACGTTTTGATAGTGGAATCCGAGAATCCGGAGGAGACAGGTACCACTGCAGAGAATGCGGAAAACGTGGATTTAGATGTAGTTGCAGCACTTGTAGAGAGTAAATTAGCGGAAAAGACATTCGTCGAAGAAGATCGCGGCGGAGATGATATAGTAGAGATTTCGGAACAGACCTCTGTGCAGGAGGACGTTCCGGCAGAAGATATAGAAAAAACGGTCGGTACCGGAGAAATGACGGCTGAAGAACTTGCAGCAGAGATAGCTGCGTTCGCTTCTCAGAACATGATACTTATGGATGAGGAGGATGAGCCGTCTGAAAAAGAAACTGCAGAAGAAGAGAACTACGAAGTCCGGGCAGTGGAGGCAGAGGAGGCAGAGGAAGCAGAGACTTACGAAGCCTCGGCAGAGGAAGTAGAGACTTATGAAGCCCCGGCAATGGAGGCAGAGGAAGTAGAAGCCTACGAGACTCCGGCAGTAGAGGCAGAGGAAGTAGAAGCCTACGAGACTCCGGCAGTAGAGGCAGAGGAAGTAGAAGCTTACGAAGCCCCGACTGTGGAGGCAGAGGAAGTAGAGGCTTACGAAGCCCCGACTGTGGAGGCAGAGGAAATAGAAGCCTATGAATCCCCGGCAGTGGAGGCAGAGGAAGCGAAGACTTCTGAAGCCTCGACTGTGGAGACAGAGGATGTTGAGAACTACGAAGCTCCGGCTATGGAAGCAGAGATTTCTGAAGCCCCGGCAACGGAAGAGGAGGCTGACGAGGTCCCGGCAGCGGTAGCAGAGGAAGTAGAGACTTACGAAGCACCGTCAGTTGTGGCACAGGAAGAAGAAACTCCCGAGGTTTCGGCTGCGGAAGCTCCTCCTATCCTGTCAGAAGAAATCAGGGCGGCCCTCAGAGAAGTTGAGGAAGGAACAGAGGAAACAGAAGAAACGGAGAAGCCGGTTGATACTGTCCTCTACAGCGGTGAGAGAAGCAGTTCCGGGAATCTGTACAGAAGCAGGCAGACCGGGAGAGACGATGATTTTACCGACAGCATACAAGTCCAGAACAGGAATCTCGGCGCTGAGATACGGAAAATATTCCAGGGTGGCGGTCTTTCTTTTGCAGACCAGCTCGAACTGAAGAAAGCTGAAGCAGACGGAATCGATCCGGATGAGATTGAAAAGCCAAAGAAGGTTCAAAAAGGAATCTTTGATGACGAATCCGAATACAGAAGAAGTGTACCGAAAGCGACTTCTTTCATAGCGGAACAGGATGTAGAAGGTGAGCCGGAAGAGGAAGAGGAGGAAAAAGAAACCTATACTCTTGAAGATCTCGAGAGAGATACCAGTTTTGAAAATGAGACTGAACCGACGGGCGAGAAGAAAACAGAGAAAAGGAAATTCACAGACTTCTTCCGCTCATCGAAGAAGCAGACATTTGATGATGAGTCATTTGCTGATGAATTCGATGATTTGGATGAAGAAGAGGAAATGGATGAGCTCGAAGAACTCGAAGATGAGCTTGAAGAAGAGGCCAGAATCGAAAAACCGAAGAAGAAAAAACAAGGAGGTTTTTTCTCAACCGGGTTCGGGCGCAGTATAGGACGATTCCTCGGCATCAATCCGGATATGGAAGATGATGATGACGAGGATGAGGAAGATTTTGATAATCTTGACGAAATTGATGAAGAAACGGATGATGATTTCGACCTCGTCGAGGATGATGACGATTCTGAGGAAAGTGAACCGGACTGGATGACTCGTCTGAGAGAGAGACGTGAGGATGAGGATGTCGATGCAGACGACGCTGAGTTTTATGGTCTGGATGATGACGATGAAGACGAGGATCTTGATGCAGATATCGCTAAGCTGTACGGTTCGGATGACGAAGATGAAGAAACGGATGATGCTTCTCCGGAAAACATGAATTCCTCAGAAGAAGAGTATTCGGGCGCTGAGAATGCAACCGATCATCACGTGGATCGGGAAGCATCGGGTATAGCTGATGTCGCGGAAGTTTCAGGCGATGCCGGCGGCCCGGATGAAGAGGATTCCGGCGAAGCAGATGAATATACTGATGTTGCCGATGATGAATTGGACGCAATTTCAGCGGCCCTCCTGAAGAATCTTGAAATCGTTGAGAAGGATGCGGCAAGAGAGAAGACGGAGCAGTCTCGTGCTGAAGATGAAGAGTACGAGGAAGGCCTTACATCTGCTGATGAGGCAGAAACAGGGGCTTATGAAGATGAGTCTGCTTCTTACGATGAATTAGAAAACGAAGCGTACGAAGACGAATCTGACTTTGAATCTGAGACAGAGAATGAAGTGTACGAAGACGAGTTTGATTCAGATGAAGCAGAGGATGAAACGTACGAAGATGACTTTGATTCAGATGAAGCAGAGGATGAAACGTACGAAGATGACTTTGATTCAGATGAAGCAGAGGATGAAACGCACGAAGACGAGTTTGACTCTGATGAAGCAGAGGACGAAACATACGAGGACGAGTTTGACTCAGATGAGGAGGTAGAAGACGAGTCTGCCCTCTACGATGGAATGGGGTACCAACAGGATGAGTTCACCTCTTCCGGCAAAGCAAAAGACGTGGCACCGGCATCTGAGGAAGAAGCGGAAGATACTTCGGAAGAGATTGTGTCTGAAGCAGAAGAGTATGAGGATGAGTTTGAATCCGAGGATGCGCTCGGAGAAGAGACAGCCTCTGAGGGAGATGATTTTGACTCTGATATAGAGCAGGGTTCTTCTGAAGAATCCGAATCTCCTGAGAATGACAGAAAAAAGAAGGAGAAGAGATCTCTGTTCGGCAGGAGAAAATCATACGAAGAGGACGAGTATGATGATCTCGATGATGACGACCTCGACGATGATGAAGAAGATGAGCTCGAGGAACACTCATTTATAACAAGCTTTTCTTCCATGCTTCGCTCTGCAATTGACAGCATCCGGGGAGGTTCATCAGATAAATCAGAGAAATCTAAGAGGAAAAAGCCAAAGGTAGAGGAAAGAATTCGGGAGGATGACGAGGAACTCAAGGAGATGGAAGCATTCATCTCCGGATTGAGAGAGAAGGAAGAGATGGAGGCCGCAAGAGAAGCCGAGCGTAAGTCGGCGCGGGCAGGTGTGACGGAAGAGCCTGATGCCGCAGAGATAGATACGGTATCTGCAGAGTATATTGGCGAATCGGAGCAGCCCTCCGAGGAAGAGCCGGACGCTGCGGAGGCTCCATCGATATATGCAGAGTACGTAGAAGAACCGGAACAGCCCTCTGAGCAAGAGCCGGACGTAGTGGAAGATTTCACAACATCGGAGTATACAAAATCGTCAGATTCGTCTGTTCAGGAAGAACAGGGTACAGAATCGTATATCGATTATATAGACGATGACGACGAACATGAATATGAAGACGATGAGCTGGATTTCGCGGATGACGATGACTCGGATGTTATAATTCCGGGTTCACGCAAAGAGGCTGATTTCGGAATGGTCATCAGAGGCTTTGAGGATGACGAGAGCGAAGATCTTCCGGAGGAAGAGGACGAAGAAGAGGATTCGGATGAGGATGAGGAATGGCAGTATGACTACCAGAGAATCCTTGAAAGAAGAAAAGCTACGGCTTCCCGGGATGAAGATATGAGTGAAGATTCCGACGAGTACGCATACGAAGAAGATGAGGAGGAATCGGACGAGTACGCGTACGAAGAAAAGGATGAGGAATCAGACGAGTACGCGTACGAAGAAGAGGACGAAGAATCGGACGAGTATACGTATGAAGAGGAGGACGAGGAATCGGACGAGTATGCGTATGAAGAGGAGGATGATGATACGCTCGAAGTAGTGAGCGGAGAATCGGAAGGCTATTCATATGACGTAGAATCCGAACGAGCTTCAGATAAAGATGAAGAAACGGAACGTCCCATGACGCTGGAAGATTTGGTGAGAATGGAACGGGAACTTGACTCTGACGATTCGTATGAGAGCTGGGAAGACCTCGACGATCCGGATGATGACGAATACTACGATGATGACCTTGAATATGAAGACGACGACGATGAGTGGGTCTATGAAGAAGATGACGACGTCGCGGATGCTTCCTTTGAGTCGCTTTGATGACTTGTAACGGTAACGGAGTAAGAATTTGAAAAGATTTATAACATCACTGACTCTCTGTGCCCTGGCTCTGGCTTCGAGGCTGGGCATGAGAGCGGTGCCGCAATTTGCAAATATCTATGCCGAACACTTGAATGCCTTCTGGGTGAATACACTCGGAAGGCTTTCTTCCTTATTCGGCTTTTCTGTGGTCGAGTTCCTGATTTATCTTCTGATTATACTGACAGTCGTACTGATTGTTCGAGTGATTTGGGGTAATATCAGACGCATTGGAAACGGGAAAATCTACGGTAAAGACGAGCTGCTCCTTGCCCTTGTGCTCGCCTCGGTGATCTTTTTTCTGTTCGAGTGCAATCAGGACATGTACTTTTACCGAACGACGTTCTCGAAGACCTATGGAATCGGACAGGGCAGCTATACGACGGATGAACTTGAGGCGGTCTGCAGGATGCTTGCTGAAAATGTCAATGCTCTCAGCACCAAAGTCACCCGGAATAAAGACGGAATCATGCAGTGTGATGCGGATATCAGGAATCGGACCAGGCTGGCTATGACAGCACTCGGTGAAAAATATCCCTATCTCGGCGGATGGTTCCCGAAAGCGAAGCCTGTCACAGTTTCGGAACTCCTGTCCTATTCGAACATGACAGGAATATATTCGGCATACACGATTGAAGCCAACTATAACACGGATATGACGCCGTACAACATTCCCTATACGATGTGCCATGAGCTTTCTCATCTGAAAGGCGTTATGCAGGAGAATCAGGCAAATTTCTGCGCCTATCTCGCATGCACGAACGCGGAGGATCCTGACATTCTGTATAGCGGTTATCTTATGGCGTGGGTGTATTGCGGAAATGAGTTGTATAGAAGGGATTATGACAGGTGGAAGGAAATTTCCGGAACACTTGAACATAGTTGCAACATTGACCTGAGTGATAATAATGCATTCTGGGCAAAGCATGAAGGCAAAGTGTCGGAGGCCACGGAGAGTTTTAATGACTCGTGGCTTAAGGCGCACGGGCAGACTGATGGGACCCTGTCATACGATAAGGTGGTCGATCTGATTATTTCCTATGAGAGCATGAAGGCAGTGAACGCAGGGTGAGATTGTACCCATGATAAAGGCGGATTTCACTTTGCGCGTATCATAGATTCACGTCACGAGTATTGCGCGATGAAGTAGAATAAAACACTTAATATTCACAGATATCGTAGATAATGAACCATACCTGACAGGTTTTACATAATATATCTTATCGGAAGTTTCGTAAGAAACTCCCGATAAAAGGGCGATGTAATCGCCCGTAATTCGATTATCGGGTTCGCGAAGCGGTTCCGATAATATATCTTATCGGAAGTTTCGTAAGAAACTCCCGATAAAAGGGCGATGTAATCGCCCGTAATTCGATTATCGGGTTCGCGAAGCGGTTCCGATAATATATCTTATCGGAAGTTCCGTAAGAAACTCCCGATAAAAGGGCGATGCAATCGCC
>JAFRGQ010000066.1 GCA_017433725.1 Lachnospiraceae bacterium
CAAGTGCTTTGAAAGGGATGAGCGGATCAGCATCTCCCCATATTAATGTTGGTGATATCAAGGCGTTTAAGATGATATTACCACCAATTGATAAACAAGAGCAATTTACTGCCTTCATTACGCAAGTCGACAAATCGAAATTGTTAATATTTGTCATCATTGCATTTATTCAAAGTCGTAACTTACAATATAGGTTTTATCTAAGATAACTGTAGGGAAAATCTTAACCTACTAAAAAAAGATCGATAAAGAGGTGAAAACATGGCTAATTTCACATTTCTTTATGACAAAACTCAATACCAATTATTTGCCCCCGCTGCAATTGAAGCGGAGAAGGTATTTGCCACTTCTCCTGCTATCTGTGCCATCGGAACCCGCAAAGCCTTAGAGTTGGCAGTTAAATGGGTGTTTGCCGCAGATCCGAGTATTCAGATGCCATATCGTGACAATCTGCAGTCTCTTGTTCATGAGGAAAGTTTTCAATTTCTTATGGACAACGCACTTTGGCGCGATCTGCAAGTGATTATTCGTCTTGGAAACCTCGCTGTACACACAGAGCGGGCTGTTTCAAAAAGTGATGCAGTTTATTCTCTCCACATATTGTTTGACTTTATTCAGTGGATTGATTACTGCTATGGCGATGATTATGAAGAGCGGGTGTTTGATGAACAGGCAATTCCGGTTGACCGCACAGAGCTGGATTACAATACTATCCGAGAGCAGGAAAGTATCATCCGGCAGAAAGCTGAAGAAATCGAGTCGCTGAGACGACAGGTAGAGAAGCTTCAGTATCAGTATAGTGCGGAAAAAGACATGCATATGTCCACCCGTGCCATCCCGGTGACTGATCTGAGTGAGGCAGTGACCCGTAAACTCTATATTGATACGGATCTGAAAGAGCTTGGCTGGAAGTTTGACGGCATTGACGCAGACGTTCAGGAAGAATACGAGGTACACGATCTTCGTGGGATTATTGGGCAGAAGGGATACGCTGATTATGTTCTGTTTGGCAAGGATGGACTGCCACTGGCTGTAATTGAGGCAAAGCGAACGAGCAAAGATGCAAATGCCGGCAAGAAACAAGCTGTAGAATACGCCGATTGCCTGGAACGTAAATTTAACCGCCGTCCTATGATTTTCACGACAAATGGTTTTGATACTTATTTCTGGGATGATACCAGCGGAATCCCTCGTAAGGTCAGCGGTATGTTCAGCAAGGAAGACTTGCAGAGATTAATGAACCGCAGAACCGAAAAACTTGACTTGTATTCTATCGCTATCGATGAAAAAATAACGGACCGCTATTACCAGAAGGAAGCAATCCGTGCTGTTTGTGACCACCTGAACGCCGGCTTCAGGCGTAATCTGTTAGTCATGGCGACCGGAACCGGTAAGACCAGAACAGCGTCCAGCCTGACTGATGTGTTAAGTCGTGGCAAGCATGTAACCAACATCCTTTTCCTTGCCGACCGAACTGCTCTTGTAAAGCAGGCTAAAGATGATTTTAAGAATTATCTGCCGGATATGTCTCTCTGTAATCTGTGCGACAATAAGGAAGACAGGAACGCCCGTATCGTTTTCTCTACTTATCCGACTATGCTAAATGCTATCGATTCGGTAAAGTCAGCTGATGGTCTACGCATGTTCACTCCCGCGCATTTTGATTTGATAATTATTGATGAGAGCCATCGTAGCATTTTCAAGAAGTATAAAGCTATCTTCGAATATTTCGATGCTATATTAGTCGGTCTCACAGCTACGCCAAAGAAAGATGTCGATAGGAACACTTACGATTTCTTTGAACTGGAGCAGGATATCCCGACCTATGCGTACGATTATGAGACAGCTGTTTATACAGACCATGTTCTTGTCCCCTATTATAATTATGAGGTAAAGACGAAATTTATCGAAGAGGGCATTACATACGATCAGCTCTCAAAAGAAGATCAGGAAAGATATGAGGATGACTTTGCCGAGGATGATTATATTCCGGAGTTTATACCGTCTGAGGATCTCAATAAGTTTGTCTTTAATGAGAAGACCGTGGATCTCGTTCTGCAGGATCTGATGGAACGCGGAATCAAGATTGAGGGTGGAGATAAGCTCGGGAAGACGATTATTTTTGCACAGAATAAAAAGCATGCCGCTTTTATTGTTGAACGCTTTAATAAACTGTATCCGGAGTATAACGGAAAATTCATCGAGCGCGTACTGTGTGATGATTCTACTCCACAGTCAGTCATAGACAATTTCAAGAAAGCGGATGGGTATCCTCAGATAACAGTTTCTGTGGATATGCTTGATACCGGTATTGACGTTCCGTCCTGCGTCAATCTTGTATTCTTCAAGAAAGTGCGGTCAAAGACAAAGTTCTGGCAAATGATCGGACGTGGGACCAGGTTATGTCCTGACCTTGGATGTATCGACCAGATTGACGGGGAATACGTTGGAAAGAAACGATTCCTGATATTCGATTATTGTTCGAATTTTGAGTTTTTCCGCGAAAAGCCTAATGGATTCGAAGGCAAGGAAGTGAAGACTTTGAGTGAGAGCATTTTCTGTAAGAGGGTTCGGCTTGCGGTGCATCTGCAGGAGCCGGAGTTTAATGAGCCTGATTACAGAGAATGGAGAACGGAGCTGGTTACAGGCTTGCATCAGCAGGTATGCGAACTGAGTACAGAGCTTGTCAGTGTTCGTCTTAAATTGCGCTATGTGGAGAAATATCGAGACATAACTGTCTATGACAATTTATCCGATGAGGAAAAGGGCGAGCTCATGAAGGAAATAGCTCCGCTCATTGTTTCAAAAGATACTGACGAGGCGGCCAAGAGATTTGATAGCTTCATGTATGGCCTTATGCTTTCGGATATTGAAAAATCCAAAATGTTCAGTTATGCCAAGAAAGTTCTCTGCAATACAGCGGCTGCACTCGAAAGAAAGCACAGCATTGATGCTGTGAAGGCAAAGATGCCGTTGATCAAATCCGTTAACACGGAGGAGTTTTGGAATTCAAATAATATCCTTCTCCTCGAAGAAGTTCGGCGTGAGTTGCGTGATTTGATCAAATTCCTTATTGATGGTCAGGGACACAGAGATCCTGTTGTAACCAGTTTATCTGATCCGATTATTGACCGGAATGAGGGGAAGATATTACCTGCAGCTTACGACTTTGAGAATTATCGAATGAAAGTCAACAGGTATATCAATGAACATGGAGATTCACTCGCTATCTATAAATTGAAACATAATATTCCTCTTGGATTGTTGGATTATTCGGAGCTTGAGCGGGTGCTGACTTCAGAACTCGGAAGTGCTGATGATTATCATAAAGAATTCGGGGATACTCCATTTGGCCTGATGGTGAGAAAGATAGCCAAGCTGGACCATGATGCGGCTATGAAGGCATTCTCCGTGTTTATCGACGACCATTCTCTCAACCAAAGGCAGATTGCCTTTGTACATAAAGTTATCAACTATATTGAGTTGAATGGGTACATGGATAGCGTGGCTGATCTTGCGAAGCCGCCGTTCGATAAGCCTGTCAGCTTTATGAAACTGTTTGATCCGGGCAGGAAGAAGAAATTGATTGATGCCATCGAAGCTGTTAAGAAAAATGCGGTTGAGGTGACAGCGTAAAGGCAAACAAGCATATTGACAATCGATAAAAGCAATATATAATAAGATTAGCGAAGTTAAGTTTAGCTAATTTCGCCATCAAAAACAGGAAAGTTCTTCGGGGCGGGGTGCAAGTCCCCACCGGCGGTAAAGTCCGCGACCACCATTGGTGAATGAACCGGTGACACGCAAGTCGTGAATTCCGGTACCGACAGTATAGTCTGGATGTGAGAAGAATTGAGCGATTTAAAAGCGCGCAATGAAGTCCCGGGTCGATGAGATTCGGGACTTTTTCGTTGAACTCCCTGTGAAACATTTTCTATATCTGAGAAAGGAGTTCAGTATGTCTACAGAAACAATGGAAGCAGTCAAAATGAATGAAACAAGAAAAGCACAGGTACAGAGTGCATCTAAGATCCGTATGATCGCCTCGATCAGCATGCTTTCGGCCATAGCAGCCGTTCTCATGTTGTTCGAATTCCCGATCGTATTTATCGCCCCCTCCTTTTATAAGCTTGATTTCTCGGAGGTTCCCGTCCTCATCGGCGCTTTTGCGTTCGGACCGATCGCTGGCATTGCCATTGAGCTGGTCAAGATCCTGCTCAACCTTGTCATGAACGGAACACTTACTTTCGGAGTTGGAGAGCTTGCCAATTTCCTGATCGGATGTGCACTTGTGGCTCCGGCATCCATCATCTACAGTGTCAATAAGACGCGCAAGGGTGCTGTCACAGGTCTTGTTGCCGGAACAGCTTTTATGGTCGTTGCAGGTGTCCTCCTGAACGCGTTCCTGCTTCTTCCGTTTTATGCTCAGTTCATGGGCGGTATGGATGCGCTGATCGCTGTCGGTACCGAAATGCATGCTTCAATCAACAGCCCGATCAGTTTCGCGCTTCTCCTTGTGGCGCCGTTCAATCTGGTGAAGGGAATTCTGGTATCTGTTATCACGATGCTTCTCTATAAGAGAATCAGTCGTCTGATCAAGGGTGCGGCTGCATGATGACAGATCGGTAACTTATATTTGAAAAGTATTGGGACTGCTTCGGCGGTCCCTTTTCTATGTCATAGGAAACGTTAGAAGAAACTTCGTTCACAAATTTTTTAACAAAGATTTAATTTTTTCGTAAGATATGATATCCTATAGAAAGTAACTATAATTGTGTAAAATGCATTTTCCTGTCCGCTCAGAATAGCTCATTGCCACAGCCGGACCTGCGGAAAAGGAGAATAGCACAGTTTATATCATTTCCGGTGGGAAGTTAATGAAAAGAGGGAGAAAAGCACGAACCAGGAAGAGGTGCAGAATAGATGCATTGAAAGTCCTGGCAATCATGTTGCTCATTATCGGTGTAACGGTCGGTATTGAGTACGCGATCGAGAACCTCACAATCGTGCAGAACTTAAAAATAAATTACGAGACAGATCCTCTGGGCGTGAGTACAACCTCTCCGGTCAGGTTTTCCTGGAATATGTCTTCCAAAGTGAAAGGGCAGTCTCAGAAGACCTATGAAATCAGGGTCTATGAAGGAGAGTCTGGGGAGGGGACTCCTATCTGGACAAGCGGCGTCGTAAAGAGCGATGAATCGATGAACATTGCGGCGGAAGGACTCTCTCTCGAGAGAGAGAAGAAGTATTCCTGGAAAGTCCTTGTACAGCCCAGTTGGGGATGGAAGCTGGTATCGGGCGTGGCGACATTCGTAACTGATACCGATTTTGAAGGTGCCGAGTGGATCATCCCTTCACAGGAGGGAAGTAATATATCCCTTCTCAGGAATAAAACGGAAATCAGTCGGATGACTGTACAGGAAGCATACCTTTACATCTCTTCGATGGGCAATTACCGCGCCTATGTTGAGGGAAAGGAATTGTCCGATCTGGATGGCAAGCGTATCGTTCTTGCCCCCGGTTGGACTGATTACAACTCGTATGTCAATTATCAGACATATGACGTGACGGATATATTCAGCGGGAATCTTTTCGACAATACCGCAACGATCGGAATCGAACTCTCCAAAGGCTGGTACGGATCGGACTACGGCGAAAATGCGGGTTATGCCGCTGCATTCGGGCCGGATGATACAAGCTCCGAACTCGGCGTGATCGCAAAGCTTGTTCTGCACTATGCAAACGGCAAAACACAGACGATCGCGACCGGCAGCAGAGATTGGTACTCCAGTAGCCACACCGACGTGAAATATGACGGTATTTACGGAGGAGCAGAGGAGAACAGTCGGGCGAGACTCACAATAGACGGCAGCATCACACGTGAAATTGACAGGTGGCGGGAAGACGGCTATGCGATGCCGGTCAACACCTGGAACGGTGTCGAGAAGGCGGAGTATAAGGGCAGGCTGTTATCAGGCTCAAAAGGAGCAGCTCGCATTGCAGATGAGTATGAGCGCAGTGCCGTGTCTGCCTACACTTATTCCGAAACGGAGAATGTCTCATCGGACAGTCCGGATATTACATACGGAGAGGTTACCAGACACGACATTGATTTAAAAAAGAAAAAGAAGATTTCTCTGAATCCCGGTGAAAAGCTTGTCATCGATTACGGGACATACGCATCCGGACAGGTCGACCTTACGGTGAGCGGAGTTTCCGGAACGGAAGTCGACGTGATTTATGCCGAGAGGCTCAACGACGGTATTACGAACAGCGGTACGGCCGACGATGGAGGAAGTGCGAAGGGTTCGATCGGAGGAGGGAACTCCGTGACATATTCCTACATACTTTTCGGTGACAATGAGGAAAACTTCTTCCCGAGAGAGACGTATGAGTCATATCGGTATGTCGGAATTACGGCCAACCAACCATTGACTGTCCTGTCGGCAGTCGGCAGGGTATTTACGAGCGTGGGCAGTCAGATCGGAACGCTCACGACATCTAACTCTGATATAAACGCGTTGATCAGCGATATACGGTGGAATCAGATTGCCGACAGTGTATCCGTGCCGAACCTGGATGCGGGCAGCGGCGAGAGGGAGGGGGCACTGGCATTTGCACAGATTCGTGCCGTTACCGACCTCTACACCGCAGATTCCTATGCATTAATCGGCAACCTGAATGAGATTATGCAGGCTTATTCCAATGCAAGCGGGGGATTTTACGGACTGACAGGTCCTGTTTCCTATGAGGAGAGCGCAGGAAACGAGGCCGGGGCGAGCGATGCCGGTATCCTGATTCCATGGCAGTTATATCAGCAGACCGGAGATGTGAGTATTCTTGAAGACCATTTTAACGAGATGGTCATGTACATGAATAAGGTCTTCACGGAGAGCTACAGTAATCCGCTTCCCGGAGAGCCGATGGCGATCGAGGGTACTTCCGGCAACTGTATGGCCGAAATTTACCGCCTGTACTGTACGCTGATCATGCAGCTTGTATCCCAGTTCACGGGCAGATCGGATTACGCGGCCGTCTATGAGGAGAGATTTGTTCAGTTCAAGGAAGACTTTATGAACAAGTATCTCGACGAAGAAGGCAACCTGCTTTCCGCCTCGGCAGACGGTGTTACTGCCTATGAAGACGGAACACCTGTCGTTGATAATTCGCAAACTGCCCTTATGTGGGCGCTCAAGCTCAGCCTGTACCGCACGGATCATCAGCAGACAAATATGATGGCGAACCTTGTGTCGAGTGTAAGGAACCCGGGCAGTATGCTGCACGAGGGTTATCCCGAGAACAGCCTCATGTCAGGTCTTTTCGGAGCCAATATTGCGCTCCCCGTTCTGAGCGACCTGGGATACTCGGATATAGCATACAATGTCCTTCTGCAGGAGGAATATCCATCCTGGATATACTCTTCACGGAGCGGCGGGATCGGTAACCATATCGACGGCAGCGCGACGGATGCAGTAGGTGAGTGGCTCTACCGCTATATGGCGGGAATCACACAGGATGCATACGAGCCGGGATTTAAGCGGATCATCCTGCAGCCGACTGTGGACAGCAGCGGCACAGTATCGGAAATGAACGCTACCTACGATTCGCCGGCAGGTATGATAAAATCCGGTTGGCAGACGTCCTACGGGAAGCTCAAGGTCTATACCTGCGAGGTACCGGCCAATACGACGGCAAAGCTTTATCTGGAAATCAGCCATACTCAGGCGTCTGCACTGAAATGCCCGAAGGGTGTAAAATACACGGGTATGGAGACGCATAACGGACAGCTTTGTGCTTCCTATGAGCTCACATCAGGTTCTTATAAATTGAAGATACCTGTGGAAAATAAAGAATCAAAGTAATGGAAATCGCGGACAAGGGCGTTCGGGACTGTGGTTCCGAGCGCCCTTTTTGCAGTAATTTCAGGAGGAAAACATATGAGTCGTAACACAGTAAAAGATATTGTAAACATGGTGAGAGATGAGGACGTTGCATTTATTCGTCTGCAGTTCACGGATATATTCGGAACTCTGAAAAATGTTGCGATCACGCCTTCACAGCTCCTGAAGGCGCTTAGCGGAAAAGTCATGTTCGACGGTTCTTCTATAGAAGGATTTGTGCGTGCGGAGGAATCGGACATGTTTTTGGTGCCGGATCTGGATACATTTGCCATATTTCCGTGGAGACCGCAGCACGGGAAGGTAGCACGCATGATCTGCGACGTCTTCAAGACGGACAAGACGCCTTTTGAAGGCGATCCAAGGCGTATACTCAAAAATGTAATCGCCGATGCCGGAAAGGACGGCTATACACTTAATGTCGGCACGGAGTGTGAGTTCTTTCTCTTCCAGACGGACGATGAGGCCAACCCGACCACTGATACGAATGAGCAGGCCGGATATTTTGACCTCGGACCGGTCGACTTCGGAGAAAATGCCCGCCGCGACATCGTCCTGACACTGGAAGAGATGGGATTTGAGATTGAGACAAGCCACCATGAAGGCGCCCCTGCCCAGCATGAGATAGATTTCCATTATGATGAGGCGCTGAAGACTGCAGACAACATCATGACGTTCAAACTGGCAGTCCGCACGATCGCACGTCAGCACGGCCTTCACGCTACATTTATGCCCAAGCCGAAGGCAGGTGTGGACGGTTCCGGTATGCATCTCAATTTCTCTCTGCACAAGGACGGAAGAAATGTATTTGCAGACGCTGAGGATCCCTCAAAACTCTCAGAGGAGGGAAGGTATTTTATCGGAGGTATCATGAAGCACATCAAGGGGATGAGTGCGATTCTGAATCCGATCGTCAATTCATATAAGCGCCTGATACCGGGTTACGAGGCACCGGTCTACATATCGTGGGGTACGCAGAACAGGACGCCGCTGATACGCATTCCGTACGCTGATGCGGAGGAAGGAAGACGCATTGAGCTGAGAAGCCCGGACCCGGCCGCCAATCCTTATCTTGCGCTGGCAGTGTGCCTGAGCGCAGGTCTTGACGGCATACGCAATAGAATAATGCCTCCGGCTCCAATTACCGGTAATATTACGAAACTGTCGGACTCTGAGCGTTCTGATATGGGCATAGAGCAGCTGCCTGGTACTCTGATTGAAGCAATTTCGGAGTTCGAGAAGGATGCATTTGTAAGAAATGTGATAGGAGAACATATATCCGGGAGATATGTGGAGGCAAGAAAAAGGGAGTGGGCGCAGTACACCGCTCAGATCTCTGAATGGGAGATAGAACAGTATCTGAACAAAATCTGATGTGCCGGAGGAACTGTAAATGGTTAACATAATTGTGGTTTTTCGTAAGATGGAGGACGCCAGGAACATACGAAGTGTTCTGATGCGGAACGGTTTTACGGTAACCGCTGTATGCAGCACCGGTTTGCAGGCAATCGGTTTGTTCGATGATCTTAAGAACGGGATCGTGATATGCGGCTATCAGCTGACGGATATGCTTTACACGGAGATATATGATAACCTGCCGCAGGATTTCCATATGCTGCTCATGGCAAGGGAATCGGTCCTTCCGGATCTTAAGGGGAATGATATTGTATGTCTGCCTCTGCCGGCCAGGGTGAGGGATCTGACAGAGACGGTCGCGATGATGCAGCGGACGATAGAAGTCCGCATCAAAAAGAAGCGTCAGGGACCGCGCGGGCGGTCCGCTGAGGATAAGGCAGCTATTGACAACGCCAAGAAGCTGCTCATGAACCGAAACAATATGACAGAGCCGGAAGCCCATCGATATCTGCAGAAGACGGCCATGGATACCGGAACGTCCATGGTCGAAACAGCACAGATGGTGCTTGACCTGTTTTCACTGTGATACGTTGTATAGACAGATAAAGATGTGATAAAATGAATACATCGCCAAAAATATCATACTGATACCATGCCTTAAGTGGAAAGAATGAAATCGGCTTTTGGCGTCTTTATCATAAAATATGTAAAAGCTTAGCTTTTTTAGGAGACCGATATGAAGTTTACATACCCTGCAATATTTAAGAAAAATAAAGAAGGCGGTTACGACGGCCGCTTTGTCGATCTTGCCTGCTGCGAGGTGAGCGGCTACAGCCTGGATGATGCGATCCGCAATGCGATAGAGGCGGAAGGCGACTGGATCCGTCTTGAGATGGAGGAAGACATACCGACCTTTCCGCCGGTTTCCGATCTGGAAGATCTCGAACTCAAAGAAGGGGAGATTGCCAGAAACATCGGCGTCAATGTGCGGTTCTATGACGGCTGGGATGAATAAAATATTCAAGAACGCGATAAATGACTTGCTAAAGGATGAACGGGGGAGGGAGCAATATCCCTAAAAAAAGTGGTTAAGATAGCGATAGTTGAAGACGAGGATCTGTATGCGGATCAGTTAAATGAATTTATTAATAAATATGCCGATGAGTCCCATGAAATCATTCGTCAGGTGCGTTTTTATGACGGGGATGAGATCGCAGAAAAGTATGACGGTTCTTACGATATCATCCTGATGGACATTCAGATGAAATTCATGGATGGCATGTCTGCTGCGGAGGAAATCAGAAAGAGGGACCGGAACGTTATCATCATGTTCATTACGAACCGGGTCGATTATGCTATCCGCGGTTATGAGGTGGATGCGCTTGACTATATTGTTAAGCCGGTCAGCTATTTTTCCTTTGCCAGGAAACTCGAAAGGGCGATCAGCCGTATCCCTGATAAGGAAGATGTGACGATCACGCTGAATTATCCGCAGGGAATGGTCAGACTGCGTGTCGATGATATATTCTATGCCGAGAGCGAAGGTCATAACCTGGTCTATCATACCGTTCAAGGAGAATATCGTATCCGGCGTAAGATGTCCGAGGTGGAGGCCGAGCTGGTACCGCACGGCTTTTTCCGCAGCAATAAAGGGTATCTGGTCAACCTGAAACATGTGGACGGTGTGCAGGACGGCTGTTGTCTCATCGCGGGACAAAAGCTGCTCATAAGCCGTTCCCGAAAAGCGGATTTCATGCTGGCTATGATGGAGAATATCGGCAGTTCCGTGTGATACGGAACTGTATGTGGGGAAGCGTGAGGCACAGTAATGGTTTATGAAGATATACCCAGATTATATTCCGCAATCGCCGAGTGGGGGGCGTGCATGCTATGCTGTCTGATCTTTCCGCGGCGGTGCAGTAATCTGCATTTTATATTGTCATCGACGGGATTCCTTGTCTTTCAATGTGTTTTTATGGTCCTTACTGCAGATGTACCGATTGTGCTCTGGATCCCGTGTATGGCGGTCGCAGTCTTTGCAATGTACACCTTTATCTTCTGCATATGCGATTTCAGTCTGTGGAAAGCGGTTTATCAGTGTGCAATTGCTTTTCTCCTGGCGGAATTCGCCGCTTCTTTTACCTGGCAGCTCGAATGTTATGTGATGGCCAGAACTACATCGAACGGTGAAGCGTACGAGGCGGACCCGTATGCTTTCCTGTACCTGTTTATTATGCTTATACTCTATTTGTTGATTTTTCTGGTGACATGGCACCTGAGACAGTACTTCCGAAGCGGTTTTGTCGAGTATGAGACAACATGGCAGGAAATGCTCAGCGTGGTCCTTGTCGTCTCATTGACATTCATATTCAGCAATATCAGTTTTTTTATGCCGAATACTCCGTTTTCGGGACAGCTTATGCCCGATATTATGGTGATCCGGACCATCGTCGATTTTGCGGGCATCTCCATTGTATACGCTGTTGAAATGCAGATCACAAATCTGCGCGTAGAGTCAGAAATCATCCGGATGGAGTCCATCCTGAAGACACAATACGATCAATACCGTACATATCAGGACAGTATCGATATGATCAACATCAAGTATCATGACCTTAAGCATCAGATACAGGGCATGAAAGCGGAGATGGATCCCGAAAAGCGAAAGGAATGGATCGAGCGTCTGGAGAATGAGGTGGCGGATTACAGGCCGGAGAAGGAGACCGGCAATGCTGTCCTCGACACGATCATATCCGGAAAAACGCCGATCATACGGTCTATGGATATCAAGTTCACATGTGTCGTGGACGGAAGACTGTTGGAGTTCATGCACGTAGCTGATATCTGTACACTGTTCGGAAATGCACTGGACAATGCGCTTGAACATGTCGTGACGCTGCGCGATCCGGAAAAACGAATCATACATCTGACGGTGAGCGAGCAGAGGGGTTTCGTCTATATTATGATGTCGAACTACTGTGAGGAGGAGATTGCATTTGCAAACGGCCTTCCCCTCACGACCAAGATCGACATCCGTAATCACGGCTTCGGAGTCAAATCCATAAGGAAAACTGCCGAGAAATATGACGGAAGCGCCATGTGGACGCTGCAGGATCAGATGCTGGAGCTGAAAGTGCTGATTCCGATACCCAGAGAGAATGCAGCGTGAGAAGTCGGCGTGATTCCCTGCGATTCGTGCCGCAAACGCCGCAGTTTATGTCAAAAACAATCGAAAGCACAATATTCTGCTAAGATAGAATACAGAGTATTGTGCTTTTGTAGTACATGAGGAGGAAAGATATGAAACACAAAGACATACTTGATCAGATGACCCTCATAGAGAAAGCCGCTATCGTCGGCGGTCAGGGCGAGTGGCAGACATGGCCGATCCCGCGCCTTAATATTCCGTCGATGTACTGCTCCGACGGGCCTCACGGTATCCGAAAACAGGCGGGCGCAGGCGATCATCTCGGTCTTAACGAGTCTCTGAAAGCGACCTGCTTCCCGACAGCCGCAACGGTAGCGAACAGCTGGGACGTTGCACTCGGTGAGAAAATAGGCCGGGCTCTCGGTGAGGAGGCAATGGCGGAGGATGTCCACATTCTTCTCGGTCCGGGTATGAACATGAAGAGAAGCCCGCTCTGCGGACGTAATTTTGAGTATTTTTCGGAGGACCCGCATCTTGCCGGCAAGATGGCAGCGGCCTATGTCCGCGGAATCCAGAGCAAGGGAGTGCGCTCCTGCATCAAGCATTTTGCGGTGAACAGCCAGGAAGAACGCCGTATGGCGATGGATGCTGTCGTTGACGAGAGGACGCTTAGGGAAATTTATCTGACAGCATTTGAAATCGCGATCAAAGAAGGAAAAGCCAAGGCTCTCATGACCAGCTATAACGAGGTCAACGGGGAGTACGCCAATGAGAACGCTCATCTGCTTCTCGATATCCTTCGCGGAGAATGGGGATACGATGGCATGGTCGTTACAGACTGGGGCGGATCCAATGATCATGTCAAGGGAATCAAATGCCGCAGCAACCTCGAGATGCCGAATCCCGGACTAGACTCGGCGCGTCAGGTCATCGCAGCGATTGAGAACGGAACCCTGACCAAGGCGGAACTTGATCTGTGTGTAGATGATCTTCTCGACGCTATTCTTGAGACAACGCAGGCGGCGAAAGGTCACAGCACGGAATTCGACATTGAAGGTCATCATGCACTTGCCCGGGAAGCCGCGGCACAGTGCGCTGTGCTCCTTAAGAACGAGGGAAAGATTCTCCCGCTCGCTGAGGGAACAAAGGTCGCGGTAATCGGTGATTTCGCATTCAAGCCGAGATATCAGGGTGCAGGCTCATCCATGGTAAATACGACGAAACTCGAGTCCTTCATCGAGATAGCGCAGGAAAGCTCCGCTCTGGAAATCGTGGCATCCTCGGCAGGCTATCAGAGGAACGGTGATCCGGATGAAGCGCTGAAAAATGAGGCAGTTGAGGCCGCAAAACAGGCAGATGTCGTTCTCTACTTCTTCGGTCTCGATGAAATGAGCGAGTCTGAGGGTCTTGACCGTCAGCATATGAAGCTCCCGAAGGTCCAGCTCGAGCTCCTTAAGGCCCTGGCAGGGGCCAATCCGAACATAGTCGGAATTCTTTCCGGAGGATCCTCCATCGAGATGGACTGGGATACGGATCTGAAAGCTGTTCTGCACGGTTATCTTACCGGACAGGCAGGCGGAGGTGCTGTCTACGACATCATCACCGGAGCAGTCAATCCATCCGGCAAGCTCGCTGAGACGTATCCAGTCGCGTATGAAGACACGCCGGCGTTCAATTATTATCCGGCAAAGGAGAGAACATCCGAGTACCGTGAAGGTCTCTATATCGGCTACAGGTACTTTGACACAGCGCATGTACCGGTCAAGTACCCGTTCGGATACGGACTTTCCTACACAAAATTTGAATACACTGACCTCAAAGTGAACGCGGAAGGCGCGACCTTTAAGATTATCAATACAGGAAAACTTGACGGTGCCGAAATCGCGCAGCTCTACATCTCTCTCCCGGGTGCAGAAGTCTTCCGTCCTGAGAAAGAGCTGAAAGGGTTTGCCAAAGTGTTCCTGAAAGCGGGCGAGACGAAGACCGTGACCATTGCTTTCAACGATATGACGTTCCGCTATTGGAATGTGGAGGATGAAGCATGGGCTGTGGAGGGCGGCATTTACAAGATCCTGGTCGGTTCAAGCTCCGCGGATATTCGTCTTGCAGCGGACCTGTCTGTAGCAGGGGTCGGCTCCGGCAATCCGTATGACAGGAAGAAGGTTCCTGCTTATTACAGCGGTGATATCACGAGAGTTCCGGACGGACAGTTCGAAACGATCCTGGGCAGACCGATCCCGGACGGATCCTGGACGCGCGATCTGACGGAAAACGATGCGATCTGTCAGCTGAAGAACTCAAAAAGCTGGATCTGCCGAAGAGTGTACGGCGTCCTTGAGCGGAAGAAAAAGAAAGCCGAAGCTGCAGGAAAACCGGATCTCAATGTTCTCTTTATCTACAACATGCCTTTCCGAGCAATCGGAAAGATGACAGGCGGAGCTGTCAGCCAGGAGATGGTAGAGGGCATGGTAAAAGTAGTGAACGGACATTTCTTCGGAGGCATCGGAACTGTGATCGGCGGATATTTCCGCAACGGAAGGCTCAATAAAGCATATGAGAAGAGCCTGAAGAAACAGTGAGGGGAAAGTCGCTATAAGCCGGGCTGATAGTGATCAGTCCCGGCAATCAAAAGAAGGAGGAATAATATGGGCTTTTGGAACAGTTTTGCCGAGAAACACCCCGGCGCTGCCAAGTGGATTCGAGAGGGCGGGCTATTTGTCATAGTGAGTAACGTTATTACCGTACTGAAATATATTATGCTTCAGTTCCTGCCGGCGGCATTTTCATCGCTGCCAAAGATAGACTTCGGATTTCCGGGGATTGATCTGACGCTATTCGGAGAGACCTTCAAGTGGAATATTATCGGATACGATGCCGCGCACGGCGGACTTCCGTATTTCTGCGCGTACATGGTGGCGATGGTCATCGGCGAGTGCATCAACTTCCCGCTCCAGAGAAATCTCGTGTTCCGCAGCAAGGGTAATATTTACTACCAGATGATGTGGTATTTCATCGCGTTCTGTATCGTAACCTGCATTGTGAACTCGATCAACTGTATCTGGGTAGCGGTAGCAGGAAAATTTGTTCCCAGCGCGGTGTATAATATCGGAACAACGCTCCTGAACGGTGCTGTCTCCATGGTCGTATTCTTTATCGTGAATAAGATCATCTTCCCGGAAGGCGAACCGGAGAAAAAATAATGACATTCCGTTTATGACATAATTTTAACGGTTCATGCCAGAAGCCGCACAGGTTTTTTCTGTGTGATAATCTAAGTGTATCCTAAGTATGCCCTCTGATGTTTCTTTGGGAAAAGAGAGGGTAAATAATTATAAAGGGAGGGAAAGGTATGTTATCTATTAACATGGATGATGTCATGAACGTCATCTCTTCGATTCAGTCTTATCTGATCGCAGCAGCAGTTCTTCTCGTCGCTTTTATCATCGTTATGATTCTGGCGGGAAAGATTGCTAAGCCCACAAGGGGCAAAGTCAGAGGAGCCGCAGCTATAGCGCTTCTTGCAGGACTCTGTGTCATCGTCAACATGATCTGCACAGGTCCGATGAGCACGATGCTTGACCTGATCAGCGGATCCGGCACGATCACGGACGAAACTTCTGCAGAAGCACAGGATCTTGCAGTTTCAATCGGTGAGGAAGGCATTGTTCTTCTGAACAATGACGACAACCTGCTTCCGCTCGCAAGCGGTGATAAGCTGAATGTTTTCGGCTGGGCTTCCATAAACCCGATCCTCGGCGGTGCCGGTTCCGGCGCGCTGAATGATGCGTATCCGACAACCGACATCCTCACAAGCCTTGCAGATGCAGGTATCGAGACGAACGCCGAACTTACATCCTTCTACACGGAGTACAAGGCTGACCGCCCGGTAGTCGGAATGTGGGCACAGGACTGGACACTTCCGGAGCCGAACGTTTCCGTATATTCTGACGATCTCATCTCCAATGCAAAGGCATTTTCCGACACGGCTATGATCGTTATCTCCCGCTCCGGCGGTGAAGGTGCTGACCTTCCGGCTGATATGAACGCAGTCGTAGACGGCTCCTATCAGGACGGCACGACCTACACGGCAGGCGTTTATGATGATTCCCTGAATGAAGGAAATGACTGGGATGAAGGCGATCATTATCTGCAGCTTTCCAACAGAGAAGAGGAAATGGTAGACCTCGTATGCGAGAACTTTGATAAAGTAGTTCTTGTCTATAACGGTGCAAATGCATTTGAGCTTGGTTTCGTAGAAGATCATCCGCAGATCAAGTCAGTTCTCTGGTCAGCAGGTCAGGGACATGTCGGTATGAAGGCGCTCGGAAAGATCGTGAACGGCGAAGTCAATCCGTCCGGAAAGATGATCGATACATATGTATATGACCTCAAGGCTACGCCGTGGTGGAATAACTTCGGCGATTTCAACTACACGAACATGAAAGAGTTCGAGTACACATCCGTAGGTTTCACAGGAACGGAGTCCACTGCTGTTCCCGGTTTTGTAAACTATGTGGAAGGCATCTATGTAGGTTACAGATTCTATGAGACCGCAGCGGCGGAAGGCTTCATAGATTATGATAAGGTCGTACAGTATCCGTTCGGTTACGGTATGTCCTACACAACATTTGAGCAGAAGATGGGTGACATCAAGGAATCCAACGGCCAGATCAGTATCGACGTTGAAGTTACAAATACCGGCGATGTTGCAGGCAAGGAAGTAGTAGAAGTTTACTACAATCCGCCTTATACGAACGGCGGCATCGAGAAGGCTTCCGCAAATCTCATCGGATTTGAGAAGACGAGTCTCCTTGATCCGGGCGCTTCCGAGACAGTCACTGTTTCCTTTGCAGTGGAAGATATGGCTTCTTATGACTCAAAGGAAATTGGCGGATACGTTCTTGAGCAGGGTGATTACATCATCTCCATCAACTCGGATGCTCACAACATCATCGACAGCAAGACGTATACCGTAGCCGAAAGAGTAGATTATGTCGGTGAAGGTAAGAGAGAGAGCGATCTCGTCGCAGCTACGAACCAGTTCGATTATGCAGAAGGCGATATCGAGTACCTCTCCCGCGC
Source organism: Lachnospiraceae bacterium (assembly GCA_017433725.1). Lineage (GTDB taxonomy): Bacteria > Bacillota > Clostridia > Lachnospirales > Lachnospiraceae > Chordicoccus. The sequence goes on from JAFRGQ010000066.1 coordinate 17,485, forward strand.
AGACAAGTTCGCGAACTATGACAAAGCAACAGCAGCTCCGGCTTCCATGGAGATGTCTGAGGATGCCAAGGCGAGCTTCTATAACATCAGCAACTATCTGACAGCTGAGGCAACCGCCCTCGATGAGGACCCGGATGCCGGTGAAGTCACAACGGGTGCTTCCAACGGCCTCAAGCTCAAAGACATGGTCGGTCTTGAGAAGGATGATCCGCAGTGGGATACATTCATGGATCAGCTCTCACTGGATGACATGAACGCTCTGATTTCACTCGGCGGTTATCAGACGAATTCCGTCGATTCCATCGGCAAGGTCCGCACGAACGACTGTGACGGCCCGGCTTCCATCAACAACAACTTCACGGGAGTCGGTTCCATCGGCTTCCCGGTAGGCGTTGTGGTTGCAGCGACATGGAACAAGGAACTTGCTCATGCATTCGGCGATTCCATCGGCAAGATGGCAAATGAAATGGATGTTTCCGGCTGGTATGCACCGGCTATGAACAACCACAGAACCGCATTTGCAGGACGTAACTTCGAGTATTATTCTGAAGACGGTCTGCTTTCCGGATGGATTGCAGCAGAAGCGGTCAAGGGCTCTCAGGAGAACGGAGTTTACGCTTACATGAAGCACTTCGCGCTGAACGATCAGGAACAGAACAGATGCGATATGGTCTGCACATGGTCCAATGAGCAGGCAATTCGTGAGATTTACCTGAAACCGTTCGAGATGTGCGTTAAGGAAGCAGACTGCCTCGCAGTTATGTCCTCCTTCAACTACATTGGCAACCGCTGGGCAGGCGGCAGCAGCTCGCTCTGCAAGACGGTTCTTCGCGATGAGTGGGGATTCAAAGGATTTGTTGAGACAGACTACTTCGGAGTATACGGATACATGAGCTCCGACCAGGCTATCCGCAACGGTACGGACCTGATGCTTGTCAACTACCCGACAGCTACCAACGACGTACAGTTCCGCGACACCAACGGCGCTAAGAAGGCTATGAGAGATGCCGCTAAGAACATCCTCTACGTTGTAGCGAACAGCCGTGCTTATTATCCGGAGAACCTGAGCGAAGGTATGGCTTCCTGGAAGGTCATGATGTATGTTGCCGACGCAGTAGTGGCGGCGCTCTGCATCCTGATAGCAGTGAAGTCCTTCGGAAAGAAGAAGAGTAAATAAAGCAGGACATGGAAAAAGCCCCGGATAAAGGGGAGTGGAGAGGGACCGCGCATGGGCGGTCCCTCTTTTGAGATGAAAAAAGATCCGGCCGCAAGGCCGGATCTGAACTTTTATTTAGTTTATTTAGAAGCAAGGATTGTCTTCTCACCTGCCGGATCAACAACAGATGTGCAGAATCCGCAGCGTACAGCTTCGATCGGGATCTCGTTCTTGCAGAACGGGCATGTCTTTGTTGTCGGAGCTTCCGGTGCCGGTTCTTCTTCCTTCTTGGCAAGACTTGCTGCTTTGTTGAAGGCTTTGATCATCATGAAGATGCAGAATGCTACGATAAGGAAGTTGATGACTTTAGTGATGAACACACCGTAATTCAGTGTGGATGCACCGGCTTCCTTAGCTGCTGCGAGTGTGGCGTATGTATTGCCGTCGAGAGGGAGGAACCAGTTATCGAAGTTGATTCCACCGGTGATCATTGTGATGAGCGGCATGAGAATGTCATCGACGATAGAGCTTACGATGCTTCCGAAAGCGCCGCCGATGATAACACCGACTGCCATATCAAGCACGTTGCCGCGCATGATAAACTCTTTAAATTCTGCTACAAGGCCTTTCTTTTCCATATTCTACCTCCTCAAAATGAAAATGCTTTGGGTACATGGTACCCTGATGTTTCCCGGAATTTCCGATCATGAAATATGTTCGGATCTCCAAAGAAATGACCTCGGCAAAAAACTGCCATATAACATTTAAGCACGAAACTATGCGCAAGACAATAAAAAGTTTAGATTTCTGCAATCTTGCCAACTGTGGTTGTGCAAGTTCGAATGTGTCATTATCTTAAGGGAAAGTGACACTCATTTCGTGAGGTTCAGGAATCAGCTGCGTTTGTGCAGAAGCTCTTCTGAGTCCAGAATTACGGTAAACGGTCCTTCATTGACGAGAGAGACCTTCATGTAAGCGCCGAAGACGCCTTCCTGCGTATCGGGGAATTGCTCGCGGACTTTGCTCAGGATATACTGATAGAGTTTCTCTGCGTGATCCGGCGCGCCTGCCTTGATGAAGGAAGGACGGTTGCCTTTCCTGCAGTCCGCGTACAGCGTGAACTGGGAGATGATCAGCAGGTTGCCTCCGACGGTCTCCAGATTCAGGTTGGTCTTACCCTCGGAATCTTCGAAGACGCGCAGTCCCAGCATTTTTTTGACCATGGCGTCAGCGGTTTTTTCGTCGTCTTCATCTGAGATGCCTACGAGGACCAGGAAACCTTTTCCGATCTTTCCCACAGTTTTTTCGTCAACATCGACCCGGGCGCTGCTGACACATTGTATTACAAATCTCATTTTTACCTCCATAGAGAGTAATAACCGACGTTACGGTGCGAAGCAGAAGAGAATTCTCAGTTCGCAATTTATTATGTAGCAAAGCAGAAGAAAATTTCAGCCGGCACTTCATTATGTTGCGAAGCAGAAGAAAAATTACAGTCCGCACTTTCAGGTCAATCCTTTTTATTGTATAATGGTCCTACGTTCTTCCGGTTCCGAAAGAGTATCCCGGCACAAGTCGGGGTATGGCCGGCATTTAGTGCGAATATATTGAGGAAAAAGCTAAAATTGCGCGGCCGCCGGAAGATTTCTATATGTTTTCTTTATTGTTTAGCGGCATTATCTGCTTCGGCTTTTATTCTTTCACGCAAGGTCCGAATATTTTTTTGTCTCTTGTGATAAGTTGTTCCGTCTGTCACGTCCTTCCAGTAGAAATCACCCTTTTCCCAGACCATATAACTATGTCGGCTCCCATTCTTGGGAATGGAAGTTGAGCCCGGATTCATATAAAGGAAATCTTCATGCCATGTGCAGGCCGGAATGTGGGTATGGCCGCAAAGCAGGATATCTCCGGGTCTGTGCGGCGGCGGAGCTGCCTCGCCGGCGTGATGTCCGTGTGTCGCGTAGACGGTTTCGTCACCGAGGAGAAAGACTGCATACTCAGCCATTATGGGGAAATCCAGAACCATCTGGTCGACTTCCGTGTCGCAATTGCCGCGTACACACAAGAAATAGTCCTTCAGAGGGTTCAGCATATCGATGATTTTTTTCGGATCATAGTCACGCGGAAGATCATTGCGCGGTCCGTGGTAGAGAATATCGCCGAGAAGGATGATCCGTTCGGGTTTTTCCTCAGCGATGCGCTCGCACAGCCGCTCACAGTAATATGCGGAGCCGTGTATGTCTGATGCGATTAATATTTTATCCATAATAAATCTCCTTGTTAGCGTTTTATATAACGATTTAAGCGCCATTCCCACTCGAGCAATCTTGGCGTCAGATTGAACCTTTCGGCACTGTAATCATATCATACCATGTTTGGACGTACGGGACAGCCGGTATTTGCCTTATAGGGCACTTTTTTATTCTTCATCGCGTTCTTCATCGCGCAACACTCGTGACATGAGTCTATGATACGCGCGCAAAGTGAAATTTGGATTCATCGGAAACTTCTGTGATGTTTGAGGACGTTGACACTCACTTCAGACATTAACCTCGTGACTTGCTAAAAGATGCGATCACTGCTATTATATCTCAGTGTGAGATGCCTCCCGCCCCTATAGGCGGTGGGCAACAAAATAGTCTCAGTGGGATATGAAATAAGAAGTAAAGTGGCGAGAATATCGCCGGAGGTGTACATGAACGAAAGACAAAAAGCCGATCTGGCTGAAAAATATATGCCGCTTGCCATGAGGATCGCTGCGGAAATGGATGACGGCGCGATTCCGCTCGAAGACCTTACGCAGGAAGCCTTTTTGGGGCTTGTCGCCGGGCTGAACATTATCGCTCAGTATGAGGACAAAGTGAAGGAAAACATGATCGCACAGTCTCTTGAGCGAGCTATCAGAGAGCAGATCAACATCGCGCAGGAAGAGCAGCGGGCACTCGCGAAACGGGATGACCAGCTCCTTGTTCAGGTGGAAATTCTGAATCGCAGTATCAACTCACTCACAGAGACGATCGGGACGAAGCCTACGATCGATGAGGTCGCAAATGACATGGGCGTCTCTCAGGAAACCGTCATTGAGATATTAAAACTCATGGGAGAAACTTTGCCGGAGGGTGAGGCCTATAAGGAGAATCGAGAGTACTGGGCCGATAACCCGGCGCTGCGGAAATTTATGGAGTGAATCGGTTCTTCGGTTGATTAGCAGATGCATGCTGTCAGAGAAGATTAGCAGATGCATGCTGTCAGGGAAGATCAGCGGATGGATGCTGTCAGAGAAGATTAGCGGATGTATGCTGTCAGCAGTGCAACGAATAAAGATTTTCGGATATAAGAACGGGACTGTCATCTGATGTGACAGTCCCGTGTTCTATTCATGCCTGCCAGGTTATCTCATAGTCATATTCAAGTATGCCTCAGAGTTCTTGGGGCTGCATGCGCGGTGCTCATGTGTCTTTTACTGCATACGTCTGCGATACGATTATCGTGTCATTTCATCTCCAGAACCACAGCCTGATAGCCGTCGAGCGTTATTTCAGTTTCAGTGAATAAAGGATCGAAGGTATTGGTCAGGACCACCTTTCTGATACTTCCGGGAAGCGGCAGCTTCTGAGGCTCATTTTGATAGTTGGCCATAATCAGAAGGGTCTGATCCTTGCTCTTTCGGAAGTATGCCATGACATTATGCTTCTCTGCAAGATACGGAGTCAGGTCTCCGTGAACCAGCGTTTCCGCATATTCTTCGCTCTTTCTCAGACGGATCAGTGACCGGTAATAATTGTATACCGAACCCTCGTCGCCCTTCTCATCCGCCAGATTGAGCTCAGTGTAGTTCGGATTTACGCGGAGCCACGGCGTTCCCGTTGTGAAGCCTGCATTTTCCGAGGAATCCCACTGGAAAGGCGTCCTTGCGTTGTCGCGCCCGTATTTTTCTATCATATGAAGCGCGTCCGCGTCTGAAACACCCTGCGCCCGGGCTACCTTGTAGGAATCGATGGAAGAGATATCGTCCACTTCCTCGATGGAAGAGATTTTCAGATTCTCCATACCCAGTTCCTGCCCCTGATAAATCCAGGGAAGACCTTTGATCAGGAAGTAAACGGTCGCCAGCATCTTCTTTGAGACAACGGACTGGTCTCCTTCCGGGATATAACGGCAGACGCCGCGGGGCTCATCATGGTTCTCGATAATATTTGAGACAAAGCCGACCTTGTTGAATTTTTCCTGAGCGGTGAAGACACAGGATTTATAGTCGTCCGGCGTGATATCGACATTTTCCTGCCAACCCTTCCGGCTCTGCCCGAATATTGTCTCGGAGAAGTCGAACATGGAGCTGAAATAACCGTTGTCACCGATGAACTCCGGCAGCTCTTCATCTTTCTGATTGAATACCTCGCCTACGGTAAAGGCGTTGTGCGGTTTAAAGCATCTGTCACGCATCTCGCCGAGGAAGTCGCCGATTCCTCTTGCGTCCTCAAGCATTCGTGTGCAGGACGCCATGCTGTCATCACGGTCAGCCGGATAGTTCCTGAACGGCAGAGCTTTCTTGATGTTTATGATGGCGTCGAGACGGAACCCGTCAAGTCCTCTGTCGAGCCACCAGTTGATCATTTTGTAAACGTCTTCGCGAAGCTCCGGATTCTCCCAGTTGAGATCCGGCTGCTTCTTATGGAAGAGATGGAGATAGTAAATGTCGTCGTGTCCCGGAAGCTTGTCCCATACCGAGCCTCCGAAGTACGATCTCCAGTTGCAGAGAGTAGAAGGATCGTCCGTGCGTTCCAGGTAGAAATACTTGCCGTATTTGCCGTCCGGATCTTCCGCAGCTTTCCGGAACCATTCATGTTCATCGGAGCAGTGGTTGACGACCAGGTCCATCAGGATATACATATCCCGCTTATGTGCTTCCCTGAGAAGCTCATCCATGTCATCCATGGTGCCGAACCTCGGGTCAATCTTATAGTAATCTGCGATGTCATATCCCTGATCTGCGAGAGGAGAAACATAGATCGGGCTCAGCCAGACGATATCGACCCCCAGATCCCTGAGATAATCCAGTTTGCTGATGACGCCCTGCAGATCGCCGATACCGTCGCCGTCACTGTCGCAGAAGCTTTTCGGATAAATCTGATATGCTACTTTTTCATTCCACCATTGTCTTATCATCTTGCTATCCCTCGTATGATGAGCCTTGGCCCCGGATATTCAGGGTCTTGGCTTATTCCTTTACTTAATAATATGTGTTTATTCTTTATCTTGCGTGAATACTAGTGCAGGCGGTATTCGAGCGGTTTCTTCCCGGTCGCCCTCTTAAACGTCTGAATGAAATGCCCGATATTCCCGAAACCGCAGGAATATGCAATGTCGAGCACAGGAACATCTGTCGTCCTGAGCATCTTCATAGCGTGCCGAATGCGTACATCATTGATATAATCTACGCATGTTCTGCCTAACGTTTTCTTAAAGAAGCGGCTGAAATACTGTTCATTGAGGTTCATGAGAGACGCCAGATCTTTGATATAGATTTTGTTGCCGTAATTCTCATCTATATATGAAAGAACCGATTTCAGTGCTTCCGCTTTCGGGTCAGGGTCATACGCTGAGGCAGTCATAAGCCCGCTCTCTGCCAGTGAGGAGATGAGAAGCATCATAAGCGCCTTGCACTTTAATTGATCAGTGGACCCTGACAGATTGTACTGATCATCGCGTCTGTCTTCAGCCATTTTGAAAATGTCCGCTACCTCTCTGTAAATCCTGTCGAATTGCCCGAACACCGGCATATCCGGTCTTATGAACCTCGGAAGGGTAAGGTTGCCGTGTATCAGGGGCTCGATCAGGTTCTGCTCCGAAGAATCAATATTTCTTGTTGAGAGTACAGACGGGCTGAAAAGCAGCGCAGACTCTCTGTAGACCGATTCAGCGGTTATGGAATGGAGCATTCCGCTCTCAACAAATGCATAGCACTCATCTGAGATTTCGTAGTTGTCCATGTTGATCGAGAGCGCGAACGTTCCCCTCTCAAAATGCAATAACTCTGTCGAACTGTGCCAGTGAGCTTTGGTATCAAAGCGTATTGAGCCGTCTTTTTCCGAATCGGCAAAGTACATGGAACACGGAAATGATGTGTAACCCTGCTGTCTGATCTCCTCTGTTGCTTCTTGCGTGTGCAAACTTGTCTTCATATCGATCAGTGAAGTATGACTCTGGCTTCATAAGGCTGAAGGACGCCGTCTTTGTGACTTGTGTAGTTGGAGATGAGCTCCTCACCGCCGAGGTCATCGAATAATGTGCATTCCTGCTCTTTGTCTGTCCAGTTGGCAGCGACGGTAAGCATTTTACCATCCAGTTCCCGCTCATATGCATAGATAACTTCGCTGCTCTCAAGAAGAGGTCTGAACGTACCGTAGACTATGATCGGGGTCGTGTGCCGCAGACTGATCAGCTTCTGATAATAATAGAAGACGGAATTCGGATCGGCGAGCGCCGCTTCGGCGTTGATCTCCGTATAGTTCGGGTTCACATTGATCCACGGTGTACCGGTGGTGAATCCGGCGTTAGGGCTGTCGTTCCACTGGACCGGAGTTCTGGCGTTATCTCTTGCTATGGTATCAAAGCAACGAAGCATGGTTTCGCTGTCAACTAATTTATGGTCAACGACATAATGCTGATATGCATTGATTTCCTCAATATCCCTGCAATCGTCGATGGAATCAAAATGGGTATTTGTCATGCCGAACTCTTCACCCTGATATATGTAAGGAGTTCCTTTCTGCATGTGAAGGACTGTAGCGAGCATTTTAGCTGAGATTTCCCGCCATTCCTTCGAATCATTTCCGAAACGGGATACAGCTCTCGGTTGATCGTGATTATCCCAGTAAAGGCTGCCCCAGGCTTTGCCTTCAAGTTCCGTCTGCCATTTGTTGAGAATACCGCGGACGTAGGAGAGCCTTGGCGGGTTGACGGTCCATTTTCCGATAACAGACTCTGAGTTGGAACTTCCGTCTGTATGCTCAAAGTGGAAGACCATATTCAGCTCGGTTCCTTCGTTGTTGGCGTAACGTTTTGCCTCATCCACTGTCACCCCGGCTGCCTCACCGACAGTCATGATGTCGTAGCGGGAGAGTACGCGGCGGTTCATTTCCTGAAGGAATTCATGTACGCGGGGACCGTTGCAGACATAGGGGTTGGCGTTGCCGTACACGCCGTCGAAGACTTCTCCGTCCGGATAAGACTGGACCTTGCTGATCATGGAGATGACATCCATGCGGAAACCGTCAATTCCCTTGTCGCACCACCAGGTCATCATATCGTATACTTCGTCGCGCACTTTGGGATTCTCCCAGTTGAGATCCGGCTGTTTTTCCGAGAACAGATGCAGATAGTACTGTCCCGTCGTTTCATCGAATTTCCATGCAGATCCGCTGAAATTTGATCCCCAGTTGGTGGGCTCGTGTCCGTCTTTGGGATCTTTCCAGATATAATAGTCACGGTACGGGTTGTCTTTGGACTTGCGACTTTCGATAAACCATTTATGTTCGTCCGAGCTGTGGTTCACGACCAGGTCCATGACGATTTTGATCCCTCTTTCATGGGCGGCGGCGAGCATGCGGTCGAAGTCTTCCATGGTTCCGAACTCCGTCATAATATCTCTGTAGTCCGAGATGTCGTAACCGTTGTCATCATTGGGCGATTTGTATACCGGAGACAGCCAGATCACATCAATGCCGAGTTTTTTGAGATAATCCAGATGCATGGTGATACCGTTCAGGTCGCCAATTCCATCCCCGTTACTGTCCTGAAAGGAGCGTGGATAGATCTGATAAATGACAGCTTCTTTCCACCAGGCGCGCTTTTCATTATTCATTGATTAAACCTCCGTGCGTGTTAAAAAATGTGATTTCGTAATTTTGTGCTATTACATTGCCGAGTATCCGAATGATGCGTTAATTCTTTTGTTTTTATGAGTTCATTATAGAAATGCTATACGGATATGTCTAACTGAAATTTGTCAATAAATTATGGAAATTTGACTTTTTTATATATTCGTACGAACATTTTTTGTTTTTTGAACATCTGGAAAATGAACAAAACTACCGGAAAAACAGTGACCTAATATTAAGTATTTTAGACAAAATATGTACATTAAATTTGTGTGATATGTTAAAAGGAATGTTTTTTTGGAAAAGGTATTGAATTTGACTTTAAAAATGGTATCATGAATATGTAATTTTTGTGCAAAAGATGGATGTAATATACAATGAAAATTGTATATTTTTTCCAAAATTTTGACGGCACAAAGAAAGCAATAAGGAGGGAAAAAATGAAAAGAAAACTTTTAGCAATCGCGCTCGTCGGCGCAATGACACTTAGCCTCGCAGCATGCGGCGGCTCCGGATCATCAGGTGCAGGTACAGATGATTCCACAGCAGGTGCAGCAGCTTCTTCAGGCGGCGGAAGTTCCGATGCGAACGCACTTCGTCTCGTAAACGGTAAGATCGAAGTCGATGCACAGCTCAAGGCACTCGCTAAAGCTTATGAAGAGGTTTCAGGCGTTCATGTTGAAATCGAATCCATGGGCGGCGGCGTAGACATTCAGGGCCAGCTGAAGCAGTACTATCAGGGCAACAATATGCCGGATATCTTCGTAAACGGCGGTGCTACGGATTTCGCTAACTGGGAAGGCCTTCTTGCTGATATGAGCGGTGAGAAGTGGGTAGAAGACACAGAAGCTGAATATGTTGACGGTGAAGGCAAAGTTGTCGGCTTCCCGTACACAACAGAAGCAATCGGTCTCGCTTACAACGCAGACATTCTTGAGAAGGCAGGCATCGACCCGGCTTCTATCACAGGACCGGATTCCATGAAGGCTGCATTTGAGACACTTGATTCCAAGAAAGATGAGCTCGGACTCACAGCAGTTATCGGTTACTGCGCAGAGGCTACAAACCTTTACTGGTCTACCGGTAATCATATGTTCGGCATTTACGAAGACGAAGGTCTTGCACGTGACGACACAAAGTACTTCGATATGCTCGCTGACGGCGGCAAGATCGATGAAGAGCGTTTCGAGAAATATGCTGAGATGATCGCACTCTTCAACCAGTATTCAGATCCGCCACTCCTGGTTTCCGGAACATATGATCAGCAGATCCTTAACTTTGCATCCGGCAAGTATGCATTTGTAACACAGGGCTCCTGGATCGGCGCTACAATGACAGCTGATGACAAAGAGCAGTATGAGGCAGCCGGAAACTTCAAGGTCGGCATGCTTCCGTACGCATTCGAAGAAGGACAGGATACGATCCTTACAAATTCTCCGTCCTGGTGGGCAGTATTTGACGGCGAGAAGGCTGACGCTGCCAAGGCATTCCTGCAGTGGTGCTCCGAAGACGCCGGACAGAAGATCCTTGTTGAAGATGCCGGCTTCATTTCCCCGTTCGCATCCTGCACATATGTAGCTGATGATCCGTTCGCCCAGACGATCACAGATTACACACAGGCAGGAAAGACTTCCGGATGGCATTGGCTCAACAACAAAGAAGGTCTTGCACAGAATGCACTCGGTGTTGTATATCAGGATTATGCCGCAGGCAATATCCCGGATGCTGCTACATTCACAAAGACGGTATCTCAGGTAACAGCACAGTATTACGGATCATGATCCCATGATACGCATTTAGGCTTCAGATGATCGACAGGCGGCGGCCGAAAGCTGCCGCCTGCATTTCATTTAATAAGTGAGGAGGGATTTCGTGAAAACAAAAGCACAGGGGAATAGTGCTCTGTCCTTCATATTGCTCATAGCTGGAATAGTGCTTCTTGTTGCAGCTCTGGCGATGGACGTAATGGGCACCAAATTTGCAGGCCGCGGGGCTATGCTGATCTTCGGCATAATCGCCTTCTTTGCCGGTCTCTATCTCATTCCGACAATGAAGCATCACAGGAAGATCGTATATTTTATATTCCTGTTCCCGCTTCTCTTTACATTTGCAGTAACTGTAATTATTCCGCTCGTTCTCGGTATCGGTTACTCTTTCACTGACTGGACAGGCGTTAAAATTACGAAGTTCGTCGGGCTTGCCAACTACATGTCAATGTTCAAAGATCCGGCGTTTATTTATTCCATTCTGATTACGTTCGTATTCGTTATCATTAATATGGTCCTTATTAATGTAATCGGTTTCTGCCTGGCTCTTCTTTGTACATCCTCCATCAAGGCATCAGGCTTTTTCCGGGCGGCATATTTCCTTCCGAACCTGATCGGCGGTATCGTACTCGGTTATATCTGGCAGTTCGTGTTTAACAACGTTCTGATAGGAATGACGAATCATATATCACTTCTTTCACAGTCCAAAACGGCTCTGCTCTGCATCGTAGTTGTTTACCTGTGGCAGTATGGCGGATATATCATGCTCATTTATATCACAGGTCTTACACAGGTTCCGGGTGATGTTCTCGAGGCAGCGAATATTGACGGCGCAACGCCGATGCAGACGCTGTTCCAGATCAAGATCCCGATGATTGCTTCGACCATTACGATCTGTACATTCCTTACACTGACATCTGCCTTCAAGCAGTTCGACGTCAACATGGCTTTGACCAACGGCGCAGGATCCGTACCGAATTTCATGGGAGCTTATCTCTCCAACGGTACTCAGATGCTTGCCCTTAATATCTACAACACAGCGATCGCTAAAAACAGTTATGCAGTCGGACAGGCTAAAGCCGTTCTGTTCTTCATCATTCTCGCTGTTGTATCTCTCATTCAGGTACGTATATCCAACAGTAAGGAGGTCGAGCTATAATGTCACAGACAAAGAGATCAAGAACAATCATCCTTACGATTATCGGTATCATTATTGCGGTATATATCTTGTTCCCATTCTATCTGGTAGTTCTTAACTCCTTTAAGAAGCAGACAGATATCGTTGCAAGCCCGATTGCGTGGTTAGGCGCTTCATTCTCACAGTTCGTTTCAAACGTTTCGAGCGTAGTGGGTAATTCAAACTTTAATTTCTGGACGGCTCTCGGATCATCCACATGCATTACAGTCGTTTCCCTCATCCTTCTTGCTCTGTTCGGTTCCATGGCTGCATGGGTCATCAGCCGTAATAATAAGAAGGCATGGGCAACTGTAATATATATGATTTTTATTGCATCCATGATCATTCCGTTCCAGGTCGTCATGCTTCCGCTTATTTCTACATTCCGTGATGTAGGAAACTTCATCGGAATCCCGATGCTGAAGTCCATTCCCGGCGCGATTTTCGCATATTGCGGATTCGGCGGCGCTATGACTGTATTCATCCTGACCGGCTTCATCAAGGGCGTTCCCTATGACCTTGAGGAGGCAGCAGCTATTGACGGCTGCTCACCGGAAGGAACATTCTTTAAGGTTATTCTTCCGCTTCTTACACCGGTCATTACAACCGTTACGATTCTTAACGGTATGTGGATCTGGAACGACTACCTGCTTCCGTCTCTGATGCTCGGAAATAACAGTAAGTACAAAACACTTCCGGTTGCGGTTCAGGCGTTCGTCGGTTCTTACGTTAAGCAGTGGGATCTTATCCTGACAGCAGCATTGCTTGCAATCCTGCCTATGATCATTATCTTCCTGATCGCACAGAAGCAGATCATGGAAGGTATGGTAGAAGGTGCTGTTAAGGGCTGATTGAAGAGCTTTGCAATAGAGCAGTTCTTCACTTAATGTTGATTCATCACAGAGGCCTCGCATATGTTGCGCGGCCTCCTTTTTTAAGGAAGTTCAATGGGAAATTTATTCAGTACAGACGGTTTTTTGTGGCGGGCCATGAGGGACCTGACATCACTTATCGTTATAAATCTAATTACAATCGTCTGCAGTCTGCCGATTGTGACGGCAGGAGCCGCAGTGGCGTCCATGCATTATGTTCTGTACCAGATGATAGAAGATCAGGAGGGACATATTGTTCCGTCTTATCTTAAACAATTCAGGGGCAATCTTCGAAGTGCCACTCCGTTGTGGCTTATTATGCTCGTCAGTGGAGGACTCCTTATGTTTGAGTACAGTGCCTTTAAGGGGCAGGGAGGTGCAGGCAGGATCGTCATAGTATTTGTCTATGCCGGCGCGCTGTTCCTCTCAATGCTGGGCGTGTGGCTGTTTCCGCTCACTGCGAAATTTGTCTACACGACAGCAGGGTGCTTTCGTAATGCATGCATCCTGTGCATATCGAAACTGTTCCGCACGGCCGCGATGGTCCTCATCATGTCAGTGATACCCTTTATTCTGACACATGACCTGCGCCTCGCACCGCTGGCGCTGCTGATCGGGATTTCGCTGCCTTCATATTTCTGTGCATTGATCTATCATCCTGTGTTCGATGAGATGATAAAGAAGGGGCAGAAGATGGAGGGAGAAGAAATAGAAGAAGAGAGGGATTCGGAGAAAGAAGAGTAAAATGCCTCCGACGGATCGCAGAAACGCACTGTGGGAGGTGCTCACGCGCTTCGTATGGCGCGGCAGGAGCGCCGAGGCGTTCGTGAAAATGATAAGTACCTGTGAAAATGAAAGAAGCTGTCGCATAAAGGCATGAGAACACAATATTGCAGATGCCAATTGCAAATGTCTGCAATATATTGTGGCGATAATGCCTGATGCGACAGCTTCTTTCATTTTTTGCCTTTTATTTTGTCAATAAGCCACTTCGTATTCCGTTTCAATACTTCGCCGAAAGACAGCGATCGAACGATCCTGTCAGCGGGAACATGCTCTCTGCAGGCTCTTAGGACCGCACGAGGCTTTTTTGAGGAGAAAGCGAAGTCACCGTTTGATTTTGTGCGAAATGCATAGCGAGGTATATAGCGTCCTCCGAAGTAGATAGATGCTATGATGTACTCGACCTCAGTCCAGGGAATCTGAATATAATCCTCAATTGTACGCTCATTGTAGAATTCAAAGCCCTTGTCGCCCACAAAAATAAATCCGTAGGAATCGAGTCCGTGATGCGAGGTGCCTTTGACCTGAAACTCGATTTCTGTGTTAAGCGGTTCGAGCATTGGGCGGTTATTCTTGAAACCTTTCTTGCTTTTTTCTACTGGCATTGGATTTTCCTCAATTCTGCGTTAAAGTTCAAGCCTCGTGTGAGAGACTTGGCGCGCGTATCTCACGAATAGGTCGCACGAGTATTGCGCGGTGAAGAATGAAAAACGCGGGGCCCGAAGGTCCCGCGCAGCTTAAAATCGAACTGTCATTACAGCAGGCCGATAATGTGGCCAAGGATACCGATAACGAACAGTGCAAGGATGATGACGATCGGGGAAACGTTCTTCTTCAGAAGTCTCATGCAGCCGAGAGTAAGAAGAAGCGGAACGAGACCCGGAATCAGAGAATTCAGGTTGTCCTGAAGTGTTGTTACAACTGTCGGCTCAAGGCTCAGGCCGCCTGCGAACTGTGAGAATGCCTGATGGAGACCTTCATATCCATCCGGAAGATTTGCCCAGTCAATGAAAGCACCTGCGGAACGCTGTACTTCGGAGACTTTGATTACGAAATTGATGGATACCCATCTCATAACCAGAGCGCCCAGAATGAACATACCGAGGATAGAAGCACCCTTTGTTACCTTGCCGAGAAGACCGCCGGAGAGGTCCTTCGTGATAGCTGTACCTACTCTGTAACCGAATTCCTGTGTGTACCACATGAACGCCATACGGGCAACATTCCAAAGTACGAAGAAGAGGATCGGTCCGAGAAGGTTCTGGGACAATGCCAGAGAAGCACCGAGAGCTGCAAGAATCGGACGAAGTGTGAACCAGAATACCGGATCACCGACACCGGCGAGAGGTCCCATCATACCGACTTTAACGCCCTGGATGGCCTGATCTTCTACCGGTGCGCCGTTTGCGCGGTCTTCCTCAAGAGCGAGAGTAACGCCGAGGATCGGGGATGCAACGAACGGCTGTGTGTTGAAGAACTCGAGATGTCTCTTAAGAGCTGCACTCTGTTCATCTTTCGTTGTATAGAGTTTTTTGATAGCCGGGATCATTGCGTAGCACCAGCCACCGTTCTGCATACGTTCATAGTTCCAGGAACCCTGCAGGAAGGTAGAGCGAAGCCATACGCTTCTGCGGTCAGCCACAGATAATTCTACTTTTTTTGCATTTTCTGCCATTTTTTGGTTCCTCCTTCTTATTCGTAATCGTCAAGGATATCGCCAAGCGGATCGCCTGTACCCGCGGCAGCACCTGCAGCAGCTCCTGCGCTCTCTGTGAGACGCAGATAAATGAGAGCCATAGCGACACCGATAACACCGAGAGCGATCAGTGTAAGGTCGCCGATTGCTGCAAATACGAAGCCGAGTGCGAAGAACGGCCATACTTCCGGAGTTGCCATCATGTTGATAACGAGAGCATAACCTACGGCAACGACCATACCGCCGCCGATTGCCATACCGTCTGTCAGCCATGCCGGCATGGACTGCAGGAAGTTCTGAACGATTTCAGCCGGGATGACGCAAAGCGCTGCGGCCGGAATTGCGATACGAAGACCCTGAAGTGCGATAGCGATGAGCTGCCAAATTTCGATACCACTGAAGTTGCCCTTCTCAGCTGCAGCGTCCATCTGATGAACAACAGCGACGGAGAGTGTACGGACGACCATTGTAAGGAACAGACCTGCAACAGCAAGCGGAACAGCGACTGCGATAGCTGTACCTACGCCGTCAACGCCCTGACCACCCTTAACGAGGATGATAGCGGAAGCGACAGATGCAAGAGCAGCGTCCGGAGAAACAGCAGCGCCGATGTTGGCCCAGCCGAGAGCGATCATCTGAAGCTGACCGCCGAGAACGAGGCAGGGACCAAGCTGGCCGGTAACGATACCGATCAGTGTGCAGGCTACCAGCGGCTGATGGAATTCGAACTCGTCGAGAATACCTTCAACACCGGCCAGGAATGCCACGAGAATTACTAAGATAATAGAAATGCCAGACATTTCATTTCCTCCTGTTTGTGTAATTATTCAATTGTTACTTGATACCCAGGCCGTCCCTTGCAACCTGAAGCAGCTTGTCCATGTCTTCCGGAGCATCTGCCGGGACCTTGCGAACATCGAATGTAACGCCATGCTTCTTGAGCTCTTCGAAGCACTCGATATCCTTTGCGTCGAGGGAGAGAACCTTGTTTACAGCTACTTTGCCCTGGCTGTGAGCCATGGATCCGATGTTCAGAGACTTGATGTCCACGCCGCCTTCAATCGCTTTAAGCGCATCCTGCGGTGTCTCGAACAGAAGGAAAGCCTTGGTATCACCAAAGCGAACATCCTTGGAAACATCAATCATCTTCTGAATCGGAACAACGTGAGCCTTGATTCCGGGCGGTGCTGCTTCCATAATCAGCTGCTTGCGCAGATCATCATGAGAAACGTTGTCGGATACAACAATAATACGATCCGGGGCAATTGCCTTGGACCAGTTAGTAGCAACCTGGCCATGAAGCAGACGTGTGTCAACACGCGCATGCTTGATCTTGATATGGCCGTCTCCGAGAACGGTTCCCGGAGGAATTGCACCTGTCGGTGCAGTGGAAGCTGCAGCAGCCTTGGTCGTGCTTTCCGGCTCAAGATCCTTCGGATAAACTTTGATGCCGTCACGTGCATCTTCGAGGATACTTGCTGCAAGTTCGTGAGCTGTCTCACAGTCATCGCGGTTCGCGTAAGCTGTGATGAGCATAGGTGCGTTCAGGCCTGCAACGATCGCCCACTTATCTTCGTGTCCGGCGATGATGAAGTTGCCCTGATTGAACGGCGTGCCGCCCCACAGATCGACAAGGATAAGAACGTTTTCCGGATCCTCGAATTTGGAAATTGCATCCAGCATCTTAGCTCTCAGATCGTCCGGGCCCTCGCTTGGCTGTAAGGTAACAGCTGCTACGTTTGGCTGCTCACCGAAGAGCATGCCGCCGGTCATTTTAATACCTTCAGCAAAATCTCCGTGAGTAGCGAGAAGAATACCTACCATCTACTCTTCCTCCCTTTCTTTATTAATAGTTTCTGAAAATTGGTGCATGTGCACAAAAAACCAGTCGAAAAGTTGCGCTTCGACGGGAATTCTTATAAAGCATTATAGCCGAGAACAGTGTTTTATTCAACAAGTTTGAGTATGAAAAAGTTTAGAAAGTTCATAGATTTTTAACTTTAGCGCATAAGTATCAAGCACGTGCCTATGTTATGTAGCATGTTTTCGGGGAATGGTGATGAGGTTTGATAGAAGACAAAGTTTGCCACAAAAAACTTGCTAAGCATTTTTTCAGATGATATGATGTCTTCTGTGATATGACAAAATCTCAGTGGAGGACGGTCTGCTTTATTCGGTAGCGGGCAGGCCTCACACGTGGCTTGGAGCTTATAATGGAAGGAAAAAACGCTGTTGAGGCAAAACTTGCTGCCAGTTTGAAGAAGCTGGCTGTTAAGACGCCTTTTGAGAAGATTACTATAAAACAGATCACAGACGGGGCAGGCGTCATCCGTGTCACATTCTATAATCATTTTCAGGACAAGTATGATCTTCTGGAATGGATCATGGCAACAGAGATCCTTGATCCGGTCCGGATCCTGTTTACGAATAAGATGTTCAGAGAAGCCATTGTGCTCATTTTCAGCAATATGCGAAAAGACAAGGAATTCTATATGCATGTTGTGACGATGCAGGGACAGAATTCTTTCGCGGAGATCGTAGAATCGGCAATAAGAGGCCTTCTTTTATCGCTCCTGGAAGAGAACAGGACCAAAAAGAAATTCGCGCATAAGTGGATGGAGCCTGAGTACCTGGCAAGATATTATGCGCAGGCTATGACATATGTCGTGGTGAACTGGATAAAAAGCGGCATGACGGTCGAACCGGAGGAGATGGCGACAGTCTATGAATACATAGCATCGAGATCGCTATGGGATATCATTGAAGAGATGCAGGAATAGAATGAAAAACAGATTCTTAAGCGCCAATGCATGCGTAACAATGCTCCTGTGGGGTTTGTATAGATAAGCGGATATTTTTGTGAGATATACATTTTGGAATAAATGTAAATAACGGTTTTACATGAATTTTGGGTTGAATATTCAGTTATTCAGCCCTTTTTTTTATGCTGTATCAGGAAACCTGAAAGGGAGGGAAATACATGTTAAATTTCGGAAAAGCGGTAGTTAAGACGCGTTTTATCATAATCGCGATAGCACTCGCGCTGCTGGTTCCGTCAGGAATCGCATACCTTAATACCCGCATCAATTATGACGTTCTGACGTATCTGCCTAAAGATATCGAGACCATGAAAGGTCAGGATATTCTCCTTGACGAATTCGGGACAGGGGCAATTTCCATGGTGGTCGTAGACGGCATGGAGTGGAAGGATGTCTCAAAGCTTCGACAGGAAATAGAGGAAGTTCCGCATGTAAAAGACGTCATCTGGTACGACAGCTTTGTATCGCTCAGCACTCCTGTGGAACTTCTGCCTGAGGATGTTCGGGAGGCTTTCATAAACGGCGATGCAACGCTCATGGCTGTCACATACGACACGGGAACATCCGACGACGACACGATGGAGGCTATTCTTCAGATAAGAAAGATAGCACAGAAAAATGTCTATCTGGCAGGAATCTCAGGCATCGTTACGGACACGAGGGATCTTGCAAATGCCGAGGAACCCATCTACGTACTCATTGCGGTAGCTCTGGCAGTCGTGGTGCTCTCCATAGCGATGGATACATTCCTTGCACCGGTCTTCTTCCTGCTCTCAATAGGAATGTGTATCATATATAACCTCGGTACGAACATTTTCTTCGGTGAGATTTCTTATATTACAAAAGCCCTTGCTGCAGTCCTGCAGCTCGGCGTGACGATGGACTACTCTATCTTCCTGTGGCACAGCTACAAGGAAAATGAAGAGAAGATGAGCGATAATAAGCTCGCTATGGCTCATGCCATTACGCAGACTCTGCAGTCAGTTGTCGGCTCCTCCATCACGACTATAGCAGGCTTCATTGCGCTGTGTTTCATGAGCTTTACACTGGGTATGGACATCGGAATTGTTATGGCCAAGGGCGTTCTGTTCGGAGTAATCGGATGCGTAACGATTCTTCCTTCGCTCATACTTATATTTGACAAGGCGATCGACAAGACGAAACACAGACCGATCCTGCCGAAGTTCGAGAGGGTTCCGGCATTTGTCGCAAAACACTATAAACTGATCCTTGTAGTTTATTTGTTGATCTGGATCCCGGCTGCGTGGGGCTATATGCACAGCTCAGTCTATTATCAGCTGGATAAGACGCTGCCGGATTATCTGCCTTCGGTCACAGCGAACGCCAAGCTGGATGAAGTGTTCCATATGGGAGCGACGCATATGCTCCTCGTTGATTCGTCGCTTGAAAGCACACAGACCGAGAAAATGTGTGATGAGATGAAACACGTAGAGGGCGTAAAAAGCGTGCTTGGTCTTGATTCTTTCGTCGGAGCAGAAATTCCGAGGGAATTCCTTCCGGCAAAGATCACGGATGCTCTTATGTCAGAAAATTGGCAGCTGATACTGATCAACAGCGAATATGCTACGGCATCCGATGAAGTCAACAATCAGGTGACGCAGCTGAATGAGATACTGGACAGATATGACCCGAAAGGAATGCTGATCGGCGAGGCTCCGTGTACGAAAGATCTGATCACGATCACGGACCACGATTTCAATGTTGTGAACTGGGTATCGATCGGCTTTATATTTGCCATTATTTTCTTTGTTTTCGGTTCGGTCAGCCTGCCGTTCCTGCTCGTTTTGGTCATTGAATTTGCAATCTTCATCAATCTCGGAATTCCGGGATTCACCGGCACGAAGCTTCCGTTCGTTGCCTCGATCGTTATCGGTACGATCCAGCTCGGCTCCACAGTCGACTATGCAATCCTCATGACGAGTCGCTATCAGTCGGAGCGGGCAGCCGGCAAGGGGCGCGAAGAGTCGGTGAGAATTGCGCACCTCACGTCGATCCAGAGTATTATCGTATCCGCATTTTCATTCTTTGCGGCTACATTCGGAGTCGGTATATATTCCAACATTGAGATGATTTCATCTCTCTGCATTCTCATGGCGAGAGGAGCCCTGATCTCAATGGTCACGGTTATCATGGTTCTGCCGGCAGTGCTTCTGATGTTCGATCCGATCATCGTTCGGACGAGCAGAGGATTCCTGCCGGAAGGGGAACAAAAGGGGTTATTCGGAAAATCTAAAAGAAAGGCACAGCCGCAGGGCTGAAGGAGGTAAATTATGAAAAACAAACTTGTAAAAAAGCTGCTTGCCGGGACGCTTGTACTGGTGATGGTCGCAAATATGACAGCGTGCGGAAAATCTGCCTCCTCCGGTGACGGGCCGAAAGCAGGTCAGGAGAGTAGCACGGAGATCAGCACGGAGAGCAGTGAGGCAGAGGCGGAGCAGCAGGAGATGCTTACCCAGGCCATCACGGCAGCGGTCGGCAGCGGATCAACTGACGGAATCGAAAAAGAAGAGACCGTATATGTATTCACGGATGCGAGCGGTAACACGCAGAACATTACCGTCAGCAACTGGCTGAAAAATGAGGACAATCTCACAGCCATTGAGGATAACACTACGCTTTCAGATATTAAAAATGTCGAGGGCGATGCGTCATACAATGCGAACGGCGATGAACTTACATGGACTGCCGAGGACGGCGGTGATGTCTATTATCAGGGAGAGACCACAAAGCAGCCTCCAGTCAAGGCAAAGTTCACATATTTTCTGAACGGACAGGAAGTACAGCCGGATCAGCTTGCAGGCAGAGAAGGGGAAGTAAGAATTCATATTGAGTATGAGAATACCGAAAAGTATGAAGATGTATATGTGCCGTTCACTGCAGTAACCGGGATCGTGTTCGATAATGAGCATGTAAAAAATGTCAAGATCGACAATGGATCTGTCATATCCGAAGGTAAAAACACCGTTGTCGTAGGCATGGGATTTCCGGGTCTCCAGGAAAGCCTGCAGAGCACAAAAAATGCAGCAGAGTCTAATCTGAAAAAAATCGCGTCTGAATTGGAAGATAAGGATGCAAAGCAGACGGTGGAGGATCTGAACACAGACCTGGTCGATTTTGATATTCCGTCATCCTGCGATATTACCATGGATGCTAAGGATTTCAAGATGGGTATGTGCATGACCATGGTCTTCTCGAATCTGCTTGCAGATGACGACGATGATAAGAATACGGATGATTTCTTTGATTCACTCGACAAAGGCGTCGACAAGCTGAAAGAATCAGGGAACAAACTTGCTGATGGCGCGACGCAGCTCTCTGACGGCATCAAGAAAGCCAATGACAATATGCCGGACCTCAAGGACGGTACGAAACAACTTGCCGACGGCGTAAAGGAATACACGGACGGCGTTTCCAAGGTTAACAGCGGCGCAAAAGAGCTGAAATCAGGCGCAGCTACCGCCAAGAACGGCGCCGATCAGCTAAATACGGGAGCAGAAAAGCTTGCTTCGGGTACAAAACTTGACAGTACAGAAATCAGTGCACTGAGGTTGGGCGTCCAGTCCCTCGCTTCCGGTACCGCCGAACTGCACGATGAAGTACAGAAATATGTGAATAATACGGACGGTGCTCTGGACGAAGCGGGTCAGGCTGCAAAAGACGGGCTGCTTGCAAATGACGACTATAAAGCGAAAAAACAAGAACTCGTCGACAAAGTCAATACCCTTCCGAAGGAGGTAGACGGAATCAGGGACTACATTGACAGCATTTATACGGTAGCTTTCAAGAAGTCCATGGGGCTTGGTCTTACGGGCGATGAATCGAAGACTTATAACGAAAATAAGAATAATGAGATGTATCAGGCGATCGAGAACGGTATAGCCGCTTCGAAGGAGGATATTACAGCAGCTGCGACAGAAGCTGTCACAGGCGTGATGAACGCCGATGCGACGCAGAAGGAAATTGCGTCATCTGTAGGGAAGTCCGTTAAGGATGAATTGAATAAAAAGGACAGCCAGAAAGTCATAAAGAAAAACGTCACGGACGCTGTTCAGGAATTACTCTCGAATGAAGAACTTAATACGGAGCTTAACAACAGGATCACAAAGGCTGTCACAGAGGCTGTCGGTACAAAACAAGGGGAAATCACTGAATCAATTGCGAAAGAGCTGAATTCGGAGGAATTCAAGCAAAGTGTGACTAAGGCGGTAACCGAAGCGCTCACGTCGGAAGAGAGTCAGAACGCTATTAAAGATGCAGCAGAATCGGCTGTTACGGATGCACTGACGAACGGTGATAATCAGAAGGCAATTCATGACGCTGTTTCATCCTCGGTGGAATCGGCTCTTGCGGACGGAACTGACGGAAATAATAAAGTGACCGAGGCGGTTACAGAAGCAGTCGCTGCGTCTCTTGCAGACGGAACGGACGGTAAGCAGACAGTTACGGATGCTGCATCCAACGCTGCAATGGATGCTCTTGCTGAAGGTTCTGAAGGAGCAGCGAATGTTACAAGCTCGGCATCAGCCGCTGCTGAGGCTGCTCTTGCTGAGGGTTCGGAAGGGGCCCAGGCTGTCGAGGATAATGTGGCGGCAGCGGTCGGAGAGGTTCTCTCAGATGGTTCAGACGCCAGAAATGAGGCTTCAGAAGCCGCAACGAGCGCTGCAACAAACGCTGTAATGAATACAATGGCTGACGAGGGAACGCAGGCCGAAATTTCGGATGCAGTCAAGGGGGCTGTAAATGTCGATACAAGCGGCATTGTAAGCACTGTTGCAGGTGATATCACAAACGAGACGTATAGTTGCTATTCTTCGATAGAAACATCAATATTATCTATGGCAGAAGACGGAACGATATCTCCTGAAGCCGCCGAGGCAATCCTCACTTCAGTCTATAATGAACTTGCATTTTCCTCCGGAAACCTTGGGAACACTCTTGCCGGCGATCTTGGAGACGCAAGTGGAGCACTGGGAGAGCAGATCGCCGGACAGTCTGCGCAGGCTGCTGCGGAAATCGCAGCGCAGAAAGCCGGAAGCGCAGCAGGTGAAGCCGCAGCCCAGGCAGCTTCGGGAGTTGTTGCAGGGTATGCCGCCCAGGCAGCGGGAAGCGCGGCAGCACAGACCGCAGCATATTATGCGGCAAATGCAGCCGGCGGCGCAGCAGCGCAGACGGCAGCTTACTATGCGGCAAATGCGTCAGGCGAAGCCGCAGCGCAGGCAGCAGCGGGTATCGCGGCAAATGCGGCCGGCGGTGCAGCTGCAAAAACCGCAGCCGGAGTTGCCGCTGAGGCAGCAGGCGGAACGGCTGCGGAAGCAGCAGCGGGTATTGCGGCAAATGCGACGGCTCAGGCTGTAGCACCGGTGGCGGCAAACATTGCAGCTGAGGCGGCTCTCACTGCGGAGGGAACAACCGCCGCACAAAAAGCAGCGACCATAGCTTCAGGCATCGCGGCAGAAACGGCAGCCCAGACTACTTCCACTGTTGCCGGAGAGGCAATTGCTACACAGGCAGCAGGTGCTGCCGCTGAGACAGCCTCAAATATTGCAGCCAATACAGCTGCGACCACGGCTGCATCGATAGCTGCTGAGAAGGCAGGCGGTGCCGCAGCTACAGCTGCTGCAAAAGAAGCAGGTATCAGAAGTATTGACAGTACTTTGGACACAGCTAAATCAACTGCGGTTTCCAAAATAGAGGAGCTCGATATACCGTCCATGATGGATGATACTGCCGGAAATATTGCATCGCAGGTAGGATCACAGGTAACACTGTCGATCTTCGAAAAACTGGATACGCCGTCTAACCAACTGTCAGACGGTGCGGCACAGATCAGAGACGGTGTTCTTACCTATACATCGATGGTGGCGGATGGCGCACGTCAGCTGGCGGACGGTACGAATGAGCTCGCAAGCGGCTTGTCCACTCTCTATGAGGGCACCGGAACCCTCGCATCCGGCACAGAAACCCTGAACGCTAATTCAGGTGCGCTGAAGACCGGTGCCAACAAGCTTGCCTCGGGAGCGAAAGAGCTTGCAGACGGCATGGCTAAGATCTTCTCCGGCTCAGTCGAACTGAAAGACGGCGTTGTCAAGATTAATGATAAGGGCATCAAGAAGATTGCCGAATTCTATGAGAAAGACGGCAAGAACCTTGACAAGACGATCAAAGAGCTCCGTGATGCTGCAAAGTCTTACACAACATTCACGGGTGCGGCGGATGGTACATCGAGCAGTGTTAAGTTCATTATCAAGAATGAAGGTATCGGGGAATGAACCCTGATGCCTGGGATAACGGAAACAAAACATTGCGACACGCTTTACTCAGTTCAGTAAAATGTGTATAACATATACATGTGATTTACGGAGCCTTTTCGGAGGAGAGGATTATGAGAGTAATGATTATCGTGCTGATAGCACTCGGGCTGGCGCTTGAAGAGCTGGGTATGGTCGCCCAGCGAGGAGCACAGGTCGTAAAACTGGATAAGAAAATGACAATTATGGCGTGTATATGGGGAGCATTTGCGCTTGTATCCGTAGCACTCGGATATTGCGGAGGACAGTGGATACTGACAGGTGATATCGGTGTGAGAGAGATATTCTGGATCCATGTGGTGGCAGGTGTGTTTCTTGCACTGGTCGGCATAAACATGCTGATCCATGCGTTCCGACCGGGAACCATACTCGAACACCGTATGGAATCCATCGATATGAAGCATGACGTGATTCTGGGACTCAGATTTCTTCTTTACGGGTTCCTGTGCGGTCTGTCATGCGGGCTATTGGAGTTCCGTTTTATTGTCGTCGGGCTGACATTTTTCTGCCTGTCCATGGCGTTTGTAGTCATAGGCTACCTGTGCGGCAGGTCGTTCGGCGCCGAAATAAGTCAGAAAGCATACGCAGCAGGCGGAGGGCTCCTCTGTATTCTCGGAATAATCCTGCAGATCGGGGCTATTTAGACATTTCCTACATAATGTATTTCCTTTCGAAGAGGGGCAGTCGGACCGGGACCGGCAGAACCTGAAGCAGATGGCAGATAATGCATATGCCGTCTTAGCCGGTTCTGCTATATCGGTTCGATTGCCCCTCTTTTATTGTACAGGAGGCTTAACAATAACAATTTCGTCCTGTGTGGTTGCTGAAAACGGTCATATTTGATATATTGTAGGTTGATGTTTGGCTACATATGTATGTCAAGCGTTGGTTAGCTAAGAAAACTACAGCAGGAAAGAATAATTACGGTTAAAGTTCAGAAGAACCGAACGTTCCGGAGGAAAATATGAAAATAGTTGTATTATGCGGTGGCGTTTCAACAGAGAGGGATATCTCGATTGTGTCAGGAACCGGCGTATGTAAGGCGCTGCGTGAAAAGGGACATCATGCGATCCTGATCGACGTTGTGTTTGGCGTTGAAGATTCGGATTTTATGGATGCATTCCCGGACCTGTACGATGTAGACGAAGCAGTAGCATATATCCACAAATTTGATAAGCAGCTTGCCAGCGCCAAAGCCAACAGGAACCGGAGCTTCTTCGGCCCGAATGTCATAAAGCTGTGTAAGATGGCAGACGTTGTATTTATGGCTCTTCACGGTGAGGCAGGGGAGAACGGAAAAGTTCAGGCAGCCTTTGACCTGCTCAGAATCAGGTATACGGGTACCAGCTATATAAGTTCCGCTCTCTGCATGGATAAGAGCCTCTCGAAAATCATGTTGGAGGCCGGAGGCGTGCCTGTACCGAAGGGAACGTCTATGACCAAAGGACTCGACTCGGTCGATATATCCGACATAGGGCTTGACTTCCCCGTGGTGGTCAAGGTCGCATGCGGCGGGTCCTCCGTCGGCGTATACATAGTTCAGAATCAGGAAGAGTATGACGCAGCGGTCGAGGCTGCTTTTGAACTCGAAGACGAAGTCATTGTGGAGCAGTACATCAAAGGACGTGAGTTCTCGGTCGGAGTCATAGACGGCAAAGCGCTCCCGATTATTGAGATTGCACCTCTAGAAGGGTTCTATGATTATAAGAACAAATACACACCCGGCTCGACGATTGAGACCTGTCCGGCAGAGCTCTCACCTGAGCTTACGGAGAAGATGCAGCATTACGCGGAGGAGGGCTATCATGCGCTGTTCATGGAGTCCTATGCGAGACTTGACTTTATGATGGATGAGGACGGAAACATGTTCTGTCTGGAAGCCAATACACTGCCCGGCATGACGCCGACGTCGCTGATGCCGCAGGAGGCGCAGGCTGTCGGTATGAGTTACGCGGACTTCTGCGAGAAGCTCATTGAAGTATCCATGAGGCGGTATGCAAAGTGATTTGGGATCTGAGAATCAGAGGATAAAGAGTCGCCTGAGCGACTCTTTGTTTTGTCACTGTATGCAGACATGAAATGAAAAGTACATAGACGGTGATTTTTAGGATAATAAGCGAGAATGTTCGGTTATTTAATCTCCGAGTAGTTCACTGTGATGAAAGAGCAGGTATTATAATAATGAAGAATATGACACCGGAAAACATCGCGAAAGCCTGTGGCGGAACGATGGTAAACTGTGAGAACATATTGGGACGCGAGGTGACTGCTGTCACAACGGACAGCCGCAAGGTCACAGAGGGATGTCTGTATATCCCGATGAAGGGGGCTAAGTTCAACGGACATGATTTTATTCCTCAGGTCATGGAGGGCGGAGCGCTGCTTTCTCTGACAGAAAAGGACGAGGCTGCGGAAGGTTACCCTTATATCAAAGTCAAAAGAACGGATATAGCAATTCAGAGAATCGCCGAGTTTTACAGAGTAGAGCTCGGAATACCGGTGGTCGGAATCACCGGTTCCGTCGGCAAGACTTCTACGAAAGAGATGATCGCGGCAGTTCTGTCTCAGAAATACAATGTTCTGAAGACAGCCGGTAATTTTAATAACAATCTCGGTCTGCCGCTCACGATTTTCCGCATTACTGAGGAACATGAGATTGCGGTCCTCGAGATGGGCATCAGTCATTTCGGAGAGATGACGGATCTGGCAAGAACTGCGAGGCCGAACACGATGGTCATCACGAATATAGGCACCTGCCACCTCGAATTCCTGAAGGACCGGGACGGCGTGTTCGAAGCAAAGACAGAGTGCTTTGAATATGTGGACTTTGAGAATGGCACGGTCGTTCTGAACGGAGAAGATGATAAGCTCTGCCGCGTTGATCAGGTACACGGAAGAGCCCCGATCTTCTATGGAATGGATCCCGGTATGCGCGTGTATGCTGAAAATATTCAGCCTCTGGGGCTGAAGGGAACCGCCTGCACAATCAATATTGATGACAGGTATTTTGATGTGAAGGTTCCGATTCCCGGACGCCATATGGTCATGAACGCGCTTGCAGGTGCGGCTGTGGGATCTCTCTACGGACTAACTGATGAGGAAATCAAGGCCGGTATCGAGAGCCTCGAGACGCTTGGCGGACGATTCAACATTGTAGAGACGGGAAAATATACGGTCATCGACGACTGTTACAACGCCAATCCGATGTCCATGAAGGCGTCTCTCGGCGTCCTGAACGATGTTGAGGAGAGATGCGTAGCTATTTTAGGAGACATGGGAGAGCTCGGCGAGAACGAAGCAGCTTTGCACCGTGAGGTCGGCGAGTATGCCGGCGAACAGAATATTGATGCGTACATTGTCGTAGGGGAACTTGCGAAGAATATATCGGATGCGATCCGGGTGGTGAAACCGGAAGCCGATCTTCATACGTTCGGGACAGTCGAAGAGCTACTCCCTGCTATATCTACACTGCTTAAAGAGGGCGATATCGTACTGGTCAAGGCTTCGCACTTTATGGGATTTGACCGGATTGTTGAGGCTCTGAAGTAAAAAGGCAAGAAATGGATTCAGGTTTTGCGGGATAGTACACAAGGTGAAAAAGAGTATCATTTCGTTTGTGTATCCTGCGATGAACGTTAATAGTATTGAGCGATGAAGAAAAAACAGCTGCATTCGGCGGGTAATATGAATACCGCCGAATGTAGCTGCTTTTGTCAATACCATTACGCAGTCAGTTCCTGGTTTTTCAGGAGTGTTTCAAGGATAATTCCACGGAAATGCTCCCCGACATGCTTCTGCGTAGCTTTGTCCATGTCGTCCCAGTTGACAGGATCGCCGAACTCTACAACAACCTTGGAAGAAATGATCTTCGGAATGTGTTTTTCGAAGATGGACTCTGAGTTGTTGAAAGTGACCGGCACGATCGGTACTTTTCCTCTCTGGGAGACTTTGAAGCTGCCGTCATGGAAAGGAGCAAGATTGGTCTCATCACCGCTCTTGTTTCTGGTCCCCTCCGGGAAGATGAAGATGGATGTCCCGTTTTTGGCAAGCTCTGCTGCCTGCATGATTGTCTTGACGCCCTGACGCATATTCTCTCGGTCAATGAAGAGGCAGTTCATATAAGCCATATTCCAAGAGAGGACCGGAATCTTTTTCAGGCTCTTCTTCGCCACAAATCCGGTCTGTCTCTTCATCAGGGCGTATCCGATGATAACATCGAAGTAGCTCTGATGGTTGCCAACGAACAGTACTGCTGTGTCGGTGGGGATTTTGTCCCGGCCCTTCACCGTGAGCTTAACTCCAGATGCAAATAGAAGCGTCTTCATAGCTTGCATACCGATGACCTGATACCACCATTTGGCCTTCGGCGTGAATTCCTCAAGCAGCCAGAAGATGAACATGAGCGGAATGGATATCACCAGGTAAAACAATATAAGGATAGCTACAATAATTGTTCTTATCATACAAAAATCCTTTCTTATATCCAAAAGTCGATTACGGATTGTTCCGAGCTTACGCACTCCCGCAATCCTGTCCTACATTCGCAATTCGTGGGGTCTCTCCCCCACTTCTTGCTCATGTAGGGCGTGCCCCAAGTATGATTCTTCCCACTCGAGCAAGCTCGGTGTCAGAATGATACTTTTGGCACTGCAATCATCAAATAGTATATTACTCCGACCAGCGGTTTTCAAGAATTCCTTGAACTTATTGAAATGTGCGGTATAATATTGTATACAGAATACAATAGACAGTACAATCCGGTAAAATAGTACGGCAGTGTGACTCACGCACCGGGAATCAGGCAGGAGGGGCTTTTATGGAAATCAAGGCGACAGCTAAAATCAATCTGGGGCTTGATGTTGTAAGAAAACGCGAGGATGGTTACCATGACGTCCGTATGATCATGCAGATGACCGGAATGTATGACCGGATCACACTCGAACCGAAAAAAGGCCAGCCGGAGATCATTCTGAGGACCAATCTCCCGTACATTCCCACCAACGAACACAATCTGGCCTACAAGGCAGCGAAGATATTGATGGATGAATTCGAAGTCACAGACGGATTGACGATCAATCTGAAGAAGTTTATTCCGGTAGCAGCAGGTCTTGCCGGTGGCAGCACAGACGCAGCGGCCGTCCTGAAAGCTGTTAATATGATTTTTCGCCTGGGACTCAATGAGGAACAGCTCAGAGAACGCGGCGCAAAGCTCGGAGCCGATATACCGTATTGCCTCATGGGCGGGACCGCTCTGGCTGAGGGCATCGGTGAGATACTGACGCCGCTGCCGGATATGCCGAATTGCAGCATTCTGCTGGCAAAGCCGTCGATCAGTGTGTCGACGAAAGAAGTCTACGGAGCCCTCAGAGCAAATGAGATCGAGAAACATCCTGATATTGACGGTATGATTGATGCGATCAAGAACGGAGACCTGCATGGCATCACAGACAGACTATCCAACGTTCTTGAGGATGTCACGGCACCGTCAAGACCGATTATCGGTGAGATGGAGCGGGAGATGGTGCAGGCAGGAGCGCTGTCGGCTATCATGAGCGGCAGCGGACCGACAGTGTTCGGAATATTTGAAGTAGAATCTAATGCACGAAAGTGCAGGGATGCATTGCGAAGAAAGTATCCTGCTGCGAGAATTTTTTTGACCAGACCATGCGGACAAGGAGGGATTTGACGTGGGAAATGACAATGAGATCAACGAGTTTATGCCACTTAGGGAAGTTGTGTTCCTGACGCTTCGCAAATCGATTTTAAAGGGAGAGTTGCAGCCGGGAGAACGCCTGATGGAGATTCAGCTGGCCAATAAGCTCGGCGTTTCCAGAACGCCCATCCGTGAGGCGATCCGTATGCTCGAGCACGAAGGACTTGTGGTGATGAAGCCTCGCCGCGGTGCTCAGGTCGCGAAGATCACGGTTCAGGAGTTGGACGATGTACTGGAAGTTCGCAAGAGCCTTGAGATGCTTGCGATACATAAGGCCTGTGAAAGAATGACGGAAGATAATATGCAGGCGATGAGACGCGCTGCAGAGAAATTTGAAAGGCTCGTCAATCAGAAGGGAAATGACGTGACAGCTCTCGCGGAGGCTGATGTGGAGTTCCACGACACGATATACAGCGGCACAAGGAACAGAAGGCTCATTCAGATTCTGGGAAACCTTCGTGAACAGATGTACCGATTCAGAATAGAGTACCTGAAGGATCATGAAATCAGAAAAACGCTGGTCGAGGAACATCATGAAATTATGCATGCTGTGGAACAGCGTGATATTGATAATGCGGTCAGACTGATCGGAGATCATATCGATAAGCAGCAGAATGTCATTAA
Organism: Lachnospiraceae bacterium; assembly: GCA_017433725.1. Classification (GTDB taxonomy): domain Bacteria; phylum Bacillota; class Clostridia; order Lachnospirales; family Lachnospiraceae; genus Chordicoccus. Next base: position 48,300 of record JAFRGQ010000066.1, read on the forward strand.
GACAAGTATTGAATCTACGGAGGACTGAATACATGTCAGAAATCGTTTCAGATGCCTTGAATGAGGCGGCTTGTGTTTCGGATACACCTGCGGAAAATGTGACGGCGTCTTCACCGATCGGCGTATTTGACTCAGGTCTCGGAGGCCTGACGGTGGCAAGGGAAATTATGCGGAATCTGCCGAATGAGAGAATAGTCTATTTCGGCGATACTGCACGTGTGCCGTACGGAAACAAATCGAAAAATACGATCGTAAGGTATTCAAGGCAGATCGTTCGATTTTTGAAAACACAGAATATCAAGGCTATTGTCATCGCGTGTAATACAGCGACAGCGCTTGCTATCGATGAGGTCCGCGAGATGGCGGGGATACCGGTGATCGGAGTAATCGAACCCGGGGCGAAGATGGCAGTGAAAGCTACTGCTAATAAAAAAGTAGGCGTCATTGCGACGAGAGCGACGATTCACGCCATGGAGTATACGAACGTGATCCATCGAATTGATCCGGAGGTAAAGGTGCTTGGGCAGGCGTGTCCTATGCTGGTACCGCTGGTAGAAGAGGGATGGATTCATGACCGCATTACCGACGAGGTTATCCTGAGGTATCTTGATGACCTGTTGGAACACGGCGTCGATACACTGATTCTGGGATGTACGCATTATCCGCTCTTAAGGAGTGAAATCAGGAAGCTGATCGGGGACAAGATCACACTGATCAATCCGGCTTATGAAACGGCGATCGAGCTCGGACAGATGCTGAAGGAGGAAGGGCTTTCTAACACGATCCCAAGGAATCTGAGTGAGCCGCATCCGTATCGTTTTTATGTGAGTGACGACGCAGGCAGATTCACGGATTTTGCAAACTCGATTCTGCCGGTGGACGTAAAGACGGCAAGGATCGTTCCTATTGAAGAATACTGAGCTACCAAGAAAAAAATACAGACCTAAGAATATGAAGTAATGAATATGCGGTCCTTCAGGACTTTTATCGGGGACCGGATGGAGGATAATATATGAAGAGAGACGTACTGGTCTACCTCCGCGGTACCCAGTTCATGGTAGATACGCCGGAAGAAGAGGAATCTCAGCCGATTGAACTGGTGGTGCCGGGCACATATACCGTGCAGAATGATGTCGAGCTGATTGAATATGACGAGGTTTTCGAAGGCTTCGAGAATTATCCGGCAAAGAATCGCGTCGAGTTGAGGGACGGTTCTCTCGAGGTTCATAAAACCGGAGCAGCGGAAGTTGACATGGTCTTTGTACCTGGGAAGAGGAACGTATCGTATTATACTACCCCGTACGGAACGATTGAAATGGGGATCTCGACTATGGCTGTGGATACACAGCGTGATGATGATAACATAAATATTCGTGCTGAGTATGCATTGGCCATGAACAGCGAGCTTGTGGCCGATTGTGTGCTGGATATGCGTGTGGAGATGAAATAGTATCTCTTATCGGTAGTTGCGCAGCAACTCCCGATTAAAGGGCGATGAAATCGCTCGAATTAAGATTAACGGGGACGCAGAGACGGACAGTGAGCTTTTCGTTACTGCATGAAAAAGCAGCTATATATGGTGCAGGATTTGCATCCAATATAGCTGCTGTTTTTTTATTTCTTCTTTTTCTTAGGTCTGTATTTTTTCTTGGTAGCTTTTTTTGTGCCCGCCGTACGGTTTGAGTCTCTGTACTCGTCCACTGTTGAACCGCGCGACTCGGCTCTGAGCTCATCCTGTTTATCCTGGGCTTTTCCCCTGATCTTGGAGAACAGGCCTTTCTTTTCCTCCGGCTTGTCAAGTGAGCTGTGAAGTCCGGCTACATCCGTGATGTAAATGCCGGAAACGGTTGCACGAACCTCTTTCTTGACCGGGATGTAGTCGAAGATCTTTTCATCGGCTACCATGTTCATAACTTTGTTGCCTGCTTTCACTTTGACGATCGGAAGTTTGCTTCTGCGGAGCAGGGCCGGCGTAGAATCAATGACCTGCTGCGGAAGACCGGATTCTTTGATTGGCAGTCGCTTCTTATCGATTATGAGAAGCGTGACGTTCTGCTTCGCCGCATCGATCTGAACCTGTTGTTCAGCCTGCTTTTTTTCGAGGCGTCTCCCTACAAAGTAGAGTACGACCAGAATTATCAACAGTATCACCATGATGATAGTTAAAATCTGCCAAATCTGCACTTTTTTTTCCTCCGAAACATTTGCTTTATCGCGAATTAACGCTGTCATTATATAGTAGCATGAAATTTTTACTGAAGCAAGGATAAACGTGGCACATTGTCTTTGCTGCACTCTATGTTCCGGAAGCAATCCGGGCTAAATTCCCTAAATAGTTCGATACATCATGTTGTAATAAGCTGCTTTATTTCTTAAAATAAATGAAGAATCACGAGTCTGAAGCCGCAGAAAAGTAGGACAGAGAAGTCCTGATAACGGTTTAATACTTTTGCGCAAAAGCACACAAAATTCGTTCAAACAAAGTATTTTATAGGAATTTCAAAGCCTGTGTGATATATTTGATTAGGTGTTGTTGTATACATACCGTCGCTGAATGCGGTTAGCGGAGGATGACAATGGTAACGATAAAGGAGCTTGCTAAGAGATTGAATCTTAGCACCACAACAGTCTCAAACGTCATACACGGTAAGACGAAAGAGGTGTCGGCAGCAACGATAGAACGTGTCCAAAAGGCGCTTGAAGAATACGAGTACGTTCCCAACATCAATGCCAGAAATCTTGCACAAAATAAATCGAAAATTATTGGTGTGGCGATGAAAGGCAGGGCGGATAAGACGCCCAACCTTTTTAAAGATCCTTTTATTGCCGAACTGATCGGCGGTATCGAAAAAGTAGTAAGAAACAGCGGCTATTTCATGATGCTCTACGCTTCGGATGATCTCGGAGAGATTATGAAGCAGGTGTCGACATGGAATGTTGACGGTCTGATTGCTTTCGGAATCCGGGAGGAGGACAGAGAGAAAGTTCGGGAGAGGTATAAGAAACCTATCGTTTGTATCGATGGATATCTGTGCGGAGATCATCCCGGGATGGTAGATATCGGACTTACAGATGAAGAGGGAACCTATGAAGCTGTAAAGTATCTCACAGAGATGGGACATCGTAAGATCGCGTTTCTTTCGGATAGCGTCGGTTCTGTTGACAGCGCGAGATTGAAAGGTTTTCAGAGGGCACTCAAAGATGCGGGTATTGACTACTGTGATGAGGATTTCATGAGGCTCAACCCGTGGAAAGATCAGATAGAAGAGAGCTTGAAAAATATCTGTGACAGACTGGATCAATATACCGCTGTCTTCTGTGTATCGGATTTGTATGCCGTAACACTGATGGCGGCGCTGGTGGATGCGGGAAAGAGAGTTCCCGAAGATATCTCAGTGATCGGATTCGATGATAACATGCTCGCAAAGCTGCGTCGTCCGGGTCTTACGACCGTACATCAGGAAACTGAAAAGAAGGGCATCATTGCTGTGGAAACGCTGATAGCGATGCTTAACGGTGAGAGTGTTCCGGAACAGATCATTCTGGGAACGGAGCTGATCATAAGAGACACGGTCCGTGACATTCGCGAAGATAGCGAAGCGTGAGTCGGAACGATTCATAAGTATATAGGCAGGAATATAATCCAGTAAATAGAACGAGGCTGTCGCATCAGGCGTCGGCACAATGTATTGCAGACATTTGTTTATAACGTTTGCAACACATTGTGACTTCACTTGATGTGACAGCCTTTGCCTATACCTTGCCGATTGTACTGACAGGAGACAGTATCTTTGCTTATACCTTGCCGGTCGCACTGACAGGCGTCGGTCTTCTGCTGTCAAAGACGCTCGTGACATCGAAGAAATTTTCAAAGACGTTCTTCTTTGCCTGACCTGATAGCGAACGCCACATCTGCAGTCCGTCGCAGTCGATACGGCCCTGACGGACATAGTCGCTTCGAATCTGGAGCCAGTACTCGGAGGAGGCGTCTACATTCGCATAAAAATTATAACCCATGCTCTTGAAGTAAGCGTACTGGTCATTGGTAGCTGCGTCGTAGTCACGCCACGAACCGATATCTGCGCCGTGTGCGAAGATGATAGTGTCTGTCTTACCGGTTATGTTTGCGACCGTATTCTGCCACTTGTCCTGATCGGTTGACAGAGTCTCGACAGACTTGCCTGTGACGGAGAGATGTCCCCATGTGTGGCAGGCAAATTCCCAGCCTTCGTTCTTACAGGCTTCAGCGATTTTGGTCGCTTCAGCGACCTCCTTATCCCAGTCGAAATCCGGGTGTGCTTCGAGATATGCCGCCTGATCCTGCCCGAGATTTTCTCGGGTCTTGTACGCGACGTCTGTTCTGTAACCGAAGACTCCGTTGTAACCGGTCATGGCTGCCATTCCGCGCGCGCCTTTGTAAGCTCCGTCCGGATGTTCGCGCATGAATGTGTTAAGGCGCGGGAGCACATCGTAATCACCGACAGTGACATTTCCTTCCTTGTCAGTGTACTGGATTTTTACGAGTCCGTCCTCGTCGATAACTGCTTTGTCACCGTAACCCTTGCCGTCGTAGGAATGATAGTAACTCCAGTCATCGATGGAGAGCACGAACGGGTGCTTGTCAGGCGGGAGAAGAAGGTTCTTATTCTTTTCAAATGTTACCGACCCGTCCTCATTCTTTTTCTCTGTGACCAGATCCCTCATGCGGATCAGGACCCAGCCGTTATCGTACATCTGCTGCGTGATCTTATCAAATTCCTCGATAGTGGTCATCCATGCATTGTTGCCGGCGATTGTTTCCTCATCCCACAGCGAAGTGTCAAATGTTCTCGACGGATCGACGATCAGCGAGTGATAGAAGATATGCGGCACCGTCGTGCATTCTTTGGCTTCGAGGGTCGACTTGACAGCAGTGTACTTTGCAATAGCGTTTATCAGGTCCGAGTCAGTATCATAGTGGTCCTGCTGCTGCAGGAGGGCAATCGCACCGTCGTAGTCATAGGACTGGGCGATGGTCTCGGCTTCGGCGATGGCTGCTCGTCTTGCATGGAGAGCAGCTTCCTCTTCAGCTATTTCTGCTTCTTTTTTTGCTTTGGCTTCCGCCCGTGCGCGGGAGCTTGAGATTATGCTGTTTGCCACAAAGAAAATGGCGATAACGAGAATAATAAGGAGAGAGGCAATGCTGGCTGTCCTGATCATGACTCTGCGCTGACGTTCCTGCCTGCGCTTCTCCCGCTGGGCTTCTGTCAGCTTCTTGCGGCGTTTACCTTTGTTTTCTTCTGCCATAAAACTCCTCCGTTCATGTATGCGTTAGACCGGTGAAGGCTCGGTCAGGTAACATGTTAACATATTTATGTGTGTTTGAAAACGATGCTTTTTGTACGATGTTTTATACTTGTTGTCAGGGGATATTCGATAATTTTTATACTTTTTGACTGCAGTTATGCTATACTGAATCTACTGGAATGAACACAACGAAAGCAGGTCAGGTATTGATGGAAAAAAAAGCTTCTAATATAACGGTACAGGCTTTGCAGCGCATGCCTTACTACTTGCACTGTCTGGAACAGGCAAGAGACAACGGTATCAAAACGATTTCAGCCACATCGATTGCAAATGAGCTGAAGCTGAATGATGTCCTTGTACGCAAAGACATTGCGGCTGTTTCATCGACACAGGGTAAACCGAAAGCAGGGTTTCCGGTCGATGAACTGATTCTGGATATTATTGATTACATGGGCTATAACGATAAGAAGGACGCGATTATCGTCGGAGCAGGCTCTCTGGGCAGGGCGCTTCTGGGCAACCATGAATTCGAAGGCTATGGGTTGTCTCTGGTGGCCGCTTTCGACATCAAGCCCGAGCTCATCGGAAAGGAGATTTACGGGATTCCGGTCTATCATATATCTGAGCTGGAAGCTTTCTGCAGTGAGAGACGCGTTCCGATCGGTATTATTACGACTCCGCCTGACGTCGCTCAGGGAATAGCGGACACATTTTGTCGTGTCGGAATCATGGCTATATGGAATTTTGCGCTGACCAGACTCGATGTACCTGAAGGAGTCCTGGTGCAAAACGAAAATTTGGCGTCGTCCCTTGCGATGCTGTCGCATCATATAACAAAATAATAACGCAGTTAAATACCGAAGATGCAGGGACGTCCCGCTCTTCGGTATTCTGAAGTTATCATAAAGGAGTTTATTTTGAAGAATATATTGGAGTATCTTGAAAAATCCGCCGGCATGTATCCTGACAAAATAGCATTTGCCGATCCGGATAAAGAAATCACATACAGTGAACTTGTGCAAAGAGCAAGAGGACTCGGTCGTGCCCTCTATAGGATAGTTAAAGAACCGCGGAAACCGGTTCCGGTCTTTATGGGAAAGAGCGTCGATACGATAAGCGTGTTCTTCGGAGCTGTTTATGCCGGCTGCTTTTACTCTCTGCTTGATACAAAGCAGCCGCGTGCAAGACTTCTTGACATTCTTGCGACTCTTGAGCAGGACTTCATAATAACCAGCCATGCGTATGATGAAGAGATTGCGGAATTCGGTTTCGATGGCCGCATCCGGTATCTGGAAGATCTTGAAGCGGAAGCCGTAGAACCGGAAGACGACGATCTTCTTGAAAAGATCAGAGTGCAGGCTCTGGATATCGATCCGCTCTACTGCAATTTCACATCCGGCTCGACCGGCGTTCCCAAGGGCGTCGTTGTAGGTCATCGCTCTGTTATCGATTTTATCGATATCTTTACGGAGACATTCGGCTTTAATGAGACGGATGTTTTCGGGAACCAGGCACCGTTCGACTTTGATGTCTCCGTTAAGGATATCTATTCGACGATCGCCTGCGGCGCCACGATGCAGATCATACCGACGAAGTATTTTTCGATTCCGACACAGCTGCTGGATTTCCTGTGCGACCGTCACTGTACGGTCCTCACATGGGCCGTTTCCGCGATGTGCATCGTAACCACGCTTCACGGGTTCGATTACAAGATTCCGACCGAAGTTAAGAAAGTATTATTCTCCGGTGAAGTTATGCCGATCCGGCATCTGACTGCCTGGCAGGAAGCTCTGCCGGAAGCTATGTTCGTGAATCTTTACGGCCCGACTGAGATTACCTGCAACTGCACGTATTTTATCGTTGACCGCAAGTATGAGCGCGGTGAAGTGCTGCCCAGCGGAATTCCGTTCCCGAACGAGAAGGTTTTTCTGTTGGACGACGAGGATAAACTGGTCACGGAGAAGAATGTGAACGGCGAGATCTGTGTCTCCGGAACAGCGCTGGCCCTCGGTTATTATAATAATCCGGAGCAGACCGCAAAGGCATTTGTACAGAATCCTCTCAACAGAAAATATCTGGAGCCAATCTATCGGACCGGAGATCTGGCATATTACAACGAAGACGGACAGATCTGTTTTGCCACGCGCAAGGACTTCCAGATCAAGCACATGGGTCACAGAATTGAACTCGGAGAGATCGAGGCTGCCATGGATGCGGTGCCGCAGATCGAGAGGGCGTGCTGTATATTTGCAAACAACAAGATCAATGCCTTCTATATAGGCAATATCGATAAGAAAGAACTTTCACAGCAGCTGGGGACACGCATTCCGAAGTTCATGATTCCGAACACATTCCGTCAGATGGAGTCTCTGCCGATCACCAAGAACGGCAAAATCGACAGGAAGGCACTGACGGAGGAGTATCTGACGAGGAAGAAGCGCGGTTGACCGCTGACGGTAAGAGGAGTTATGGATTACAGAGATTATATTGCATATTTCGGAACTGAGAATACTGAAACACAGGCCGCCCAAACTCCGGCGTATGTCTTCGACACGGACGCGCTTCGCAGCAGAGTGGAATTCATACGGGCTGCCACGGACGGACGAGTTCGCATCATTTATGCCATCAAGGCCAATCCGTTCCTTGTTCCCTATCTTGTGGACGTGGTGGACGCATACGAGATCTGTTCCCCGGGGGAAGAGAGGATCTGCGAGAGATACGGAATTCCCGCGTCCATGATGGTGCTCTCCGGTGTGAATAAGCAGGCGGGAGATTTTGAGCATGCATTTGACTATGCCGCGTCGGGCGATACGGATGGTCTGCCGGTATGTACGGTGGAATCACTCTCGCAGCTTGAGATGCTGAGCCGCACGGTAAAGAGCGAGATCCTTCTTCGGGTGACTTCCGGAAACCAGTTCGGTCTCGATCCGGAAGACGTTGTGAAAATAGTACGTGAGCGGGAAAAATATCCGAACCTTAAAATCATCGGTCTTCAGCTCTACACGGGAACGCAGAAAACGAGAAAGAAAATCATCGAGCGTGAAGTGCGGAAAATTGACGAGCTGATCGCCCGCATTAAAGAAGAGTGCGGGTATGAGATCTCGGAGTTCGAGTACGGTCCCGGCCTTCCGGTCAATTATTTCGTGGACGGCGATCCTGTGGACGATGCGGATGTCCTCAGCCATGTCATGGAGTGTCTTGACGGAATGCAGTGGAATGGTACCGTGAGCCTTGAAATGGGAAGATTTCTTGCTGCGGGCTGCGGCTCATATGTTACAAGAATAGTGGACATAAAGCACAGCCGTGGTGTAAACTATTGTATTGTAGACGGTGGTATACACCAGATTAACTACTTCGGTCAGAAGATGGCTATGAGGTATCCGTTCATGCTTATGAAGAACGGAACGACGGAGGAGCTGTGCGCGAGAGGTCCTGAGACGGGTGATGTGTCTCCCGAAGGGACAACATGCGCTACGGAAAATGCCGATTGCACGGAAGACAGAGCCTGCTCGGTGACGACCACAGAGAATTATGAAATCTGCGGCTCCCTCTGCACGGTCAGCGACGTGATCATCCGACAGGTTCCGCTTGCAAATCCGGAAATCGGCGATATACTTGTGTTTGAGCGTACCGGAGCTTATTCGGTCACCGAAGGCATCAGCCTTTTCCTGAGCCGGGATCTTCCCCGCATTTATATTAAGAACGGAAAAGAGCTGAGGGAGATAAGAAAACAGATTCAAACGGAGGAACTGAACTATGGAAGAACTTATTAGTATCCTTGAAGAGATTCAGCCGGATGCGGACTATGAGACCTGTGAAACACTGATCGATGACAACATTCTGGATTCTTTTGCAATCCTTTCTATTATCAGCGAGCTCGAGGACGAGTATGATATCCGCATCACACCTGCCGAGATCATTCCCGCGAACTTTAACTCTGCCAAGGCGATTTATGCAATGGTCAAGAGACTTCAGGGCTGATACGTCATGGTCCTGCGCCGGGTAACATGCCCGGCAGGCCATCCCTGCAAAATGCAGTATAAAAGAAAGGGCTGCCTTGCATGTCATTTGTATCTACGGCATTTATTATTTTTGTAATCCTCTGCATAGCAGGGTATTATCTGATTCCGAAACAGTATCAGTGGTGCTGGCTCCTGGTATTTTCCTATATATATTACCTGGCAGCCGGACCTCGATACGTCATATTTCTTCTGTTCTCAACAGTCATCACATATGTTGGAGGCCTTCGCGCAGAACAGGGGTCGAAGGCAGCGGTACCGGTCGTACTGCTGCTTGATTTTGGTGCACTCGCGATTATCAAGTACACCAATTTTGTTTTAGGAACATTTGTGGGAATAGCCGGCATTGAGTTCCATGAACTCGATATTCTGCTGCCGCTCGGCATCTCATTCTACACGTTCCAGACGGCGGGTTATCTGCTTGATGTATATTGGAAACGCTGCAAAGCGGAACACAACTTCCTTCATTTTGCACTGTTCGTATCGTTTTTCCCGCAGATTATGCAGGGACCGATCTCAAGGTATGGTCAGCTCGCCGAGCAGCTGTGTGCGCAGCATACACTTGACATCCGACGCATTGAGAGCGGTCTTTACAGAATCGCATGGGGCTTCTTCAAGAAAATGGTCATCGCCGATAATGCGGCATTGTACGTGAGCGCGATATTTGACAACTACATGACCTTGAGAGGATACGGCGTTCTGGGCGTCCTGATGTACAGTGCGCAGCTCTACGCCGACTTCTCGGGAGGCATTGATATCGTGATCGGTATCGCCGAGTGTCTCGATATCACGCTGGCGGAAAATTTCAGACAGCCATTTTTTGCCACTTCCATCGGGGATTTCTGGCACAGATGGCATATTACGCTGGGAACGTGGATGAAGGATTATGTCTTCTACCCGGTCTCCTTATCGCGCTGGATGGGAAATTTCGGCAAATGGTGCCGGAAGCACTTCGGGAAGAACATCGGCCGCGCTATGCCGATCTGCGTGGGAAATATAATTGTATTTCTGGTCGTCGGCGTCTGGCACGGACCGGCATGGCATTATATCATTTACGGTCTCTATAACGGTCTGATCATAGGCATTTCCGGTCTACTGACCAAAAACTTCAGGAGCTGGAAAAAGGCACTGAAAATCAACGACAAGTCGGCAGGATTCAAGCTGTTCCAGATTGTGAGGACATTTGTTCTCGTCAATATCAGCTGGTATTTGGACTGCGCCGGCAGTGTGGGTCAGGCCTTCATGATGTTCAAGGACAGTATTCTGAGATTCCGGATTTTCGGAGACATAATAGATACCTACTATACATGGTCGGGTTCGCAGGAGGTGACGATGGCCTGTATCGTATTCGGGTGCATTGTCGTCTTCATACACAGCCTGATGAAAGAGCGCGGCGTGGATGTGCGGGCGGCTCTGCTTGACAGACCGATTCCGGTACGCTGCGTTGTACTGTTCCTGCTCTTAGCAAGTCTTGTGCTGATCGGAAATCAGCCGCTGTCGCAGGGCGGATTTATCTATGCCAATTTCTGATCGGGTTCAAATCCCGTTTTTGGGACTCGGTGTGGTGAGAACACCGAGGCGTTATTGCTGATCGGTGTCAGCTAACATAATTTACGGAGGTATACCTGTGCAGAATGCAAAGGGTAAAAACGGAAAAAATTTCATACCGTTTGCAGTGACCGCCATCTTCATAGCCGTGGTCATTCTCTTTAATATGGTGATGAACTATCTGCTCATACCTTATTCGTTCACACGGCTGAAAGTACATATGCTGGAGACGATGCAGTTCAACAACCTGATCCTCGGGTCTTCCCATGCCGGGACAAATATCGATGCGACACATCTCGCGGGTCTTACCGGTAGGACTACATTCAACGCTGCGCAGGGTGAACAGTTCCCGGTCGACAGCTATTACCTGCTTAAAGACGCATGTATTGACCAGAAGCCGGATCGGGTCATCTACGAGTTCGATCCGACTTATTGGCTGACTGCCCAAGAAATTGACTCTTCCTACGCCAACATGTTCTATGAGATGCGTCCGTCTACGGAGAAGCTGCAGTATTTTTTTGACAAGATGTGGAAGGTGGATTTTCGCACCTGGATATCTCCGTGGTATTTTTACAGGTCTCAGTTCGGTAATATAGGCGCAAATCTCTATACGAAAACCACCGATAATTACAAGAACTACGGGGTGGCAACATTTGACTCGGAAAACCAAACCGTTTACGGGGATGGATTTATCGGCGTGAAACCCGGAAAATGGGAAGATGAAATCACTGTCAGGGAATGGAATGAGAACATGGTCCAGAAGGACGATGAAAAATTCTTTATCAAGATGGCAGAATTTTGCCGCGATGAGGGAATTGAGCTTGTCGTAGTGTCTACTCCGATACCTGCCGAGACCTATGAGGCGGGCAGGGAGAACTTTGATCTGGCTTACGCTCACATGACGGAGCTTTCAGAGAAATATGACTTCAGGTATATGTGCTACAACACAGGAGAACTGAAACAGGAGAATCTTATGGATTCGGAAAAATTCGCTGACTGGGATGGGCATATGTATCAGGATGCGGCACACGAGTTTACGGGAGTATTTGCGGGAGATCTTGAAGCAGAAGGGTAAGTAACTATACTTCCCACGCTACAGCACTTTAGAACGCCTCATCGAAATATTGCTACGCAGGGACGCTGCACAGCATAAGTTCGATCACGGAAATCGAAGATTTCCTATCTCACTTATTGCGCTCGGTCTCACTGGCAGCGGTACTAATAAAAATTCATCGACAAGGCTCGAATTTTTAAAGTACCGGCCGTTCGACGACGCCCTGCTTAAGCAATTATTTCGATTGCGGCTTGCTTTGAAGTTATGTGGGAAGTCTGAGTGGGCAATGAGATTTGAAATAGAGGAAAGGTGGTATACTATGAGTAAGGTAGCAATTATCTATTATAGCCAGACGGGTAACACGAAAGCAATGGCGGAAGGAATCGCGGAAGGCGTCCGTGCAAACGGGGGAGAAGCCATTCTCTACATCCCGCAGGAAGTAAAGCCCTATATGGTGCGTGACTGCACGGGAATCGCACTCGGCTGTCCGGCAATGAGATTCGAACAGCTGGATGATGATATTTTCGAGCCGGCCTATGAGGCCATCAAACCGGAATTCCCCGGAAAGAAAATAGCACTGTTCGGCTCCTACGGATGGGGCGGCGGAGAATGGATGCGCACCTGGGAAGAGGAGATCGCGAAAGAAGGCGTTCAGCTTGCCGCTGAGAGCGTGATCTGCTGCGAGACGCCGAACAGCGAAGTGATGGAGGAGTGCAGACAGCTCGGAAAGAAGCTGTGCTGAGTGCCTGTCTTTATTCAAGAACGTCCGGTATTCTTGCCGCACCGTGTACCTCAGGCACTTTGCAGTAGTACCGCAATCATATGTCTGATTGCGGTACTACAGTTTTACTCAGACCGTATAGTGTCAGGTTCCCGGCGATGTCTGTGAACTCATCGAGAGAAATATCGCCCGGATTTGCGATCCAGTGGGAGACCATGGAAAGGATTCCGGCTGCCACATATTCGGACATGAGCATCAGTCTGGCTTTCTCATGCGGATCGTCAATCTCCACTTCAACCTGAGACATGATGATATCAACGACCAGCTCCTGAACCTTACCGAAGAGATGCGGCAGCTGACCGCACTGGTTCAGAAGATGATAGATTTCGAAATCGTCACGTGCCAGCTTGCTGAATTCGTTGAAAAAGGAGCGGGCGGAAAAAGTGGTCGATTTTAAATCAAGGGTCGAGAACAGAGGCCTGAATTTGTTTATGAGCTCTGTTTCAATCTCCTCGAAGAGAGATTCAACGCCATCGTAATAGGAATAGAATGTCTTCCGATTGATGCCGGCTGCAATTGCGATATCTGTGATGGTGATTTTTGAGTATTCTTTTTTCTGCAGTTCTGCGAAAAAAGCGTCGCGGATAGCTCTTTTGGAGCGGATAATGCGTTTGTCGAGAGTTTTTTGACTGTTATGTGTGCTTGTATTTGACATAAGAATGCACCCTGTCAGGATTCGGACATCATGAATATGGCGTAATATTCGGGTTTTCGGTAACAATAATGTGAAATATGTGTATTAAGTAGCATTTGTCCGGAATTTGCCCGTTGTACGTATCTCAACTTACAATTATAATGAGTTTGTTTTGGAAAAGCAACATGTGTTACTTAACAGGGGGTAAATACATGAACGATTATGTAATATTCACTGATGCGTCAGCCGATGTCGAGGAGAGCTTTGTCAAAGAGCACGACATTCGATTTGTGCCGATGCATTATACACTCGGAAAAGAGGATCGCATTTCGAACGGTCCGGAGGAGATCGGAGTCCTGAAAAGGTTTTATGACGGACAGCGTAAGGGGGACCGAACACAGACAAGTCAGATCGCACCGCAGATATACATAGATAATTTTGAGCCGGAACTCAGAGAGGGAAAGGATGTTATCTATCTTTCATTATCGAGCGGAATCACGAAGACTTTTGACAGTGTGCAGATTGCAAAAGCCGCTATGGAGGAGAAATATCCGGATTCGCACATATATCCGGTCGACACTCTCGGTGCGGCGGGCAGCATGGGCATTATGGTCGAACGGGCGGTACAGAACCGCGAAGCGGGAATGGACGTCAAGGAAAATGTCGCCGATCTTAAAGCCCGCTCCCACGAATGCATCATTCTGCTGATGGTCGACGATCTGATGTATTTAAAGCGCGGCGGACGTCTTCCCGCATCGACAGCTGTTATCGGAACGGTGCTCAACGTGAAGCCGATTATGTTCCTTGCACCGGACGGATCGCTTCTTCCGTTCGCAAAAAAACGTGGCGAGAAGACAGCGCTAAAGGAAATTCTGCGTTTGTATCTTTCGACCCGGGATGACAAATTCAGCAACCGCGTGTACATTTCTCATGCGGATTGTGAAGACCGCGTACAGAAGCTGTCGGATATGATTCATGATGAGGATCCGACAGTTGATATCGTGCCTGTCATGATGAGTCCGATCATCGGTGCACATACGGGTCCGGGGATGATTTCGATCTGCTACTTCGGCGATAAGGATCATATGCTGGAGAAGTAATGAGGAACGCAGAACATAAACGTTTCGCGAGGATAGCACAAATTCGGTTTGGAAAGCTGATGCTGACCCGAATCTTGTGTAATGTCTCGCGAAAGAAATTTTAATCGCGGCAAGAACGCCGAGGCGTTCTTGACAGAATTATTTGCCGGAAACACTTACCCATAATGCAGAAGATGTGCAGGAGGTAGATAACATATGAACGAACTGGTTGTAGTTATCGATTTCGGCGGACAGTATAATCAGCTGGTCGCGAGAAGAGTCAGAGAGAATAACGTGTACTGTGAGATTTACTCTTACAGGACGCCGCTCGATGAGATTCTTGCGCGAAAACCGAAGGGAATTATCCTGACGGGTGGTCCGAGCAGTGTATACGAGGAAAATGCAGCCACCTGCACTCCGGATCTGTTCCATGCCGGAGTCCCGGTGCTGGGCCTCTGCTACGGAGCACAGCTGATGAGTTATGTGCTCGGCGGTGATGTGAAACGTGCGGCGGACCGCGAATATGGCAAAACAGAGACTGTGTTCGATACGAAGTCTCCTCTTTTCGAGGGTATTCCCGAAAAGAGCATCGTTTGGATGAGTCATTTTGATTACATTTCAGAGATGGCTCCGGGATTTGAGAACATTGCGCACACTGCTTCAACGCCGGTCGCTGCTGCTCAGAATCGGGAAAAGGATCTGTACGCTATACAGTTCCATCCGGAAGTTCTCCATACGGAATACGGCAAAGAAATTCTCTATAACTTTGTCAGGAATATATGCGGATGCCGCGGTGACTGGAAGATGGACTCTTTTGTTGAGAACCAGATCAGACAGATTCGCGAGAAGGTAGGAGACGGCCGTGTGCTCTGCGCTTTGTCAGGCGGAGTGGATTCGTCCGTTGCGGCGGTCCTTATGTCGAGGGCAATCGGGAAGCAGCTGACATGTGTATTTGTCGACCATGGCCTTCTTCGCAAGAACGAGGGCGATGAGGTCGAGGCCGTGTTCGGACCGAAGGGTCCCTATGAGCTGAATTTTGTGCGTGTGAACGCCGCGGAGCGTTACTACGCTAAGCTCAAGGATGTGGTGGAGCCTGAACAGAAGAGAAAGATCATCGGCGAGGAGTTCATCCGTGTTTTCGAAGAGGAGGCAAAGAAAATCGGCAAAGTTGATTTTCTGGTCCAGGGCACGATTTATCCGGACGTTGTCGAGAGCGGTCTGGGAGGGGAGTCAGCGGTCATAAAATCTCATCACAATGTGGGGGGATTGCCGGACTATGTCGACTTCAGAGAGATTATTGAACCTCTTCGTCTGCTCTTTAAGGACGAGGTGAGAAAGGCAGGGCTGGAGCTCGGAATTCCCGAGTATCTGGTCTATCGTCAGCCGTTCCCGGGTCCGGGCCTCGGTGTTCGCATCGTCGGTGAAGTCACGGCAGACAAAGTCCGAATCGTGCAGGATGCGGATTTCATATTCCGGGATGAGATGGCGAAGGCCGGACTGGCTAAGGCCAGCGACCAGTATTTCGCCGCTTTGACCAATATGCGTTCCGTCGGCGTCATGGGGGACGAGCGCACTTACGACTACGCGGTCGCACTCAGGGCTGTCAGCACGATTGACTTTATGACGGCGGAGGCGACGAATATACCCTGGGAGGTCTTGCAGAGGGTCATGAGCAGGATCATCAATGAGGTGAGGGGCGTGAACAGAGTGCTTTATGACCTGACTTCGAAGCCGCCGGGGACGATAGAGCTTGAATAGTGCGCAAATCCCGGAAAACCCTGATTTTATGCGGGTTTCCGGGATCCTTTTTTTGTCCGTGATACACTCGTGATACACAAAACTCAATCATCGGTATTGTCAGCCCCTTCGGGGGCTTCTTTTTTTGCGTCGGCATCCGTTATCATTCCGTCCAGTCTGGATATTGCCGACTGGCGAACACAGACTTACCCCGTCGAGAATCTCGAGGAGCTGATGATCACGAACACACTCCGCGAGAAGAATCTCGACATTGAGAAG
>JAFRGQ010000005.1 GCA_017433725.1 Lachnospiraceae bacterium
ACGATGAGGGATGGAAAACCGCATAAATCCAACGCAAAGTCGACTATATGGAATTCATGAACTGTATTCAGTTGTCAAAGGGCAGAACTAATAGTTGCTTGTAATTGGTGTCATCGCCAACACTTTTGGCGACCATATCATTCTATTATTAAGGAACTGATATGTAAAGAAGGAAATGTCTTCGCATATGTTAAGTGATGGTTAACTGATACATAGTTTCCGTAAAAGGGATTCTACAAATAGTTGCTATTTTTCAATCAAAGCGTTAAGATATGATACATGCCAAAAGATAAATCTATGTTTATTTTAGTTAAGGAGCAGACAAATGAAAAAGAAATTTCTTGTATGTGCGTTGACGCTCACATTTGCATTGACCGGATGTTCCGGTTCATCGTCTAAACCGGCAAATGACACATCGACTGCAGAGGCTGCTGCCGCCACAGAATCCACTGTAGCCGAGGAAGCAGTCGAAGAAGCTGAGGAGACGATCGAGGACGAAGCCGCCGCAGAGACGAATTCCGTCTATCAGAAGGATCTCGAGATCGAAGTTTCCGACAAGAATCTGGCAGACAGCAAAGCCGCTGATTTTGTCACGATCGGCGATTACAAAGCAATCCAGACCAATCTCCCGGAAGGCACTGCAGCTGAATCGGGAATGACAGCCAACATCGCTTTTGCGGGAACAGTCGTCGGCGAAGATGCTCCGCGCGACGGCATGACGGCCGACAGCTATGATCTGGAGCTCGGCTCCGGCACTTTCATTCCCGGCTTCGAAGATGCACTGATCGGACATAAAGCAGGCGAGACGGTAGAATTTACGATTCCGTTCCCGGAAGATTACGGCGAGACAACACTGGCAGGCAAAGATACTGACTGGACAGTCACGATCAACAACCTGTCAAAGGGAAGCATAACAACACTGTTCGGCGAATTTGTGAATGATGCTGAGATCAGCTCCTTACCGAAAGATCTTTATGATGAGGTAACTTCATATGTGACTGCTATCTATACGAAGAGTGCGGAAAGCAATCAGCAGTCACTCGAAGATTTCCTTGCAAGCAACAATATCAATATGGAGCCCGATATCCGCTCCCAGTGCCGTGCATGGCTTGTTTCCTCCGCTATTCTCGAAGCGGAAGGCGTCACGGAAGACTCCCAGGAATACAAGGATATGATGTCAAGGATCCTTGAAGTTTACGGATACAAGACATTGGATGCAGCTACGGGGTCAGGAATTCCTGAGGCTTTTATCCGGTCAGCAACAGCGAGCCAGCTGGCTATTCAGATCATCGAAAAGAACGCGCAGTAACAGTCCGCAGGTTTTTGATTTCGGTCTTGTTCGTAAAAACGGAGGGTTATCTCCCACTGAACATATGAGAATTAACAAACGGCAGAGTGTACGGAATACTGAAAAACAGGTTCCGAACACTCTGCCGTTTTCTCATATAGCGTAAAATCGGATATCACTGAAACAGCTTTCTCATGTCACATGTCACAGCTTAAAATGAGCTTCTTTTATGTCATAGGGGACGAAGTTACCTATGACATAAAAAAAGGTATTGGCAAAAGCCAATACCTTAAGACTCAAGGTCTTCGCGGATATCATGATGAATACGGAACATGAGCACACTCATTTTCGATGACATCTTCATAATGTCCGCCAGCTGTCTCCTCAACATTCATTTCCTGAATTGCCGGGATTTCCCATCTTTCCATAACCATTTCCTCCTTAGGGACAAGTATGTGTTTCATTAACTATTAAGCTTTCAGAAATCATAATCCGATAAAAGCTCACGCTGTAATGCAAGCTCCCCCTATCCCTTCGTTGGGAATTGCACACAGAAAAGAAGAACATGTTATTCAGCGTTCTTCCTTCTAATGATTAGTTATGAAGCACCGCCTTTGCAATGGCATCCGCACTCGCACTCGATCGGCATAGTAGACTGGCCACCAGCTGTCTCCTGTACATTGAGTTCATGGATTTCCGGAGCTGTCCATCTTTCCATAGTAACATTCCTCCTTTTTCTGAGTTAACAACAACAACTTAATTCAGTATACGACCATCAATATAAAAAGTCAACCACCCCATAGCGAACTTTTCTATGGTCCTATTACCCCCCGTGCAGAACACATAAACCCTTCCATACTCTGCACGCTAAGCTTAGTTTAAGCCAATTCACGATAATTGTAAAGGGATTAAACTTAATAATTACCTGAATTTCTGCACATAATCTTGTGCAATTTGAATAAATACCGGTATTGTTCTAAATCTGTGACAGGACGATCGCCGCGAACATGAGCACGCACCCTGCCAGCTCTCTCGCATGAAGCGCCTGCCCCAATACAATCCATCCGCAGATGGCAGAAAACACGCTTTCAAGACTCATCGACAGGGATGCGACCGTGGGATTCAGGTTCTGCTGACCGACAATCTGCAGAGTATATGCAATGCCGCTGCTCATTACGCCCGCGTACAGGATCGAACCGGCAGCTGCTTTCACCCCATTGACGGAAAGCGGCTCAAAAAGCAGCATGCCTGCTGTTGCAAGAAGCGCCGTCATAAAAAACTGAGCAAAGGAAAGTCTCACCGGATCCGTCATAGGCGAAAAATAGTCCACACATATAATCTGCAGAGCAAATAAAAATGCGCACAGAAGCATAAGGGAATCTCCCGCACCGAGCTCCAAAGGCCCGTTCATGCACAGGAGATACAGGCCTGTCACGCTTAGCGCAACACAAAGCCATATCCCGGACCTGACTCTCTTTCGGAAAAAAACAGAAATCAGAGGAACGATGACCACATATTGAGCAGTGATGAACCCTGCCTTCGCCGTGGTCGTAAAGGAGATTCCTGCCTGCTGCGAGACACTTGCCAGGAACAGAAAGGTTCCGCAGGACATGCCGCCCAGAATCAGTACCTTCCACTGGAAGCGATTCTTTGGCGCATCCGAAATGTCGCCTTTCATAGCAATCACACGATCTCGCAGGAGTATAACAGGAAGCAGAAAGGCTATAGCCACCCAATTTCTCAAAGCAAGGAAGGTGAAGGGACCAACAAACTCTGCTCCGATGCTCTGCGCGACAAAGGCACTGCCCCAGATTACAGAGCACAGGATGAGCATCATGGTGTGCGTGAGTTCTTCTCTTTTTGTCAGTGTTTTTCCCATCGTAAGGCGTCCTTATCTACGTATCTCTAAAACCTTCCACACGAGCAGAATCTGTGTCAAAATGATCCTTCGATACAATACTCATATTATCTTTGATAATGCGTACCACTTCGCGGTTATGTACAGTTACAGGGTGAAAGATTTGCTATTCAGAAGTATAGCAAGCGATATAGTACCATAAAACCATTACTACGGGCAAGAACCTTATAGGTAATCGAAACTTCATGTATCACCGTGCTTTAGTCTGCCTCATCCGATTCCGGCTTTCACTAAAGCGACAAGAACGCCGAGACGTTCTTGAATGAGTAATCAACACTTCTCGCCATATATGTGAACAGCCATATCTTATTCTGTGATATACTGAACAAAATGACAAACCGGACTTCCCGGCAAACACAATCTCTTACAATTCATGGAGTCAATATGTCAGAAAGATTCTCAAGAACACAGCTTCTGCTCGGCAGAAGCGCAATGGAAACACTCAAAAACTCCCGCGTCATCGTCTTTGGCGTCGGAGGTGTCGGCGGCTATGTCGTTGAAGCTCTCGCAAGAAGCGGAGTCGGTGCGATAGATATCGTTGACAATGATACGGTCTGCATGTCAAATCTCAACCGCCAGATTATAGCGACGACTTCGACTCTGGGGATGTATAAAGTCGATGCCGCGGAGCAGAGAATGCTGGACATCAATCCCGACATAAAAGTAACGAAGCATTGTATGTTCTATCTCCCGGAAACAGCCGACCGTTTCGATTTCAGTCAGTACGATTATGTAGTGGACGCCATTGACACCGTAACCGGTAAAATTCAGATCGTCATGCAGGCTGAAGAAATGCATGTTCCGGTCATCTCCAGCATGGGAGCAGGCAACAAAATGAACCCTGCCCAGCTCGAGGTGGCGGATATCTACCAGACATCCGTCTGCCCGCTCGCCAAAGTCATGAGGCGAGAGCTCAAAAAAAGAGGTATAAAAAAGCTCAAGGTAGTCTACTCGAAGGAACCCGCTATTACCCCACTCACAGAAAGCACGGAAAGCCCCGAATGCATTCCGAACGGGAGCAGCTCCAAGGACGCGAACCCGGTCGGTCAGCGGAAGCGCATTCCGGGCTCCAACGCCTTTGTACCCTCCGTTGCCGGACTCATCATAGCTTCCGAGGTAATAAAGGATTTAGTAAGCTTTCAGAGACAGTAGCCTGCTTGAACTTTCCAGTTTGTTCTTCGTCGCGCAATACCCGTGACGTGAGTCTATGATACGCGCGCAAAGCGAAATTTGGCTTCATCGAGAGTACAATCTCGCGGTGAAGAACAAGCATCATTGGGAACGAAGTTTCCTATGACATAAAAAACGCATCGGCAGAACTTCCCGCCGATGCGTTTTTTCATGTCTTGAAGGAATTACAGGATCTCTCTTATATCCGCGTACGGAATATCCGGATAGCATTCCGCAACGCCCTTATAGGTGATCTTTCCGTCATATGTGTTGATTGCCGAGTAGATGACCTCGTTCTCCTCGCATGCCTTCTTGAGTCCCTTATTCGCAATCTGAAGACCATAGCGAAGTGTGGCGTTGGTCAGCGCGATCGTCGAAGTCCGGGAAACTGCACCCGGCATATTTCCTACACAGTAGTGAACGACGCCTTCCTCGATGAAGATTGGATCGTCGTGTGTCGTCACACGGGAAGATTCTCCGCATCCGCCCTGATCGATAGCGACATCTACAAATACCGCACCCTGCTTCATCTCGGACAGATATTTTCTCTTGAACAGCTTCGGTGTAGCGGAGCCGGGAATCAGGACACTGCCCACGACCAGATCCGCATCGCAGACGGCCTTCTCGATATTTGCATCCGTTGAAACGAGAGTTTGGATCCTTGCTCCGAATATGTCATCGAGATACTCGAGGCGCTTCAGGTTGATATCGATGATAGTAACATTTGCACCGATTCCTACTGCAGCCTTGCATGCATTTGTACCGACAGTACCTGCTCCGAGGATAACAACATTGCCCTTCGGTGTGCCCGGTACGCCTGCCAGAAGTATGCCTTCTCCTCCAAATCTCTTTTCAAGATATTTGGCACCCTGCTGTATACTGAGACGGCCGGCGATCTGGCTCATAGGAATGAGAAGCGGAAGACTTCCGTCTCTCTCTTTGAGTGTCTCATAGGCGACGCCGGTAACTTTTCCGTCAATCAGAGCCTCTGTCTGCTCCGGATCAGGGGCAAGATGAAGGTAAGTATAGAGGATCAGGCCTTCATGGAAGAGCGGATACTCCGGCGGAAGCGGCTCTTTGACCTTTACCATCATTTCACAGGCATTCCAGACATCCTCTGCCTTCTCGAACATCGTGGCACCTGCCGCCTCATACTCCTCATCCGTAAAGCCTGAACCGAGACCGGCCCCTTTCTCTACCAGGACGTCATGCCCTGCAGCTGCATAGGCCTTTACATTGTCCGGTGTGAGTCCTACGCGGAACTCATTGTTCTTTATTTCCTTTACGCATCCAACCTTCATGGTGATTCCTCCTCATAAATAGATTCGTTGAAAACAGTTATGATTAAGACGCCAAAAGTCGATTTCAAGTATCATTATTTCCACTCGAGCATGCTCGGGGTCATAATGATACTTTTGTCACTGTAATCACATTATATCAAAATGTCCGATTTCCGTCACTATTTTATGTTTCTATTTGGTCAATTTGCGTAAAGCTTTTGCGGTTTAAGCGGTTACAAATCACATTTTCTGTGCTAATATTAAGGCTGTTGAAGTTCTTTGCGACCAGACAGATCCAATGCTGAAAGGAGGTGGTTTCATGAGTGATATAAGCAGTGACAGTCCTCACCCCCCGCAATTCATGAATACCGCACTTTATGCAAAGGAGGCTAATTATGGAAGAAATCAAAGAAATAGATGAGAACGATCTCCGCGAGCTCCTCTCCCAGAAAAAGTACAAGGAACTCCGGGAAACACTCTCGGAAATGAATACAGCCGATATTGCCGCGATCATGGACGAGATGGAGGATGAGGATTCCCTACGAATCTTCCGTATCCTTCCCAAGGACATGGCAGCAGACGTCTTCTCGGACCTGGAGATCGATGACCAGCAATACATTATCTCCTCCCTGTCCGATAAGGAAGCATCCAACATCATCGATAACATGATGGCTGACGATGCGACTGACCTTCTGGAAGAGATGCCGGCAAATGTAGTAAAGAGAATCCTTGCTAACGCCCAGCCCGAAACGCGCGCAGACATCAATCACCTGCTGCGTTACCCGGAGGACTCCGCAGGTAGTATCATGACGGTCGAGTATATTGATCTCCTTGAGACCATGACCGTCGCAGATGCCATCAAGCGTATCAAACGTATCGGACTCGATTCCGAGACAGTCAATATCTGCTACGTTCTCGACAAGAGAAGAAAACTTGTCGGCACCGTAGCTCTCCGCTATCTTCTTCTAAAATCCGATGACGAGTTGATCGTCGAAATCATGAACGACAACGTCATCAGTATTAACACGCTTACCGACCAGGAAGAAGCGGCCCAGATGTTCAAGAAATACGACTTTACCGCCATGCCCGTTGTCGATAACGAGTACCGTCTCGTCGGTATTATCACCATCGATGACGTAGTCGACATTCTGGAAGAAGAGGCCACCGAGGATATTGAAAAGATGGCCGCTATCATCCCGACCGACAAGCCGTATTTCAAGGTCGGTATCTTCGAGACATACAGAAAACGCATGCCCTGGCTGCTTCTCCTCATGATTTCCGCCACATTCACCGGTGCGATCATCACGAGCTATGAAAATGCTCTTGCATCCTACGTGGTGCTGACAGCATACATTCCCATGCTGATGGACACAGGAGGAAATGCGGGCTCTCAGGCCAGCGTTTCCATCATCCGAGGACTCTCATTGGGAGAGGTAGAGTTCGAGGACATCTTTAAAGCGATCTGGAAAGAAATTCGCGTAGCTGTCCTATGCGGTCTGACACTTGCGACCACCAACTTTGTGAAACTTCTCCTGCTTGATCATCTTGAACTCAAGATCGCGGGAATCGTATGTATCACGCTGGTACTCGTCGTGACATTTGCGAAACTCGTCGGCTGTTCGCTGCCTCTGATTGCCGCGAAAATCGGATTCGACCCGGCAGTCATGGCTTCACCGCTGATCACGACAATTGTCGATGCGATTTCTCTGTCCGTCTATTTTGCGCTTGCCACCAATATCCTTCATATAGTTACCTGACAAGTCTCGCTCGCGAGACTTGGTGCGGGATTCGGGTCACGTCACCTGACATCTTCCAAACCTAATCCCTGCGCATCCTCGCGGAGCGTATATCCGGAGGCTGTAGCTATGCGGTATTTTCAGATTTTGCCGTATAGTTACAGCCTCTTTTTTGTATCCGATGATACTTCGTTCCTGTCCGGGGATGTATCTTTTCACATACACCCATTGTCGTACCGTAACCTTATCCTTGAATTGTTTACATTTCCCTAGTATTATATAGGAAATGCCCGAAACCGAACCAGGTCATACGCGGCATACGGAGGAAATTATGTTAGAACTCAAAAATGTCGGCTTCGTTGCAGATGGCGAAGTCGAGATCCTGAAAGATGTAAGTCTCACTATTAACGAGCGTTTTGTGGCAATCACCGGACCGAACGGCGGAGGCAAATCCACACTCGCCAAACTGATTGCCGGTATCTATGAACCGACGAGCGGCCAGATCCTGCTTGACGGCGTCGATATCACTCATATGAGCATCACAGACCGCGCAAAACTCGGCGTTTCCTATGCTTTCCAGCAGCCTGTCCGCTTCAAGGGATTACAGGTCCGGGATCTGATACGTCTTGCCGCAGGCAGGAAAATCACCATCACCGAGGCGTGCAATTACCTGAGCGAGGTAGGGCTCTGTGCACGCGATTATATTGACCGCGAAGTCAATGCGAGCCTGTCCGGCGGTGAGCTGAAACGAATCGAGATTGCTATGGTACTGGCACGCGGAACAAAACTTTCCGTATTCGATGAGCCGGAAGCTGGCATCGATCTCTGGAGTTTCCAGAATCTGATTCACGTCTTTGAAAAGATGTATGAAGAGACACGCGGAAGTATCCTGATCATCAGCCATCAGGAGCGCATTCTGAACATCGCAGACAAAATTGTGGTGATCCGCGACGGCGAGGTAACCAAATACGGCACAAGGGATGAGATTCTCCCGGAACTGCTCGAGAGCGCCGATGCCGGGAATGTTGCCTGTGATGTACTGACACAGAAAATCAAGTGAGGTAATTTCTGATATGGATGAAATACAGAGAACTCTATTAAAAGAAGTGGCTGATCTGGATGCTCTTCCGGTAGGCGCTTATAATATTCGTGCAAACGGCGCTGCTGCCGGCCGCAACTCGACCGCCAACATAGAAATCGTGCCGAAGGAAGACAAACCCGGTATCGAGATATATATCAAACCGGGCACAAAGAAAGAAAGCGTTCATATTCCCGTCATCATAACGCAGACCGGTCTCACGGATCTTGTGTACAATGATTTCTACATCGGTGAGGACTGTGATGTAACGATCATTGCCGGATGCGGTATTCACAATTGCGGCGGCGAACTGAGCCAGCATGACGGTATCCACACTTTCTATATCGGTAAGAATTCAAAGCTCCGCTACGTGGAAAAGCACTACGGCTCCGGCGACGAAGTCAGCAAGCGCGTCATGAATCCTACTACTATCGTTCACCTCGATGAAGGCGCTAATATGGAGATGGAGACAACGCAGATCGCCGGTATCGATGACACGGACCGCCGGACTGAGGGCGACCTTAAGGCGGGAGCGATGCTTGTCGTCAAGGAAAAAATTCTCACGACCGGCGTCCAGAAGGCAAAGACCTATTTCAATGTCGATCTCAACGGCGAGGGATGCTCAGCCAACATCATCAGCCGAAGCGTTGCCAAGGAGAACAGCTGGCAGCATTTCGACAGCCGCATAAACGGAAACGCTCCGTGTGCGGGGCATTCCGAATGCGACTCCATTATTATGGATCACGGATGTGTCACAGCCAGTCCGCAGCTCACAGCCAACGACATAGACGCAAGTCTGATTCATGAGGCGGCAATCGGGAAAATAGCCGGTGAACAGCTCATGAAGCTCATGACGCTCGGCCTGACGGAGAAGGAAGCCGAGGAGCAGATCGTTAACGGATTCCTGAAATAAAAACAAAACCATGTTGAAAAACCCCCTCCGATCCGACAGAACTGTCCGGTATGCTGCATATGGCAGCACATCAGTCTGAAGGATTCAGAGGGGGTATGTTTTTATCAGATTCCCCTGAAAGAAAAATGCAGCTCCAGAGGCTTCGTATTGTCAATCAGATACTCCGGATGCGGCAGTGCGCCCCACGTATCGTCTCCGGCAATGCCCATCTGCCCCAGACCTACACGCACATATGTATTGAGGATCGGCGGCAGCTCGTTCGGATGCGTCGCATTGTCGATCTCATGCGGCGTATACGGAAGTGCCGAGACATTCAGCGCATCGCCTTCAAAACGGATACCTCCGCCGCGGATATCCGTGATCTCCGCGTATCGTACATCCGTCTTATTGCCGCATTCCTGCGGCACGAGATATTTGGCTACATTGTCTGTGACTTTGTTCCGGAAAATACCCATTTTCGCATGATTTCTGTCTGCATACGTCTCTTCCGGTCCCTTTCCGTACCACATCACATTTTCATAATCGGCATCCAGCGTAAAGAACATACTGAATTCCGGAATCTCACCGACATCATCTGACGCTTCCATTTTCAGTGTCACATCCACAATGCCGTCGCTGTGTACAAGGTATGTCACCGTGCAGTCCTTTTCCGGTTTTGTCGGCAGATGGTATGTGTAGGTCACGTTAACGCAGTCATCTCCCATCTTCCAGGTGCATTCGGTGCTTCTGCGGCCATGATGGTACTTATATGTAGCATACATACTCGCGACTTTCCAGTCACCGGCCCTGAAAGGAAGCAGATTTGCGTTATCGTTCTCTGTCATAGGTCTCCAGAAATTCGGCATCGGCTTTCTCTTCAACAGTTCTCTGCCGCAATAGCGGTATGAGACCAGCCCTCCATGAAGGATCGAGAAAAGGATCTCATAATCGTCTCCCTTCACACCGATGTTATTCCATCCCTGAATGACTTCCATATGGGACTTCTCATGGACGATCGGAGCACGTTTTCCGATGACAGTCTGGCCGTAAGCCACTTCATGTCCTCTCTTCGCCCAGATTGTATCCTCTTTTAAGAGGAAAGAAGCTGTCAGAACATACTCACCCTCTCCCTCCGGGCATGTGACCGGAATCGGGAAGCGGCTTTCTGTGAGCGGCATAACCTTCAGGGAGCCGCGGTATTCTTCTATCAGCTCTCCTTCCCGTTCAAGTGTGACGGCAAAGCAGTAGTCATCTGTATTTGTGAAGAGGCTATTGTTCTTTATAACAATCTCACTCTCATCAAAACTGATCCTGATGTCCTGATAGTTGAATTTGACTTCCTGCATTTTCGGAGAAGCATCGCGGTATCTTCCGTAAACGATTCCGTTGCCGGAAAAGCTGCCGTCGTTCGGGCGATCGTCGAAATCTCCTCCGTAACCGAGAAATTCATTCCCATACCTGTCTTTTGCGACAATGGCCTGGTCGATGTAGTCCCAGATAAACCCGCCCTGATAAAGCGGTTCCGTCTCGGTCAGGTCGGTATATTTGTGCATGGCACCGCAGGAATTCCCCATCGCATGCGTATATTCACAGTTAATATACGGTTTATCCCGGTTCTCTCTGAGCCATTCTTTGATATCCTCTACAGTACTGTACATCGTACTTTCCATATCGGATGTATCGGGGAATCGTCTGTCCCACGATATTCCCTCATAGTGGACAAGTCTTGTGTGATCCCATCTGTGGAACGCTTCGTGCATGCGGTAAATGACCTCACCTCCAAAGCTCTCGTTTCCGCAGGACCAGATGAGGATCGCCGGATGGTTCTTATCCCTCTCATACATAGATTTTTCACGGTCAAGCAGGAGCCCCAGATACTCCGTCCTGTTTCCCGGAACGGCCTCCTCGAGCGGAAGGATTTTCTTCATTACTGCATCGAATACACCGTGGGATTCCATATTTGTCTCATCAATCATATACAAGCCGTACCGGTCGCACAGGCGGTAAAGAGCTGTTTGATTCGGATAATGGCTCGTGCGGATCGCATTGATGTTATTCCTCTTCATAAGAATCACATCCTGCTCGGCAAGCTGATCCGAAACACATCTTCCGCTGACCGGTGAGAACTCATGCCGATTTACTCCGCGGAATACGATTCGTTTCCCATTGATGCACATCACGTTGTGGATCATTTCGAATCTGCGGAAGCCGACTTTCTCAAAGATCACTTCCGTGAAGTTGCCGTCCGCATCGAATACTTCGATCTTCAGGTCATACAGATAAGGCTTCTCGGCACTCCACTTTTTCGGGTTTTCCACGTCCAGATGAACTTCGGTTCCTTCCTTTTCGGAGGTCAGGACAGCTTCTGTCTCATTCAGAACCGCTTCTCCGTCGAACAACGTCAGTCTGGCTGATCCTTTGCCCATGGATTGCAGTGTAACGGCAAGATCGGCATCCCGATAGTCATCGTCCAGGATCGTAAGTATCTTCAGGTCGCGCACATGTACGTCCGGAACAGTATAGAGATAGACGTCTCTGAAAATGCCGCTGAATCGGAAGAAATCCTGATCTTCGAGCCAGCTTCCCGCCGTAAAACGGAACACCATAACAGCAAGTTTATTTTCACCTTCGTAATCGATGAAATCTGTAAGGTCAAATTCGGAGGGAGTAAAGCTGTCCTCTGCATAACCTACATAATGCCCGTTCAGCCAGACGGCCATACCGCTCTCCACCCCCTGAAAAGAGATGAAAACCCTCTTTTCCGACATAGTTGCGGGTACACGGAAGTATTTCACATAACTTGCCACCGGATTGAACACTTCGGGAATCTGCCCCGGAACGATGGCCTCGGATCCGTCCCACGGATACTGCACATTAACGTACTGAGGGTGACCGTAACCTTCCATCTGAATATGTGCGGGAACACGGATCGTATCCCATCTGTGGCAGTCGACATCCGTGGCTGCAAATTCCTTCAGACAGCTCTCATAGTTCTTCGCCCACATGAATTTCCAGACACCGTTAAGACTGTATTTAAAATCGGAAACTCCGGAAGCCGCCGCGGCCTCACAGCTGAAATACTCATGGTCGGAGTGAGCGTCAAGCCGGTTCTCCTGAAAAATCTCCGGATTTTTAACGATTTCATAGCAAAATTCTGACATAAAACCTCCAAAAAAGATGCAAAAAGGGAATACCACGCTTTCCGGGCATCAGAGACTGCTCGAAACGGTGGCATTCCCCATCATTTCAAACTGATTCAAGTCTCATTCTCAAGACCTGACACGGGATTTCGGTCAGTGTCAGATGACATACTTCCAAACCAAATCCCTTCGTATTCTAAGTACTGCCGCACTCATTACTTGACCGCGCCTGTGATACCTTCCGTGAACTGCTTCTGCAGAATAAAGAAGATGACCATTGTCGGAATCGAGCAGAAAAGAACGCCGAGCATCAGTACGCCGTAATCAATCGTGTAGCCTGCTGCGAGGTTAGCGATGAGCATCGGCATCGTCTGTGCCTTCTGATCTGTCATGATTACTCTCGGCCAGAGGTACGCATTCCATGCATTCATGAACGTGATGACTGCTGCTGCCGCATAAGTAGCTTTCATAACAGGAAGATACATCTGGAAGAAGATCTGTACCTCGCCAAGGCCGTCAATTCGCGCTGCTTCCATGATATCGATCGGGAAGTTTCTCGAATTCTGACGGAACATCATGATCAGGAACGGTGTGGATATACCCGGAAGCATAAAGCCCCAAACGGTATTGAGGAATCCAAGCTTAACCATAATTTTAAACAGAGGAATCATTGTTGCAACGCCCGGAACCATCATTGCCAGAAGAAGAATCGAGAAAAGAAGGTCCTTCTGTTTGTCATGATAAAGCTCAAATCCATAGCCGGCCAGAGAACAGATGAACAGGGCAAGCACTGTCTGAACAATCGCATAAATGAACGAATTCTTCATAGCCCCGCCAAGATCCTGCAGCTGGTTCAATCTCTGCCAGTTCTCCATCAGGTAATTACCAAAGAATATTTTACCTCGGGCAACATCGACACTCTTGTTGGTTGCCGCTGTAACCATCCAGTAGAGTGGGAATACCGAAATAAACGATACGATAGTGAGAAAGATGTAAGAAGGAATGAGCCTTCTCTGAATCATAGAACGATTTTTCTTCTCAGTCACGTGTATCACCTACTTTCAGATTTATGATCGCAAGTATTGCGACGAGGATGAAAACAAAGAACGACATGGCGGACGCGTAACCGAAATTCGCAACGCCCTGCCCGAACGAGTTGTTATAAATATAATGAGACATTGTAATCGTCGAATTGGCAGGACCGCCGGCCGTCAGATTGACGGACTCGTCAAACAGCTGAAGAGTTCCGTTTATGGACATGATGAATGTCATGATGATTGTCGGCCGAAGAAGCGGAACCGTAATATGCCAGAACGTCTTCCATCCGTTCGCTCCGTCAATTTTGGCTGCCTCATAGACTGAATACTCGATTCCCTGTAAACCTGCCAGATAGAATACCATGTTATAACCGGTCCATCTCCAGATCAGGGCAATAATAATGACCATCTTTGCTGTCCATGCAGTTCCGAGGAAATTAATGTTCGTGCTCGTGAGATGGAGACCCTGAAGAATCGAATTGATAAGACCCTGTGTAGCGAAAAGAGACTTAAAAATGAGCGAGTAGGAAACCAGAGCAGTTGCACACGGAAGGAACACGCATGTGCGGAACAGACCTCTGAATTTTAAATCCCGATTGTTCAGCAACTGAGCAAGCAGTATTGCGAGGATCAGCATGATCGGGACCTGAATGATAAGATAAAGGAATGTATTTGTAACAGACCGCATAAAGAGCTTGTCTGAGAACATTCTGGTATAATTGTAGGTGAGTGGCTTCGCCCACTGCATATTTGCACTGGATCCGGTCTTGAACGACGTGAGGAGCGCCTGAATGATCGGATAAAAACTCATAATGAAGATGAGGATTGTAGCAGGAATCAGAAACATCCATCCTGCTCTCTCCTGTTTAGCTGTTACGCTTTTTCCCTGTTTCTTCAAGATTTGACCTCCTTCCTTATCGGTGAAGAAGCGGGGAACCGGAACACCGGTTCCCCGCCTGACTCTTTATATCCTGTTTACTGTCTTCGTATTTAATGTCTTCGTAGCATTACAGACCCATCTGGAATCTGAGCTGCTCTTCAGCATCCTTCAGAGCATCTTCCACTGAAGCGCCGCCCTGTGCAGCGTTGATGATAGCGGCAGCAACAAGTCTGCGGCAATCATAATGGTAATCGTTTTGCTCAACGACCGGTACATGAGTACCCATCTCAACGATGTCGGTATAAATCGGCTGATTATTGAAGTACTCAACGCCCTGCTTGTAAATCTCGGACTGGCCGGCAGAAATGCAGCATGTGATGACGCCGCCGTCTGTCAGAGCCTTGTCATAAGTAGCTGTGGAGCCGCCGAATGTCTTGGCAAGGAAATCTTTGGCAAGGTCGGCATTTGCGCAGTTGCTCGTGATATACAGAGAAGAACCGCCGTTCGATGCGTAGCCGCCGCCACCGTTGATGGTCGGGATGTTCGTGATTTCCCATTTACCGGAGTTGTCAGCGACCTGCTTGATTGTCGGGATGATCCAGTTGCCGTTCATAACGCCGGCGACCATGTCGCCCTGGAGTGTCTGGTCTGTATAATCGGACCAGCTGTTTGCAAGATACAGAGCGTTCTTCTGAATTGCTTCAAGAATGATATTGACACACTTGACCATTGTCTCGTTCTCGGCAATGTACGGCTGGCCGTCTTTCCACTGTGAAGCGCCTTCTGCCTGAAGCATAATATACGGAAGATCGTTGCCGTCGCCGTCCATGGAGAGGAGGTACTTACCTGTCTTGTTGTAGACATCCTCACCGATGGAGATCCATTTCTCCCATGTACAGTCCGTAACATCTGCCAGAGTATATCCCGCTTCCTCAAGAATATCTGTACGATATGCGAAGATGCAGGTTCCGTTATCTACCGGAACACCATAATGCTTTCCGTCGATCGTGCTGTAGGAAAGTTTTTCCTCACCGAAATCGGACCAGTCAATATCAGCACCTTCTACCGGTGTCCATGCATCCGGATAATCAGCTACATATTTCTGGATATAATGATCCTGGAAAAGAACAATGTCGGAGAGCTGGCTGTAATCGCCTGCACTACCGGCTGTAGTGATAGCTGTCTCGATATCGGAAGAACCCGATACTTCATTGATGATGAGCTCGAAATCCGGGTCGACATTGGCCTTGTAATCATCTGCCGCTGCCTGCAGTGCCGGAATGTTGAAGTTAGCATCCCATGCCGAAACTGTAAGGGAATGCTGTCCGTCGCCTGCGCCTGCTGCTGTTGCAGCTTCGGACGTATCGGTTGTGCCTGCCGGTGTGCTGCTTCCGGAACCACCGCATCCGGCTAGGGATGCGACTGCCATAGTCCCGATAAGAAGTACAGATAAAAGTTTCTTCTTCATATAAACCTCCTTTTCTTTTGAGAGAAATCGCTCATTCACACTACACAAGATTTGTGCAAATTGCACGGTTTTCCCCCAGATAACCTTTAACAAGTGGCTATTATATACTAAACATAACAGTTTTTGTTGCTAATATCAATCCTTATTTATGCAAAATCGCTCGTGTTATCCAACAAAAAGACAGGACCAAAGCAGTTTTTATCTGCAAGTCCTGTCTTTTTCTTCTTCATAACAGTGAGGGTAAATCTCATGCCTCAATTATCCGGGGAGCCGGGTCTTATCATGGCGGGTCATATCATATTCGGATCAGTATCCCCGGGAGTCTCTTCGTTTCGCCGGGGAAAAGTCTCTGCTTCCCACCCCAGGCGGACATTCACATGAAACGCGTTCGCAGGATGATTTCCCTCCGCTTTCCATTCCCTGGGAGACATGCCCGTGACTATACGAAAATTCCGGTTGAATGTAGAAGGCGTCTGATAGCCTACACGGTAACATATATCTTCCATGGAGAGATCTTCTTTCCGTATGAGAGCGCATGCCTTCTGAATTCTCACATAGTTCACGTACTCGACAGGCTTCATTCCCATCGATTCCACAAAAATACGCCTGAAATGGCTCTCGCTCAGCCCGCACACATCAGCCAGTTCCTGAATCTTGATTTCATCGGCATAGTTCTTACCGATATAATCAATCGCTGATTTTATATAGTTGTTGATCCGGTTCACGTGTTTGACCATCTCACGCTCTTCATCCAGACGCATGATCTCAACGACCAGCGCGTATAAGTACCCGATTATGCTCTGTCTGTAATACAGGTCCTTCCTCCTGCTCTCCTCGATAATATTCCGGATGAGCTTTGCCATCGCAGCGTGATTTTTCTTTGTCCTCATGGTACCGCGTTTATTCACGATCCGAATGATGTCATCGCAGGACAGCGATGTTCCGCGGAATACATCACGAATAAAAGCCTCTATGTCGACAAAGAGGAATTCCCATTTACAGATATTGCCCGGTGCGCTCACTGTGACGTGGGGCACATTTTGCGGTATGAGTGAAAAACAGTCATCCGAGTAATTATAAACGCGGTCTTCGATGATAAGCTCACCCTTTCCGTGATAGCAGTAACCGATCTCGAAATAATTATGAAAATGCAGCATCCGGTTTAAACCGAGGCCGTATTCCTGCTCCCAGCCGGGACCTAACTTTGCAAGGACATAGTCTCCCTCCGGGATGTTATAGTATCTGAATTCAATCTGCGTTTTTTGTTTTGACATAAAATTACAAATCTTTGAAATGGAAGGATGCTCTGCCCTCAGCGTAATCCCCGACAATATGTCCGTCACCTGTAATGCGATACTTGTAAGTCATAAGACCCTCGAGGCCGACAGGTCCTCTCGCATGGATCTTGCCGGTCGATATACCGACCTCCGCACCGAATCCGTAACGGAATCCGTCCGCAAATCTGGTGGAGATATTTCTGTAGACGCCTGCGGAATCCACCATCTGCATAAAGTATTCCGCCGTCTCATCATTTTCGGTCAAAATAGAATCCGTGTGGTGGGATCCGAAACGGTTAATGTGTTCGCAGGCCTCCTCCACACCCGAAACGAGCTTGATGGAAATAATGAGCTCCAGGTATTCTGTCCCGAAGTCTTCCTCCCCCATGACCTCGCACGGAATTATGCGTGAGACTTCCTCGCTTCCGCGAATCTTCACACCTGCACTATTCAGAGCTTCCGCAATCTTCGGCAGGAACTCTTCAGCGACAGCTCTGTGCACCAGCAGAGTCTCGACCGCATTACATGCTGCCGTATACTGGCACTTGGCATCGATTATGACAGGTATTGCCTTCTCCATGTCGCAGTCCTTGTCTGCATAAATATGACAGATTCCGTCCGAATGCCCCATGACGGGAATCTTCGTGTTATCCATGATATAGCGGACAAAGCGATTCGAACCGCGCGGAATCAGAAGATCTACATCTCCGTCACAGCCGAGCAGCTCGTCGATCTCATTGTGAAGCTCCGCCTGAAGCATACATCCTTCCGGAAGTCCGGCTTCACGGGCAGCTTTGTAGATGATTCTGAAGAGTATGCGGTTGGTCTCGGCCGTTTCCTTGCCACCCTTCAGGATCGCACAGTTTCCGCTCTTTAAGCAGAGCGTGGAAATCTGGATCAGAGCGTCAGGACGCGCTTCAAAAATCACACCGATCACACCGATCGGACAGCTTACGCGATACATAGTGAGACCCTTATCGAGTTCACGCGCGAGCTGTACTTTACCTATCGGATCCGGCAGGGAAATCAACTGACCGATTCCTTCAATTACAGACTCGAGTTTTCCTTCATCGAACTTCAGACGCTTCACGACAGCGCCGGATACACCTGCCTTCGCTGCGTTATCAAGATCGGTCTTATTTGCTGCAAAAATCGCCTCTCTGTTCTCCCGAAGAGCCTCCGCAATGTGTGCAAGTGCCGTGTTGCGCATTTCTCCGGAAGTTGCCGCCAGACGCGGGGCGGCGAGCTTCATTTTGTGGGCTTCTTCCCGAATATTCATACTCATTTTCCTTTCCCGGAAGTTCACTGCTCGAAATTCCCGCTTTCAAACCTGAAGTGCGGTCGTGTTTCCGCCTTATCAGAATACTAGTTTTTGCAAATTCCGTCAACCTCCGCGCCCCGTACATATATAGGCTATCTTGTGTGAACTTCTTTACAATATCTTGTAAATTCGCAAGATTCAGACTATAATGTTTATTAATTATAGCTATGCCCTCCCGGATATTTATGTATAAAATCGGAAAGGCATTTTTCAAGGAGACATACAATGGCTGATTCAACAAATATCCGTCTGGATCGGATTATGGATGAAGTGTACAAGGATTTCTATGGGACATACCCGCCAAACAGCCCGACGTTCGGAGGTTCTTCACACGAGTCCGCAGATACGAACACCGGCTCGGCAGGAGCAATAGAGGACGATACGCCTAAGACGCAGGCAGCGACCAGTGGTCCCGGTCCCGCAAAAAAAGAGTCCGAAGAGTCAGAAGCAAAAAAAGAACCGGAAAAAAGCGGCATGGAAGAGCTCAACGAGCTGATCGGCCTTGATATAGTAAAGGCAGATGTCAAGGAACTGATCAACCTGGTAAAGGTTCAAAAAATGCGCGAAGACAAGGGAATGAAGACCGTACCTGTATCTCTTCATCTGGTCTTTTCCGGTAATCCGGGAACCGGTAAGACAACGGTCGCTCGAATTCTTTCCAAATTATATAAGGAAATCGGAGTACTCTCAAAAGGCCAGCTGGTCGAAGTAGACCGCTCCGGTCTTGTCGCCGGTTATGTCGGTCAGACTGCCATCAAGACTCAGAAAAAAATCGAGGAGGCAAAAGGCGGAATTCTGTTCATAGATGAAGCTTATACACTGGCCAAGGAAGGAAATGATTTCGGCCAGGAGGCAATCGATACGATCCTGAAAGCAATGGAGGATAACCGAAAAGATCTGGTCGTCATCGTTGCCGGCTATACAAATCTTATGGAGAACTTCATAAACAGCAATCCCGGTCTCAAGTCCCGTTTCAACAAGTATATTGAATTCAAGGACTATTCGGCGGATGAGCTGATCGAGATTTTTGATATGCAGTGCCGCAAGTACAATTATACTTTAAGCCCGGAAGCCAAAGAGACTATCGAAAAAGTCATTCGTGAAAGGGAGGCTTCCAAAGGAGCCAATTTTGCGAACGCACGCGACGTACGAAATCTATTTGAAACAATCATTACAAATCAGGCTTCCAGAGTTGCCCAGATGGAAAATCCGAGCGAAGAAGATCTCATAACGATCATGCCTGCAGACATACAGCAATAATCTGCACCGATCATCAGCTTCATAGACTACATCGAAGATTAAACTGACTAACGTGATAACGCACCACCTTGAAAACGGAGGAAAAGAACATGTCAGCTTCTATTACAAAACAGAAACTACTTGCAGGTCTGATTACCGCCGCCCTTGCAACGGGCGCAATCGGCAGCGCTGTATATGCAGGATCTTTCTTCGGATTCGACGGAGGAGGGGAGCAGCCTGAAGAGGTACAACTCGCCATGGTCCAGAAAAAAGATTTGGAGAACACGATCAATGTAACGGGTGCCCTCGCCTCCGCATCGGAAAATGCAGCTTCTGTGAATGCCAAGGACGCCGATCTGATTGTAAAGGAAATCAAGGTCAAAGTCGGCGATACGGTAAAAGCGGGAGATGTCCTGTTTACCCTTGACACGGAAGATCTTGAAATATCGCTCGGACAGGCTGAAATGAAACTTGCTGTACTTGAGCGGAAAAATGAAATCGCGGCAAGGCAGGAAAAGCGCACTCATAAAGCCCTGGAATTCAGCAACAGCATCGCTGAAACGCAGGAAGTCCGTAATATATGGCTTCAGGAAGATCATCTGAATGACAATTATGTTGACCTGGAACTTACTTTAGATGAGCTTTATAAAAAGTACGGCGTAGAAGATCAGGCTTATCTCAACGCTGTAAACGCACAGCTTGATATGTACGATGCAGAAGATGTACTCAACGCTGCTCTTGCTGATCCCTCCATGACCACAGCGGAACTCAATGATCTGAAAGAAATATATAATACTGCGGTAGAGGCATTTAATACCGCTGTTACAGGCTATGAAGCAGCAATAGCCTCAAGTATTACAGCCGAAGCGACGACAAGAACCGCGAACCGCACAGTACGTGATACAGAGAAAGAACTCATTGACAAACGGGAAACACTTGACAAATCCAATCTCGATCGTGGGAATGCTGAGAAGAAAAGTAAAGAAGATATGGAAACCGCTTCTCTGGATCGATCCGTAAGTGACTATGAGCTGAAAAATGAACTGAAAAAGCTTCGTGACCAGATTTCCGGCTCCATTATTACAGCTCCCTCCTCCGGCGTTGTCACCGCTGTTAATGCGAAAGTCGGAGCCGTTGCAGGTAATGATCCGGTCGTCGTCACCGACACCAAGAATTTCATTGTAGCCTGTGATGTAGACGAACAATACATCGCTGACATCAAAGAAGGCATGACAGCACGCTTTACGACGAACGCTACAGGCGACGAGGCATTGCCGGGCAAAGTTACTTTTACCGCCCTCACACCCACCAAGCAGCAGTCTTCCTCAAATAACGGTGACGGCGGCAACAACAGCGGTAACACATCGACGAGCGGCTCGACCGACAAGAGCCGCGGCAATTACCGTGTACTCATCAAAGCCGACGATTACAATGAACGTCTCCGTCCGGGTATGAGTTCAAAGATCACGATCGTCACAGCTGAAGTGAAGGGTGTTCTCGCAGTACCGAATGAGTGCCTTTCAAACGACAATGACGGGAATACCGTCCTGAAAGTAACGACGGACGGCGGAGCCACTTCGCAGGAAGTAGTTGTCACGACCGGTCTTTCCGACGGAACATATACAGAGGTGTCCGGCGACGGTATTTCTGAAGGTACACAGCTCGTAGTACCTCAGATGGCTGAGGTCACCATAGATTTTTCAGAGTTGTACTGAAAAATCTGAAAGTGTTCTTAAATGTAACATGTAACCAATGAACTGAGCTTCCTTGTTGAGATCAGGATATAAAATGGAATTACTAAATCTTAAGAATATTACCAAAAGTTATTATATTGGTCAGCCTAAC
Source organism: Lachnospiraceae bacterium (assembly GCA_017433725.1). Classification (GTDB taxonomy): domain Bacteria; phylum Bacillota; class Clostridia; order Lachnospirales; family Lachnospiraceae; genus Chordicoccus. Next base: position 21,570 of record JAFRGQ010000005.1, read on the forward strand.
GAGCTCGAGATACTGCACGGAATAAGTGTGACGATCAACAAAGGGGAATTCGCGGCTATTGTCGGACAGTCAGGTTCCGGAAAAAGTACCCTTATGAATGTAATCGGGCTGCTTGACAAGCCCACCTCGGGAGAATATTTTCTCAACGGCGCGGACATCAGCAAGACCAGCGACAAAGATATGTCCGGCATCCGATGCAGGGAGATCGGATTCGTTTTTCAGACCTACAATCTGATTCCCAGAATGTCCGCCCAGAAAAATGTTGAGGTGCCTATGATGTACGCCGGCGTAGCCCCCGCTGAGAGAGCTGAGAGAGCGAAACAGCTTCTCATTCAGGTAGGAATGGGAGAGCGCCTTGATCACACGCCCGATCAGCTGTCAGGCGGACAGAAACAGCGTGTCGCCATTGCAAGGGCTATGGCCAACGATCCTTCAATCATACTTGCTGATGAACCGACCGGCGCTCTGGATTCCAAGACCGGAAGACTGGTCATGGATATCTTCCACGATCTGCACAGCATGGGGAAAACGATTATCTTTATTACGCATTCGAACGAACTGGCTGAAGAATGCGAGCGTATCCTGACACTGGTGGATGGCATGATCGTGGCAGAAAGGAGGGGTTCTGAGTATGACCAGTTTACATGAAAACCTGTCTGTCGCATTTGCGGCAATCATGGCCAACAAGATGCGCTCGGTCCTCACAATGCTTGGTATCATAATCGGCATCAGTGCCGTTATTACAATTGTTTCGATCGGAAGCGGGCAGGGAAAAAAAATGCAGGACCAGATGAATAATCAGGGTTATGCCAATATTACTCTCTATGCGTCTCAAAAAGAAGGTACCGAGAACACCGGCAACGATAGTATAAAAATCGATCAGGATCTTTTGATTGAGGTATATAACAAACACGCGTCTGATTGTGACGGCATATCCAGTGTACTGAATATGGAGAGCCTTACGGAAGACTGGAAGGATGATTACACCAAGACAAAAAGAAACCGTACAACTACATACTTCAGATTCACCAGTGACGGATTCTGGAAGGCTTCAAAATTCACATTCCTTGCAGGAAAACCGTTTACACCCAATGATTTGCGTAACGGTGCTCGTTACATTATCCTGACAGACGCTCAGGCAAAAAACCTTTTCGGAGAGATAAGCGAAGATTGCATCGGCCAGACTGTAGAATGCTATTTTCTTAATATGTACTCATCGTTCACAGTCCGCGGAGTTATTAAGCAGCCCATCGATTTCACTTTATCCAGCAATTATATAGATCCGTTAACGGGCAAGTTCGTTGAGGCCTCGGTTTCCTATATGCCTTACAAAACATATGAGGTCATGACAGGCAAAAAGCCCGACCTCTCCGAGGTGACAATCATCCCTAAGAAGGGCAGCTCCGGTGATACGATTCTTCAGTTGATTGAAGATTTTAAGACAGATATGAACGCCAAGGCGCCGGACTATATGGAATACAAAGCGTCCAGCGCGGTAGACTATATTAAGCAGACGGCCGAAACCTCAAGAAACCAGTTCCTGATAACTGCGCTCGTTGCAGCGATCGCACTTCTGGTCGGCGGCATCGGTGTCATGAATATCATGATGGTCTCGATCACAGAGAGAACACGCGAAATCGGAACAAGAAAGGCGCTTGGTGCTACGAACGCATCGCTTCTGTTTCAGTTCATCACAGAGGCAATTCTCCTCTGCCTGATAGGTGGTTTAATCGGAATTGTCTTCGGTATCATCTTCGGCATCATTGCATGTCGCGTCATGGATGTGCCCTACGTATTGGAACCGCTCTCAATCATCATATCAGTGGTCTTCTCTCTGCTGATCGGCGGTTTCTTCGGCTACTACCCGGCTTCGCGTGCAGCGAAGATGGATCCGATCGAAGCGCTCCGATATGAATAAAAGCTCAAGCTTGACACAGCGTATCGGAATATTTCATGCGGACAGTTCAAGCAAGGCTCTGAGCACTAAACAGATTTAAAAATATTCTGCATTTCTTCTATCGCCTGCCGGCATACGGCAGGCGATATTTTTTTCCATATCGTGAATGAATCAGGAAGACTGAATTCCGGCGGAATATCACCGAGAAAGGGTACTGCCTGCCAGAGAACCGGACGCTTTTCGAATAAAGGCAGAAGCTGACCGGCAACGCACCTGTTCTCCTCTCTCAGATACCAGTTCAGCTCCATTCTGCGAATCTGAAGCGGAGAATGCAGATCTACTTTTCTGCAGTCTTTGAGAACATTTTCCGAATACGCAATGAACCGGGGTGCGTACTCCTTGAGGACGGTATAATTCAATTTTGTAGAAAGCACATGTGCCAGTCTCCTCATGAAAAAATGCGAGGCTGACTCGCAGACGGATTCCTCGAGCCATTTAAGGTTTTCCGCGACGAGATACGGAATCCGATAATGGCACATTTCGTGAGAGAATTGATACGCTGCCTGAGAGACATATTGGATTTCCGTGTTCAGGTAAATCTCATGACTGCCTCGAAAACAGCAAGGACTCTCCTCACTGCGAACCAGGCTCACACGCAGCGGAAGCTCCTCTCTCGCAGGCATATACATGTCAAAAAGGCTGATAATCTCGTCCAATACGACAAGAAAATTATCAGCCTTGCGTGCATTGTGTTCCGAATACAGATAGCATCCGGGATGTTCGGGTAATCTGAGCAGATACATCTCTGACTTTCTTTCAGGTCTTGCCGGCAAGACCCGGCGCGGGATTCCGGTCGGCATTTTCCGGCATATTTCAAAACAGAATCCCTATGCTTCCTCCGTTTCCGGTCAGTATAGCATAAAAAAGAATGCAAATCCACAAAGAGGCCCAATTCTCACAAAGTTGTGTTATTATATAAAGCAGGGCTGTTTTATGCAGCTTTATACCGGCGGCATTTCTCAATGCTAATACTGATAAGGTCGCCAAATATCGATTACGGATTGTTCCGTGCTTACGCACCCCCACAATCCTGTCCTACATTCACAATCAAAGGAGAACAACATTGAAAAAAAAGATACTTTTCATCATACTTGCATGTTTTACGACCCTGTCTGTTGCTTCCTGCGGAAACACAGCGGCAAAAGCCAAACAGGAAACTTCAGCTGCCGCGGAAAGCAGTACAGTGGCAGTAACAGACGAATCCGTCACTGCTCAGACAATCCTCGGGAATGATTCATCCCTGTCCGATGTATCCACCGCAGTGGCAGACACTTCCGTAGCGGATTCTTCGGTATCGGCTGTCCCCGCAGACACGAGCACGGCAGCCGAGGCGGCCGATGCATCCGTAGCACCGGAGATTGCTCCGCAAGAAACCATAACACAGACTCCCGTCTATCTGACGGATGATATGGAGTTTGCTTCTTTCTCTCAGATTCACAGTGACGCAGCCATCCTTTACGAGAATCATAAGTCCAACAGCAACGGAATCACGATCTGCGTCAATGCGGGACACGGCACAAACGGAGGTGAGTCTGTACGCACACAGTGCCATCCTGACGGTACGCCGAAAGTGACCGGCGGATCAACATCGGAAGGTTCAACGACCGCGACAGCTGTCGCCTCCGGTATGACATTCCTTGACGGAACAGAAGAACGCGCTGTGACTCTTCCAGCGGCCATCATTTTAAAAGACAGGCTTCTCGACGCAGGTTACAACGTTCTCATGATACGTGAGACGGAAGACGTCCAGCTGGATAATATTGCCAGAACAGTCCTTGCCAACACATATGCACAGGCTCATGTCGCTCTTCACTGGGATTCGACCGAGAGTGATAAGGGCGCGTATTATATGAAAGTTCCGTCTGTTGACAGTTACAAATCTATGTATCCGGTTTCCGAGACATGGGAAAAGAGTGATCAGTTCGGTGAATGCCTCGTACAGGGCCTCGGTCAGGCAGGCAGAAGCATATTCGAGAGCGGATCCATGGAGATGGATCTCACACAGACATCCTACTCCAAAGTTCCGAGCATTGACATTGAGCTTGGCGACAGAGCATCGGATCACTCAGATGAAACGCTTCAGAATATTGCCGAAGGCCTTCTGATGGGTATCAATGCCTACTTCGGAATCGGCGGACAGGGCTGATGATTACAAAGAAATACAATAACTACAAGGAGAATTTATCATGAAAGACTTACATTCGTTCGAAGCAATCAACCCCGTTATAAGCTCTGCCGGATACGCCCTCACTGGCCTTGCCGGAGCAGGCATACCGGAAGCCGTAAAACTTTATAGGCAGCTCTACAACGAAACGCCGGAAGTGATAGATACCGCCTCGCCCGATGGGCTGAAAGCCGCATCTTCCATCATCAACATTGAGTTCCGTTACAAAGCAATCAATCGAGCAATCGAAAAGACAGGTATCCGTAATGTGCTGGATCTCGGCTGCGGTTTCTCCCCGAGACCGCTGGCTCTGTCCGAGACGGGCTACAATGTTCTGGGCGCTGATCTTCCCGTAGTCATTGAGAAAATCTCACCGGTTGCAAAAGCGCTGTCAGTCAATAGCGAGACCAATCTGACCTATCTTGCGGTCGATGCGACAAACGCCGCTTCTCTCTCTGATGCGGCGGATCTCCTCGGCGATGAAATCGTCATCGTGACAGAAGGGCTGCTTAACTGCTTAACGGAATCCGAGCTCTGGACAGTCGTTGAAAATATTCGTACTACGCTCCTTCGCCACGGAGGTGTCTGGATCACAACTGACTTTGATGAAAAAGACTTCTCTATCGCAGGCTATAAGACCATCGCGGGGCCGGATATTGCAGCTGAGCTCGACAAAGAACATCAAAAGCAGATTGAAGAGCTGTTCGGTGAACAGTACAGCTCTGAGAATCTGGCTCCTGTGGAAATGATTGGAAAGGACATCCTCTTTGAGCTCCATCTGGCTGAGGACACTCTTCCTTTATATGACGGAAGCACAGATATTCTATCGCTTTCGCTTGTTTCGGATGACGTCGCGGAAAACTGTAAAGATATTTACAGCAACTGCCATGTCAGCGTAATTTCTGAGGACGACTCTACCCCGGCTATCGACAGACTGGCTGCGCTATTTACCACGCCTGACGGAACGCTGTCGATTCGACATGAGATTATCAACGGCATTCTCAGGATTTCCCTGAAGGGTCGCCTTGATTCGCTCACATCTCCGAATCTGCTCAAGTTCTACGAGGACGAGCTGGAGAAGAAGAGCTTCCGCAAAGTTCAGCTTGATTTCAAAGAACTGGCCTATATCTCTTCTGCCGGACTTCGTGTACTGCTTATCATGTACAAGGGAACTCCCGGTCATGAAGTAAAACTCTTTAACCTCGGAACAGAGGTATTCTCCGTTCTTGAGATGACCGGCTATGCCGATATTTTCGGAATCTGAGACATTTGCAGCTTATTCTGCACCTGAACACCGAGGCGTTCTTGATATTAACGACCAGGAAATGCGTGGTCGTCTTTCGCCCGGATATTTGACACAAAAAAGCACTTTGTACGACCATGTGTATGCAATCGGCAATACACAGATCCACAAAGTGCTTTTTTATTCTTCATCCCGCAATACTCGTGACGTAAATCTATGCTCCGCGCAAGATGACCCTCGTCTTCATCGCGCGTGGAATACACCTTAACGTCGCGCCAAGAACGCTAACGCGTTCCTGGCGTTCTACTCTTCTTCAGACCATCTCTTCCGGATGAAATACCTCGTCAAATCTCTCCGCCGTCAAAAATCCCAGCGACACGCACGCTTCCTTCAGTGATGTATTCTCTTCAAACGCCTTGTGAGCGACTTTTGCGGCATTCTCGTAACCTATGTAGGGGTTGAGAGCCGTGACCAACATAAGCGAATTATGAAGGTTGTAATGCATCTTCTCCTCATTCACTTTTATTCCCACCGCACAGTTATTGTTGAAGGCTATAATAGATTCTGAGAGCAAACGCGCGGACTGGAGGAAATTATAGATCAACACCGGCATGAAGACATTCAGCTCGAAATTTCCCTGTGTGGCAGCCATTCCGACAGCCACATCATTTCCCATGATCTGCACAGCCACCATGGTGACCTGCTCACACTGCGTAGGATTGACCTTGCCCGGCATGATAGAAGATCCCGGTTCATTTGCCGGAATTGTGATTTCTCCTAAACCAAGGCGGGGGCCGGATGCGAGCCAGCGGACGTCATTTGCAATCTTCATCATATCCGCAGCTGTCGCCTTGATTGCACCGTGGGCGTAGACCAGCTCATCCTTTGATGTGAGAGCGTGGAATTTATTGGCAGCAGTGACAAAGTCTTTGCCCGTTATATTCGCCACCTCCTCTGCGACCTTCTCATCAAAGCCTTTCGGCGCGTTCAGCCCCGTCCCCACAGCAGTACCGCCGAGCGCCAGCTGACGGAGCGGTCCCACAGCCATGCGTAGGAGCTCTATGTCCTTCTCAAGCGAGCTTCTCCACCCTGATACCTCCTGTGCAAATTTCACCGGCGTTGCGTCCTGGAGATGCGTGCGGCCTGATTTTACCACGTCGGGATTTTCGGCCTCTATTTTTCTGAACGTAGCAGTCAATGTCTCTATCGCTGGAATGAGTTTATCCTCGATAATTATTACCGCTGCAATGTGCATAGCTGTCGGGAACGTGTCATTAGATGACTGACTCATGTTGATATCATCATTCGGATGACAGAACTTCTTTCCTGCGAGCTGATTTGCACGATTGGCAATGACCTCATTGGAGTTCATATTGGACTGGGTGCCGGATCCTGTCTGCCAGACGACCAGAGGGAACTCTTCCATCAGACTGCCGGCAATCACCTCATCACATGCTTTTTTGATCACTTCGAGTTTTTCATCCGTCATACGTTCCGGTACGAGCACGTGATTGGCCTGCGCAGCAGCCTTTTTCAGTATTCCGAACGCATGAATGATCTCTGCCGGCATTGTCTCGATTCCCACGCCGATTGGAAAATTCTCATGGCTGCGCTCTGTCTGTGCACCCCAAAGTCTGTCTGCGGGCACCTTCACTTCACCCATTGAGTCGTGCTCTATTCTGTATTCCATAATTACCTCCATTTTGCTCGTCATGTATATTTCTCTGCGGCAATAGTCAATTCATTTCGTTGCCCTTCTTTGCGACGGGCAGTTGCGCCACCCCTTATACTGCTTTGATCGCCTTATTAAGTGCATTCAGCACACGCTTTTTATCCGCACTCCAGAGAGGTTCTATAAGAAGTTTTTTCGGACCGTCACCTGTCATCCGATGAATCACTACGTCTTCCGGAAGAATCTGAAGGGATGTCACGATCAGGTCTATATACTCTTCCATCGAAAGAATGTGGAAGGGCTTCTCGCGGTAATCCTCCGCCATCTTTGTCCCCTTAAGAATATGCAGAAGCTGCAGCTTCACGCCGTCCGGGTACGGACGCAGCCTCGACAGATACGTAACGGTTTCCAGCATATCTTCTCTCGTCTCACCGGGCAATCCGTAGATTATATGAATTATGACAGAAAAATCCTTCTCTTTCAGCTTATGGAATGATTGCTCGAATACAGGAAGAGGATAGCCTCTATTGATCCTTTTCGCTGTCTCATCATGCATTGTCTGCAATCCCAGTTCGACCCAGATTTCCTTATCGTATTTCTGTCTCAGTCTGACAAGCATATCGAGGATCTCATCAGGAAGACAGTCCGGTCTGGTTCCGAGCGACAAAGCCACGATCTCAGGACGCTCCAATGTCTCTGCATAAAGTTTTTCCAGCCTCTCAGGGTCTCCGTATGTATTCGTAAAAGACTGAAAATAGGCTATATATCTCCTATCACTCTCCGGAATCCCGGCAGATATCTTCCGCCCGACTTTCTCTTTCGCGTATTCGAGCTGTTCCTGAATAGAAAGAACGGGAGATGCGAAATCTCCCGAACCACCTTCCGAGCAGAACGTGCATCCTCCATATCCCAGTTTGCCATCCCGATTAGGACAGCTGCATCCGCTGGACAGAGAAAGCCTGTAGACCTTCGTTCCGTACTTTCTTTTCATTTCATCTGAAATTGTGCGAATAATCATAGCATTATCTGAAGTGTATTCTGTCCTCAACTCTTTTCCGTTCTGTCTACTTTGACCAGCACCCGCTCGACGCGTCTCTCCCCCATCTCAAGGACAGTTACCGTGAGGTCATCGTGAGTGAACTTTTCACCCTCCTCCGGGAATCTTCCGAAGCTCTCGATCGTCCACCCTCCGACAGTCTTGCTCTCGCAGGAAAACTCGTCTTCACGGATCCCTATGAATTCGAGGAAATCGGATATCGCCATATCGCCGTCTATTTCATAGAGCCCGTCGTTTCTCTTATGTATCTCATCTTCCACAGTATCCGTTTCATCCCAGATTTCGCCGACAACCTCTTCCAGCACATCTTCCATTGAAATGATACCCAGCGTACCGCCGTATTCATCCACGACGATACCAAGATGCTGTCTTGCTTCCCGAAACGCCGCCAGAACTTCGGGCAGTTTCATGGTCTTATATATATAGCACGGCTCCATGAGCAAAGAACGTAAATCAATGTCCACACCTTCCGTGAGAGCTTTCAGATATTTGTTCAAGTGCAGCACACCGATAATATGATCAATATTCCCCTCGTAGACCGGTATTCTCGTAAAATGTGACCGGCTGATGATATCGAGGATCTCTTCCTGTGTGTCTTCGATATCGATTGCTGTCACATCCACCCTTGCGGTCATAGCCTGTCTTGCCGACGTATCGTGGAACTCAATGGCAGCCTGTACGAGCTCGCTCTCCTCCTCGTCGATGACGCTCTCATCTTCCGCTGTCTCAATGATGGAGGTGAGTTCCTCTTTCTTCTCTTCAGGATCTTCCTCGACCTCGCCCTTCATCGGCAGAGTAATCAGATACACAAGCCCCACCACGATGAGAACGAGCGGCCTCAGAATGATCATCAGAAAACGTATCGGATAGGCGTACTTCTTAGCATAAATATTCGCGCCTTTTTTGGATGTGATCTTTGGGATCGTTTCACCGAATATGATGACAGAAATCGTAATCAGGACCGTGGCGATCCACGCGTACTTATCCGTACCTGCGATGAGGATGACCGCTACCGAACCCAGCGACGAGCAGGCGATGTTGACCAGATTATTTCCGATCAGGATTGCCCCGAGAGCATCATCAAAATGCTCCGCAATATAAAGTGCGATGCCGGCCTTTTTGGAACCTTCCTCCTTCTCATTTTCAAGTCTTATGGTATTACATGAAGAGTAGGACATTTCCGAACCGGAAAAGAATCCGGACAGGTAAATACACAGAATAATGCCTGCTATGACAAGATATGTGATCATGCCTCGTCACCTCCCCTCCTTCGGTGGGGCTTCTCCGTCGATTCGGATTCCCCGCCACCGTCCGATGAATTGTCCTGGGAAAGTCTCTCCCGAATATGCTCGGCGAATATTCCCGCATGCGGAATTCCGGTAAACGCATCCGTCTGGCCATCCTTTTCCTCATGTGCGCTTTCATTTGGAGCGGGTGTGAGCATAACTTTGCGTATGCGGTTGTGATCCATTCTCGCGACATATACACGAAGACCATGGTATTCAAAATGTTCTCTTGCTCTCGGGATCATTGAAAAATGTTCATACACCCACTCACCGAGCCGCTTATTCGTCAGGCTCTCGTCATTTTCCGGATCTTTAAAGCCGATGGTGTCAAATGCATCCGCCACCGTCTCCTCCGCATCCACGAGATAGCTTCCGTTCTTCAGATAGACATAAGGATCCTCCACCTCATCTTCTTCATCCCAGATCTCGCCTACCAGGGACTCCACGATATCTTCCACCGTGACGATGCCGGCAGTACCGCCGAAGTGATCGGAAACAATCGCAATGTTCTGCTTTTGAGCGGACATCTGCGGCAGGATCTCATCGACCTTGGCGCTCTCCGTGACATAGAACGGTTCGTCAAGAAGCTTTAATATGTTGACTTCCGATACGCCGTTATGCCCGTTTTTGTGGCCGTCACCGCTATTGCTCTGTGTGCTCTCATCACCGTTTGATGCAGCAGACTCCCTGGCATTTGCAGAAGCCCCTATATAGGCACGCAGATATCTTCTTATTCTGAGGATGCCGATAATATTATCAATACTCCCCTCATAGACCGGAAGCCGGCTGTGATTTGTACTCCGAACGGTCTCCAGGATCTTTTCGGGATCATCGTTGATATCGATTCCCATAACATCAACGCGCGGCGTCAGGATGCTCTCCACAGTCACATCATTGAATTCCAGTGCTGACGAGATCAGTTCACCGTGCTCTTCATCAAGACTGCCGGATTCGGTCATATCATCAATAATGTCATGAATTTCATCTTCCGTAACAGATATTTCAGGATCGCCTTTTGTCATCTTACTGGCAAAGTTTCCGATGGCAGCAAGTATAGCTGTTCCCGGTGTGAGGATCTTAATGAGCACACTAAGCGGCCCTATGCACCATAGAGCCAGTTTATTACTATATTTTTTCGCTATACTCTTGGGAAGCATTTCGCCAAAAAAGAAGACCACAAGCGACGTCAGGATCGTACTGACCGTAACGGCGGAAAGTCCCCACCGTCTGGTCACTGCGACGGTGACGAGAGATGCAGTCGCGAGATGCGCGATATTTGTCAAAATCAGAATCGCACTGATCGTGCGGTCAAAGTGGTCAAGGGCATCGAGGACCTTCACGGCTTTTTTATTGCCGTGCTCGGCAAGTGTTTTCATCTTCACTTTCGATGCCGATGCGAGTGCCGTCTCACAGACAGCAATATAATCCGCGAACAGGATGAGGAGCGCGGAAATGAGCCAGGGTGTAAGCCCCCCTTCGTCCATGAATAGTCAATTCCTCCTTATCATTGTACAAAATAAAGTTTAGGGGAATGATACTGAAAAGTCAAGGTGCTGTTGACCTCCGTCGGGAACTGCTCCTGCCGAAGCAGATACCGCACATAATGCATTGCCGGGAGTTGTTCTTATACTCCGGCAAAACGGAATATCACACCGAGCACCGCTGAAATCGCAAGAAAAACCACCGGATGCCACTTCAGCTTTTTCATAGCGAAAAACAGAACAACCGCGAGAATGATCTGCGGCACATTGAAGAATCCCGCAATGTCGTGCTCTTCCGTCAGGGCTGTTATATTGATCAAAGCTACTCTCACCACGTTGATGCCAGCGGCCGAAATCATCGCAATCGATGCGGGACGGAGTCCGTAAAACGCCTTGTCCACATATGTGTTGGTCCGGAATTTCTCAAGAAAACGTGATATCAGCAAAATGATAATGACACTGGGACAGGCGAGCCCTATCGTGGCAAATATCCCTCCGAAGAGACCTCCGGTCATATATCCCGCATACGTTGACATATTGATTCCGATTGCGCCCGGCGTACATTCCGAGATGGCAATCATATCTGCAATGTCAGCGTGAGTGAACCAGTGTGTGTTATTGGACATTTCATAGAGGAACGGTAGGGTAGCCAGACCTCCGCCAACGGAAAAAAGACCCGTCTTAAAAAAGTTCCAGAAGAGCTGAAGATAAATCATGAATCTTTACCCCCTTTTCCGAAGAAAATGCCGAACACGCCCGCCGCAATGACCATAGCAAACGCAGGTATGGATACCGGGAGCAGTGATGAGAATACCATAAGTAAGAAAATGATCAGATAAAGCAGCAAAGTCGTCACATCTACTACCGACTTCTTCCAGAGTTTCAGCACAGCCTGCAATATGAGCACGCATACACAGACCCGAATACCGGCAAATGCATTCTTTACGACCGGAAGATCAGCGAAATTAGTTAGGAACATGGCGATAATCAGAATGATGACGATCGGACAGGTGAGGAAACCGAGCGTTGCAATGATACCGCCTGCGACACCTTTTCTTTTATTTCCGATGAAAGTGGCTACATTAAGGGCAATGAGGCCGGGAGTACACTGCCCGATGGCGAAGTAATCCATCAGTTCGTCGACAGTGACCCAGCCGCGCTTATCTGCGAGATCGCGCTCGAGAAGGGGCAGCATAGCGTAACCGCCGCCGAAATTGACAAGGCCTATGCGCAGAAAAGCGAAGTATAAGTCTATCAGTTCTTTCATTTTTCATATAATCCTTTCCGCTGCAGACATACTGAACAAGACCTGTTGTTCATTCTTCATTATGATTCATAGGTGATTATATCATAAAAAAATACTGCAACCAGAAAGACTTCTTCCCTTCGTTGCAGTATTTTGTTCATTTTTTATTCTTCATCATAAAGAACGCCTCGGCGTTCTTGCCGCGACGCCATGGTACAAAGTACCTTCCTTAATGCGCGGCTGCGATCCGCCGTGCCTAAGCATGCGTAACAATGCTCCAGTGGAGCATTGTGCAGCTGAGCACCTACCTCTGAGACTGATCCGGAGTCCGCCTTCTTTCACTGCAGGGCATCTCCTCTCAGATACGCTCAAATCTCGTCGCCTGCCCAAGCAAGTAACTCTTCGCCCTTCTCCGTCATCTTCAGATAGTAGCGATACTTCTCGCGGAAGCTCTCAGGCTTTCTGCTGTAAAGATCCGGATGCTCATTGTATGCGTCCACATCTTTCCTGTTCTGTTCCTTCTTCTGTAGGTAATCCTCGTCATCAAATTCTCTCTTCTCAATGATCATCGTACCGAGCGCATCGCTGCGGCCGAATGTAGCACCATCCCGTGACGGCACCCCGAGATATGCTCTGACCTCATCCGGGACATCCTTATCATAACCGGCAGAAGTCCTGATCAGACCGTACGCAACACTCTTTTCCTCGTCGCAGAGCAGGTAAACCTCACCGTCGTTCTCGCGCAATGTACGAAGGACTTCGAGCGTCTGATCAATATTGAAGTGTTTGCGCTTCCTGTCATAATCGGAGAGATCCTCGGAAGCATAATTCAACCTGTTAATGTAATCGCAGATGTCTGTCTTCGGAAGTGTTCTGATATCGAACAGCTTTCTCGGATTCCTGACAATGGCGTCCTTGACCTCGTTGATTTCAAGACCTTTCAGGACCTCTCTGAGTTTGTCGACCATACCAAGTATCTCGAACGCCCCGGTCTTTCCTACATAGTCGTACGGAAGACGCTCAATTCTGAAAAGATCAAAATCATTGTTCTCAATAGAATTATATCTCCTGCCGTAGGAATAGATATAAAGCAGACCGAAGAGTTCCTGCAGCTCCTTCGTGAAATGCTTCTCAGCTATCTTCTCCAAAAAGGAATCCGGGAAAAGAAACTCCGGGAAATTGGATTCCACTGCTTTCTCTCCTTCATCCTCGAGCATGCTGACCGCCAGCTCATCGCAGCCTGTTTCATACACTTCCGCGATTTTTCTCACATTGGACATACTGGGCTTGTTGACGCCGCTCTCCCAATTCTGCAGAGAAGTCACGGATACGCCTATTTGTTCCGCAGCTGCTTCCTGAGTGAGTCCCGCATTGTTCCTGAGACTCCTCAACTTTTCTGTAAACTTCATTTTCTACCTCCGTGATGTCCGGCTTAGTACCGTCCATCTGTTTTTTGACCACTTGCATCTTCAATGAGAAATTCCGCAGGGCGAACATTAGGGGATTTTCAGAACCCTTACGGATTTTCTCATATAAATTCCCGCCTCATACCAAAAGAATACTGATACGGGCTTCTCGTTACAACCAAGATACAAATAATTTTTTTGGTTTTTAGCCTCGTTTTTACCAAGTTCTTCTTTGTAACAGCACCAAGTCTACCTTTGTTTTTTGTCCATTTTGTGACCAAATTAGAATGAAAAACTAAAAATATGGCAATTTTACTTTATACATGAAGAAAAAAATGAGTAAAATGACCAAATCTTCCGGTATCTAAAAAAAAACATGAGATTCCCATATTATTTGTTATAATACTTTTGCAAAGCAAATAACAAAATTGATCTGCCCGGTTTCATACTGCAAAGAAGCAGAAAGGAATCGGGAATTTGTCGTGCCAATTATATCACCAGTGCTTCAGCGCGGAAACGGAGAGTGTATGGGAGGTTTTTTTGCTTCAGCTTTAAAAGAAGATTGTGTCTTTGACCTTTTCTTCGGAACAGATTACCATTCACACCTTGGAACCAGAAGAGCCGGCATGGTCGTATTCGGAAAGGAAGGCTTCAACAGGGCCATCCATAATATCGAAAACAGCCCGTTCCGAACCAAATTCGAGAGAGATGTCAATGAGATGAACGGCTATATGGGCATCGGCTGCATTTCAGACTATGAACCTCAGCCGCTTGTCGTTCGCTCACATCACGGAACGTATGCCATAACGACCGTTGGTCGAATCAATAACATTGACAAACTTGCAGAAAAAATCCTCAAATTGCAGGGGACACAGTTTCAGGAGATGCGGGGCGGCATCATCAACGCAACCGAGCTTGTGGCTACCCTGATCAATCAGAAAGACAATTTCGTAGACGGGATCAAATTCGCCCAGGAAACCATCGACGGGTCCATGACGATCCTGCTCCTGACTCCGAAAGGAATATACTGTGCAAGAGACCGTCTCGGAAGGACCCCTCTTGTGATCGGTAAGAAGGAGGAGGGATTCTGTGCGAGCTTTGAGGCTTTTGCCTACCTGAATCTCGGTTACAGCGACTTTAAGGAACTCGGACCGGGTGAAATCTGCGTCATGACGCCGGACGGTGTGACCACCCTTGTTGCGCCGGGAAAGAAGATGCGGATCTGCACGTTCCTCTGGGTCTACTACGGGTACCCGGCTTCCAGCTACGAAGGAGTCTCTGTTGAAGGAATGCGTGTCCGTTGCGGCAGTTACCTTGCAAAGCGGGATAAAATGACCAGAGACGAGATCGACGCTGTTGCAGGTGTTCCGGACTCGGGAACTGCCCATGCGGTAGGCTACGCCAATGAATCCGGTGTCCCCTTCTCGCGCCCGTTCATCAAGTACACCCCGACCTGGCCCAGGTCCTTCATGCCGACTATTCAGACAAAGCGTGATCTGATTGCGAAAATGAAGCTGATTCCTGTCCACGAACTGATTGAGAATCAAAGACTTCTATTGATTGACGACTCGATTGTTCGCGGAACCCAGCTTAGAGAGACAACGGAATTCCTTTATCGTAGCGGTGCCAAGGAAGTACATGTTCGTCCGGCCTGCCCGCCGATTCTCTTTGGATGTAAGTATATCAGTTTCTCACGTGCGACTTCAGAGATGGAGCTGATTGCAAGAAGAGTAATTTGCCGTGAAGAAGGCGGCGACGTGGATCGTACGATCCTGGATGATTATGCCAACCCTGACACAGACCGCTACAGACGTATGCTTGAGGGAATCTGCAAGGAGATGGGATTCACGTCTCTTCGCTATAACCGGCTTGATGATATGCTTGAATCGGTCGGTATTCCGGTCGATCAGCTGTGCACATATTGCTGGAACGGAATAGAGTAATCATAGACTCTCATCACAGGTATTGCGCAATAAAGAATATAAAAGGGATTGTCTCACAGCTCTCCTGCCGCATATGCAGGCGCTGCCCCGACAATCCCTATTTTCTTGAAACAAATATGAACTTATCCTGAATCTTGTATGCAACAAAAAACAAAAACAAATCAATTACGATCTTAATCGGCACGGCCGCCCCGTCTATCAGCATTTCCAGGAAATGGACACTCATCGCCGAGATGGCACACTGAATAGCTGTCAGTGCAAAAAACTGACTGAATGACTTGCGTTTACTCTCATTCGTCTTGAATACCAGCCTGCGGCTCAGGTTATAATTGAGCGTCGCCGATATTATTCTCGCAATAACGGTGCCTACAATAATCGGATACCTGACGCCGGTCAGAACATATTTCGTAAGATACCAGAACAGAAAAATATCAAGCACCGCGGCTATAATGGAAGTTCCGCCGAAAATAATCAACTTTCTCCACAGGACAACATTGATCAGGAATGTGTGCTCGACTTTTCTGAAATGTGTCTCCGCTTCCGGATTCTGCGGCGGTATCCTGACCGGAACCTCCTCGACGCCATCTTTAATGAACCCGATGAGCAGTGCACAGTCATACGCATACGTCTTCTCAGGAAATGTGAGACACTTCTGCACACATCCATCGGGAATCCCCCTCAGACCGCACAGAACATCCCGCACACGCACCCCGAATATCCATCTGAAGATCATCGTCATAAAGTTGTTCGCTCTGATACTCTCACCTGTAATGTGAGGGCTGTCAAAGTCTCTTACACCCTTTACAAGGTTGCTTGTGCCTTCAAGCTTTTGCCGGTGAAGTATATCTGCTATCCTGTCTATATCCTCCACCAGATCTACACCGTCTGAATTGACTGTTATAACGCCGTCAGCTTGTCCGGAATACTTTCCTGTGTAATAGAAAAGGCCGCTCTTTATTGCAACGCCCTTTCCTCTGTTTTTATCATGGTGCAGAATACGACAGCCACCATCCTCAAGCGTATCAAATATATACTGCTTGTCATCGCGGCTTCCATCATCCACTACGATGATGTCTTCGTACCCTGCTTCCATCAAATCCGCTATGTACATTATTAAGTTGTCGGGGGGATCATATGCCGGAATAAGGATGACACTTTCCTTTCTCATTCCGCCAATCACCATTTCTTTCTCAACTGAAGAATGTTCTTCTGACCTTCCCTCTTATACGTAACGTCATCCATCAGTTTTCGCACAAGGAATATACCCAGACCGCCTGCGACACGGTCTTCAGCAGGAAGAGACGTATCCGGCTGACCTACGCCGAGCGGATCAAAGGCAACCCCGGTATCTTCAAATGTAATAACAGCTTCCGGCACTCCAGGTTCCACATCAACAGAAATGACTGCTTCTCCGGGGGCATCCTTAGGATAGGCATAGTATGAGATATTGCTGTATACTTCATCCGCTGCCGTATCGATCTGCATCATTGCTTTCATCGGACATTCTGCCATTTCCAGCTGCTCTTCGATGAACTGCGTGACAACAGGAAGATTTCCCAGAATGGCAGTTACAGTGATTTGTGCCATATGAAAATCCTTTCTTTTGAACAAAAGTATTTTCTGTTCCTAATCGTCCTTATTCTATCGTCAGAATACTGTCAAACCCGGTGACTTCAAATATCTCCATGATCATCGGTTTTACATTCTTTACTACCATCGTCCCCTGCTTGTTCATAATTTTTTGTGCAGCGAGGAGCACTCTGAGACCTGCAGAAGAAATGTATTCAAGCTGTCCCAAATCGAACACGAGCTCGTCTACCCCTTTTATCTCCGCATGAAGAACATCATCAAGCTTCGGTGATGTAATTGTATCCAGTCTTCCTGTAAGCGCAATTGTAAGCTCGCCTCCGTCTCTCTGAAGATTAATATCCATATACCCTCCCTGGCAGAATTGCTGCCTAATTTTTTTATTTTAGTATACCATTAATTATAAACGTAGTGTAACAATTTTCAAGTTGATAAAGCTTTTCTTAGTTATTCGGTACTCTATGCGACCCGGCGCGTAATGTAAGTCTCCGTCAGATGGAACAATTCAAAGCAGAAATACTCAAGACCGCCTCAGCGTTCTTGTCGCGCCGCGCATGGTGCGAAACATCACATCGGCATAAGGTACTTGATGTTCTTCTGGACAAATGTCAACACTGCAAATGTGATGACCGTGTCGATCGGCAGCATTACCGCATTGGAAATGATTCTTCCCGGAAGAATCGCTGCCAGTCCGTATCCGTAGAGCATCACGAGCCATATTGTGTTCAGCACCAGGTTCACAACAACTTTTACCAGGAGCTGTGCCATAAATACGCGCAGTATCGTAACTTTCTGCCTGTAGAGTATGATACCGTAGATGACCGCTCCGACAATCGCACTGATGGTAAAGCCCGGGAAGAAAGGTCCCGTCGGGTTCATGAGATACTTGACAATATCCATGACTCCGCCAAAGACGCCTCCCACAACAGGTCCGTACAGAAAATCAATGATCACATTCGGCAGGAACGAGAAACCTACTCTTATATAATCTCCAATCCTAATTGTGGCAACATATCCGAGTACAATTGCGAGTGCGCCCATGATACCGCACAAGGCGATAGCCTGAACCTTCCGGAGCTCATTTGCTGATTCCCTGAACATGAGACAAAACCTCCTTTCGCAGTTATCCTCTAACTACATAAGGAGGTATTAGCCGTAATTATGTAGCAGTGGGATGCGAACCCGGCACCGCAAGCTACTGCTTTTCGTCCGCATGTCAACTCCCCGTACATGCAGCACTTAACGCGCCAGATTCTACTCTGCCTTACAGTATTTACGAACGCTCACCGCTTCGTGCGGAGAGTATCCGAATTTATTTTTCAGCGCTACTATAACACAGTTTAAGAAATATGTAAAGAATAGCCGCTTCTCCAACTTCCGGGCTTTATGCCGGATACCTCACCAGATGTCCGTACAGGGCACCGATCAGATTTGAATCATTAAAGTACCTGCACGTCATGACTTCCGGTTCCTTTAGATTATCCGGCATGACGGCCATGATTTTTCCGATTTCCTCGCGGAGCGTTTCAAGAAGGACAGGCTGTTCACTGATTCCCCCGCCGATCAGGAAGCGATCCGGATTCAGGACCGCATGCAGGTTCCAGATTCTGGTAGCGAGGCCTGCGCAGTAGACATGAAGGGCGGAAACGGCTTCCCGATCTCCGCTGTTGATAAGCTCAAAAGCTTTAAAGCCGTCCATTTCCTCATCCGGAATACTCTTTTTCTCCGCTATCATTCCGATCAGTCCGCGTGCACCGCCGTCGTTGCCCCAGATATAACTGAAATCTCTGTTCTCACCGTCCCTGCGAAGAATATAGCTGAATTCTCCCGCAAAGAAATCCCTGCCGCGAATGACTTTGCGGTCAATTATCACCGCGCCGCCGATTGCTGTTCCGATAACAATGACGACGCCATCCCGTGCATCACTCAGATTTCCTCTCCACAGCTCTGCCAGAGCCGCTGCCTTCGCATCATTCTCAATCGTGACAGGCACGCCGCATTTTTCCGAAAAATACGCTGCGACGTTCATCTCATTGACACAGAAAATCGCACCGCCGCTGTAGGCATACCCAGCCTCCACATCGAGAATTCCTGCCATGCTGATTGCGATGCCGGCAAGAGGACCGTACTTTTCCTCACAGGCATGGAACTGTGTCTCAATTGAATCAAGAAATCTCTGCCGGTCATCCGCAATGCTCGGAAACTTTCCTTTCTCGATGAATTCGCCCTCTTCATTCATGACAGCGCATTTTACGAATGTTCCGCCGACATCCACTACAAAATAATTCATTTTCTCCGGTCTCCCTCCTTACGTGACGGCATAGCATATTTTCCGATCTCACACGATTCCGTCGATATCCGATACATGGTCCGGGCCGCCAAAATCAGTTCTATACTTCCCATTATACCTTCTCTTCAGGAAAAAGACATCAAAAACAGCGAACGGATAACGATCTGCGAACACTTTCTATTCTGTTCATCATCCATCTACAGCAGACGGTTCCGGATGACTGATCATGTACTGCATCTCGATCTGCTTCAGAAATATTTCCATGTATCCTTTCAGGATCACAAGATCATGGACCGGATACCTGTCCTCATAATGAACATAATCAGCACCGAGTATTCTGATGAGATCCGGCGTGTTGATCAAATCCTTCTGAAGAAGATACTCCGCTATGACCTGATACAGATTTTTTACAGCGACTTCTTCGGCCGGTTTCCCAAGTTCATCAATTGCATAGTCCTTAATCAGAGTTTCCAGTGCCGTGCAGAATCCGATAGCAGCCAGCTCGATATCTCCGATCTTCTCAGAGTTCAAAGCCTGGTTGTACATGCGAATAAAACGCGGCGATACTTTTTCAAGCGTTTCATTTTTGTAATCAAGTTTGCGGTCCGGATAAATGCACACCATCTCGGCGTCACTGTTGCCGGACTCTCTCAGATTGGCATAGAAAAATGTTTTATGGCAGCCCGTACATTTCGCGGCAGACAGCAGCAGGTTCGAACTGCCGGAATAGGCAAATATCTCCCTCGCTGTAGCTACGGCGTCCGTCCCCACTCCGCAATGCGGGCATGTAGCCGGTTTGAGATAATAACCGGTGTAGCCACTTTGAAATTCATTGGCATTCTTTCTCAGAAAATTCATTATAAATCCTCCATCTTCCGTCAAGTCCACCTTTACACGTATTCATGAGAGAGCTTGAGCCCCGAATACGTCTTAACGATCGCTTTTATTTTTCAATATTTTCTCATTGCCGTCAATCGAGTTCAAAAAGGATTCAGGAAAGTTTCACATTTCAGACGCAGCTCAGAAGAGGATCTACATTGATCCGGAAAACATTCCCGGATCAAACTGAAATTGGAATGACAAAGTCCGCAATTTGATGTACAATACAGCCACACTTAAAAAGAGGTATGTATCATGTATTTAACAGATTCATTGACAAATGGAGTTACGACTGAGGTCATGGAGGAAGTCGCAGAGAAGATTTCTTTCTCTCAGTTCAGTCTTCCCGCTCTGAGGGATTTCGGTATAAAGTTTCTGATTGCACTCGTTGTTTACTACATCGGGCACAGGCTTATCATTTTCACTCGAAAACTATTTGTTAAAGCGGCGAACAAAACCAACGCAGATGTATCGGTGACGCATTTCTTCGGTTCCGTCATGTATGTAATCCTGCACGTATTTCTGATTTTCATCATCGCAGGACAGATGGGATTCGACACCAGTACTTTCATCGCGATCCTCGCAAGTTCAACGATCACCATCGGTCTTGCTCTGCGCGACAGTCTTGCGCATTTTGCGGGAGGTATCCTAATCCTTTTCACACATCCTTTCAAGGTCGGAGACTACATTATCTGCTCAGCAGGCGAGGGTATCGTTAAATCGATCGGTATTGTATATACAACAATCGTCACGCTGGATAACTGCTCGATCACCATTCCGAACGGCACTCTTGCATCAGATAATGTAAAGAACTGCACCGCCTTTCCTTTCCGCAGAGTCGACCTCTTTGTCAGCATCGGTTACGATGAGGATATAAAAAAAGCCAAGGAAGTGCTCTATACCGTTTACCATGACCATCCGAACATCTCAAAGGAGCATGATATAAACATATTCGTATCCGAGCTCGGTGAGAGCACCATTGTCCTCGGAGGTCAGGGATATGTTGAAAACAGAGACTATCTGAAGACGAAATGGGAAATCACGGAAGACATCAAACATGCTTTTGACAAAGCAGAGATTACGATTCCGTTCTCACAGCTCGATCTCCATGTCAAACCGGAATGACAAAAAGGCTGTCGCATAAGTGTCGACACATTTCGCAGACATTTTCATATGAAGTCTGCAATATGTCGCTTCACTTAATGCGGCAGCCCTTTTATTCTTCGCGCAATGCTCGTGACGAGAGTCTATGATACGTTCACAAAGCAATACTCGTTTTCATCGTTCAGTCTTTGTCTATGCTCACCCGTACACCGCAGCGAGCAGCGCATACACGTCTCTGTTCGCGCTCCACATCGATGAAAAAGCGCTTATATCCAGAGGACAGGTCCCCTGGCCGGTCTCCAGCGTAACCGAAGGAATCCCCTCTTCCCACATAAAATAATCTGAACAGCCTCCTGCAAGATGCCAATTATACTTTTCAGAGACTACCGTCGGATACCCTGTGACATTGTTGAGATTAATGGCCAGATTCCTGTCCGCAGCGAGCAGATTCTCATCCTCCACGCCGTAATTCCAGTAAATCAAGTCTCCCGCAGAGTGGTAAGAGATCACTGCTATCGTCGGATTGGCGTGTACCAGATTGATGATGGCCTGTGTCTCGACTTCCGATGCCGGAGCGACCCCCTTATGGCAGTCCGTCGACGGAACCGGCACGCCGTCCGTATAGCCATCCCAGCCTACAGGAAAATTCTTATTGAGATCGACGCCGTTGGCATTGGCTTTGAACGTCTTCAGGTAGTCCTCAAGAGGCGCCGCTGTTCGTCCGAGCTGTGTATCCGATTCCCAGCAATACTGAATAATGCCCTTTGCAGAAGCTGTTCTCATTGAATCGATTCCCAATTCAGAAACAGAAACCCCGTCAGGATTGGCCATCGGGATAACATGCAGACAGAAATTTGCAAAAAGATCCGGATAGGATCTATCCCCATAGGTATTCCCGGCTGCATAATTCTGAAGATAATACTCGATCTGCTTCATAGCCAGAAGGCAGTTTATATACTCTCTGGAATGAACCGTATATTGGATCACGACATGATTCGGTGCCGCAGGATTCCCCAGAGTGACGGCATAAATCTGTCTCAAATCCTTCGTTACCCCAAGTGTCTCGTATGTAAAAATGCCGGGGTAACGCTGATCAAGGAAATACAGGTCTTTAACCATCTGTTCATAAGTATAGACAGATGTAGCTGTGCTTACGATATCCGAATCCTCACCCGGCATCTCGCCAAGATACTGTTTCATATCATGTGTGCTGATATCATTGACATCTTCCGGCTTTGACGGAGCGAGCGTTGGCGTCGGTTTCTTTTTCCCGGACTTTTTGGGTTTCTGTGTCGGTTTTTGCGTCGGCTTCTGTGTCACAGTTGCCTTCAATGCCTCATCTGATGTCTTTGCATCGGATATATCGCCGGATGCCTGTACTGCATTGCTGTCAGCTTCATCTGAGACCTTCACATCTACAAGCCCAAAGCCGGACAATCCCGACATATCTGACAGCATCGGCGGAATAAAGCTTCCTGTCTTCACATAAAACATAACGCTGAAATACGCGATGGCGACGGCAATCAGTCCGGCAAGAACAGTGAAAAACACAATTGCTCCTGTATGTTTCTTCTTCAACGCTCTCCTCCCTTTACTTCCGATACAGTCCTGCGGCGCCTATGAAAAGCGGGCACTGTATACATCCGGCGCAACTTCTCCCGCTCTGCATGCCCGAGACCGTATTCTTCTTCAAAATACGTATCAATATCTCCATACTTTTCTGCTATCGCATCATAAATAGCATCTACCGTCTCGGAAAAAACGCCCTGTGACAAAGTGGACACATCACGCATATACCGGCTGATGCGATTCAGGATTCTGTGTTTTTCATATTCTGCCTTCAGAAGGTCCCGCCTGTATCGGTTCGTCAGCATATAGTCATCCGCGGCAGTCTTCTCATCCACACCGAGTGCCAGCAGAATCAGGATCGCAGCAACCCCGGTCCTATCCTTGCCCGCCGAGCAGTGAAAAGCCAAGGGCACACGGTGTTCCAGAAGCAGATCGAACATTTTACGATAGGCCTCATTGTCAAACAAAGTCTGCACATAAAAACTGCGCACCAGACTTCCAACTTTATCGCGGCCTTTCTGTTTCAATACCATCTTCAGTAGAGCAGGCGGCGAATAGTCCACTTCCGTGTCATCATCAATCTTGACAGCGCTGATCGGATAATACGCTTCGCTTACCCCGATCGGATCCGGAAGCTTTGCTCTCTCACTTCCGCTCCTAAAGTCCATCAAAGATACGATTCCGAGCTGTGCAAATGTCTCCAACTCGTTCGCATCCATCTCGCCCGGTGCCGCGCATCTTATAAGCAGCCTTTTTCTGATTCTTCTGCCGTCCTTTGTGACATATCCTCCGAGATCTCTGACATTCATCTCATTTCGAAAACCCGGTACAGCATGAGGCAGTTTTCGTTCTCCTGTCATATATCATTCTCCGTCATTTTTTCGTACACTCTACATATATCTCCGGGAAGGAAGCCCTGATGACTTTACCCCGTCTGATTTTCCATCCGTTGTCGTGCAGAAAATCCACGAAAGTATCCCGAGTCCATGCATGCTCCGTCTTAAAGCCGGTAAATCCTCCCATGGCTCCTGCCAGCAGGTTCTGACCTGCGTTCATTTTTGCATGGATAAAGGTCGGGGCGATCATGAATCCCTCCGGCTTAAGCACGCGTCTGATTTCCATGAGCGCTTTCTCCGGTTCAGGCAAGATGTGGAGGGAGTTTGAAATAATGACCAGATCAAAGCTTTCCTCGCTGAACGGAAGATTCATGGCGTCTCCCGTCACGAACTCCAGCTTTTCGGAATACCGGCCTTTTTTGGCCTGCTCAATCATCTTCGGGGAATAGTCGAGCGCGTACATATATTCCGTCACGTCTGCGACGTCCTTTGCAATCAGCCCTGTTCCGGTACACACTTCCAGTACCTTTTTCCCTTCAGCCTTCTCTCTGATCAGTGAACAAATTTCTCTGTATGCAGCCTCGTCTTTTTTCATGAACTTATCATAAACAGGTGCAAATTTTTCCCAAAACTGTTTCTCCATATAACACCCCGCTTATCTGAAATGCAGTTGAATCAGTTAGCTCCTTTTTTCTTCAGAAACCCTGTAAACCGATTCTTTTTCTTTTTTTCTTCATCCTTATCCTTTTCGGAGCCCGTTTCGAACTCCCGGATATATTCCTCCATCATATCTTCCCTGCCATGCTTATTGAGGCCGAACCTTATGATTCGTTTCGCCAGATCATATATTACGCCGAACAACGGAACGCCGACGATCATTCCGATCACGCCCCAATAACTGCCGAAAAACAGAATAGCGAACAGGATCCAAAAACTCGAAACGCCGATCTTATCTCCGAGGATCTTGGGACCGATAACATTCCCATCGATCTGTTGAAGAATGATAATGAATATAATGAAGACAACGCATTTGTAAGGACTCTCAGTCAGAATCAGGATCGCTGACGGTACTGCACCGAGGTAGGGGCCAAAGAACGGAATGATATTCGTGATTCCGACTATGACACTGACCAGTAGAGCGTATGGCATATTCAGAAGCATGCACACGACGAAACAGATCACTCCAATAATCGCGGAATCCACCAGTTTCCCGCTTATGAATCCTCCGAAAAGGCTGTTCGTCAGTTTCATTTCATTATAAATCCAATCCGCAGGTTTCTCCGAGACCAATCCGTACAGCATGATTTTTGCCTGTGCCCCGAATTTTTCCCAGCTCGCGAGCATATAGATCGCAACGACACAGCCAATAATGACGTTCTTGAGGACACCCAGCATACCGCCAAATCCGCCTGCTACCTGAGATACAATATTCTCAAGATTCGGCAGAAGGAATTTCTGAATCGAATCATAAATATGCTCGTAGGCATTTTCTATCGTTTCGGTGAAACTTGCCACTATCTCATTTCCCAGACCTTCACCAATCAAAGCGCGAAGCCAGTATTCAAACTCTCGCAGGCTTCTCGGAACCTTTACAATCAGTGTTTTGATACTTGTAATTAATCCCGGGATGATAGCACAGAACATAAGCGTAATAACGACAAGCACTATAATAAACGTAATCGCGATCGACGCTCCTCTGCAGCCTTCGACTTTCTTATGAAACAGTTTTTCAAATATTGCCTTCACTGCCTTTTCGACCGCATCTACAACCGGCTTAAGAAGGTATGCTATAACAAAACCGTAGATAAACGGCTTCAGAACATTGATCAGTCCTCCAAATGCTGCTGCCACCCTGTCAGCACGTACCATGATCGACACAAAGAATCCCAGAATTATGATTGTTACGACCAAAAGCTCCAGATATCTTCTGTTCTCCTCCATAAACCTCTTCATCGGATCCACCTCCAGTGAGATAAACTTTCAAAAGGATATTATAAAACAAAGAAGTCCGGAAAGGAAGCTGTAAAATTGATTGTCTAATTTCCGTTGCGCGCGCTGCGCGAAATGATCCCGCAGGCGGAAAAATCGTTTGTAATCTTTCACACATTGGATTATAATTGAGAAACTGCACATACTCGAAAGGATTAAACATGTATCAATATGGCAGCAGCTACACATAAAGCCAAACCTAATGAACAGAAAATGACCCCATTACTGAAAAAGAAACTGGATAATCTTATTGCTCTCGCTGCGCACCACAATAATCTGATTGATCGCAGGGATATCGATAATGAGTTCTCCGGACTGACACTACAGAATGAACATCTTAACATCATCTGCTCTTACTTAGAAGAACACGGAATCACGATTGTTCCTGATCGCACAAAGGCCGCTTCTTGTGCTGCCGCTGATTCGGATTCGTTTCCTCCCGGAACATATACGTCTTCAGAAAACATCGATGCCACATCTGATAACGCGGAAGAAATATATGAGTCCATCACAGATGACGACACATCCTTCAGCAGAGATGATGGTGTTACGGATTCTTACAGCCACGAGGATGACTCGGACGACTATACAAAATCAGACGAATATAAAGCCACGGAAGAGGCCTACAACGTAACGGCCGATACAAATGCCGTGACGGACTCCCTGCGCATGTATCTGAGAGAAATAGGAAATATTCCGCTTCTTACCGCCGAGCAGGAAACAGAGATCGGCAGGCAGATGGAAAACGGAAGAATTGCCGCATACATTCTGACGGATGGAAGTCTTAAAGATTTTCCTGACACCGACAGCATACACACTTCCATACCTGAAGATCTCGGAGAGTATGTCGGAGAAGAGGACAAACTATCAGTTCTCTGCGGTAAGACCCGTTCACAGCTCCGTTCCATAGAAAAGCAGGGGCAGAACGCAAGGACCCGTCTTGAGGAATCGAACCTCAGGCTGGTCGTTTCCATTGCAAAAAAATATGTTGGCTTCGGTATTCCGCTCTCCGACCTCATCCAGGAAGGAAATATCGGTCTTATGAAGGCTGTTGATAAGTTCGAATATCGGAAAGGCTATAAATTCTCAACGTACGCATCCTGGTGGATCAGACAGGCGATTACGAGATACCTTGCAGATACCGGCAGGACGATTCGCATTCCGGTCCATATGCATGAGAAATTCAACAAGCTGAACCGGCTTTCCAAGCAGTTCCTTCAGGAGCACGGCCGTGAGGCGACGTCTCAGGAATTGGCTGAATTGATGAATATTTCCGCAGACGAAGTCAAGGAACTTCAGAAGCTTGCTCAGGATACGATATCTCTGGATTCGCCGGTCGGAGACGAGGATGACAGTCATCTCGGCGACTTCATTGCGGACAGCAATATGGCAGAGCCGTTCGAAGCGACGGCTGATACAATGCTTCGCGAACAGTTGGAGGAAGTCCTCAGCACTTTGACAGAACGTGAGCAGGAAATCCTGAGGCTGAGAGTCGGTTTCGACAACGGGCGTCCCATGACGCTCGAGGAAGTAGGCGAGCTCTACGGGCTCACAAGAGAGCGCATTCGTCAGATCGAGTCGAAGGCGCTGAGAAAATTGAAACACCCGAAAAAAAGCAGACTGCTGGCAGATTATATATGATCTGCCGGCTTTTTTTATTCTTCATCGCACAATACACGTCTTCAGCGTAAGTACAATCTCGCGATGAAGAATAAAAGCCTCAGCTACACAATGCTCCACCGGAGCATTGTTACGCATGCTTAGGCACGGCGGATCGCAGACGTGCGCAGTGGAAGGCGCTTACGCGCCGCGCTCGTCGCGGCAAGAACGCCGAGGCGTTCTTGAATCTTCATCGCACAATACACGTCTTCAGCGTAAGTACAATCTCGCGATGAAGAATAAAAGACAAATGAATGCAGAAATTTCAGATTATATCGAGTCCTGACGTTATATTTGTAGTATAATAAAAGTAAGGCTGACCAAAGAGTGTCAGTAAAGCGTAACTACTCAGCACGTCATCAAACGCCCCGCTGTTTGAGACGGAGTAAGTACAAAAAGTACTGCGCGATGAAACAAATGCTCTCAAAAAAGGAGGTATAACATGGATAATAGAATCACAGACGGACTCAAGACGTTACTTCTCGCCGGTGTCGGCGCAGCAGCTCTCACGGTCGACAAGTCGCAGGAAATCCTGAAAGACCTCGTTGACCGCGGCGAACTTACAGTGGAACAGGGCAAAGCGCTTAATCAGGAGCTGAAACATAAGATACAGGCTGCAAAAGAGCAGGAGGAACCACATGTCGTGGAAGCGCCCAAAAAAGATTTTGCAGACCTTGTAGCCGGACTTTCTCCGGAAGATCTTTCAGCACTGAAAGAACAGATTCTTAAAGCGGAGACAAAAGACGAATGAAAAAAACTCCCCCGTATTCTCAGGACATACCTGACGGAGAAAATAAAAGCGGGGCAGAAGGCGGCCAATACAGTAAATCCGTTGACAGCATTTCTGAAACAAAGCCTACACAGTCTCAGATCAAGGCGGAAAATGACGCGCGTTTCAGGGAAATACGGCAGGTTTTAGCCAGGAATAAGATTTCACGAGGTATCTCACCGGAAAAGCTTCGCATCATTCTGGAGGAACTCGGACCCACGTATATTAAGCTCGGGCAAATCATGTCTCTCCACTCGGATATTCTTCCGAGAGCATACTGCGAGGAACTGATGAAGCTGAGCTCGGAAGTGACGCCCATGCCGTTTGAAGATGTCGAGGATGTCATAAACGGTTCATACCGGCATCCGTGGCAGGAAGTATTTGCATCCATCGAAAGAACGCCGTTAGGTTCCGCCTCCATAGCGCAGGTCCACAAAGCTGTTCTTCACACAGGTGAGGAAGTCGTTGTGAAGGTCGAGCGCAAGGGAATCTACGACAAGATGGCTCGTGATATCCGTCTTCTGCACAAAGCAGTCAGGATGCTTCCTCCGGTCGGCAATCTGCGCGATATCGTCGATTTCAACATGGTCCTCGACGAACTCTGGATGGTCTCTCAGGAAGAGATGGATTTCCTCAAGGAAGCTGCGAACATCGAAGAGTTCTCTGCCAACAACGCCGAATTCCGCTATATTTATGTTCCGAAGCTTTACCGGGAGTATACGACTGCCCGGGTCCTTGTCATGGAATATGTCGACGGTATAGCGATCAATGACAAGGATGCGCTTCTGGCTGAAGAGTATGACCTTGATGAAATAGGCACAAAATTCGTAAACAACTATATTCATCAGATCATGGATGACGGCTTCTTCCATGCAGACCCTCACCCCGGAAACGTCAAAATTCGAGACGGAAAAATCGTCTGGCTCGATATGGGAATGATGGGACGGCTGACTGAGCGGGAAAGAAAAATTATGATCCGTGGTGTTGAAGGTCTCGGAATGAAAGATGTCACCATGGTTACCGATGCTGTTCTGGACCTCGGAAAGTTCTGGGGAAAACCTGACCGCGACAAGCTCTACCGAGATCTGAGAGACTTTATCGAAGAATTCGGTTCGGTTTCCATGGGGCAGGTCGATATAGCGGAGACACTGCAGGCCATGATGGAAGTCATGAAAGCTAACAAAATCGGTATGCCGCACGGCATGACCATGCTCGCACGAGGTATGTCCCACGTGGAAGGAGTCCTCGCCGATATCAGCCCTGACATCAACATGTTGCAGATTGCCGCAACTTCAGTCGCTGACGAAGCCCTCTCCGAGATGGACTGGAAACAGGAAATTTCGCGCACTGCAAGACATGTGTACCGGTCAGCCAGGAAAAGTATTGATATTCCGATGCTCGCTGCGGATATCATGCAGGAATACCTCGAAGGACAGGCAAGGGTGAATCTGAAGCTGGAGGTATCCAATGAGTTTGCACAAATCATCTTCGCTTCTATCAGAAACCTGGTCATAGGTATGTGTATTCTCGCGCTCCTCATCGCATCGAGTATCCTGTGCCTCACAGATATGAAACCCCAGTTCATGGGTATCCCTTTTCTGGGTGTACTGGGATACTTCATCGCATTCTGTTCAACTATGTATTTCTTCGCGAGATTTGTCTGGCGCAAATTTTTCAAAAAAAAGAAATGAGATTCGGAGATTCCGAATCTCATTTTTTTGTTTTACCGGTTTTTTCTGAAAACTGTTCGCGCTTATAACAGCAGCGTCGCTTCCGCGATGCTTGTCAGATGATTTGCTATACGATTGAGAGAGTTGAGGATCTCGACATAGGCGACGCCCTGATCAAATGCACACTCCCCGTTATTCATACGCTTCATATGGTTGTCATTGGCCTCGGAACACATTCTCTTAATAGCATGCTCCTCTTTGCGCGCTTTATCGGCAAACGCCTCATCTATCTCGCCGTCTCTGAGCTTGGTCATAACTCTGTCAAGCATGTAAACATCTTCTTCATAGATGACCTTGAGCTCTTCGCACGCCTTATCGCTGAACATCCACTTATTCTCGATACACTTTTCATTCTGATCAAGAATTTTGCAAGCATGATCTCCTATCTGTTCTATATCATTCATACCCTGGAACATAACGGCGAGATGATTTGATTCCTCTTCGGGCATCTCGATCATGTTAGCCTTGGAAATATAATCAACAATTTCACCGGTAAGGAAATCGATTGTCTCCTCGTTGTCACGGATCTGACGTGCACGTTCGACAGTGTGACTGAGAATCCCTTCACTGGCATCAATAATATTCTGTCTGACCATTCCGACCACACGCTCAACTTCCTTCGATACCTGCAGGACCATAACGGACGGAGCTGCGACGATCGTCTTATCTATGTATTCGAGACGAAGCGAACTTTCGTGAGCCTGTTTCGGAAGGATTCTGTAAGTCATCTTAACAACTGCATTCGTCAGCGGAAGAAGGATGATACCGGTCGCCAACTTAAACATAATGTGGAAGAAGGATACCTGGAAAGACGCACTCGCCACACGGGATGCTATCACATCTGTAATAGGCGACAGCATTACGAGCGGGATGAAAATCAGCGCTCCGACCGCATTAAAGACAAAGTAGATAATTGCCGCACGCTTCGCATTATTCTTTGCGTTCAATGCTGACAGGATAACCGGTGAGGATGATCCCACGTTGATACCGCATATAATGAAAGCAGCGAAGTACAGAGGCATAAGTCCCTGCATTGCGAGAGCCTGCAGAATACCGACTGCAGCGGACGAGCTCTGGATGACCATACACAGCACAACGCCGATCAAAAATCCGAGGACCGGATTCTTTGCGTTCAGAATAAAGTTCTGGAACATGACCGAATCCTTGAGCGGTGCCATCGAGCTGCTCATAGTATGAAGCCCCTGGAACAGAAGACCGAAACCAAGGATGACCTGACCGACATGCTTATGCTTCTTTTTCTTTGCATAGAGCATAAGGGCTGCACCGACTGCGATGCACACCGGAGCAATGCCGGATACATCGAGTGCAATCAGGATACTTGTAATCGTTGTACCGATGTTGGCACCGAAGATGACTCCTGTCGCCTGCGCCAGATCCATAATTCCGGCATTAATGAATCCCATGGCCATTACAGTTGTTGCTGAAGAAGACTGAATGCACACCGTTACGAGCATACCGACAAGGAAGCCCATGACGGGAACGCGGGTCAACTTCTCGAGAAGGTCTTTCATTTTCGAACCAGCCGCAAGCTGAAGACCTTCACCCATGTAATGCATGCCAAAAAGGAAAGCGCCAAGACCACCGAATAATGACAGGACATTGGATATATCCATAGTGTTTTCCCCCCTGATTAAATTTATGGACAGCTTATGCCGACGTTAAAAAAGATACCGCACAATACTTAAGCAGTCCTACCTTTAATAATACCGCTACCACTGTTTTTTAGCTATCATTAGAGCGAAAAGTCAATGTAAATTCTATGTAAAGGATTACCGCATGAACAATGTTTCCTGCAACGAGCACCACTTATCCGCCAGACACACTATTGCTGCCTCTCTCGACTTCGGAATAGCGTTCAGTGTAAGCGGCCACATATGTGTCCGTATGATTTCCTGTTCCTTCTCATCGATATCGAATATTTCCACAGCATTTTGTCTGGCCTGCTCAGGATGCGTAAAACCGTGCAGCCTGTGCGACCCACCGTCATCATCATGCCAGTCATAGAGGTAAAAATCATGCAGAAGGGCTCCGACTGCCAGCTTCTCCTCATCGGCTCCTATTCGAAATCTGCGGTTCAACTTCAGGCTCATCTCGGCAACACGCTCACAGTGATCGTAGGTAGTGATACTTCCGTGCTGTGTAAAGGCCCGCATCTCGCGGACTTTCGGATGATTGATATAGTCGGAAAGTAAATCTTCCAGTTCCGCTTTTTTTCTTTCCCTCAGTTCCTTTTTCATCCCTTTGAGTTCTTTTTTCATTTTTTTCAGTTCTTTTTTCTTCAATCTTATTTCTTTTTTCTTGTCTGCGATTGATTCCGTCATATTTTACTCCTGCCCATACGTCAGCCACCGATGTGAAAAATCTCAGTATAGACCATTTTTCCGTTCTTTGTCTCTGATTTCATGAGAGAGATCTTCCTGACCATCATCTCCTTCTTCGGAACGCTGACTCCCTGCGGGTGCACATTGGATGCTTTTCTCACCAGGGTGATGTGCGGTTCAAACTTTTTCCGATCATATTTGATGCCGGCCTGATCAAGCGAGTCACGCAGTGCTTTAACATACGCTTTCAACTTCTGTCCTCCCTTAGCGCCGACCCATAATATATCTCCAAAGTTCCCCAGATCTGTCAGTGTCAGCATAAAGGGTGTAAACGGCACTGATTCCATCGCCTTTTTCACGCCGTCCGCGTTCTGCGTCTCGCCTATAAACGCCAGCGTCAGATGAAGGTTATCTGCGGGGCTGTAATTTCCACCCACATTTTTCTTTTTCAGATCATGCATGGTGGATATGAGGCCCTTCCTGATATCCTCGGAAAATCGTATTGCTATAAACAGTCTCATTTTCTGCTCCTGATTAATTCTTTTTATTCTTTTTTTTAATCTGTTTTTAATCTTTCTTTCAGGATGCATTCATGTAGCGGCGCTATTCTTTAGATGCATCAATCAAAGAGAAAGCATCGGAAAGCCGCAGCAATGCTTTTACTGCGATATAAGAAGCCTTCTAAAATATACCACAAAATTAAGGAGAATAGAAATGAACAGATTCGAATTGATTGAAAAATTAAGAGAACGCGCCGACATCAATTATGAGGAAGCTGAGCAACTGTTAAGCGATACACAGGACGACCTGATCGCTGCACTCATCATCCTTGAAAAACAAGGTAGATTGAAAGGTATGCAGCAGAGCGGAACAGGCAGGATGCCGGGCGCAGACGATGCCAGAACGGAAGCCGGAACAAAAAAGAGCCGGAGAAGTGTGATCGGACATGCATTCCGTACATTCGGAAATTTCATTGCACACACTACTTTCCACATGGCGCACGGTGAGAACGAGATTCTGGTGCTTCCTACATTTGTCTTCGCATTGATATTGCTCTTCTTCTGGCAAACTCTCGCACCGCTTATGCTTATTTCCCTGTTCTTTAAGGTGCATTACTACTTTGACGGAACAGCTTCCACCAAAGCTGCAAATGACTTCATTGATCAGGCGGAAGAGCTTGCGACCGATTTTGATTTCATGCCGGCCCGCACAAAGAACAATGCCGGTACAGACACAGCACAGAGTCCGGCAGTTGAGCCCTATCAGACAGCAGGAACCGAAACCGGCGCCGATCAGACGTCTTACGGCGAAGGCAACACAGATCCTGCAGCAGAAGTCGTCGATCAGGGACAGGAAGTCGAAAGTCCCGATACACAGACCGCACCGGCCTATGAAACATATCCGCCGTATGATCCGGAGATTGAAAATGTTTCCGATCATGAGTTTTGATCCCTGGCGCAAAAAATGCGCAGTTTAGAATAAATAATGCAGTAAAGTGAAGCTCGTTTCACAAGCAGACGCTAATCTGCACCAGAGAATCAGGAACGCCAGACGTTCTTGATTCTCTGACTCTCCGGCACAATTTGCTCGTACGCAGCACAACATGTATTGTATAATAAACTTATTAGGAGGATCATATTATGGATAAGCTGGAAAAAGCCGAAAAAATCAGGGAATATGCAGGCGTCACATATGAAGAAGCATTATCGGCTCTCGACGCTTCGGGCGAGGATATGCTCGATGCAATGCTCCTCCTCGAGAAACAGGGGAAAACTCCCGGACCGAATCAAAGTATCTACACGACCTCCTATCGGGAGCAGAGCAATTATATTGATGTACCCGGCCAGGTGGCACAGCAGAAACAGGCAGCGCCTTCCTTCCGAAGAAACGTGGTCGGACTGTTCCGGACAATCTTTCGATTTATCCGGCACACCTCCTTCACAATATCCCATCATGAAAAATGCCTGCTCCGGGTTCCCTCGTGGATCATGCTGTTGGTGCTCCTGATCGCCTGGAAGGCAGTAATACCTGTGGCTGCGGTCGCACTTCTTTTCGGTATCCGCTATTCTTTTGAAGGGAGTGAAAACACGGAAGCTGCAAACAGCTTTCTGCAGGGAGCCGCAGATCTTGCGGACGAAATAAAGTCGAAATTTAACGGAAAGAATAAAAAGAAAGGTGACAACACATGAGTGCCAGAATTCTTATCGTGGAGGACGAAGAAAAGCTTGCACGCTTTATCGAGCTTGAACTGGTCCACGAAGGTTACGAAGTCAAAAAGTCCGGAAACGGAAGAGAAGCATTGGATATCGCACAGGAGGAGGATTTCGATCTGATTCTGCTCGATATCATGCTGCCCGGCCTGAACGGGCTCGAAGTCCTTCGCCGTCTGCAGAAGGTAAAACAGATTCCCGTCATTCTTCTGACGGCGAGGGATGCTGTGAATGACAAGGTTGCGGGTCTTGATGCAGGTGCGGTCGACTATATCACCAAGCCGTTTGCAATCGAGGAACTGCTTGCCAGAATCCGCGTAGCCTTAAAAATCCATGTTCCGAAAAAAGAGACCTCACAGGAGGGTGATGTGCACGAAGAGGGGACGATCACATGGGGCAGCCTCGTTATGAGCATACCCTCTCATACCGTCAGATATAACGGACATGAAATATTCCTGACGAACAGAGAATTCCTGATGCTTCGAACCCTCCTTGAGAACCAGAATATCGTGCTGAGCAGAGACACTCTGCTCAACCGGGTGTGCGGATATGACTTCATCGGTGAGACAAACATCGTTGACGTCTATATCCGCTATCTGCGTTCAAAAATAGATAACGTATTTCAAGTGAAAATGATTCATACCGTCAGAGGTGTCGGCTATGTCATCAAATCAGACCATACCTGAGAAAAGACTCCAAACCGATCAGACCACAAAAATGACTTCCATTACGAGAAGACTGCATTGGTACCTTATTTCCAAAGTATTCTTCCGTAACTTTCTGACTGACCTGACATTTTTAATTCTGGCCTGTATCGGATGGTGTGCAATAACCGAATACTATAAAATCGGTTTCCTGTCTGTGAACCTTATAAGACGCATCATCTTACTGCCCGAAACATCTTCACCGGTCTATCAGGTCATTAACCCTGAAGGGGCATTGCTTCTCAGTGCACAGGTCGGAATACCGTTCCTTATCATTATCTCCGCCACAACGGGGCTTTTTGTGTTGCAGCTTTTCGGACAGATCTTCAGCTACTTTGCGGAAGACAGAAGAATCCGGCGGCTCCTCTCCCCCATCAATGAGATAGCCCTCAAAGCAGATGAGCTGAGCCGCCTGTCCTTCTCCGAAGATAAATACCAGGAAATCGAAAAAGCGCTGGAAAACATCCGTCCTGACCAGGTCACGAACAATAAGCCCCTGTCTTTCCACGATTCGGATCTCACGGGCGTGGAAGCAGCCATGAATAATCTCCTTCTCAGAATGCGTGACAGCTATCGGCAGCAGGCACAATTCGTGAACGATGCATCCCATGAGCTGCGGACTCCGATTGCCGTGATACAGGGCTATGCCAATCTTCTGGACCGATGGGGCAAATCAGACCAGCAGACTCTCGAAGAAGGCATCAGTGCCATTAAGAATGAGGCGGATCACATGAATCATCTGGTCGAACAACTTCTCTTCCTGGCCAGAGGCGACAGCGGAAAAACTACCCTCACGCTCACCGAAGCGGACGCCTGCGATCTGGTCCGGGAAGTCTATGAGGAATCCTTCATGATAGATGAAGCGCACCGCTATCGTCTGAATGTCCCGGAACAGGAGATACCTATCACTGCCGACACAGGCCTTCTCAAACAAGCTGTGCGGATCCTCACAGACAATGCCGCAAAGTACACGCCGGAGGGGGAGGATATCATTCTATCTGCCGGTTTAACAGATGCAGGAACGCCTTATCTTCAGGTGCAGGATACAGGAGTCGGTATCGCAGAATCAGAGATTCCTCTCATCTTCGATCGTTTCTATCGATCGGACGAAGTCCGCTCCAGCGCAGGCACCGGTCTCGGTCTTTCTATTGCCAAATGGATCGTCGATAAACATGACGGACATTTCGAGGTCCTCACAAGACCGACTCTCGGAACCAGGATCCGTATCGTGCTCGGTTCCTCTAAGCCGGAAGGATTCGCTGCATAATTCGAAACATAATACTTGAGCTGTCAGTACCGCTGCACAATCCGATGCCGCTTTCGTTCGTCCCAAAATACTTCGTTCAATCAGTTACAGTTTAATCCTTATAAACTGAGTTTGCGCCGTACTCTGCCTGTTCCTCGGTAAATCCATCAAATATGAGCTGATCCACCAGCTCTTCTTTTGAGAACGACATATACTTCAGATAACTCTCCGCACTGCGTGCGGCCTGCTCGTTCCAGTCCGCACCGCATGCGTCAACAGCCGCGACTGACTCTTCCTCAGAGTATCCCTGGTATTTCAACATATCCACAAGTCCGCTGTATGAATAAGGCGTATATTTCAGGAAAGAAATCGCTGCGTCTTTGGCCTGCTCTCCGGTATCGATTTCAGAGTTGGCTACACCGTATTCGGCCTGTTCAAGAGTGAAGCCTTCATAAACAAGCTGGTCCACAAGCCCGTCTTTGGAAAATGCAGAATACTCCAGATAGGACTTCGCTTTGTATGCGGCTTGCTCGTTCCAGTCAGCCTCACAGTGCTCGACGGCATACGCTGCATCCTCCTCGGAAAATCCGTTATAAACAAGCTGTTTTGTCAGGCCTTTCGCGGAAAATGCATCATAGTTCAGATACTCTTTCGCTTTGCGAAGTGCATTGGCCTGGCCTTCTGTGAGGGATTCCTGAGAAGAATCTTGTGCATTTTCCTTCACATCTTTTGCTGAATCTTTCTTTTCATTTCTCTTGCCGGTTGTTCCCTCACTTATCTCAAACTCCCCTGTAGACTGAACATCCTTTTTTTCGTCCCTGCCTCCCTGCTCTGCTTGCCCTGCAGCTTTTGAGGAGTTCTCAACGGGTACTTTTCCTGCCTCTGCGTGTGTGGAGACGGATGCATCCGCCGCTGTCTTAGTGCTGCCGGTGTTGCCTGAGCACGAACACAGGATGAAAGCGACGCAAGATGCAGTGAGTACCAGTCTGATGAAACAATATTCTTTTTTTCCATTGAGCATAAATACCTCCTTTATAATATAGTGAGCTGTCTGTAGCGAAATTTACACGCCGTGGAGCATTGTGTAGCTGAGACTTTTAATCTCTGACGCGGGTTTGTATCCCATGTCAGAGATAAGTTTCATTTTGCGCATTCATCTCACGACTGAAGTCACGAGAATTCTGCGTCAGAGATTAAAACACCATCTGTAAATACAGGGGCATCTCCCACTGACATATTTTGCAAAAAGGGGAAAAATGTGCGAACGCACGATAAGAATTCTTATGTATGGATTGTAGCAACCAAGCCATCGGATTTTCAACCGGAATTTTACACGAAAAGCATTTATGTAATTTGTGCATAATGGTGAATCATCTTTAAAATTTCATTTTATTATTGTTCAAAAGGCTTAATAAATAAAGATTTTTAGATTATCCTGTGCTACAATAGAAAACAGGTGGACAGTGTGGTTCTCGGTGGGGTTTGAAACCCGCCTCTAAGACCGGTTTGTTGCCTGTCGCATGCAGAGGCGAGGGACACCTCACACTGAGATACGTACACTTCCTCAAACCCAATATTCAGAAAAGGAGATAAAACTATGAACTTATTATCACTTCTTCTCAGCTCAATGATGGCACCGTCATCCGTGAACTCACTCGAACAGAAAACCGACGTTTCAAGTGCTCTGATCAGAAAGCTTCTGCCGCTGGCTATTCCGCTCCTCATCAAGGCAATGACCTCGAATGCATCCAGCCAGAGCGGTGCCCTTTCCCTGCTCGGAGCGCTCTCACAGCATAGGTCCACCAATACTATGGATGACCAGATCAAGACAGCGGACACGCAGGATGGAGAGAAAATCGTCGGCCACATTCTCGGAAACGATTACGATAATGCAATAGGACAGCTCTCTCGTCAGACCGGAATGGAGACCGGTCAGGTCGCTTCCGTTCTTGCAGCACTCGCTCCTGCACTTCTCTCCGGTGTTTCCGCAGCCAACACACAGGCCGCAAAGCCGGCACAGACAAGCGGTCTCGACCTCGGCAGCCTTCTCGGCATGTTCGGCGGCGTTGCTCCGCAGCAGGCTCAAACGCAGGAATCCTCAGCAAAGGATATGAACGGTATGGCTCTTCTCAGTCTTCTGTCTGCGCTCAGCAAATAACTGCACATGATTCGTCGCGTGAACGGACGATTGTTCAATTTCCGTCCGTAAATCATGTGCGAAATTTGGTCAGTATCAGCTGACAAAAGCATTAGAGATAAAAAAATCTCCATGGCAGGCTCTGCATGGAGGTTTTTTTGCGCCTTTTTTCTGGATGCGAAGTGCTTCACGCCGTTATTTCAGTGAGACCGAAGTGAAGCGAAGAACTGCACGTCGTTACTTCAGTGAGACCGAAGTGAAACGAAGATCTGCTCGCCGTTACTTCAATAAGACGAAGTGAAGCGAAGAACTGCACGTCGCTATTTCAGTGCCGTGGCGGTCTTCCCATCGGCGGTGTCGGTATATTCACATTCAGGATGACCTGTATCAGCCACACGAAAAACAGGAGAACAATGATGGGAATAAGGCAGGATGTGACGATCATGACTGCCAGTGCTTCCATCATGTTGTTGAGCATATTCTTGAATTCATCAATTTTGACTTCTACGCCATTTACGGTACTGTCAAAAGCATCCTGAACCGTATTGGTCACCGTCTCGGAAGCATCTGAGAAGATATGCCACCATGGCCTGTCTTCTGCCTGGCTTTCGTCACTCCCTGAAGCCTGTTGGCCTGCACCGGTCGTTCCTTCTGCAGCAACCGCTTCCTCTGAAACGGAAGAGTCATTTCCGGCGCCGGCCGCTTCCGCTATGCTGTCCGTCACCGATTCTGTCGCCTGCATCGCCTGGTTCATTGTGAGATCAATAGACTCACTGTATGTTCTCTCAATCATGCCCGATACACCAACGCTCGCAGGAATAACCAGGACGATCGCAAGACCGAACAAAATCAGTTTTTTCGCTATCTGATCGAGACCCCTCCGGGGCATCAATGCATTAAGAGACTGAACGACACAGCCCATGGGAACAAGTATATAAAACGTCGCGTAACCGGTGATTGTCAGCAGATACTTCTCCAGATATATCGCACAGATCACGATAATAAAATAGGAACTCACATCTGCCAGCTTATCCGCTATCGGAGTCATAACATCACCCGGTATCAGCG
This sequence comes from Lachnospiraceae bacterium, assembly GCA_017433725.1. GTDB lineage: Bacteria > Bacillota > Clostridia > Lachnospirales > Lachnospiraceae > Chordicoccus. The sequence continues at coordinate 61,144 of JAFRGQ010000005.1, forward strand.
TGATAGCGGCAGACGCTCCCGTGGAAACAGCAGCGAGCTGCATGACAGTCGCCTTTTTCTCATCCAGAGACGCGATCGTTCCCGCATGAAAAGCGACCGATGATGCAAATCTCGCGACGACCAGGATTGAAAGCAGCGCAACGATGAGCGGCGCAACGACCAGTATCACTTTTTTGGTCTTATCATCCATATGAGCATCCTCCTTCTATCTTCGTTTCAGATAATCCCATTTCGACTTTTTCTCGTTCCCGGATACACGTATATGACCGGCTGCTCCGGAGTCGATGAACCGCTTCTTGGTATTCAGGAAATCCTGAAGATCCATAAGGACGTGGAACAGGACCGCCCTGCTCTCGAACTCCTCCCGCGTGACCGGCAGTTTTTCCTTCCTCATCCGTTCAAAGATCTTGTTCAGATTCTCAATCTGCTGGTCGGGCACATTCATCTCCGTAACAAAAGCACGAAGATAGTGTATGTATTCAATAATTATCCGGCACTGTTTGGGAATGTACCTGATTTTGGTGAGCTCCTCATGGAGATTAATCAGAATCATGCACTGAGATCTTCTCATTTGGAAGTATCTTACATAGTATCTGGCATCGTTTTCGAAGCTGTTGCCCTCATATTCCGAAGCCCGCATGATACATTTTTCAAGATAGTTCATGAGATCATCGAGCAAGGGCCATACATCGTCATCTTCTCCCTGCGTATGCAGGTACTCTGCCATCTCATCCAGTACGTCCTGCATCTTCTTCTGAACTTCCTCTATGTCTTTCACAAGCTCATCTTTGACTCGGTCAGTACTTCGGAAGATGTTAAAAATTATGGCGAAAAGCATACCCGTCAGCACTATATAAAACTCGTTAATGATAATGTCTGTCGTGAAGTTCTCGACGCTCAGAAAGTGACAGCCTGCGACGACATTAGCTGACAAGGCAGCCCCCCACCCATACATCTCACTGAACACGACAGTCACGAAAATATATATACCGAAGGCGACCCACTCACTGCTTATGTGATGAAAGGTGATCCACGCTGCTACAAACGTAACGCCAAAACTCAAAAGGCGTGCCACGGAGAGCTTAAGTGTGTCCTTTTTAGTAGTCAGCATGGAGAACAGGCAGATGACGCCCGCCTGAGTTGAAAACTGCAGCTTCATCAGATCTGCGGCATAAATTGCGAGGCTGCTGGCGAGGGCAAGTCGGGCGGCATAGACCACCCAATGTTTCCATCCGTTCTTAATTTTGGTCAGCATCATATTCCTTCACTTTCTGTTCAAACATCTCTACATTAATAATACCAGACATTTGACTCTCATACAGCAAAAATCGATGTAAAATTAGTCTGCGTGACAAACTCGCCATAGCCGTAATCCCCGGCTTGTAACCTCACCGGTTTTGCTATATTATGATGAGGTATCATCGGCGATCGTACAGGGGCTCTCCCTGCATGGAGGTTCACATGAACAGAAACAATGAAACCTTAAAAATTACCACCGGAGCCATGATCATCGCCATCTTTGCGATGCTTCTGCTCCTGAACAGGCAGACCGGCGCCTTCTTTGAGGAGATGTTCATCTATATTCTGCCGATTCCAATGGTCGTTTATGCAACAAAATACAGCTGGAAATACGGTCTCATGGTCTTTGCCGGCATGACTCTGTTCTCCTTCATATTCGGTTCCATCACGACCGTATTCTATGCAATCACAGGGGCCCTGCTCGGCCTTATTCTCGGAACCTGCTTCTATTACAAGGTGGACATGACCACGACTATGCTGCTTTCCATGGGACTTGCAGCCCTGTTCAACGTGCTCAGCACCATCACGCTGGCAAGTGTCTTCGGATATGACCTGAAACGCGAGATAGACGAGATGCAGAACATGATGAATCAGGTCTTTACCCAGGCAAAGGTCGAGACCAATGCCGCCACCTCACAAATGCTTGAGGCGGGCTTTCTCAGGCAGATGATGATCATATCCATGGTCCTTATGGGGCTCGTTCAGGGCTTCATCATATACCAGCTCAGCGTAATGATTCTGAAAAAACTCCGCTTCACGATCGGGACACCGACATCCTTCTCATCAATCTATCCCCCGAAGTGGACAGGTTTCGCCGCGATAGCCGCTTACTCCTACGGTGCAACTTCCTTTTTTCAGGCAGCGGAGAATTCCGTGCGGCAGGACATCGGCCAGACGCTCTGGGTAGTCGGATATGTATGGCTGCTGTGTTTCGGTCTGATTGCAGTGAATCTCGCCCTCAAAAAGTACATCGTTTCCAACAAGCTGATTGCCGCAGTACTGACTTTTATGAGTATCTTCATTCTGCCTCAGCTTGTCATGATACTGGGAATGCTGTACATATCATTCGGATTTCACGATAAACTCCTGCAGCCGAGATAATGAAACTTGTTTCACTGTTAAATGTCACCCATTTTTTGTTAAAATGTGACATTTTTACCTATGCCGGCCTTATATACTTGCCTTTTTTATAAAAATTGACTATAATTAATCCAACACCAAAATATTGCTATAAATATTTAAGCCAAAAACGTATTAAGCTCATATTAAAGGCAGGCTATATTCCATGGTTATACGTAAATCTTCCAAAGAACTTCTCATTGACTCTGTTCTGGAACTTCTTTCAGAATATCCGTTAGAAAAGATAACCGTTTCAAAAATTGCAGAAAACTGTTCCCTGTCCAAGAGGACATTCTATTACCATTTTTCTGACAAATATGATCTTGCAAATAAAGCTTACTATTATCAGATGTGCCGGTATTGCGAGGAGAACAAAGGCACACTGACCCTGCATGGATTCTTGCTCCATCTGGCAGGCTTCATTCATGAGCATCACACATATTTTACTCATCTGGCACAGTATAAAGGTCAGAACAATATTGCAGATTTTAATATAATTCACATGCGTGAAATGTTCATTCAGATCATTGAGGATTCTTTCAAGGACGAAGTTTCGACCGATCTCTTCAATGTCATCACATTCTATATTGTCGGGATGACGCATTACGTTTCCGATGTCATCGCTGTCAACACAGGCATGACTCCGGAGGAAATCGTCACGCTTTTTGAAAAATGTATTCCCGAGTCACTGCAGAAGTATCTTTAAAAGCTCCTCTGCAACTCTCTCAGCAATCATAAGCTTGCATACACGCCTGTTCTTTCCGAAAATGTCATTGAGGAAAAACAGGCGTATTTCTTCCTTATAGTCGATAGCAAAAAAGACCTCTCCAGGCACACTGTCCGCATTGGACGGATCGACTCTTCCCAGGCTTCCGGTCACGCCCACCGCAATGTCCGTGTTAAAAAAATGCCTGACTGTCAAAGCCATTGCGCCCGCAGTCTCTTTTGAATAAACACCGTACGTATCGATTATTTTTGCAGGCACCCCACAGATTTCTTTGGCTTCGTTGCTGTATGTCACCAGACTGCCCTTCATGACAGCGGAAGCTCCCTCCGTATCCGTGATCAGGGAGGCTATGCAACCCGATGTACAGCTCTCCATCGTCGAAATCTTCAGACCTTTCTCAATCAGTGTCCGCGTCAGTTTCTCGTAAACAGCATAACACCTGTCTTCGATTGTCTCTTCATTATTCAACATATTCATGAAATCCTCTTATAACGGTGCCCGCACTCACGTAGTGCAGTCTGTCTCCCATAATTTCCTTCAGGTATGTGTATTGCGGAATACCTGTGCAATGACAGGTATAGTATATTGTATTGTAGGACATAAGCTGCTCCGCAATCATCCGCAGTTTCTTTTTCCCTGCTCTGTCCATACTGACTTTCATAAAGTGGAAGCCTCCCACCAGGACATCCGGCTTCGTCCACTCGACAATATTGAAAATTCCCCTGTGGGAACACCCGCTGAACAGAACCTTTTTACCGCCTTCGGTTATTTCCAGATACTGTTCATGACGAAAATCCTCCGGGATAAGGGCATTCTCTTTCATAACGGTCAGACCGAACGGCTCGATCGGCATAATCAGTCTCTGACTTTGACAGTTCATGATGCGGATCTGCGGCGCAAGCTGCAATTCTGAGTCCACGGGGATAAGTCTGCTGTTTCCGCTTAGCTCCTCATCAAGACCTATGTATTTATTTTTTGCATTGTAGTGTTTTTCAAATGCCGCTCTGCTCACATATACATTCGCATTCGAATTCACCTGCAGAAATCTGCGCAGCCCTCCTCCGTGGTCGTAATGTCCGTGCGACAGCACGCCGTATTCAACCGACGTCAGATCTGCACCGAGAGCAAATGCATTTTCACAGAACAACTCCGATTGTCCGAAGTCAAAGAGGATGGTATGACCTCCGGATTGTATAAAAAGACTCAGACCGTGTTCCTGTCCGACATCCGGTCTGCAGGAAGTATTTTCCACCAGTGATGTGATTACCATAATATCCTTCCTAATCGTTGAAACTCTGACGCAGTATTCTCGTGACGCAAGTCCGGGAGAACGTACTCACAATGAAGCCAGATTTCATTTGCGCGCGTATCATAGATTCACGTCACGAGTATTGCGCGATGAAGAATAAATGGGGCTCCCACATTATAAATGCAGGAACCCCATGAGTTCTCATATCATTTCAAAACGCAAGCCGCGGCTGAATTATCAGAAAATGCTGAGCAATTCACTGTAAGCTGTCAGAGCGCCTTCTGTATCCTTTGCAAGGACCTTCTTTGCAAGAAGCTTTCCGAGTTGTACGCCTTCCTGATCGAAACTGTTGATATTCCATACAAAGCCCTGGAACATAACCTTGTTCTCGAAGTGTGCAAGAAGTGCACCGAGTGTCTCCGGAATCAGCTTGTCAGCAACAATGATGCTGGACGGTCTTCCGCCTGCGAAATACTTGTTCGGATTCTCGTCATCCTTGCCGAGTGCGAATGCAACGATCTGAGCGGCAACGTTAGCAGAGAGTTTCTGCTGGCTTGTGGTTCCCTGGATATCCAGATCGTTGTCCATCTGGTTGTTCTTGAAACCGATGAACTGCATCGGAACGACCTGTGTTCCCTGATGAAGCAGCTGATAGAAGGAGTGCTGTCCGTTTGTACCGGGCTCGCCGTAGATAATCGGGCCTGTCTGATAGTTGACCGGCTCTCCGAAGCGGTTAACGCTCTTGCCGTTGGATTCCATGTCAAGCTGCTGCAGATGTGCCGGGAAACGGCTCAGAGCCTGTGAATACGGAAGAACAGCAGTCATCTGGTAGCCGAGGAAATTGCGCTCATAAACACCGATCAGGGCATCCAGCAGAGCTGCATTCTCTCTTACGTTCGGGTTCTTAGCCTTTTCATCTTCTGCTGCTGCGCCGTTCATGATGCGGGCGAATACTTCCGGACCGAATGCCATTGAAAGAACTGCGCCGCCTACTGCCGAGGAGGAGGAGAATCTTCCGCCGATATAGTCATCCATATAGAAGGAATCAAGATACTCCGGATTTCCGGCGAGCGGTGATGTAGCGCTTGTGACTGCCGCCATATGTTTGGATACTTCACATCCTGCTGCCTTGATAGCGTTCTTTACAAAGGACTCATTGGTCAGAGTTTCAAGTGTTGTTCCGGATTTGGACACAACGATAAAGATAGATCTGGAGATGTCAACCGTAGCAAGAACTGCGGAAGCGTCATCCGGGTCTACATTACTGATGAATCTTGCTTCCATCTTAAGGGTGTTGTTTGCGCGAGCCCAATTCTCAAGTGCGAGATACAGAGCGCGCGGGCCAAGATCTGAACCGCCGATACCGATCTGTACAACAGTCGTATATTTCTCACCCTTCTCATTCAGGATCTCACCGTTGTGAACTTTGTTTGCGAACTCAGCAATACGGTTCTGCTGAGATACATAGAACTCTCTCTTATTCTCGCCATCTTTAATGACATCGTTGCCGAGCTGTCCGCGGCAAAGCTGATGGAGAACCAGACGACCCTCACCTGTATTGATGACTGCACCGTTATACAATTCAGCATATTTTTCTGTCAGTTCTGCCTCATCAGCGAGTGCCTGAAGAGTGTCCAGGACCTTGTCGTCTACCTGCTTAGCAGCATAGCTGTAAACCATCCCGTTCGACATCGGGATTTTATACTCAGCAACGCGCTTTGCACCGTTCTCGCCGGCCATGGCTGTCTTGACATCAACGGTATCAAGACCTTTCAGTGCTTCATAAGATGCGAGTAAATCGAAATTTTTCCAGACCATTTAATCGTTTCCTCCTGTAGTTTTATAGAACGCCGCCGATAGCGGGGCGCGATTATTTCTGTCTTTAAAGACAGAACCGTTCACACAGGGTCTAACCCTCTTATCTAAGTATACTAAAATTGACAAAGATTTCAATCCTGAACTCATTTTTATGATGCAAAATATCTAAAACCTATGTCCCCTTGTGCGCATAAGAAAAGGAGGCTGCGCCATACGGCAACAGCCTCCTTACTCAGGTCTGAGTCAGTTTTGTGAGATGATAGTTTCTCAATTAAAGACCGAATTTCTGCTTCGGTGAATATGTAGTATGAAGCAGCTTCTCAGCCAGCTCGCTGCCCGGCTCTCCGAAGTACTCGGTGTACATATCCTTCATCTGAGCGTTGTCCATGGAAACTCTCTTCGGCATCATTCTGTCTTCCTCATACAGAGTCTCCATACGCCATACCTTATACTCATCGCCGATGCGGGCTTTCTTACGTCCGGAAATAATGGACTGTCCGCCGCCGTTGATGCAGCCGCCCGGGCATCCCATGACTTCGATGAAGGTATACTTGGACGTGCCCGCCCTTACTTCATCAAGAAGCGGCTTTGCACATGTCATGGAAGATGTGATTGCGATCCAGATCTTCTTGCCGTTCAGGTCGATCTCTGCTTCCTTCACGCCTGCCATACCACGGCACTCCATAAAGTCAACATTCTCGAGCGGCTTGCCGTCAAGAATCTGCTTAACTGTACGGAGCGCAGCTTCCATAACGCCGCCCGTTGTGCCGAAGATAACGCCGGCACCGGTGTACTCGCCGCAGAAGTCCTGATCGAACTTCTCGTCTTCAAAGATGTTGATATTATCCATACCATACATCTTGATCAGGCGTGCTGCTTCTCTCGTCGTAAGAACTGCATCAACATCCGGATACTCGCCGGTCTTGCATTCCGGACGAAGGATTTCTGTCTTCTTCGCGATACACGGCATGATTGATACTACGAAGATCTTGGACGGATCAACATTGTTCTTCTCTGCCCAGTAAGTCTTAAGTGTAGCACCGAACATCATATGCGGAGACTTTGCACTGGAGAGATGCGGAAGCAGATCCGGATACTCATACTCGATATACTTGATCCATCCCGGTGAGCAGGATGTGAACATCGGCAGTTTTCCGCCCTTCTCAATTCTCTTAAGAAGCTCTGTGCCCTCTTCCATGATGGTCATATCAGCGCCGTAGTTCGTGTCGTATACGCGGTCGAATCCGCAGCGTTTCAGAGCAGCGACCATCTTTCCGGTCACGAGCGTACCGATACGCATACCGAATTCCTCGCCGAGAGATGCACGGACAGCCGGAGCTGTCTGGCAGATAACGACCTTATCCGGGTCATTGATTGCTTCAACTACTTCATGGATGCTCTCCTTCTCTGTCAGAGCACCGACCGGACATGCCGTGACGCACTGGCCGCACTGCATGCAGTTGACTTCTGTGAACTTCGCATCAAAGATCGGGCCGACTTTGGTCTTGAAACCACGATTCATAAGACCGAGAACGCCGATGCCCTGAACCTTCTTACATGTCTGGACGCAACGCTCGCAGAGCACGCACTTAGATGTATCGCGAACGATACCCGGGCTTGCATCTTCGAAAGTCGGCTCTGTATACTCGCCCTCGAATCTGTTCTCACGGATTCCGAGTTCCTGGCAGAGCTTCTGAAGCTCGCAGTTCAGATTGCGCTTGCAGGACAGGCAGTTCTTATTGTGGTTGGACATGATCAGCTCGACCGTTGTCTTGCGGGCACGGATTGCACGCTCGGAGTTGGTCCATACTACCATACCTTCGGATACCGGAGTTGTACATGCGGAAAGAAGAGCTCTTGCGCCTTTTACTTCCACGAGACATACACGGCAGGCGCCGCTCTTTACGACATCTTTAAGATAGCAGAGGGTCGGGATCCGGATATTTGCTCTTCTGGCAGCGTCCAGGATCGTTTCGCCGGCCTCAGCTACGATCTTCTGATTATTTATAATAACATTCACTTCACCCATTTGACATCCTCCTGTTAATGCCGCTCAACAGCACCAAACTTGCAATTTGTAATACACAGACCGCATTTGATGCACTTCTCGGCATCGATCTTGTAGACTTCTTTGCCGGGCTTGCCTGTGATGGCGTCTGCCGGACAGTTGCGGGCGCAGAGTGAACAGCACTTACATTTATCCGGATTGATGACGTATGTCAGAAGCTTCTTGCATACGTGTGCCGGGCAGCGCTTCTCAAGAATATGCGCTTCATACTCATCTCTGAAATACCGCAGCGTGGAGAGAATCGGATTCGGAGCCGTCTGTCCGAGACCGCAGAGAGCGCCGTCCCTGACTTCGTTGCAGAGCTCTTCCATCTCGTCCAGCATCTCCATGGTGCCGTTACCTTCTGTGATCTTGGTGAGCATCTCAAGGAGACGCTTTGTACCGATACGGCACGGTGTACACTTACCGCAGGACTCGTCACAGATGAATTCCATATAGAACTTCGCAACGTCGACCATACAGTTGTCCTCGTCAAGGACGATCATACCGCCGGAACCCATCATGGAACCTGCTGCAACAAGGTTCTCATAAGTGATCGGTGTGTCAAGCTCTTTCTCAGTCAGACATCCGCCGGACGGACCGCCTGTCTGAACGGCTTTGAATTTCTTGCCTTCCGGACATCCGCCGCCGATATCATAAATGATCTCACGGAGCGTTGTGCCCATCGGAATCTCAACAAGACCTGTATTATTGATCTTGCCGCCGAGCGCGAATACCTTTGTACCTGTGGACTTGCCCATACCCATTGCAGCATACCATTCCGGACCGTTCAGAATAATCTGAGTGATATTTGCAATCGTCTCGACATTGTTGATAGAGGTCGGCTTCTGCCATACGCCTGATACAGCCGGGAATGGCGGCTTCGGTGAGGGCATACCGCGCTTGCCCATGATGGAAGCGATAAGAGCTGTCTCTTCGCCGCAGACAAATGCGCCTGCTCCGAGACGGATCTCAATATCAAAGTTGAAGCCTGTTCCGAAGATGTTCTCGCCCAGAAGGCCGAGCTCTTTGGCCTCACGGATAGCAATGCGGAGTCTGTTTACAGCGATCGGATACTCGGCGCGGATATAGACATAACCCTGATGAGCGCCGACTGCGTAAGCCATAATGGCCATACCTTCAAGGATCGCATGCGGATCGCCTTCCAGAATGGAACGATCCATGAATGCGCCCGGATCGCCTTCGTCAGCATTGCAGATGACATATTTCTCATCGCCCGGCTGATCCTTCTCGAACTGCCATTTCAGGCCTGTCGGGAAACCGGCGCCGCCGCGTCCGCGAAGGCCGGAAGCCTTGACGATATCGATAACTTCCTGCGGTGTCTTCTCTGTAAGTACACGGTAAAGAGCCTCATAGCCGTCAATTCCGATGTACTCATAAATGTTCTCCGGATTGATGCGTCCGCAGTTCCGAAGAGCGATTCTCTGCTGTTTCTCATAGAAACCGATCTTGTCGATATCGTAGACCTTTTCTCCGGTCTTTCTGTCCGTATCGAACATCTGGAGATCTTTGATTACATGACCGCCGATGACATGATCGTTGACGATTCTTTCAGCGTCATCCGGCTTAACATGTGTATAGTACACTCTGTCCGGGTAAACTGCTACGATCGGTCCCTTCTGGCAGAAACCGAAACATCCGGTCTTTACGACCTTGACTTCTTCTGCCAGCCCTGCTTCCTCGAGCTTTTCATTCAGTTTCTTGATAAGGATTGCGGAATCACCGGCTGTACATCCGGTACCGGCGCAGACAAGAATATTCTTGTGCTGTTCGCCTTCTTCCAATGAAAACTTATCTTCCAGTCTGAGCTGCAGATAACGTCTCTCAGCTTCTCTGACTGCAAGAAGTGCCTTTAATGTCGTAATCTTTTCTTTCATGCCTTCGCCCCCGCTTTCTTTTCCTCACGGACGATCCTGCGGATCTCATTCGTGAATTCGCTGTCGACCAGGGCATTGCCGTAATATTTTCCGTCAATTATGCAGACCGGCGCAAGTCCGCATGCTCCGAGGCATCTTGTGGCGTCAAGTGAGAAAAGACCATCTGCAGATGTCTTATTGACAGCAGCGCCCGTCAGCTTCTCGACCCGGTCAATCAGTTTCTGCGCGCCTTTTACATAGCACGCGGTTCCAAGACAGACATTAATGACATGTTTGCCCTTTGGCTCGGTCGTGAATTGTGCATAGAACATTACTACACCGTAGACCTCTGCCGGAGAGCTGCCTGTTGCCTCTGCAATCTTCTCCATGGCCTCAAAAGGAACATATCCGAGTTCGTTCTGAACCTCATGAAGCATTTCGATGCAGGGACCTGCCTGATCCTTGTGCTTCGCTACGATTTCATCGATTTTGCGAAGCGCATCACAATTAAGTTTCTCCATATAAAGCCCCTTTCTTTGCAATAACGTTTTGTGTGTATTGCATTTCGCTATTTCAGCTATTCTACTAATTATAACTTGTAACAACGCTATTAACAATGTCCTAGCGTCTTATTTTCAAATTTTTTTATATTTTGCACAAAAGAATAGGAATACATTACAATTTGTTGCTGCTAACTATCTTTTGCCGACCGCAGTCGCTTATTGTCAGATAATTTATACATCAACGCCCTATAATCACCCGGACGCACAGGTGAATTATGGCATACCCGGCTCATCTGCCAGCAGCCATTCGATTTTATGCCGGAATAAGTCATAGGCCACATCATTCTTACCGCTGTTAATGACGATATCCGCTTTGGCGCGCGTCGGCTCAACGTACAGATAATGCATGGGTTTTACCGTGGTGAGATACTGATCGATAATGCCTCGAAGGTCGCGTCCCCTCTCCTCAACATCACGGAGTACCCTGCGAAGGATACGCTCATCCGCATCCGCCTCCACATATACTTTGATATCAAGCAGGTTTCTCACCCGCTCATCCTGCAGGACCATAATTCCCTCGACCACAATGATCTTCCTCGGCTGGATCTCGATGACCTGATCGGACCTGTTATGCACCGTATAGTCATACACAGGGCATTGCACAGGCTTCCCGTTCTTCAGTTCTGTGAGATGCTCTACGAGCAGATCCGTTTCAAGAGCATCCGGATGGTCATAATTGGTCTTTACCCTCTGCTCGAACGGAATATTGTCCTGACATTTATAATAATTATCATGATATACAACAGAAATCTGATCGCCGAAATAGTTCTTCAGCCTGTTCGTAAAAGTTGATTTGCCCGACCCGGTGCCGCCGGCAACGCCTATAATCACTGTATTCATACTCTTTACCTCGTATGTCTCTTCAAGTCTTACAATATTGCCCGGACCATTCATCTCAGAAGAATTGCTAAACTATCACTATTCTGTACTGTTAATATCTGTTCGGACAGCAGTGCTTCTACTACTCATTGTACCCGAAAACAGAGCTTCGTGGTATTATATTATTAACGAAACTTCCACTCGTCTCTTCTCCAAGGCAAGCCGGAATCGAAATCATTTCTTAAGACTCCATCATAAAATCTTCAAAAAGTATGATCAGACAGGAGGATATCCTAATGAAACATATGACAAAGGCAATTATGTGATCGCAGGCGGTGATTTTAACCAGACGTTTTCGGGTACGGACACCTCCATGTATCCGCTTCAGAGCAGCGACCTCTGGGCGTGCGGGCTGCTTGACGAGTCCTCCTTCAGCGACAGTTTCACATTTCAGATGGATAATTCCGCACCGACCTGCCGCTCGCTTGACAGGCCATTCGATTCTGATGACAGCACTTTCCAGTTCTATCTGATAGACGGATTTATTGTCTCGGACAATATTGAAGTAGAAACTCTCAGAACACTGGACAAGGGGTTTGTCAATTCAGATCACAATCCGGTTTACATGACCTTCTCTCTGAAAGATGCAAAACATAATGAACGTTGATTTTTACAGAAGATAGCAATCATACCGCACATTTCTGCATTCGATCGCATAGCCCGGTCTTCGTCCGGCAAGAGGCTTTCCTTTGATTGGTCTCTTAACAACGATTCTTTGAGGGCGGGCCTCAAAAGCCGCCCTCAGCAGCTCCTCCTCCGCCTCGCAGGGAGTTTCGAGCTTCTGAAAGAGCTGAAGCTTTTTCGTACTTATTCCCGACTTCTGTTTCGCCGGGAACATCGGATCCAGATAAATGAGATCGGGACGTTTCTCAAGAGATGCAAGGATATCTATTCCGTTTCCCGTAAAAAGCTCCATACGGTTCGCAATCTCTCTGATTCGGGATTCAATCTGTTCCGTTTCAAACGAATCCGAATGTCTACCGACGAAATTTGTCTCTTGACCTCTAAGACCTGTCAAATCATTTGCCCCTCCGCTTCGACTCAGAGACGACCCGTTCTGCGCTCTCTCAAGCGCATCGGCGAGTAAAGCCCCTATAACAGGGTTATACTCACACATAATCACATGGAAGCCGGCCGCTGCCAGTATAAAAGAGTCCTCGCCGAGACCTGCCGTCGCGTCTACGGCTATCGGATCATCCGGCATGCCTTTCCATCTGACAGCCCTGAGAAGTTTTTCATGTTGTAGGTGCCCGCCGAGAACGCGGCGATGCATTTGTCCGAAATCTCCCCTCAGCTCCATCTTTCCCTGAACAAGAGAGAGGCCGTTCATGTCCAGACGAAGATACCTGTCTTCTCCGGAGACCGCCTCTATATCTGTTACGAGATCCGCCTGAATGAGCCCCGCTATAGCGCTCGCCCTGACCTTAAGAAATTGTTCCTGACCTGTCAGTATTTTCATAAGTTCATACCTTTCTTCCACTCCGCCAACGAGTATTGCGCGATGAAGAATAAAAGCGGCTGAGAAAATGAAACTCTGTTTTCTCAGCCGTTAACTAATACATTTTTCAGAGATCAGACCGTCACCAATCCGAGCACCTGTGCAATCGAAGTCAGAAGGATGATGAGCAGACAGATGATGCAGAAATACCGCAGCGTCACGGTATAGACCTTCTCTCTCCTGAATGCCGCTCCGTTCTTCGTAACTTCCTTCGTGATCCGATCGATACCGATCACCTTAAGGCAAAGCACGCAGATGGAAATCGCACTGATCGGCATCATGACCGAGTTCGTCAGGAAATCAAAGAAATCCAGGAACTGCATGCCCAGCAGCTTGACAAACCCCAGTGGTCCGTAGCCCAGGCAGGAAAGTGTTCCGATACCTATCATGATGACGCCCATGATGACGGTTCCGACATGTCTGCTGATATGGAATTCGTCTTCAAATGTAGACACAGCACTCTCCAGCAGCGCAATAGAGCTCGTCAGTGCCGCAAAAAGCACAAGAAGGAAGAACATGATTCCGAACGGCGTTGCAAATCCCATATTCGCAAATACCTTAGGCAAGGTAATGAACATGAGTGACGGACCTGCCTGCAGAACATCCGGATCCCCGCCGGAAAATGCAAAGACCGCCGGGATGATCATAAGTCCTGCCATGATAGCGATCGCCGTGTCAAAAATCTCGACATTGATCGTTGCCTCCTCGATGGCGACATCATCTTTCATATAAGAGCCGAAAGTGACCAGAATACCCATAGCGATGGAAAGCGAGTAGAACATCTGCAGCATAGCGGACGCAATCGTCATGAATGAGAAGTTTGCCGGATTCGGAACCAGGAAATAAATCACGCCGTCGATGGCTCCCGGTCTCGAGATGGAGTACGCAGCTATAATAATAGACAGCACGACCAGGATCGGCATCATGATGCTGGAAACACGCTCAATACCGTTCCTCACACCCGCATAGATTATGAACAGATTAATAAAGGCAAATATCAGGAAGCAGATCTCTACCTGCGTCCCATTTGTGATGAACGAAGAAAAATACCCTTCGTCTGTGACTTTCATCGCATTTCCACGGCAGTATTCGAACAGGTACTTAACAATCCATCCTCCGATCGTCGAGTAATACGGGACGATCAGCATCGGAATGATGGCATTGATCCATCCGCCGAGCTTGAACGGTAGACTGTCGCCGAAGTGGGCAAATGCTCCCACCGGGCTCTTCCACGTCATTCGTCCGAGTGCCGTCTCGGAGATAATCATCGTGTAGCCGAATGTCAATGCCAGAATAATGTATACGAGAAGGAAGATTCCTCCGCCGTACTTTGCTGCGAGGTAAGGAAATCTCCAGATGTTTCCGAGTCCGACGGACGCACCTGCCGCGGAAAGTACGAAACCGAGCTTTCCGGAAAAGCTGCTTCTCTTTTTCTTGTTGTGCATAGTAGTGTTCCCCTTTTTCAGTCAGTGATGCGACGACAATTATACACTAACTTAATAAAAAGAGGGGAAGGATTTTTGAATAACCCTTCCCCTCTTGCGCATTTTATCAAAATCGTGCAAATGTGGGTCGCAGACGTGTGCATTGGAAGGCGCCTTGGCGCCGCGCATGTCGCAGCAAGAACGCCGAGGCGTTCTTGAAACCGGCATCACATTACGACCGCGCCCTCCGGCGTCAGATCATGCTCCTCATCCAGCCATACACTGACCGAGCCGCTATCGACAGAGAAATCTCCGTATCCCTGTCTGTTGATGCGTACCTTTCTGTCAACATGACCGAGAGCATCGTAGAAAGTCTTGCCAGCGTGTTCTTTGCCGACATACATTCTGCGGCGGTGTCTTCCCTTGGTCGAGATAAGGACCGCCATACCGTACTTTTCACGGGTCCATCCGATGCAGTACTGATGGTCGAAATAGTCATGCTGCTTTCCGTATGCGTAAAGTCGTCTGATCATCAGCATCATCTCGAGATCCGTCCCGACAGGCGGAACGTTATTATGCGGAATACCGTACAGGTCACCGTAAAATACACACGGATAACCGTCAGCCCTCAAAAGAATCAATGCATAGGCAAGAGGCCTGAACCAGGGTTTAATAGGAGATGCCAATGACTGTCCCGGCTGTGTATCGTGATTGTCTACAAATGTCACCGAGTGAATCGGATTCCTCTGTGTAAGCGTGTTGTCAAATATGGTCCTCAAATCGTATCTGTCACGATTATAGGAGGCGTCGCAGAAATGGAAATGCAACGGGACATCGAAAAGACTCATCTGATAGTCTGTCTTATCCAGATAATTCGTCAGTTTATTGACGTCTCCGCTCCAGTATTCACCTACTGCGAAAATGTTCCTTCCGCTCTCCTCCCGCATATATTTGAGCCATTCCCGATAAAAACCGGCGTCGATATGCTTTACGGCATCAAGACGCACGCCGTCGAGTCCCGTCATCCTCTCATACCAGGCGCCCCATTTGTTCAGCTCCTCTGCGACCTCCGGCACCTTCTGGTCAATATCTGCACCCATCAGATAGTCGAAGTTGCCGTATTCATTATCGACATCCGGACTCCATTCGTGATCTTTCAGCTTGTAAATCGGACCGCCCGACTCGTTCCGGACACCGGAGAAGTAACGATGGTCCCATTTGAAATCGGAATACTGATTGTCGCGGCCTTCAAAGTCATAAATCGTCTCCGCCTCTGTCGTGACATATTCGGAATCCAACTCATAGTTCCTGTTATCCGGGCTCACGCGCACAGCCTCGACCTCTTCTGTGCGATCCGCTCCGAGTTTATGATTCAGAACGATATCCGGATATACATGAAGTCCGGCCTGATGGCATGCATGAATCGCCGCATGGTACTCATCTTTTGTACCGTATTTTGTCCGGACTGTTCCTTTCTGGTCGAACTCGCCGAGATCATACACATCATAGACGCCGTAACCTACGTCATTCACGCCGTTCATGGCCTTATAAGCCGGCGGCATCCAGATGGATGTGAACCCCATGGCTTCCAGTGCGGCTGCATTTTCTGCCAGCTGATTCCAGAGTGTTCCGTCGGACGGCAGATACCACTCGAAATACTGCAGCATCGTTCCGTTCCGTGTGAAGGAATTGTAGTATGCCATCAGGATATCCGTTCCCGCGTGGCCGTAACCTTCACGGTTCATCTGATCATAGATGTCCGTGACGGTATTCAGTACGCTCAGGTTCAGATTCCTGTTCTCGGCATCTTCCTTAGCTGTCTGGAAGTCTGTAAGCATGTGACGTACAGTCAGCGTCTTATCCGAAGACGAATCAATCGTGTCTTCCATTGACAGCAGGGTGCCTGTACTGCTCTCCAGCTCCTGCTCCAGCATGCGGATCAGCGTCTTTCTGTCGAGGTTGACCTTTCCGCTGTATGCGAGAGATTCTGTAAGACCGCTCACAATACCGGCCGCTGCGATCTGCATCGCCATCTTCATCTGCTGGCTTGCTGCATTCTCTCCGATATAGGTGATCTTGTTTCCCAGATTCTCTAAGACAGGGATCACATCCTTGCAGACACTTCTTTCTCCGCCGATCAAGATCGTCAGAGAGCCGTTTTCAGCATCTGCCAGACTTCCGGTGATCGGTGCATCGACTGTGCTGATATTTCGTTCGGCTGCTTCTTCCGCTATGCGGACAGCGAGTTCCGGACTCTTGGTGGTCATATCGATAATGACGCTGTTTTCCGGAGCGGTCTCGCAGATTCCTCCTTCATCGAAATAAAGTTCCTCCACATCACGTGGATAAGTCACTTTTGAAAATATATATTCAGCGTCTTTGAGGCATTCCTCCACGGTCTCAGCCCAGATGGCGCCCTCGGCGATCGGCCCCTCGGCGCTATACTTCTTTTTATCATAAACAGTTACCTGATAACCGGCATGCAGCAGTCGGATTGCCATTGCGGATCCGAGAGCGTCCATACCCGTAAACGCCAGTTTTTTCATCCGTAATAAACCTCCTTATTGCAAGCTTCTCAATCTAAGTGCTGTCTTAGCCTTACTTTTCCTGCTTACTAAAAATATTGAATGCTTAACAAATTGTGCGATTAGCAACCAGTCGGCTTTCAATCAATTCTGATTCGACATTAGAGAAGCATCAATCATTATTATAACACGAAAACATACTGTATACGTTTAAACACATCCAATTAATTCATAATTATATACAATCTGTTTTCGAATCATGTATTTTAAACTTGTCGATTCAACTTGTCAAATGTTTTGCTCGCTCTTTTTTTATTGTTTCATATCGCGTACAAGCGCTCCGGCCTGTACCGCATTGACATATTTATTAAGGTTTAGTATCCGATTTCAAAATCTTCACCCCGATTGTCCATATAAGTGACCTGAATAAATAATAGCGGTACTTTCCTTGTAAAAATCCTTGAACTTGATGTACTATATAGAATGCAAAAGTAGCTTTTCAACTTTTCCGTATACTGAAACCCATTACAAAAAGGAGATATAAGAATGATTTTGTTTCTGATACTCTTTATGATTCTTATTATGACAATATTCAGCATAAGAATAACTCCGGGGAATTTTACTGCCGCACTTAGCTATGATAAGTCAAATGCAATGAAAGGCATTTTGGCTTTAGTCATTGTATTTCACCATTTAGTTTTAGAAAGTAATACTTCTTTCATAGGCTTAGAAGTGTTCAAATATATCGCATTCCCGTTAGTTTCAGTATTCTTCTTTTTTAGCGGGTACGGTCTGATCAAGTCCTACTATAAAAACGGCGGACAAATCTTTCTGAAGCAGTATGCGATAAAAAGAATGACAAGGCTTCTGATTCCGTATATCATAGTCATCATTTATTATGGATTATACAAGTATTTCCGGGAACCGGCTGCTTTCAATCCCGGAGATTTTTTAACGGATGTATTCCTTGCAAGAGAAATAGGTCCGCTGTGGTATATGACAGTAATACTGTTTGTATATGCTCTGTTTGGGGTGTGCTTCAAGTATTTAAAAGCCGTTACAGCCAGACGGGCTATACTTGCGGCAACCGTTGTATACATTTTCTCATGTATTGCCTTTTCCGCCCCGTCGCAGTGGTATTCTTCGATAATCGGCTTTTATGTAGGCATCTTATATGGAATGAATGAGAAAAAGGTGACGGACAGTATACATGATAGATATTTTGTGAAATTATTCCTGCTATTTTTCGGGTTTGTTATTCTCTTCGGATTGAGATTAGTTGTATCTTCGCGGATTACGGATTCCGAAATTTTGCACGGACCATTCCGAAGTGCAATTGATATTGTTTTTATTCTGTTTCTTATTTCTTTATTTGAAATAATTGAAATCAAAAAAAATGCGATGCTCTTTATCGGCAAAATTTCATATGAAATATATCTGATTCATCCATTTATCATATATTCCCTGGCAAAAAAAATATTGGATGACGAAAAGTATAGTTTAATCGCTTTTCTGTGTTCAATACTTTTAGCTTATATACTTAACGTAATAAACGTCCGTTTATCAAAAAATATTATTAATCACTTTAACCGGGTTGAATAGTCTGTTTCCATTAGCATGTTTTTCCATTCAGGGCATCAGTCCTCCTCCGGTCGCCCACACAATGTGTGTTGCATCAGACATGAGATCCGAAAGTCTGTTTTCTTCAAGGTATTTTGCATACGGACCGCCGGTGCGTTCGATCTCCGAAAGACCCTCAAAGCCTGCACATGCAGACGGCTCAAGACGTATTCCTTCCGTCTCGCTGATCTTGTTTTGGTACTCAAGCATCCTCTCATCAGATACCGTGAAGACGCCTGACACGAGGCTTTCCATCATATTGCACACAAATCCCGACGGTCTTCCGACTGCAAGACCGTCGGCCACTGTATGCCCTGTTAGCCCTATATCCTGAACACTTATTTTTTCATGCCGGCCGCTTGCCATCCCGAGCAGCACACACGGCGCATCGACCGGTTCTGCAAAAAAGCAGTGGACGTTCGATCCGAATAACTGCTTAAATCCATAAGTGATACCTCCCGGTGCTCCGCCTACGCCGCAAGGCAGATAAAGGAACAGCGGATGCCTTTCATCCACGGGAATATTCCTCTTTACCAATTGCACGGAAACGCGCATGGCAGCCGTGGCATATCCGAAGAAAAGATCTTCCGAGTTCTCATCATCTATGAAAAAGCTGTTCGGATCCGCTTCCGACTCTTTCCGTCCGGTGGCAACAGCCTGGCTGTAATCTCCGGCATACTCCCTGACAATGACGCCTTCGCTCCTCAGCAGATCCTTCTTCCACTGCTTTGCATCACTCGACATATGTACTATTGCGCGAAATCCGAGCCGTGCAGCACTTCTTCCGATACTGATTCCGAGATTACCGGTCGAGCCGACCTGAATTGTATACTGGCTATAGAATTCACGGAATTCATCCGAATCGATTTTTGAGTAGTTCTCCGTCGGCCATAGCATTCCCGCTCTCTGTGCCAGCGTCTCTGCGATCTTGAGGACCTCATGAATACCCCCTCTCGCTTTTACGGAACCGGCGATGGGCATATGTGCATCGTCTTTCAAAAAAACTTCGCCGCGAATATTCGATCCCTTTCCGTTCAGCCATTCCCGCATCCCGGGAATGGGGATGAGATTGGATTCAATGACCCCTTTTCTCGCCTCGGTCTCAGGGAATGCACTTGCGATATAAGGCATAAAGCGCATGAAGCGGCTCTGCGCTGCTTTCATGTGTATGAACTTGTATCCGTTCAGCTCAAATCGCGGGGCTACATGTTCAAGGCCGGGATTCAGCCAGAGGGTCTCTTTTCTCTCCTTCAGGTCATTAATAATACCGTCGGGTTTTCCTGTTTCATCAGGGCTATCTACAATCCTGTCAAAATCTCTGCAATCAGTTGATTCTTCTATGACATGATCGGGCGTTTTCATTCCCTGAATGCCGTCAGCGATACTCATGTGTTCTCTCCTCCCATACGCTCAGGTGACTTTTTTCGACCAAATTTTCTGTTGTTCATCTCAGAAGACTGATTCGTCCCGGATGATCAACCCCCACCGCTTCATTATATGATAAGTTCACCGGAAGTCGATTACGGATTGTTCCGTGCTTACGCGCTTCCACAGTCCTGTAATCATTATATTCCCATTCTATGGACATAAACAGACTTAATTGAGAAAACCGGGAGTAACAAATCTTTTGATTCTCGTTTCTGTGATTCAGACCTGCTCTTTTCATGAATATTCCGACAGAAAATTTACAAAAGAATAATGTCCTAGGGTATAATAATAAGTAGCTAAACTTCCCATATCACAGGGCTTAGTTCGCTCATCGAAATTATGCTACGCAAGGAGGAACAACATGCGACACAAGTCATTCATCAGAAAGCTTACCGCCGCCTTCATGTCAGTCTGCCTGACTATCGGAAGCGCGGGAACGCTACCCGTCACGGTTTATGGTAACAGCGAAGGAACCGACACTACTGATATCATATCAACCGATTCACCGGATTTTGACATCGTCGAAAAGGTAGCTGACCTTCTCGCACAAGGTGATTACGAAGAAGGGCGCGCCATTGTCCTCTATGACACGGAGAGTCCTGCCTCCGATGAGGAGCTTGTCGGTGCCGGCGATCTCATAGCCGGTGCCGAGCAGATCGCGGAAGTCAGTGCAGAAAGCTATGTGAATGCGACCGGAGAAACTCTACAGCTCTCTGATGAAGAGCTTGTCGGCGCATCATCCGATTCCGCAGACAATGACCGTATCGCGGTTCTTGTGGTGGAAGATCAGAGCCGCTCAACGGAAGAACTTCTGCGGGAACTCTTATCTGACCCGCGAGTTCTGAGTGCAGAACCTGACTATATCTTCAGTGTCAATTCCGTCGATCAAGATGTTCCCTCTGACGAGCTTCTCGGAAGTGACTCTGTTATACCTGACACAGAAAGCAGCACAGGCTCCGAGTTGGAACCGTTCGTTCAAAATCCGTCTGTGAGCATCCCGGAAGATGAATACGCAGATCAGGACAGTGACACAGATTATGATACGGATGATGAAACTGTCACATCGGACATTGCAGATCTGCCTGTTCCCGACAGTGATGCTGCAAATATCGATGGAGCGGGCAGCGCTGATCAAAGTGCCGATGCCCTCGTCTCAGACGATGCAGAAGAAGAAGTCATTGTCGGCGCATCCGGAGACCTGACGCCATATCAGTGGGGAATGTCCGACGGAAAAAATCGTTATGCGGGAGCAA
This sequence comes from Lachnospiraceae bacterium, assembly GCA_017433725.1. GTDB lineage: Bacteria > Bacillota > Clostridia > Lachnospirales > Lachnospiraceae > Chordicoccus. Next base: position 82,470 of record JAFRGQ010000005.1, read on the forward strand.
TGCTTGAGAACACAGAAGTCTACAGTGTGAATTCTCCTAACTGGAATACCGTCGGTGCCACCAACGCCGAGGGCGTCATCGCCGTCATAGACACCGGTATCGACCATACTCATCCTGACTTAAAAGACAATATGTATGTCATCCCGAATTCCGTGCGGGAGAAGCTCGGCTGCGGAGAATATGGCATCAGCACCATGGTAAAAGTTCGTGAAAAGACAGACACAATGGATGTGCACGGACACGGGACACACTGTGCAGGCATAATAGCCGCTTCCTGGAATAACAGAGGTGTAAGCGGCGTCGCCTCCGGCGCCGAACTCATGGCTGTCCGGGCACTCGATGACAAAGGTTTCTCAAACTACTCCAGTATACTGCTGGCGCTGAATTTCGTTAAAGATGCAAAAGAAAACGGAATTGACATAAGAGCTACGAACAATTCATACGGTGTTACTACATTCAGCTATGCTTTGCGTACCATGATTGAAGAACTCGGAAATCTCGGTATTATCTGCGTATTTGCAAGCGGGAATGAATCATCTTATGTAAATCCGACTACAGGAGGTATGAACCATCTGTGGGATCTCCCGAACGTGGTGATTGTCAATGCATCTGCAGAAAACGGAGATAAGGCACTATTTTCAAACTTCAGCCAGAATGAGACACATATATTTGCTCCGGGCGTAAATATCCTCTCCACAGTACCGACTGCAGGTTCAGACGAAGCGCCTATAGATTATTTTGCCGAGCTGGATGATGCTCCTCTATATAAAGATCCCTCATGGAAGAATCTTTCCTCAGACATGATACCCAATGTCTCGTTCGACTGGATGAAAGATTCCTATTTTGACTATTTTCAGATCACGCAGATGATAGATATATCTTCCTGCGGTCAGACGCCTGCGCTGCGGATCAAGCTGCTGAAAGACGTACCTGCCGGCAAGGAAATGACTTACTGTTTTCTCATCCCCGTGGGAAAAGATGCACCTGTTTCCTATGTTTCTGCGGATATTCTCACGCCTGACAGCGACACAACAACCACGCTTCGAATCCGCACACGAACTGACGGTGATACAATCAGCGACATATTTTGCTGCCAAAGAGACGACCATTATGATTGGGTGCACCGGTCGGTAATAAACCTGGATAAAATCGACGGAACTATAGATATGGTCGAAGATGTCTATCTTCCTGTTTATATCGATTTGAATAAAAAAGACGGTTCCTCACTGAAGGCCGGGGAATATATTTACATTGATAATATTTGTGTCGGGTCCTCGTCCTATAGGAACAATCAGACAGCCTATGGGTTCATGGACGGAACATCCATGGCGACGCCGTTTGCAGCCGGTATGGCTATGGTTCTCTATAAAGGCAAAGAGGTAAACCGCCAAAATGCCAACCTTCTCGCAGCAGGTCTGCAGGGACTGGTGCGTACAAAAGATTCTCTGGCAGGTTACTGCACTTCCGGCGGCGTTCTCGATTACTCGGTAGACTCCAATGCGATGCTGCCTGTCATAAATTCGGCGACTCTGAACGGCACTGACCTCACTATCACATTGTCCGGATATTTCTTCGGGAACAGAGGAACACAATCCTCCGTAAATCTGGCAGGAACAGATCTTGAAATCGTCAGCTGGAGCAACAACGAGGTAGTGGTAAAATGCCCCGACCGGATGGCATCCGGCCTTCAGAAAATAGTATTGACCGATGCAATCGGCCTGACTACCCGCGGTGCATTCAGCCTCACAGTGCCGAAAGATTCCGAAATCGAAGACACGGCTACAGAGCTTTATGAAACTACACTGCCGGATATTCCTGAGGATGTAATCAGTGCGGATGAATCAATTTGCAACGTATGCGGTCTCAATGATACGATATACATCACAGCAGGCACACCAGTTGGAGACGAGTTCTATGCAGAAAAATTAGTCAGTTATTCAATCAAGGATAAGAAATGGGAAGTCACGGCACTTATTCCCGAAGAAGGTCTCGCGGATTGCTCCATGACTGCATTTCAGGGAACTCTCTTCCTGAACGGTACAGATCTTACCGGTAAAGCCTACCTGTATTACTACTCACCTTCGAAGAAAGACTGGTACTTGCTCGAAGAATCCGGCGTCGCCGATGCAACGATTGTCAATTTTAAGAATAATCTCCTTTCTATAGGCGGTTCCCCCTTAGAAGCTGCCAGTGAAATACGTCTGATAGATGTATCCACAGGAAAAGATAGTTTACTTACAGATCTCGGATACAAGATTGCAGCTGTCCAAACCGCAGTTTGCGGTGATACGCTTTGCCTGTACGGAGGGTCTATATATAATGAAAATACCAAAAAATGGGAATCGGATAGGAATGGAAGTGCCTGCTACACAATAACCGGCGAGGGTGTCAGCAGAGATACGAGGAAAGAAATCAATATCGAGCCCCTGCTTATGAAGAATTCTGAAGATCTCGAGAGTGCAATATGCTCTTCTGACAAGGAGATATATCTTGTCGGTGCCCAGCTTAGTCAGGATGCATCAGGTTCTGTAATCGATCCGTCCGGCTATCAGATTGCAGACGGAGATACCTGGGTGTATTCGGATCAGATGAAAAATCTGGGCAAACGCCTGTCCCACACGATTGTGACATTTCCGCGTGCAGTCGTTTACAAAGGCGTACTCTACGGTTTCGGTCTTAATACGCAGGACGGCAATCCCACGGAATACGTAGCTCGCGCCACCGTAGTTGATGAAACCCCCGATACCCCGATCCAGGATACAATCAAAATAAAAATCCCGACGGCAAAAAAGGGACTTAAATACAACGGAAAGGCCCAGACCGGCGTTCCGGCAAGCGGTGAAGGTTTCTATAATATCAAGAATAACAGAAAGACTGACCCCGGAACATACAAGGCCCGGGCAGAACTCATTGATCAGGATTATCTTGTCTGGGAAGACGGAACATCTGCCGCGAAGACCATAACATGGTCAATCGCCCCGATCTCAGTCACAGGCGTGAAGCTTGACAAAACAAATCTCACTGTTTACGCAGGAACCACCACACAGCTCAAGGCTACGGTCATCCCTTCCGGAGCAAACAATAAAGCCGTCACATGGAAGAGCGCAGATGCGAAGATTGCGAAAGTAGATCAGAATGGCAAGGTTACGGCCGTAAAGGCAGGCACGGTCAAGGTCACGGTAACTACGAAAGACGGAGCAAAGAAAGCCACCTGCACGGTAAAAGTCATAGCAGGCGTACCTGTCTACAGGCTCTATGACATCAAAGGAACCGGCGATCATCTTTTCACGACAAGTGCATATGAAAAGGACACTCTGACTCTCCGCGGCTGGAAATATGAGGGCATTGCATGGTATGAGCCGAAGACTTCATCCCGTCCGGTATATAGGTCCTATAATCCCAATAACGGGCTGCATATGTACACGTATTCCGATACCGAGCGCAGCGCCCTGGCAGGTGCAGGCTGGAAGATGGAAGGAATCGCATTCTATTCATGCACGGACAGCAGCAAAGTCCCGGTCTATAGGCTATACAATCCAAATGGCGGCACGCACTTCTTTACGAAGGCTGTTTCGGAGAAAAATATGCTTGTGAAAGCCGGTTGGAAGTATGAGGGGATCGGATTCTATGCGTTAGGCATTTGATTCAATCTTAATTTATATTAGATGAGGAGGTATATCGGTGATTTCAGTAATCGTTCCTGTTTTTAACGTAGGACCCTATCTTTCGCGTTGTATAGATAGTATTATTTCTCAGGAATATAAAGATCTCGAAATTCTGCTTATTGATGATGGTTCCACAGATAGCAGTCCGGAAATATGTGATCAATATAGGCTGAAAGACAATCGTGTTTCCGTATTTCATAAGAAAAACGGCGGTGTGTCAAGCGCCCGTAACTTAGGCTTGAAGAAAGCAACAGGTGAATATGTAACATTTGTTGACGCGGATGACTGGCTTTTACCTGCTTGTCTGAAAAATCTTTTGACCGCAGCGGAGGAACACGATGCAGACATCTGCGCAGGAGGACGAGTGACCGTCAGCGATACGGAGGAAACTCCGGTATTCAATAAAACAACGGGCGTACTTGACGAGCAGGGCAAAATTGACTGGATTCAGCAGAAAATAGGCTACTCATATGAAGATATGAAAACATGGCTCAGAAACGATGACTTCAGCAGAGGCACTGTTGTATGGGGAAGACTTTACAGGAAATCACTGATCGCCGATAATTCAATGGAGTTTGACAGAAAGATAAAAGTAGCGGAGGATCTGGTCTTTGACGTGAGAGCTGCCTTGTTGGCGAATGTCATTGTCCTGACGGATAAAGCGGAATACTGCTATTACCAGAGGGAGGACAGTGCAATTCATCGTTATCTTGGTGGAGATTTCAGATATCTGGTGGATAACAAGATACAGTTGGCCTATAAAAGGGAAGAGATAAATAAAGAGTTCCTGGAAAAAGGTCATCCCGATATCTCTTATATGTATCAAGGAAGTTTTGTACTTTCCTGCGCAGAAATTGCGATGGCGCTCGGCAGAATCAAAGATATGAAATTCAGAGATAAGATCAGGCAGTACCGACGCTATTCGGAAAGTAAGCCTGTAAAAAAAGCCAGAATGAATTTGACGCTCGATAATCTGAGTTTAAAGAACAAGGTCGCACTTTGGCTAATCAAGCACAATTGGTACGTCGCATTATTGCTTGCAATGCAAATCATCCAAAAAGCTCAGTGACATCTTCTTTTAGACATACGCTATTATAAATTTCGATTACAGTGCCCCAGGTATCATTCTGCCACTGAGCTTACTCGAGTGGCAGGAATGACCTCTGGGGCACGCCCTATATGAGTATGAAGCGTGAAATGGGTCCCACGGATTGCGAATATAGTTGATCCATTATACATCTGCTATATGTTCTTTTCTTTTTGTCAATTCAGTACTTACGGGCGTTTCCTCACCGGGTTTCTCAGACAAATCCACACTCTTTCCGGATTGCTTTGTTGCTTTCCTTTCATTCATAATCACTTCTTTGCCTACTGACAAGAGCTGTCCGAGAACTGCCAAAACAGTACCGACCTGATCAGGTGCAAGTTTCATTGCCGCCTTGGCAATAGCATTGTAGTATGTCCATTTATCGGAATTAATCTGTGAAAAAGTTTTCGCACCTGTTGCTTCAAGCGTATCAAAAACAATATCTACGAATCTCCTCTTCTTATCTCTGTCAAGTCTCTTCAACCACTCATCGAGAGTGCGATCCAGCAATACACTTGATGATGACTGTTTTTCAGCCTGAACGAAACCGAACTTGCCGACGAGCCAGCTGTACGGGTTATGCTGACCCGCTCCTCCTTTTGCATTACTTTGTACGATCTGTTTCTCCTGCTTATTGAACAGAAGAACTCCAATCAACGAACCTTCCGGAATAATAAGATCAACTTTTTCCAGAATATGTTTATAACTCTCGTTCTCCACGATCAGCTCATTAAATCCGGGTCCATCATTGGAATAGACCTTAAGAATCCGATCTTTGTTCTCATCAGCACAAAATGCAGCAGCGAACATAGCCAGATTACCGCCTTTGGAATGACCTCCGACTCGAATCATTGAATCTGTCTTTTCCGCTTCCATATCCAGATAATCGGCGGCGCAGAGCTGTGCCGGCGTGGACTCCATAAATGAGAAGTTCATGTCTTCTCTCCATCCGACCAATGAATTGTCTGTACCTCTGTAGGCCACGTAAATTGTGCCGTCTCCCAGTTCAAAAGTCATAGCTGCGAACTGAAATTGGTTTCCCTGACTTTGCAGGTCAACATAATCTTTGACAATGAGGTTGCCAAAGCGTACTGTTCCGGCACATTTCTCCAGAAGAGGAGTCGGGTTGTTTACCAGATAACTCTGATTTTTTCCCATTTCCGCATATTTGTGATATACCTCGGACAGCAGCATGCTATCCTGCTCACCGTATCGAAGAATCGAGCGCAGGTCTATGTAAGCCAGCTCGGATAATATGAGATTGTCAACATCATTGAAAGGTCTCTCACGAAAGTTAAGGTCTCCTCTCCACTCTGTATAATCTAAAATGTTGCTCATACAGTATATCTCCTTTCGAGTCACTCCGGACAAGAAAAAGCAAGGTAAAAATTACCAATCTCGTTTTGGTTATCACAGTTAGATATCTCCCTTTAATAATACTACGCATCTTTTATCAGGGAAATCTCTTATTTCTCTATCTTTCAGATTTTAAGGCATATGATTCAGTTCCTATTCGCTCGAATCGGTTCAGAATTGTATCTTCTGACGCTAATCTTTCGTCCCACGTAAGTCTATCAAGCGAGACTTGAATCTAACGCCATATGTTAAAAATTGATTTCTAAATACATATCTGATAAAATACTAACAAACTATACGTGAAACAAATGAGGTTCAAAAATGCGGATATTATATGATTGTTTTTCATGTTCCCCATATTACGGAAGCGATGAAGGTCTCGGGTGGATGTGGCCGTATAAAATGAGTCAGTATCATGAAGTATGGGTGTTGATCCGGAAAGACAGAAAAGAAGGCATAGACAGATATTGTAAAGAGAATAATATACGTGGAATTCATTTCGTATACTGCGATCTGCCGGATTTCATGAACATCTATTACAAGAGGAAAGCAAAGAACAAGAACGGTACATTTGACTTTCTGCTTTATCAGTACCTCTGGCAATATGTGGCATTACCTGTAGCAAAAAAGCTGCATAAGAAATACCGTTTTGACATCGTTCACCACGCGGTCACGAACGATTTTCGCATCATAGGCAGACTTGATAGTCTGGGCATTCCGTTCATTTTGGGTCCGATCGGAGGTGCACAGGAGACACCGCAGGCTCTGCAGTATTATGTGCGGGATCATAAAAAAGTTGAGAAAGTCCGTTCTCTTCTTAACAGGATGCTGACATCCACACCCGGATACAGAAGAACCATGCAAACGGCATCCGCTGTCTTCGTCTCCAATAATGAGACTATGGAGTATATTTTGCCTATTGTCAGGGATGAGGGCAAATGTCAGCTCCTTACAGAATTAGCCATAGATGACATAAGCGGCGCTCCTGAAAAAGTCTGCAAAGATAATCAGGACGATACCGTCTTTATCTGGGCCGGTCGTGTCGAATACAGAAAAGGTCTGGAGCTCCTTATGGATGTCTTCCGTACATTAAAAGACACAGACGGATGGAAATTAAAGATATGCGGCACCGGCAGTGATTTTGATCACATAAAGAAACTCTCAGCTGATTACGAGATTGACGACAGAATAGAATTCCTGGGATTCGTGGAGCATTCCGACTTGCAAGTCATGTTCGCTGAAGCAGATGCTTTCGTTTTTCCAAGTCTGCGTGAAACTACCGGCAGTGTACTGTTAGAGTCAATGTCTGTAGGACTGCCGGTCATCAGTCTGAATCAGGGAGGAGCCAGGCAGATGATCCGCCCTGATGAAGGATATCTGATCGATGTTAACAGCAAAGACGAATGCATAGCAGAATTCGCACGCGTTCTGAAAGAATGTATCGGAAATCATGAAAAACTATATCAGATGGGCCAGCGGGCGCGAACCCGCGCATTGAAAGAGTATTCATGGACTTCTAAATGCGAGTATATGAATTATGTGTACAAAAAAGCAATTGCTGAATGCAATGCCGACTGAAACTCCGCACATTCACATATCCCTGTGAAGGAGACACAAGTTACTAATTTTATCACAAAACAAGGAGTATGCACGATGGATAAAGCGATCATCAGCCTGTCTTTCGACGATGGGCGGGAAGATAATTACAGGTTATTCAAAAAATTCACGATACCGCATAACATTCCGGTCACTCTGAATGTTGCGACTGCTTATGTAGACGGCACCATGCCTGTTGAGTCCTGGCCAACAGATAAAAAGCCCATGACTAAGGAGCAGGTCGTCGAATTATCAGGATGTTCCTTAATTGAACTTGCCCTGCACGGCGATGCCCATGACAATACCGAACCTGATGTAAAGGCAGGAAGAGACAAACTTGTTTCGTGGATCGGTTCCCCTGAAGATGGAAAATGGGGCTTTGCGAGCCCATATTCGAAACTTCCCGTTGAGGACTTCGTAAGTCCTGACGCCCCGCCCTTTTTCAAAAATGATATTTTATATATGCGTACCGGTCTCAAGAAAGAGCAGCTTTCCCGGTTGCGCGAATTGTGCAGAAAAGCGAGCAAAGTTTTACCGCTTCCTCTCTTCTATCATACTTCATACGGGTACGCATTCATGCAGGAATGCCCCGATAGAGTAATTTATAGTTTTCCGGTATTCAACGCGCTCAGTTTTGCATATGTAAAAGGTATTATAGACACAGCAATTCGTTATAAAGGGGCCGTTACTTTGATGTTCCATAGTATAGAGCCCAACTCTGAAAGTACCGACGAATGGTCATGGGATTCAGATAAGTTCCGTAAACTTTGTGCTTATCTCGTTAAGATGCAGAAGCAAAACAAGCTCGACATCTCTACAACGCGAGATCTTTACAACAGAATAAAGACAGATTGAACTCGTTAAGCCGTACTCACAATGAAGATGAGTGTCACATTACACGCGTATCATAGACTCACGTCACAAGTATTGCGTGATAAAGAATTAAAGGACTGTCGCAACAGGCAATTACACCTCTATATACAGCAGATGCTTGCAAATAGCATCCGTTGTATATAGAGGTTTTGTGCCTTAATGTGACAGCCCTTATATGCATAAACTAAATATGAAGATCAACAAATAGATTCTTTATCTCATCACTTTTTTTCCTGTCCTGAGAGAGCTTTTTCAGAGGATTCCCTCTGACTAAACCGATATGCAGATATCGCATAATCTGGTATACCCAGGCAAAAGGTCTTAGCAGCAGGTTTTTCCTGGCTGCCGGCATGCTGTATTTGCTGCTGTAGTTCAACCTGCCAAGGAATCCTATGAGTCCCTGGGATTCTGACATAAGCTTTATGCCTCTGTTCTCAAATGCACCTTTTTTTCCGAAATCCCCCTCACTAATCAGGTATTCCAGAAGCCGTCTGCACGAGGAAGAATCAGCATCCCTGCACCATGTCAATTCATTATTGAGCCCAAAACATTTCTGACAAACTTTTGTCATGACTTTTGCCAGATCCTTCAAATGCACTTTTTCTGCTTCCGCACAAAAGTACTCTTCCCAATACTGATCTGACAGATAATGTTCCGCATAAACCATCCAGTCGAGCAAGTGCCTGATTCCTACCCCTTCGCGCATATGCCCCGCAAAATGAATCAGAAGTGTCATCCCTTTTTGAAGGGTCGGCAATACAGGAAAATAGTATTTATCTACTTCTACATACCCGACGTTGTCAAGTCCCTGACTGAAGAAATCAATCAGCGCCTGTGATTCCGGACTGCCATCCATTTTTGTGCCGCCCGGTCTTTTGTGTAACTCAAAAACAACATCGTCTTTAGTTAATACAACATGATACTCAGCCTTATCAAGTTCTTCAGTTTTTGAGTAACCGTTATCCAGAAGCAGTTGATAAACACTTTCATATTCATCCTCTCTGACCAGAAAATCAATATCCCCGCTTTTACGGAGCTCCGGTACAGGATAAAGCACGGCATTGGCCATGCCCTTCATGATTGCAAAGTCAAAACCGGCTGAAGAAAGCAGATTGACCAGCTCCTGTTGGCAGTACATCAACATGTACCAACTGTTATATTGCTCAATGACCGACTGTGACCATTCCCGGTCTAAATCGGTATCATTAAACGAACCTTTTCTTTTTTTGTAGATCTCATATCCGAGAGGTGCCACCGCCTGCTGGCTCATATCCTTATATATTGCCCACCAATCCGGTTCAGCTGAAAGATCAGCTGCACCACCGCTCAAGGCCTCCTTTATGATCTCTATTTCATCCCGTTCTGTCCGATTCATATTTCCCCCTGATACTGCCGAACGCTTATTTGAACGAATCGGTATCAGTCTCTGTTTCTGTTCTTCAGCCTTCCCATATACTCATTTATCAGATACATTACAAAATCCATCTCCTCGGATCTTGCAAACACCACCAATACAAATACGGCAGCCAGAGCGACACTGATGGCACCCAGTATCAAAAACTTAAGAATATACCCATATGAAATATGCTGACTGATAACATGGACAATGCCACAGTCCGCACAGAATATGGCAAGCATTTTTATCCACAGCAGAGCATATGATACGGGGCTGGATTTAAAATACCTGTTAAACAAGAAATATGTCTTTGACGTAATCTCTATCAGGTATGTACAGCAAGTACCGATAAATATTCCCGGTAATCCGATAATTTTTCCGAGAATAATTGACACAACAAGGTTAACAACAGCACTCACACCGGAAATGTTTCTGCCGATCTCAAAATATCCGGTCATATGCATAGCAGAACTTAAGGGTCTGTAAGTAATCGTCGTAAAGAGAAGCAGGCTATAAAGGAACACCATATCTTCAGAAATCAGATACGTCTCACTTTTCAGCCAGATCATGATAAATGACTGTATGCACGCAAAGATTCCTACCCCACCTAACAGAGCAAAAAGGAAAAATATAAAAGTCAGCCTTTTCAAAACCTGTATTTTCTTTTCCTCGTCAGCAGTCACGAACAGATTTCCGAAACTTGCTTCCGTTGAATCCCAGACTTTGTCGGCCAGCGTTGTGAAAACATTGGTAATCATCGTATAGTTACCGCAGTAACCAACCATTAAAGTTCCTACCAGCTTCGATATCAGTATATTATCAGTACTGTTAACTACCTTTCCTGCTATCTGCTTTACAAAAATATTCTTTACATTGGTGAAAATCTGCTTTTTTTCTTCCGCAGGCAGTGACGCATCATCCTTAAGATAAGGATACCTCTTATCTACAGCCCTTGAAGCAATAGCGTTCGTAATGATTGTCAGCGAGATATTACCAATCAGATACGGTAAATAGGACTTTGTCACGCGCATAATGATAATAAGCGCAATCGATCCGACCGTTCGACACACCATGTTTATATTGGTGTATACATATTGTTTCTGATCAGCCTGCACAAGTGAAATCTTATAGGAAAAGAGATAAGAAACCGAATTTTGGAAGACGAAGAGTACATAAACTATTCGCAGATATCCCAGAGAAATATCTACCTTTTCTATCAGCAGGTGAATTATCGGAACGAGCGCTAATCCGACCGCCATAGTAACTGCCGCAATCGTCATATACGCTTTCTTATAAAGGTACATGAGCTGACAGATCTTCTTCTCATCCCCCTCCGCGAGCGGTTTATACAGATTATATACGATTGCAGAACCGATTCCCAATTCTGCAAGCGATAACGTAGAGATGACATCTGAAAACAGAGAATTTAAAGAAGCAGGCAGAATCCCCAGTGAACGCAGCATTTCGGTACGTAACATGAAGGACAGTAGCACTGTTACTCCCTGTGACAAAAATGCAAACAATAAATTCTTTATACTCTTATCTGTTCTATTCATCATCTAAGATCCTTCTTTTTATTAGGGAATACTGAGTCAACCGTTATATAACAATTCAGGAACCGCGTCCTCAAGATAACGTATTTCTCTCTCATATTTCGTTGCACGCCTGTACTGTCTCATATACTTATTCTTAGTCTTCGGATCAAAATGTTTCCCCATATCAACGTGATCTTCTGAAGAAAGGCCGCAGAATTCTTCCACTTTTGAAACTGTTCCCTCGTAATCTTCGAAGAGATCCTCATAATAAATACGCAGTACCTGTTTTTCATCACCTTCCGGTTTTTCAATCTCTCTGACACGCTTCATGAATGCTGCAAACTCCTCTATCCTGATCGGGACAGGTGATTCAGCATCATAGTGATCGAGACGATGACGAGCTTCTACGTATACATCACGGATATCTCGTTTCATCACAATTACGCGAAGTTCCTCCTCAGGAATGTATTTGTTCAATCTGAACAGATTCTGCGGAAGAAGAAAATGATCCAGTAAAAGTACGCCTTTCGCTCCTCCTCGACACAGATTCAGGTAAGCACGTATAAACTTACCGGCAACCGCATAGAACTTCTCCTCTGTCGGGAACGCGTACCTTGTGAGACCGTCGTCGTACTTCTTTTTGTAAGAGATGTTTTCAAAAAAGTTCGCGCTGTATGGCTCTTTTTTCAGACGGTGCATCGCGCTGGAAGCAGTATGCTTGACTGAGAATTTCATTTCTTCATCGTAATACCATTTTGCCCGAAGTGTGAATTCAGTAAGATCGTCTATCAGAGCATCCACAGCTTCCATAAAAGCCGGACCAAATCGTTCTTTATAATTACCGTACCAGCCATAGTTATTTCTGTAAAGATCACTCATAGCCTGATAAAAAGCGTTGAGCGCCTCATCGGAGCGATGAATATTATTCCCCCTGAGCAGCTTGTCTTCTAAATCGAATAGACCATCCGGCATATAAAGAGGCAGATGCTCGCAGGGATTTTTCTCAAGTACACCTGCTGTCGTTGTTTTATACTCCGTCAGAAGATGATATATCGCTGAAGACCCTGTAGCATAATAACCTGTTGGAGTGACTGATAGATTACTCAATGTCTTTTTCCTTTCAATATTGAACGAACGGCATCGTAGCCATTATCACCGAGTACTCTCTGAGCGAAATTGACCACGCCCCACTTTATCTTTCCTTTTATATCATGCTCTATCCAGCTGGAAGCCATATGGTGAACCGTACATGTATTTTCTGTCCTTTTGTCATGCCAGTGATTTACATCCCATGCAGCAAAGTAGTCCCTGGGATAAACTGCAATTCCACCGGGAAGCTCCTGATACTCATCACGGTCGAGATCAAGCCCCTTGCTTTCAGCAAATTCGCTAAGTACATCATTTATGTTTGTGAGGTCCAGTTCTCCGTTATCCATCAAAAAATGACGGGTATGATAGCTCTGCTCGAATTCAGAAATAAATGGATCATGTTTTCTGCAAGCTATAAAGGCAGTTGTAAGCAATCTGTCGCTCTCAAAACCCAGGACGACATTTTTCTCCTCAAGGTACTGGCTGAAGTCCTTAACAGCTTCAATATCTGTGTCAAAGTAGACTCCGCCATGATCAGCAAGTTTCTTTACCCTGACATAATCTGATACGAACGCGTACTTCTTTGCTTCATAAGCTTCTTTCACGTAGTCCGGAGCCGTATTAATATCAAAGTTCTTCTCGCTCCACCTGACTAATTTATAATCAGGCAGTACCTTTCTCCAGGTAACCATATATCGTCTGATATCTTCCGGCAGTGGGTTCCCGCCGAACCAACAATAATGTATAACTTTCGGTATCATATTCCCGTTACCTTCCACGTTTCTTCCATTCAATCAGCTTCTTATAATAGTGCATAAGCTTTTTCACATAATTCTCTGCAGAATACTTTTCTCTTGCCATCTCAACTATCTGCTCGCCGTCCCAGGATGCTGCATCCATCATACGGATCTTTTCGGCAAGATCGTCGACATCATTAGGAGTAAAGACATATCCCGTTATTCCGTCCGTAACAAGTTCCGGCAGACCGCCATTCCTGCTGACAATGGCCGGACGACCTACCGCCTGTGCTTCCATGATAGAATACGGAGCATTCTCACAGCACTCACTCGGCATACATACACAGTGTGCATTTGCCACAACATCTTTAAGATCCTGACCCGTCTTGAAACCAAGAAGAGGTACTTTCTCCTCAAGATGCAGTTCACTGATCAGTGCACGGATTTCCTCTTCCTCAGGACCGCGTCCGACAATATAGAGAGGCTTTTCTATGCCGGATGCAGCATATCCCTTAATGAGCGTGAGCACGCCTTTTTCACGGCTTAACCGTCCGAAATACAGGAAATACTTTCCGTCGTTTGTACCGTTTCTGAATTCAGTACCGACAGGAAGGAAGTTTGCCATATAGCGGATCGGTCCTTTTGTCACTTTTGCCTCTTCTAGTCTTCTTTTGTGATGCATGGAAGGTGTAATAATAAGGTCCATATGGCGATATGTGCCTTTCATCTTATAGACCAGTGACTCCATGACTGCAAGAGTGCTCTTGGCTTTTGAATCTTTCATGCATGCGGTCTTTATGCAGTGCAGATAATCACCGTGAAGACATGCATCACATATCTGACCGTGGTTCATCATAAGATAGGTCGGGCATACAGCCTTAAGATCATGAGAAGTATAAACAATGGGGATATCCCTTTTTACCGCTTCATCCACGATAGATCCCGTCAGCTGGCTCTGAAAGATATTGAGATGGATGATATCCGGTTCCTCATCATCGAGGAGGTGGGCAAACTTTGTTTTAGCCTCAAGCGAGTATAACAGCTTGGCAGACTGCTTAGCCATCTCGGGAATAGTCATTTTGCCGTTATAATCAATGTTGTCAACAAAGTACTGCTCCTGATCGCACGGAAGATTCTCCGGATGCTTCATGGAAAAGTAAATGACCTCGACTCCCCTCTCTTTTAACATATTTCCGAGTGCGAAATAGTAAGTTTCGGAGCCACCCTTTAAATAATGAAATTTGTTGACAAGCAATACTTTCACTTCCAGTACCTCTTTTTCTTAAATTTCTTTTTCCTGACAAGATACTCGATATCGATAATTTCGAAATCTTCCGTAGCACTATATGTATGTGTGCCGATTAATCTGTTTCTTGTTCCTTTGCACTGAACCTGCTTCGGAAGAATCTCTCGAATCAGCTCTCCGATTTGTCCGTCCTTCCATTCCATAAATTTTGTCGAGAATCCATACACTGCGGGAGTACTTCTCTGTATCGGACATATCGTTCCGTTCACGAACGGACCTGCCATTCTTGATTCGTATGTATATTCCTCTGTCTCCCTGTCGAGCCACTCCGCTGTGATATTTCCGTTTTCACGAACCAGACGATAACGCACAAATCGCGTTAATTTCGGATTGACCGGATCATATTCCGATCCGAGAAGATATACAGCATCCTCTGTAATTTCCGTGACTACAGAATCGACGATTTTGTGCCCTTCCAGAAATCTGCCGGCACGGCGCCACTTCCACGGGAATTCCACACAGCGGTAAAGGCAGATTTCCTCAATCATTTCAGTTTCAGGGAGCATATAAAGTTCTCCGTTCCATTCAAATGTCATTGGGAAGGACATATGAAACGGCTCAATAATTACCTGATGCGGCTTCTTCTTATAAATCGAATCGCCTGTCAGCGCAACTGTCGCAATGCTGCCTAAATTCGTCTTTCTGTCCATGCATTCCAGAAATACGACCTGTTTTCCCTGATATTCACAGACCAACGGATCTGCATACCAGTATCTTGCCGTATTGGGAACTAAAGTAAAGGGCTGATCCAGTCCTTGCTCGGTATACAATTCCCTGCCCTTGATTCTTTTTCTGTAGCCCCACGAAAATGCAACTTCATATCCGATCAGTTTTTTAAAGCCCAGCCAAAGACCTAACCTTTTCGCCTTTTGAAACAGCGTTTCCATACAATTCCTCCTTTAAGACGTCTTGAGTAATACTCGATTCAAACATTCAACCTTCTATACACGTTCTAAAGCATACGCAATTATTCCTGCCCCTGTAAGAACAGTTTCTCGTATGTATCTGTAATGTATCTCCAGCTATATTCATCCCGAATTCTCTTCTTTGCACGTCTGCCGAATTTCGCACGCTCCTGCTCACTCATAGCATCACAATCCGCGATCATCTGCGAGAGACTTCCCTTGATCTTATTCCAATAAAGTGCTGACCGGCCTGCGACCTCACGATTGAATCCCACATTGAGCAGCAGGTTCATCTTTGTACTTGCAAGAGCTTCCAGAAGAGAGGGATTTGTACCGCCGACCTGGTGTCCGTGCAGGTATGCGTAGGCATGTTCGCGAATCTTCTTAAGAAGTTCCTGATCATATACAGTCCCGACAAACTTGATTCTGGGATCTTCCGAAAAATGCAGCTTTCTTTCCAGGGTATTGTACAACGCCTGATTCTCAGTTGTTATGATTGCCAAATCTTTCGTGGTCGACGAATTCATGAACTCACGAATAATCGTCTCTACATTATTCTCAGGAACAAATCTTCCGACCACAAGATAATACTCATCCGCACGCAAGCCCTTTTCATCCAGCCAGCCGGTAAACTTCTCATCATCGTCTGCCAGAACAGATGGCTCCAGATCTGCGCCATAGGAGATGTAGATGGTGTTGGGATCATACCTTGCGTACTCTTCACGGACATATTTCTCAATATTCTTGCTGTCGCAGATGATAAGATCACAGTCTTTAATCATAGCGCGCTCAGATGTCTTCCAGTACTTTTGAACAGCCCAGGACCACTTTGACCTTCTCCACTCATGACCGTCCGGGTTAAGATAAAGCACTCCGCCAAGCTCCTCTACGGCTTTATGAATGGATGCGATGAACGGGCGGATTCTGCAAGCCAATATATAAAAGATGGGCGCACGCTTAAAATCCATCTTCTTACAATACTCAAGGCAGGCATTCAGTGCAATAAGATCATATAGAACTGCTTTTCCCGGACCTACATCCGGCACTTTCACATTGAATACTCTCGCACCCTTGTACATAAACTCATCGTTTTTGTCGGAAAGACGTGCAACATGATACTGAATTTCATCTGTTGACTGATATTGTACCAGCTTGTCAACAAATGTCTCAAATCCACCATACTCCGCGGGAATTCCCTTTGAACCGACTATAAATACATGTTGTTTTTCCATTGTGACCTCCTGCCTAATCCATTTTTTACAACTGTTTATAGTATTATCTTTAATTTCCTGTTTCTTGCTTAATTGGTCAGCGTCTGCTGACATGATATCAAGAACGCCTCGGTTGCTTCAAAACCTCATTTTGCACCTGATCCGGTAAAGATCATAGCGGCTGTCTTCAGGATAATCCATATATCCCGACCTATAGACCAGTTATTGATATATTCCAGATCAAGACGGACAACTTCTTCAAAATCCTGTATATCGCTACGGCCGCTGACCTGCCACAATCCTGTCAAACCGGGTCTGAAAGACATGCGTGCTCTGTGATGAAGTTCGTAATTTTCCCACTCATCAAGTGTCGGCGGACGCGTCCCGACGAGAGACATATCACCCTTCAGTATATTCCAAAACTGCGGGAACTCATCGATAGACGTTTTTCGTATGAACCATCCGATGCCATGCTTTGTCCCATCAGGACCGCTCCCGATAATTCTCGGGTCATTGTCCATCTTAAACATATTTCCCTTGATCTGGTTTTGTGCCATAAGGGCTTTTTTCCGTTCTTCTGCATCCTTATACATGGAACGGAATTTATACATCTTGAATTTTCGACCGTTCATTCCGATTCGAACCTGTGCAAAGAAAATCGGTCCAGGATCCGTAAAATAAATGATCGGTCCTACAATCAGTGTTATAAGTGCAGTGAAGAACAGTCCGACGATTGCTCCGGCAATATCCATAAGCCTTTTCAAAATAAGACCTCCGGGATTGGCCTCATGGATATTCTCCGTAACAACGATACACTCAGCAAATCGTTCAATCGCAAACTCAGAATGTCTTTGATACTGCATGTCTAACCGCGTATGCGTCGTGATTCCCATAGCCGAAAAATTCAGCATGGTATTTTCCGATAGCGCATTCTCAGGTTTCGTGAAGATAAAAACATCATCCACCCATTTGTCCTGTATGCTGACTTCAATATGTTCTTTGTCTGAAATGACCGGAATATCAAGATATGTGGATCCCACATAGGAATCATCATCAACAAGTACGATGCCGACGACCGTGTATTTGCCGGGTGCATATCTTCGAATCTTATCCGCTGCCACATACGCATTTTCCCTGTCCGTCACGATCAGAAGATGATGGTTAAATCTTTCGCCACCCAAAATACTGTGCATCATAGCTTTCCATATCTGATGAAGAAAATACAGGCTGAAAATACCAAACACAAAGAAATAAGCTATGATGCCGCGTGCGTCTTCTATATCTCTTCGTACCACAAAAAAATACAGAATTATAAGAATCGAAACAGCGCCTGTTTCCAGCATACATTGTCCCATTTCCATCAAGCCGTCCCGACCCAGTACATTATCGTGAATTTTCGTCACCACTGAAATGATGAATACAGACGCCAATATGGTGACGGCTGCATTTCGAAGAACCGTCCCCGGGCTGTACGTGAATGATTGAAAATACAGGGCAAAAGCCAGCCTGTACGAAAGGATAAGAATAATCGAATCAAATATAATAAGCTCTATATGTTTTGACCAACCTTGTCTTTGTTTTGTATACATTCCTGACCCAATCACACTAACGTGTGAATCCTTTCTTCGATTATTTACAGATGTGCCGTTTATCCGAATCACTCTGAATCTCGTCAGGGAAACTTGAAATCCAGCAAAAAATGTGAGCTCTATGAACCAGACAATCACTGCACTGTACAATTTTATCTATTAATTCATAAGGATATCACAAAATAAGCATAAACAAAATTCAAAACTGTAAAAATAAAAAAATAAACAAGTTGTGGAAATTCACCTGAATTTGCAATATCATACTACTATAATATATATGGAGGTCTGTATGAATATATCAGTTGTGATTCCCGTGCATAATTCCGTTCCGTTTTTGGATAGCTGTCTCTCTTCTGTTCTCCCGCAGTTAGATGCGGACGATGAAGTTCTGCTTCTTGAAAACGGATCTACGGACGCTTCCTGGAATCTATGTAAAGATTATGCAGAAAAGGACACAAGAATACACGCCTTTACCCTCGGTCCTTGCGGCGTCTCCCACGCCAGAAATGAAGGTATCCGCCATGCTTCCTGTGACTTAATCATGTTCCTGGATTCGGACGACCTTCTTACAGATAATGCACTATCGGAAGCACATTCGTGGTCAATCCTCGAACACGCAGATATATTTTGCTTCGATTTTGTAAATATTGACGGGAACGGGACAGTTTTAGATGAAAACATCAACGATGTTACTTCGACAAATACTCCAGTCAATGTACCCTCTCAGGTTCTTGTGAAAAGTGCCCTGCGCTTCGCTCATTTTGAAAAAAAAGCCAAGTCTTTTGGCTTCAATCATACTACCATATGGACATGCTGGGCAAAATTTTTCAGAAGGGACTTTCTGCTGAAGCACGAAATACTGTTCCCGGAAGACCTGATCATGAGCGAAGATACTTATTTTATGGTACACGCTTACATTAATGCCAAAACAATCCTATCCTATTCAAAAAAGATTTATAAATATAGAATTAATGAAAGCTCAGTCTCCAGAAATCTGCAGCCTTCATTATTAGGGAATAATAGCACGCTGAGAAAAAAGATATATACTCTTATAAAAGAATTAGATACTGACCGTATATATAAAGAAGAGCTTGCTGTGTTCCTGACCAGAAAACTCATCGAAGAAGTTCTTTATATAAAAGAGAGCCGCTTATTCAGTCTCGAGGATTCTGTCGAGTATATCCATAAATCCATGCGGCAGAGATATATGGCAAATGCTATTGAGCTATGCGGCTATACCGATATCGTTCCGGGAAAAAAGAATTCTATAAAATACGGCTATGTGCTGTGGTGCCTGAAACACGGAAAGGAAACGTTATTTTTGAAATAAATGGTACTGATAAGTCGTAAATATTGCTTTCTCGCAGTGAATTTCCTTATGGTGTTCTGTATGGTTCTCAGCATCACAGATTCACCGATGGCAAGTGCTGTCACGAAAGTAAAATTCATCTTTATTGCATATTGCTTAGCTGATATTGCTTTACGGCGGGAAAAACCAGCGAACAACCATGTGCTTGCAATCATGTTCATATTTATCTTCTACACAATTGTGTGGGGATATGTACTGGATAACTCCCATGTGAAGACATGGAACGCAGAGCACCGGATTGTTATGGTCATGTATATCTTCATGCTCTTTGGCGGAGTGTATGAAGTGATCGCATATAAATGCGTTGACGAATACCTTATAACATCCGGCGCCGCTTTGACCCTTGTCATGCTGCTTCAGGTACTTACCCATACCTCTTCCCTAAGTCTTAATCCAGCAGCAGTAATAAGCGGCATCTCGGGAAGCGAGAGGATGAAGAATGCTTTTGGCTTTATGCACGTTAATTTCGCGGGCAATACCTGTTTTTGTGCAATAGTCAGTCTGCACTTCATTAAAAAGGAAATCTCTGCTTATACCCTGTATCACTCAAAGAAAAAAATGATATTATTAATATCTACATATTTTCTACTGTACATATTATTTTGTACTTCCTGCCGAACAGCACTCATCGCTTTGGGCATGTATGCCGGCGGAAAAGTTATGTGCAGTCTGTTTCAGGGTGATCGAATGACCAAAGGATCCAAGCTCCTGCTTTTTGCCATAATTATTGTTTCGGTATTCATAATACTGCCGGCAACCTTCATAGGGGGATTTTGGGATTATGTCTGGAGCAATTCCAACCGAAGCCTGAACGTCTCGGAAAATCTAAAATGGGTCGGAGTTATCGGATCGAAGTGGACCGGTATGGGCTATGTAGACAACCAGTGCTTTTACAGAGATGAAAGCGCTGGAGGAGTCGGGGGATTCGGCGTCGCCACTTCGTCACTCGATATGAACTACCTTTTTATCTATTGTTCAACCGGAATTTTAGGAACAGCGCTGTTTATTTCCATGATTGCGCTTATGGGAATAGGACTTTTTCTGAATATAAAACAGGAGAACGCATCTACATATATATTATTATACCTGGTACTATTATTCTATGCATATTGGGAGACGATAATGTATACTTATCGATTCTGGTCGATGATAGTTCCGACTACGGTACTGTTATATGCCAGTAATGGAGAGATGAAAAATGAAGTATATAAAAATAGGGCTGCTCCTCCTTCTTATTCTTACTATAGGGATGTTTGCTTACTTAAAAATGAAACAATCGAAGGTGACAAAATCGAGCCCTCCGGTAATCGAGGACTCTATAAAGGTTCTCCATGTCAACAGTGATTTCACTTATTACGATCTTCTGGAAGGATTAACCGCCACAGATGACGTTGACGGCGATCTTACAGATCAAATAATGATTGGTGAATTCTCATCTCTTGGCGAAGACAATAGTGCCTCGTATAATTGTGTTGTCTTCGACAGTGACGGGCAAAGTTCAGAGTTCAACAGAAAGATGGTCATTGACGATTATGCACAACCCAGAATTTATCTCAACAGCCCCCTGTTGTTCTATCAAATTGATAATCAATCGAGTATACCAAGAGAGCAATTTTTTGCCCTGGACAAAATAGACGGTGATATAACTGAAAGGCTTAAATTTTCCGGAGACACTACAGATTTTACACACTTGGGAGACTATTCTCTCACAGCAAGTGTTGACAACAACTTTGGGGATTCAGTGAGTTATACATTTCCCGTTCATGTCAGGGATAAAGCATCACCGTTATATATCACCCTTACTCAATATGTTGTATATTGCAGCCGCAACGCTACGTTCGATCCTATGCGGTATGTGAAAGAGTCTTCCAATGACCTGGTAACCGTGCAGACACCCTATGATTTGTCAGTACGGTCAAATGTTGACACAAGTAATCCCGGCGTTTATGAAGTTGAATACACTCTGTCAAGCGAAACGACAAGTGTTCCGGCAATTACTTTTCTTGTGGTCATCGTTCTGGAATAAAGGAGTTTTATGGAACAGGACTTCAGGTGGGGTGGTATCAATATAAGATACCTCCTTCACTATCTGCTTAAAAATATATGGATGGGAATCGCATTAGGTATTGTGTTCTTCCTTATAGGAACCATCTTATCAGACCGCTCTGTCAGTACGATTTACACGACAAAAGCCCTTGTTTCTGTGACACAAAGCGGAATGGCTTCGCTTCCTGAAAATATCGGATACAGAATCGGATATGCTAATGCTGCTGCTACAGTGCTTAATAGTGATGCATTTATGACACAAGCCAAGGAAACATCAGGTATTCATGATGCTTCTGTTTCTACCCAGATTATTGCCGGTACCAATCTGCTCTCTATAGAATGCACTTCAAACAATCCAAAGTCATCCTATATGTTCATGTATTATCTTGTTGATAATTTCTACGAACTGGCCGGGGATGTCTCAGGTGATTTAAAAATAACGATTGTCCAAAGACCTGAAATACCCAGGGACGGCGAAATCATTAAGAATTCAAAACTCCCTGCCCCGCTTCTGGCTTTTGCCGGGTTTTTCATGGTACTCATGCCGCTGTGTATTTTATATGTTTTGCCAATCAAATATAAAGGTCTCGGCGAGGTATTCAGACAGTATGGAGATGACATAATACAAATTATTCCTTATAAGGATATCGAGACAGATAAAAAGTCCATATTCAGAAAAAAAAGACCTAAGCAACATGCTTATATCAATGCTATACAAAAACTATCTTTTATCATTAAGCAGAATATCTTAAAGAAAAACAATAAAGTTCTTCTTTTTACATCTGCAGGCAGATCAGAGGGAAAGCATACGGTATGTGAGGAACTCGTTTCTGTTCTTGTCAATTCGGGGCTTGATGTCTTTTATATGGATGGCAAACTCATGAGCGTGCTGAGTAAAAATCCACTCACTTCGGATTTAATTGTGCACGATGATGAACATGGATGTGATGTTGTAAAATCACTCGAAGAAGGGATGTCTTTCAGTTACGAATCCGTCGCTGCACTCATAAAGGATATGCGCATTTCTAAAGATGCCGTGATAATCTGCGGAGTATCCGGTGACGATGCCACCGCTTTATCGATTTGGAGCGATTTGGCTGATAAGACATACCTCATCATTCGTGAGAACACCACTGACATAAGAAAAATTGATGCAATTTACAAGAACCTCAAGGATGCATCAGATAATTTCGGAGGATGTATTCTGAACGCATTTTACTAAACGTATAATACAATCATGAATATTTTCCATTAATCAAAAGCTATAGGAAAAATGAATGGACAATAGAAACTCAAATGATTATATTGATCTACTTGCAATATGTAACAGATTCTTCAGGTTTTTCAAGGTATTCTGGCCGGCTATCTTACTGTTATCAATAGTTTTGATGTGTACATTCGGTGCCGTTGCCCTTAAACCGCCAACCCGCACATATTCCTCCCATATCGTTTTTACATATGGTATAAAGCCCGGTAAATCCCTTGAATTCAATTACACACTGACCGGACACGCTTCAGGAATCAACATCGACATTATTTCTACGTCTATGCAGAGCATTCTCGATACTAAGCTGTTCAGGAACGCTCTGAAAGAAAAACTCGGCACCGATTCCCTCAGCACAACGATGAGCATGTCCTTCACACCGGGAACTAATCTCGGAATACTGTATTCCGATTCATTAGATGAAGATGAAGTATTGGATGCACTCGACGCGACTCTGGAAATCTTGCCGGATATTATGTTACCCGTGTCAGGTCCCATAGAATTACGCACACAGGGTACTCCGGCTGAAGTGAAAGAATCTGTTGACGGGCTCCCTTTAGGTCTGCTTGCAGCCGGCGGATTCTTTGTCGGAGTATTCCTTGGGATGGGAGCGCTCGGACTCGTTGCATTTACCAGACAGGAAATCAGTTCAGAATCTGATGTTAATAATTCTTTGAATCTAAAGACATTTGGATCCCTTCCATTTTTGAACAGAAAAGGCTCTATCCCGATTCTTTGGAAGTTGAGAAACAGAGGTTACCTTCCCAGATTATTCATAAAAGAAAATCCGGAACTGATTGAAACACCTGCTTATCAGGAGAATTTGCGACTCATTTCATCTCAGATCATCGAGGATTTAAAAGCTTCCGAATTTAGAAGCATGCTGATTATGAGTACCAGGAAGGCAGAAGGTAAAACAACTTTTGCAAAGGGCTTAAAAAAAGAATTATCTGATGCAGGATGGAAAGTAACGCTGATTGATAGTTACCCGGATTTCAGGAACAGATCAGATAAACTGCCTGAAGACGAATTGCTATTGCTGGATTTTCCCGGCGCAACCACTGCCGACATGGAGACAATGGAAGCTGCCGAATATGCAGATGCTTCATTGCTGGTCATAAAAAGCGATACCGTGCTTCCAAAAGATGCAAAATGGGGTCTGCACTTTCTTGAGAACTGCCACGCAGAATGCATAGGAGTTGTACTCAACGCCTGTATTTAAGTCATTAAGATAATCATAATTCATAGAGACATATAAGGAGGGTCTACCCATGAACAACCCACTGGTAAGTATCGTTATTCCGATATATAACTCAGAGAATCAGTTAAAAAAATGTATTGACAGTCTTCTTAATCAGACATATCAAAATTTAGAAATCATCTTAGTTGACGACGGTTCAAAAGACTCATCATGGGATATATGTGAAAGATATGCACTGAATGATTCCAGAATTAAAGCGATCCATAAGGAGAATGGGGGAGTTTCCTCCGCAAGAAACCTTGGAATCCAACATGCATCCGGAGAATATTTAGGATTTCTTGACAGCGATGATTATGTTTCTCCGGATCTATATTCTGATTTGGTTAACATATTGAACAGTAATCCCGGGCTTGATGGCATCAGATATCAATTCAGAAGCGTTTACGGAGATGAAATGAAAGAAAGCTCTTCCAGTAAAAATCTGGGATTGATACCTCTGGACAGCAAGTTAAAAGCCATGCAGCTGATCTTGATTGACAAAGAGTTTCCGAGTGTTGCGATCTTCCTGTTCAAAAGGCAGAAGATTCGTCATACATTCAATGAAGACGTCAGAACTGCGGAAGACTACCTGTTCATGATGCATTACATAATGCATGCGGAAAAAGTATATATAACAGATAAAGTCTATTATTATTATGTTTATAATCAGAACAGTATCACAAGAGCCAGCACCACGCCGGAGAGAGCCCTTTCGTATCTGACGTCTCAGCTCTTTGTCTGCCGTGTCGCGGACAAATACATCAACAAGTATTCTCTCGGCGAATTGAGTGATGCGCAGATTGCAGATATAAAAAGTGTGATATCCAACAATGTTAACAGTTTATTCCCCGATATAACGTATGCACAATATAAGAAATATATAGAAGACGCGCGCAGTTTAAGGGATTTCAGATATTTTAACAGAACCCGTATTTATGACTCAGTGTTGAAACCGAGTTTGCTCTTCTATCTATCAAAGAAAATGTCAAAAAAGGGAAAGAACATCCTGAAAGGCATTATTAAAAAATAACACAATTTTAAAAAGGGCCGTCGCAATGCATTCTCACCACTATACATGGCAGAAATCAGAAAAGTACATCTGCTATGTATAGTGGTTTTTGCTTGTGACAGCCCCTGTATATTCATCGAATTCACAGCTCAAGTGATTTCTTTTAAATCTTTTTCCTCTATAGATCGAATCACTCTGGCAGGATTTCCTACAACAACCGAATTAGACGGTACGTCCTTTGTCACAACAGATCCTGCACCTATGATAACATTATCTCCGATTTCAATACCACCGATAACAGTTGAATTGGCAGCAATGTAAACATTGTTTCCGATTGTCGGGAATCCGTTCCCATTTCTGCCGATAACAACACCCGGACCAACTCTGAAATTTTTTCCTGCAGACTTCACGAAAATAGCACTGAATCTGTGGGAGACCATCAATCCCCCTTTAATATCACCCATAATCTCTACGCTTCTGTCAGCCGGTGAAAACAGAAATCCAATCTTTCCAATCAGACTTGCAACATGTGATCCGTTCACCAATCGAAATCTGAGAACATTTCTGAATTCCTGTTCTTTGCAGCATCTGATAAATCTTTTCTGCGGATTCATTCCCTTACAGTCACTGTTCCACTTAAGGAACCTGTAAGAATCTTCATTGATTTTATCTCTGGTATCCTTGTCTGTTAATCGATAAGCGATTAAGTATAAAATATTCATATGTGCCTCCACCATATTTTAATGTCGGTTTATTATTATTTATTATATATTGAAACAGCTTTGAAAGAAAGCTATAATTAACCGGTGTATTATACACAATTCTGACGATATACAGGTGATAGATATGGTTTACAATAATATTTTGGAAGCAATGGGACACACTCCACTGATTAAGCTCAATCACATAGTTCCGCAAAATGCGGCAGACGTCTATGTGAAATTTGAAGGTCTGAACGTCGGCGGATCCATTAAGACCAGAACGGCTTACAATATGATACTCGATGCCGAGGAACGCGGGCTGATTAATCCCAACACAATCATAGTTGAGCCCACAAGCGGAAACCAAGGCATAGGCTTGGCTCTCGTCGGTGCTGTCCGCGGATATAAAACTATAATAATTATGCCTGACTCTGTCAGCGAGGAACGTAGAAAACTGGTCAATCATTACGGTGCCGAAGTCTTGCTCATCCATGATGCCGGCGATATCGGCGCCTGCATACAGGAATGCATCGCTACTGCAGACCGGATGAAAAGAGAAAACCCCAATGTTTTCGTTCCGCAGCAATTCGAAAATCTGGCAAACCCTGCTGTTCAGCGCGATGTGACCGGGCACGAGATTCTGGAAGACCTTGGCTGTCCTGCAGACGGTTTCTGCTCGGGTATCGGAACAGGCGGAACGATCACAGGCATCGGCGAGACTCTGAAAGCAGCTAACCCGAACATGCTGATCTGGGCTGTTGAACCTGAAAATGCAGCTATCCTCTCAGGAGGGTCGATCGGCACGCACGTACAGATGGGTATCGGCGATGGTCTTGTCCCGGAAATTCTTAATCAGAACATTTACGGCGATATCTATATCGTAACAGACGAACAGGCCCTGCAAACTGCAAAAGACCTGGCGAGCAGGGAAGGTATCATGTGCGGAATTTCCAGCGGTACAAATGTTGCTGCTGCTATCGTCATGGCAGAAAAACTGGGTAAGGGTAAAAAAGTAGTAACTATCCTTCCGGATACAGCAGAGAGATATTTTTCAACGGAACTCTTTGATTAAACTGTTTCTTTATAAACGGTTACTCAAGATTTGGCACAGCTTACATGTTTTAAAACTGACATTCAGATGGTGAATTATGAAAAGAATTATACTTTTATCTTTATGCATCGCATCGGCAGGTATTTTATTTTGCCGAGCTTCCTTAAAACTTGTTGCATTTGTCCTTGGGGCAAGCATCTTTTGCTCATGTATCGTCTTTCTTCTTGAAAAATATGTCACACATCCGAAATTTGCTTTCGTTCACAAGAAGTACATTATCCTGGATATACTGCTCGTCTCCTGGTTAATGGTCAGATTTTACAGCAGGTGGGGTACAGACAGTTATATTATGACAATAATATCGAAGACAAATGTGCCTTTACCTGTTATGTTAGGTATTATTGCATCTGTTCTCGGAGCCTTTGCTTTACACGCGCTTGATACCCTCTTCTTTCTGTCCGAGAGCCTGATCATATATATCACCAAAAGAGCCCAGATCATTAATAACCCCTATAATCTGTTTGCTCTTTTGGTCATCGTTTTTATGCAGAATCTGATTCTGAATTACAGCGGTCTGCAGACATTCGAAAGCCTCGGCAGGCAGAGCATCGTTGCTACTTTATTTAACACTCTGGTCATTTTGAGTGTGAATCTTCTGCTCACTTTACTAATCAGGAACTGGAAAATTTCACTGACACTCACGACTGTCATATTCTGGGTTTGGTCAATCGCAGACTACTATGTAGTCAAATTCCATGGCAGTCCACTATATTTCAGCGAATTTGCAAATGCAAAAACTGCAGCGAACGTAATGTCCGGCTATCAACTGAATATCGGTATCGTAGTGATTAACATTACAATTATTGCACTTGCCATTCTCGCGGAAATAATCCTTTTTATTACTCCCGGCAAGGTCTTCAATAAAGATAAAAAGATATTTCAGATCAGTTTTACTCTTGTAATGTTAGTGCTGTGCACGGTTGCGAGCATTTTCGGATATAAAAAAGTTGACCCCAGCTCCCACGGATGGGCGCCCTGGACAGAAGGACTCGAAACCGGCGGATTCCTGTATGAATCAGTGTATGATCTTCAGAAAAGACAAAACCCGGTCGTTGAGCCGGAAGGTTACAATGTCGAATCCATTAAGAAGCTGAAATCTGAGAAGAACAGCTCCGAAAAATATCCTGATATTATTCTGATTCTGAACGAGACTTTCTGCGACCTTAGTTACAGTGTGAATTTCGAAGCTGATGTCGATCCAATGGAAGCATTCAAAGATATTGACGGTGCATCTTACGGACACGCAACTGTCGCCAATGTAGGCGGAGGAACAAATGACTCCGAGTTCGAATTATTGAGTTCGAACTCCAGGTATCTGCTGAGTAGCTCCGCTCCATTTACCTTCCTTCCGGAGAAACAGCTCAAAAACAGTATCGTTCGTTTTCTTAAGGAAGACCTTGGATATGAAACTACTGCAATGCACTGCGGTATCGCCGGCAACTACTCCAGAAATATCGCTTATCCCTATCTTGGATTCGATCATATTTATCTCGGGGAAGACGCTTTCAAATATCAGAGCAGCTATGGCAACAGAAAATGGCTTGATTCGGACAACTACCATGATCTTACAGATCACTACGAAGAAGGCGGAGAAGGTCCCCGCTTTATGTATCTGTTGACATTCCAGAATCATGGTGGGTATGAACAAAATGAGCCTTCAGTTGATACGGTTCATGTAAAAACTGATTTCGGAGGTCTCACAGACGATGTTGATGAGTTCCTGAGCAGCATGAAATCTTCAGCGGAAGCATTTCGAGATCTGACAGATTATTTCAAGGACAGCAAGCGGGACGTTATCATCTGTATGGTCGGTGATCATGCGCCTGCCTTTATTTCAGAATTACCGAATGATACAGAAGGACCGATTGATGATGAGAGTCTCAATAAGAGCACTGTTCCTTACGTGATCTGGTCAAACTTCAATGCAAAAATGACTTCGTATGCAGACTATGCAACCATGACCGACCTTGTACCGATGACCCTCAAAGCTGCCGGACTTCCGTTATCTGCTTACTACAAAACAGTGCTTGATCTTCATGAAGAGCTGCCGATACGTACAAAAACCGGAAAATACTATGACCGGGATTTCAAGAGCGGAGAGTTCGAGAGCACTACAGACAACCAATTATTGTCCGATTATTATTATATGGAGTATAACTCGCTTCATGCAGGTGACGATTATATAGACGAATTATATACAGTTGCCGCGAAGTAGAAGCTTAGACCGGGAAATCGGACCGACACTGAGATAAGTTTGATACACCCACGATCTTTGATGTTGAGACTTCTCCCACTGAAATAAAATAAGAACAGAAGTTGTCGCAATAGGCGTCACCACTATAGCGCAAATGCTTTTTGCAAATGTCTGCTATATAGCGGTGACGTCGTTTTATTGCGACAACTTCTGTTCAATTTCTGTCAGCTATCTGTATAACCGGCTGCGATTTAATTCAGTCTGGATAACAGATCAAATCTCCCAAAGTCTTTATTCAATAAGCACTCCCGGATTTCCAGGCTCTCTTTCGAACAGTTCTCAGCATTTGAGTAATACTTTTCATGCAGCTCGCAGAATCCTACAAAAACGGCTTCCCGCAGCTGTTTTTCACAATAAGC
The DNA here is from genome assembly GCA_017433725.1 of Lachnospiraceae bacterium. Classification (GTDB taxonomy): domain Bacteria; phylum Bacillota; class Clostridia; order Lachnospirales; family Lachnospiraceae; genus Chordicoccus. Next base: position 112,168 of record JAFRGQ010000005.1, read on the forward strand.
CATTCTATTTCCGCTGAGCAGAACATGCGAGAGGAACAATTCATATAAAGGAGCAGGGTCTATGTTCTGCAGCTTCATACAATCATACATTAACTCTGCAATGTAGAATGTTTCGATGTTCCTAGGCCTGCCCTTAGAGGCAAAGGAAAGGCTTGCGCCGTGTCTCCTGTAATAATAGACGACATCCTCTATCGTTCCGCATTTCCCTGCCAGAGGATACATCAGAAAAGAAACTATTGTATCTTCATATAAGTACCCTTCCGGGAATTGAATCGTACGGAACAGTTCTGTTTTAAAAGTCTTCATCCATGGGAATCCGGTGAGTACATACAGAGGCGACTCTACTATTTCCGTTTTATGGAACTCCGAATCGCGGTGAAGCTTACCATCCTGTAAATTGAGATAATTCCCTTCAACTATATCCAGATCGTTGGCGTATGCATAGCTTAACAGATTCTGTATTGCATTTTTGGCAAGCAAATCATCTGAGTCCAAGAGCAATGTATAATCTGATGAACAATAGTGCAAAGCTGTATTGCGCGCACCGGAAAGTCCTCTGTTCTCCTGCGTAATGATTTTGATATTAGGATGCTTCTCGAACCTTCGCAGCCGCTGTGCCGTGTCATCCGTAGCCCCGTCATTGACAACGATAGCCTGCCAGCTGTATTCTGTTTTCTGCGCTAATAAAGACCGCAGACATCTCATTAAATAATCAGCGCAGTTGTACGTCGGAATCACAACAGTAAGGTTATAATGCACTTCCCCTTTGTTCCAGTTCTCATCCCGTTCAATAAATACACTACTATCCGTTAGTTTCGGATGCGCATTATGCATGATTTCCTGTGCCATCGAATATGTCAAATCCGATTTTTTTGAAAATGGTCTTCTGAGCAAAGCGTTGACTGTTTTCCCAAGATGCAGTCTTTTCAGTACTTTCAGTGTATAAAGCATACTTTTATCACAGTATGTATTAATGCTCTCAAAACTCATGAAATCCGCTCCTTATAAGTGTTATAATTGAACAATCATGCTATTATTATATACAATCACGTTGAGATTTGGAAGTCTCTGCTTTTTCATAACCGGAAAATCACTCACACTGCAGACACAGGAGGACGTCTTTGAAGAAATACTGGGAACAAATCAAAGAATTATACGGAAAGCGGGATCTGGCCTACGCCAGCATCTTCTGGCTCTTCTCACAGGCAGGACCGTATGCAAAACAATTATCAGTGAAACTGGCTATCAGTACATTTACACTTGCAATGGGCTTCGCAGGCACTATCGTCAGTAAATATATAATTGATGCAACTACCTCCGGCTCCCTCAACTGGACCTATGTCACATACATGATTCTTGCTGCCGTCTTTACAATTCTATTCTCAGCTGTAGCGGACATATTCGATTCCTATATCAGCGAAAAATTTGAGTTCGGTATGCGTTGTGATATGTTCGACCAGATTCAGACAGGAGTATGGAACGAGCTTTCGAAGTACCATAGCGGTGATATCGTCACGCGTTTGACCACAGACATTTCCACGATTTCGTCCGGACTCATTTCAATTATTCCATCCGCCATTATTATGGGCTTAAGGCTTCTTATATCCTTCTGCATTCTTTTCTATTTTGACCGTTGGCTGGCGATCTTTGCTCTGTTCGTCGCACCTGTCGGTGCTATATGCGCACTGCTCTATCGCAAAAAATACGGTTATTATTACAACAAACTCCGCGACACAGAATCTTCTTACCGAACTTTCATGCAGGAAAATCTGTCGAACATCGCTGTTGTTAAAACCTTCCAGTTAGAAGAAGACAACATGACTTACATGAAAACCATAAGAAGTGAGCGTATGAGTCTGGTCATGAGCAGTTCCAGGCTCAGTGCCCTGATGTCCGGGTTCATAAGCCTGGTATACAGGACTGCCTATGTGGTGGCCTTCTGCTGGAGTGCATACCGGATCTCCACCGGTCAGATCACTTACGGAACAATGACTGTCTTTCTGTCTCTGGTCTCACAGGTCCAAGGTTCTATATCTTCACTCGGTTCGACTATACCGGAACTCTACCGGATGCTCATCTCTGCCAGACGCATCACGGATATCGTGGATATACAAAATGAGGACTATAAGGATATGACTTCTGTTCCCGAACAGGTCTCGGTGGAAATAAAAGATATGACATTTGCCTACGACAAGAAGAAAAATATACTGGAACACCTGACTCTTTCCGTAAAGCCGGGTGATATAGTGGGCATTGTCGGACACTCCGGTGCGGGCAAGACTACTCTGATACGCCTGCTTCTCTCACTGCTCAAACCGGATGCAGGCAGCGTTGAGTACATCGATGAACACGGGAACAGAGAGAGTGCACAGCCCGCCTCCAGGCGTTTTATATCTTATGTACCGCAGGGAAATACTCTGCTCTCCGGTACGATTGCACAGAACCTGAGAATGGGCAAAAAAAATGCCTCCGAGGATGAACTCTGGGAGGCACTTCGTATGGCAGATGCAGATACATTTGTAATGAAAACAGAAGACGGGCTCGACACAAGACTGACAGAGAAAGCCGGAGGACTATCGGAAGGACAAGCCCAGAGAATCGCCATCGCCAGGGCGCTCATCCGCAACAAGCCTCAGCTCATTTTGGATGAGGCGACAAGCGCGCTGGACGAAGAAACTGAATCAAAGATACTCTCACGAATAACGAAAAGTTACGGAAAGACCATCTTCATCATCACCCACAGACGGTCCATGCTGCGCTACTGCAACCGTGTAATCGAACTCGGCGACGACGCAACTGCCACGATCAGGAACCTGGAATAGTCTTATCCGGTTTCCGCACGTCAACCCGACACGAAGCTTAAGGTTCGCGTCAGCTGACAAAATCCCGCAAAATTCTGATTCGAACGTTTCGACGATTATCAAGATCTGTCGGGAAAAACAGATCTCTTAACATCACCGATTTTCTGCCGCAGCTTTCTGTATCGGACAAATGCAGGCCTTTTCCACTTGCTGCTCAGCCATTTGAGCCCTTTCTCACGCTGCTCGTCACAGTCAAGTATATGCAGCTTTCCATCTCTCTCATAGGAAACCGCAAGGCCGAAAACGGCAGACCTGGGGATCGGAGCATCCGGATGCTCTGCGTTATCTCCCCAGGTCATGACCGTATGACCATCGTCAAGAGTTTTATATACCCTGTGACAGACATAAGCCCCGTCCATTCTCTTAAATAAAACAACGTCTCCGGGAATCGGCTTTCTTTCAATAGGAACGAAAGTGACAGGATCTTTATAAACGCGAATCAGCGGCTCCATGCTGAGTGATGTCAAGCTTGTTGTAATAGGGATTTTTGTGCCTTCCTCAGCGAGGCGTCTCCACTCTTCAAGAGAAAGCTTGACCATAGAATTTACCTCAGTCTTTCTCAATTACGCCATACTCATCGAGTTTTGTAAGCAGATTATCCAGATCCTTTGCCGCAACACTCTCCTCCACCTCATATTCATCGAGGATAGCAGTGAGAAGATCATCTCTGGAAACAGGCGCCTGCATCTTTTCCCATATAAAAGCAGCCACACCACTCAGCAGGACCGTCCCCTTGAATTTTCCGATATTTTCGTCAGTCGGCATCAGAATCTGCTCACCTGCAATATTTCTCAATACAAAACCATCTTTAGCCTTCATATCAGTTTTCTCCTTTTTATAGTCTCCTATTTCCAGTGCTTTTCTGAGTTCTACAGCTGATTCCGGATCGGGTCCGGAAAAACCTCTCAGAATCTTAGCACGTGAAGCCAGCTTCGCAATATTTGCCATCTGGATGACCGCCGTTTCGGTATCCCACATGGGGATAAAGCACTCCTGATACAAAAGTCTCCGCTTCTGTTCATGGCTCATCTCCCTGATATAATTCGATTTTTCCGACCGCCGGACCTCAATTATGGTATTAAGCGGATAATGCACGTTTCGGAAACACTTTTCTTTTCCGTCCCACGGCACGCCATATACCTCCAGATTCCTTACATTTATCAGAGGCCTGTCTCCGCTTATCAGTTCTGCTCCGAACGCTTCTTTCCATGCTTCTGCTCTGGTAGATTTTCCTGTGCCGGACGGTCCGCTGAACGCTATGGCCTGCTCTTCCAGCTGTATACAGGCAGAATGCAGAGAGACATATCCGTGTCGAACCAGCAGACATTCCAGAGCCATACGGATCAGAACCTCTTCCAAAGAATACGGTTCATCAAATCCTATATCTTCCGTTGCTTGTTCCGAATATGTTCTTTGACCAACCAATTTCAGATACTTATAGTCATCACTAACCACAAGACCCATCTGATCGTCGAAGACGGCATGATAGAACCATCCCCCGTCGATCTTATGCTGTATTATATAACTCGACCTTACCTCTATTCCCTGCGGGGCTTCTTCCTTCGAGATGACCAGAGAGACATCCGCAGGCTTTGGCTCTGTCTTAAAATTTTCAAATGACGGAAGGACGATTTCAGATTCAAATACTATGTCTGCAATTTGATAATACAACGCGCTTTTCTCCTCCCTGTCAACAGCCGTATTTTGGCATAGCCTGCTCATTACCGGGCTGCAAAACCCATTCTATCGAAACTAAAGAAGGGCACCTCAACCGCAGTTCAAGTGCCCTTTGTTTTCAATATGCTTAGTTCTTGTCCGGATTGCAGCCGTGTGAACTGCCATGATAAGTAACTACTCTTCCGCAACCTCTGCCGTTGCCCCAGTCACCGTGATCCTTGCCGCCTGCCGAAGCGACTACAGACTTTGAATAATCAAAATTAAGACGATCTGCATCTGGCGTTGAATATTCTTTTTTCATTGTTGCCTCCTTATATCAATATCAATCCTTCTATCTTTGTTATCTAACACATATTATCACAAAGAAAATCCTTCTACAACTCAATTTTTATACTTTTTATTCTTCATCGCAGACATGCGCAGTGGAAGGCGCCTTGTCGCCGCATGTCGCGTCAAGAACGCCGAGGCGTTCATGAATTGCATTCTTCGATTTCACGTATACCATGCTTAACCAGAAACCTTGCCCGTTCACAGATCTTAGTCGGACGTTCTCCGAGAATTGCATACTGCGTCATATTTGCAGGACAGTTATCACACACTTCGTAATAAGAGCATCCATCACATTCCGCCACTCGCGGCCAATTATTGCAGGCGGTATTGATCTTCTGCCATGCAGCCTCAAGTCCCTCCTTGAGCGGCAGCATTTCAACCTCCGTCAGTCGGTTGCAGGGATACATTTTACCGTCCCAGGTTATTACGAAACCCGATCGACCTCCGCCGCATTGAACCCCGCGTTTTGTGCGGTCAGTCGATCCGCCACCCGGGGGCGGGAGCAGTTCGTCGGGTACCTCTCTCCAAGTTTGCCCTTCCATCTCCTGAAGTGCGCGGTAAATATGAACATATTCTTCCGCAGTCAAATCAAAATCAATTCCGCTTCTGCCGGTATCTTCCCTCGGATCGAACAGTTCTGTATTAATTCTTACATCCCGACATAAACTCTTTGCCAGCCTGACGGTATCTGTCATCGAATCTCTCAGAAAAACATTGGGCGTTATCGCTATCCGGAGCGGCAGTCCGGCCTCGAAAACTCTTCTGATATTCTTCAAAACCTTATCAAAGACCTTTCGTCCGGTGACCTTTTCATAGGATTCGTCATCATTACCGTACAGTGTGATCTGAATACCGGCAGGCATATGCTTTTTGAAAAAACCGATCCATTTCTCATCGAGCAACTCACCGTTCGTCAGGACATTGACCTCACACCCGAGGCTGTGAAGATACAGAAACAATTCCTCAAATCCCGGATATAGCAGACATTCGCCGCCGGTCAGTGTCGCCTGATACATGCCCAGTTCATATGCCTGACGGATCAGATCTTTCCACTGTTCCGTCTTTAACGGAACGCGGCCGCGCATTTGCTCCGTTGATAAATGCGTATAGCACATCTTGCAGTCAAAATTACATAGCGGAGTGAGTTCAAATTGTCCGTGAATCGGAACTCCCTTTATGCGTGCCCTCTGCTCCAGATACTCGGCAAAGTCATCAAAGGTACTCTCCTTCCCTCCACTCTTCTTTCTCAGATTATCCAGGAACTCCAGTCCGTTTTTTGGGTTTTCCATAAATTATCGCCTCTTTCCAATCTATGAAGACGAGTGTCATCTTGCACGAGTATTGCGCAATGAAGAATGCTCTTATCCTGCTATTCTCTCATCCTCAGTGATATTTTCCCTCCGCTTCAGAAGCATCTCATATATCTTCTCCCTCGTATAAGCCCCAAGGCGCTTCCTCTCCTCTTTTCCGAGCTCCTCCGGAATGATTGCTTTCCCGTACTCTACCGTCACATGCCTCCGCTTAACACGCGGATAGTTTTTTTCAAATATATCCGCCGATCCGGTTATTGCGATCGGTACGATCTTGCAACCGCTTCGCCTGGCTACATTGAAACTGCCTTCATGAAAAGGCAGCATATCCAACTCGCTCTCACCCTGGCTGAATGTCCCCTCCGGGAAAATGCACATTGAGATACCCGCTTTTACATTTTCGGTAGCCTCATTTATCGTGGCGACGCCCTGTCTGAGATTTGCCCTGTCAAGAAAGAGGCAGTGGAGACGTCTCATCCATATGGAGAGCAGGGGAACCCGCGCCATCTCGATCTTGGCGACGATTCCCGTCACATCCGGAAACAGGCTGTAATTAATGACAGTGTCAAAGATGCTGTTGTGGTTGCAGATGTAAAGCACCGCCTCATGTTCCGGTATGTTCTCCCTGCCGATCACGGTGAGTCCGGTACCGGCGAGAAACAGAATTATCTTGAAGATGCCCTGCACCATGCGGAGGGATACAATGTCGCTGAATCGGGGGTATTTCCTGCCGATCAGCCACAGGATTCCGAGCATCGGAATGAACACTATTAAATAGAGGATTACCGCTAACAGACAGAGGATAGTTCGAAGCATAGAACGCGCTTTCCTTTCGGAATAATGATACCGAATTAACCGTTCGGCATCTTAATCATGAAAAAATTGTATCACACCCCTGATTATTATTCTATGTATGACTCAAAAAATACTCTGTCAGGTGGCCTCTCACGCGAAAAGAACCGTTCTCACGGTGTTTTATATGGTATACTGTTTGCATGCGGTAAATGCTTTACATTTCATTTTTCGGAGGTCATCTCATGTACTGTGCAAACTGCGGAGCAGAAATAACCGAAAAAGATGCATACTGTCCCTACTGCGGCGTAATGAACGCCCGTGCCGCCGAGCGGGAATATATGGAAAAGCTGGAAGATATCCGGGAGGATACGGAAAGACTGGGAGAAGAGTCGGGCAAGGAGAGCCGACGGGGTATGAGGACCGCCGGCAAGAAGGCTTTGAAGATATTTGCGATCGTCGCAATCATTATCCTGGGCCTCACATCCGTTTTCATATATCTGGAGACCGGTTTCCTGCGCGGTGACGCTAAGACAGCAAGAGCGGAAGCGGCCTTTAAGGAAAAGTATTTTCCGAAGCTCGACGAATACTACGCCGCCGGGGATGATGATGCAACTGCGGCATATTTACAGGAAATCGGTTCTCAGGATGGCGCCGCTGTCTTAAGCGGCTGGAAGCACTATATGTATATGAAATACTATATGGATTACGCAAATGTCTGCGGGGTCCGTAACAGGGAGCTCGATGATGATTTCCGGAAATACGACTACGAGCTTGTTTTATACGATGGTATTCAGCTGATCTATGAGACGGACATCGTCGGATATCAGGGTATGACGGCGGCGGAAAAAGAGAAGGTACGGGGATATCAGAGAGAAGCCGAAGAAATATTTGAAGAGTACTTTTCTCTCAGCAAATCCGACCTCGACAAAATCCACGAATCATCCATAGACGAAGGGAATTATCTCTACAGATCCAAAATCAGAGAATGGGCTGCCAAGACGGGAGGTGAAAACAAATGAAATGTCCACACTGCGGTGCGCCGCTTAAGATGGAAGACAAATTCTGCACTTATTGCGGTGCTCCGAACACACTGGCCATGCAGCATCAGGCTGATATGGAACACTATGAGCGGGAATTTACCGAAACACAGGAGGAAGTGCTCACCAAGAGCAGGAAAGCAGGTCACCTGACCGGCTATCTGGTCGTTCTCATCGTCATGATCGTCCTCAATATTGTGGCCGCCTTTTTCAGCAGCAACGCCTGGAACTTCAAATACGAGCGAAGGCGGGTTGAAGCTGCCAAACAGGCGCATGTGCACAGGGCGGCTCTTGATAAGATGATCGAGGAGCAGGATTATATCGCCATGCGTACTTATTACTATAACAACAGGCTTTCGGGCGTTGACGCTTTCCGCGAATATGAAGCGGTAATGAAGTATGCCGGCAGCCTTGGCGATATCTACATGTACCTCTGCAATACCGACAGATTCGGTTATTGGAAATCGGAAAAGAGTCTGGAAAATACGATCACGTCCATGTCTTCCGATATCATTTCTCTGTATGAGAATCCTCTCAGCAGTTACTACGATGAAGAATCTGTCACGGAAGAAAAGCTCGCAGTTATCGAGGACATCAGGAATCAGGCCGAAGCCTTGCTTGTAACATACAGCGGATTCACGAGCGAAGAAGCGCAGGAACTGAAAAACATGTCGAAATCACGCATCGAGGATACGCTCAGAGAACATCTGACAGCTATACGTACGGAACGTGAGGCTGAGGAATCTGCCGCAGAAGCCGCACTGGATGAGAGTTTCTCCTTAAAAGAATTTTATGAGGAATACTTTGGAGGTGACGACGTATGAAAAGACGGAAGAAAAAAAGAATCAGTGCCGGCGGCATCTTCTTCACGATAATTATCGTCTTTCTCTCCTTGATTCTGGTCGGTCAGGGAATTTATATTATGTCGGAAATGAAAGATAGCGACAGGCTTTACTACGCGGATGAGGACGACTATATCCGCAGCGTAACGTATGAGGACTATTACCGGATCTTAAGCGATGCGATCGATGACTGCTATCCGGATACAAAACATACAGAGACGGAGAAAGAGATCCGTGCACTCGGATATTATTACGAGGCGGCTACACTCTACAAGGCCTATACTACGGCAGGCGATCAAACATCAGCGGAAAAGCAGCATGCACGCATGGAACGCTTCCGCTCGGAAGCCGGGAGCTACGCTGACGAAGCAACAAGGATCGACGAGCTTTTAGAGATCAGTTAAGGAATATTGACATCAATGCCGGAACTTTTGCAATCAACGCCCCTGTTATTCAACTTTTTTAATCTCTGACGCAGAATTCTCGTGACTTAAGTCGCGAGATGAATGCGCAAAATGAAACTTGTCTCTGACATGGGATACAAACCCGCGGCAAGAACGCCGAGGCGTTCTTGATAGAAATGAGGTACCTTTATGCAGTACAGGAAAGACCGCTACGGAAACAAGATCTCCGTCCTTGGCTACGGATGCATGCGTTTCCCGCAAAAAAACGGATCCATCGATTACGAGAAAACAAAGGCCCAGATCAAGCTTGCGATCGACCACGGCGTTAACTACTTTGATACAGCATATATTTATCCCGGAAGTGAGGAAACTGTAGGCAAAATCATGGAGGAGCTCGGCGTCCGAAAGGACATCTACATTGCCACCAAGCTCCCGCAATATATGGTGCGCACAAGCGCCGCTATTGACAAGTATTTTAACGAGGAGCTGAAAAGGCTTCGCACTGACTATATCGATTATTACCTTATGCATATGATGACCGATGTGAGCCAGTGGGAAAATCTTGACAATCTCGGCATCCGCCAATGGATCGACGACCAGAAAGCGGCCGGACGAATTCACAATATCGGGTTCTCTTTCCACGGAACGACTGATATGTTCCTGAAGATTCTTGATGTATATGACTGGGATTTCTGCCAGATCCAGTATAATTACCTGGATGAACACACACAGGCAGGCAGAGCAGGTCTCGAGGCTGCAGAAGCGAAAGGCATCCCGGTCATCATTATGGAACCCCTGCGCGGCGGTAAGCTGGTAGATCTGCTTCCCGATAAAGCCAAAAAGCTCATTGCAGAAAATGAGCGCGGCTGGTCTCCCGCTGAGTGGGCTTTCCGCTGGCTCTGGAACCAGACCGGCGTCACATGCGTGCTCTCCGGCATGAATACCAAGAAGATGATTGCCGAAAATATCAGGGCTGCTTCCAGAATGCGTCCCGGCATGCTGACGGAGGAAGATCAGGCCTTCCTCGGACAGATCTGCGATATCATCCGTGAGCGCACTAAGGTAGGCTGTACGGGCTGCCGCTATTGCCAGCCATGTCCGAAGGGTGTGGACATCCCGGCACTTTTCAGATGTTACAACGCAATGTATGCCGAGAACAAAGCCACCGGCCACAAAGAATACATGCAGACTGTAGCTCTCAGAAGAGAACCGGCGTTTGCAACACAGTGCGTGCGCTGCGGAAAGTGCGAGAAAGTATGTCCGCAGGGACTCAAGGTCATGGACCTCATTCAGGAAGCGGACCGCGCGGTCAGACCTTTGTATCTTCGTATCGGCTATGCTGCAGCTCGCAAATTCATGTTCAGATAGTAAGAAAGGATTTCCCATGAAAATACACGGCCTGCAGAAAATGACCCTTCTGGATTATCCGGGCCACGTCGCCTGCACGGTTTTCCTCGGGCAGTGCGACTTCCGATGCCCTTATTGCCACAACTACGAGCTCGTGGACGGCTCGGCACCCGCCTGCATGGACAGCGACGAGCTCTTTGCCTTTCTCAAAAAGCGTCAGGGGCTTCTGGACGGCGTAGCCATCACCGGCGGAGAACCCTGCCTGCACAAAAGGCTGTATGATCTGATTGTGGAAATCCGCAAGCTGGGTTTTGCTGTTAAGCTTGATACCAACGGCAACCATCCCGAGCTTCTTGCAAAGCTTCTAAATGAGCATCTCGTTGATTATGTGGCGATGGATATCAAGAACAGCCCGGATAGGTACGCCGAGACAGTAGGTCTTGACCGGGTCGACCTGGAACCGATCCGACGCAGCATTGACCTTCTCATGCAGGGTACGACCGAATACGAGTTCCGGACAACTGTCGTCAGAGAGCTCCATGAGACACAGGATTTCGAGGAAATCGGGCAAATGATTGCCGGAGCCTCCAAGTACTACCTCCAAAAGTTCACTGACCGGGATACCGTTCCGTATGGAAACCTGCATGCACATTCCAAGGAAAGCATGCAGATGTTCGCAGAAATCGTATCGAAATATGTTGACTATGTAAGCCTTCGCGGTGTAGACTGAATTTCGCACTGCTCTGCATTATATTGTGCATGCAGTACATGAGCTCATATATCATATTCTGCGGTGTACCGAAATCATACAAGTTCTGCGGCAAAAGTTGCAGATTCCCGGTACGGATCGACACTATTTTTACTCCTTCGAGCGTCCAAACCACAAGATATTGTGTTTTTGTTAATAAGTCGTAATAGATATTGATTTTATCACCTTCCAGTGATAGTATATAAGACGGTTGCCGAACGGCAGCCGTCTTTCTCTCAGGTGCCGCTTACGGACGGTACCTGACTAATGAAAATACAATCCGACAGACAAGAGACTATCTTTCGCATACATATCTGCCAAGATATAACAATCAGACAAAAGGGGGGTTCATATGTACAAAGTCATTAAAAGGGACGGCCAGATCGCGGATTTCGAGATCAGCAAGATCACAGACGCCATCACAAAGGCTTTTGTGGCGCTTGAAAAGCAGTATCATCCGAGCATCATTGAGCTGATCGCTCTCCACGTAACGGCTGACTTTGAAAGCAAAATCATCGACGGTCAGATCAATGTCGAGAGTATTCAGGACAGTGTGGAAAAAGTCCTCTCCGAGTCCGGCTACGCAGATGTTGCGAAAGCATATATTCTGTACCGCAAGCAGCGCGAAAAGGTCCGCAATGTCAACTCCACTCTTCTCGACTATAAAGACCTTATCGATAACTACCTGCAGATCAACGACTGGCGCGTTAAGGAGAACTCCACCGTCACATATTCCGTCGGCGGACTGATTCTCTCCAATTCCGGTGCGATCACAGCCAATTACTGGCTCAGCGAAGTTTATGACGATGAGATTGCCATGGCACACCGCAGTGCGGCCATCCACCTGCATGATCTCTCCATGCTGACAGGTTACTGCGCGGGCTGGAGTCTCAAGCAGCTGATCATGGAAGGTCTTGGCGGGGTTCCGGGCAAAATCACTTCCTCACCGGCCAATCACCTCTCGACGCTCTGCAACCAGATGGTCAACTTCCTCGGTATCATGCAGAATGAATGGGCGGGCGCTCAGGCGTTCTCATCGTTCGACACTTACCTGGCTCCGTTCGTCAAAGTCGATAATCTTACACAGAAGGAAGTGAAGCAGTGTGTCCAGTCCTTTATCTACGGTGTCAACACACCGAGCCGCTGGGGAACACAGGCACCATTTTCCAACATCACCCTCGACTGGGTTGTTCCGAACGACCTGAAGAACCTTTCAGCCATCGTGGGCGGACGTCATATGAATTTCACATACGGCGACTGCCAGAAAGAAATGGATATGGTCAACAAGGCCTTCATTGAAATCATGATTGAAGGCGACCACAACGGACGCGGATTCCAGTATCCGATTCCGACCTATTCCATCACACGCGACTTCGACTGGAGCGACACCGAGAATAACCGTCTGCTGTTCGAGATGACCGCCAAGTACGGCACACCGTACTTCTCCAACTATATCAACTCCGATATGGAGCCGAGCGACGTGCGCTCTATGTGCTGCCGTCTCCGCCTCGATCTCCGCGAGCTCAGAAAGAAATCCGGCGGTTTCTTCGGCGCCGGCGAATCGACAGGTTCCATCGGCGTTGTAACGATCAACATGCCGAGAATCGCATACCTCGCAAAGGATGAAAAGGATTTCTACCACAGACTCGACGTCCTGATGGATCTCGCTGCCCGCAGCCTGAAGACGAAGCGCACGGTCATCACCAAGCTGCTCGAACAGGGGCTGTATCCGTACATAAAGAGATATCTCGGAACATTTGATAACCACTTCTCGACCATCGGACTGATCGGTATGAATGAAGTCGGTCTGAACGCCAACTGGCTTCGCGCTGATCTCACCGATGAGCGCACACAGCGTTTCACCCGCGATGTCCTGAACCACATGCGTGAGCGCCTCTCCGATTATCAGGAGCAGTACGGCGACCTGTACAACCTGGAGGCAACACCGGCTGAGTCCACGACTTACAGATTCGCAAAGCATGACAAGGAACTGTATCCGGATATTATCACGGCGAACATGAACGGTACGCCGTACTACACCAATTCATCCCATCTTCCGGTCGGCTACACAGAAGATATTTTCTCCGCACTGGATATTCAGGATGATCTGCAGACGTTGTACACATCCGGAACCGTATTCCACGCCTTCCTCGGCGAGAAACTTCCGGACTGGAAAGCAGCTGCCAATCTCGTACGGAAAATCGCAGAGAACTACAAGCTGCCGTACTATACCATGTCCCCGACATATTCCGTCTGCAGGGACCACGGCTATCTTACCGGCGAACAGTTCTCCTGCCCGATCTGCGGCTGCACTACGGAAGTTTACAGCAGAATCACAGGTTACTATCGTCCGGTTCAGAATTGGAACGACGGCAAGGCTCAGGAATATAAGGACCGCAGAGTTTACAATATCGGACGCTCAAGACTTCTGCACAACGGACCCAATCCGGCACCGGTCGATACGCCGGCAATACAGGCCGCCGCAGGCAGTGAGATTCGCAGCGACGTAAGTTCGGCAAAAGAGCCCGGTAAGACTACCACTGAGGCAGTAAATGCCGCCGCAGATGCACAGCCTGTCAACGTAGTTATGGATACAATTCCGAACGTAGACGCAAGAAATGAGACTCGCAGAGCCGACCCGTCGATCCTGCTCTTTAAGACAACGACCTGCCCAAACTGCAAGGCGGCGACCGCAATGCTTGACAGTGCAGGCATTCCGTACACGCTGGTCGACGCGTCCGAGCACAAGGATCTGGTGCGCAAATACAGCGTTATGTCCGCTCCGACTCTGGTCCTTGTCAAGGGAGACACATACGAGCGTTTCCGCGGCGTTTCCGACATCATGGGCTGGCTGAAGCGCAGGTAACGGTGCGTCCTAAATCACGAGTATGCAGCTTCTGAGATAAGCTTCATTTTTCGAATTTTCAGATGAAACAATTAGCTTCCCACATAGAGTTTTCAGCCGTCATTTCAGACAAGCGCGAACGGATGTGGGAAGCTTTCTTTTAACTACAGGAGAAGGATTATGAGCAGTTTTGAAATACATCCGGAAGATTACCTTGAACCGCGCTGTCCCCTTTGTGAGGAGCCCTTCGGGGTGACACCGGAAGTCAGGCCCGTCCCGCAGTCGCGTATTGTTGAGAGGCTCAATGAATACATGGCGCAGCGTGATTATGCCGGTGCCGAGAAGCATCTCCTCTATTGGCTGGAGGAGGCGAAACTCGGTCACGACCTGCGAGGGCAGCTCATGCTCCGCAATGAGCTGATCGGACATTACCGCAAAACGGGCGACAAAGAAAAATCTCTTGAAAATGCAGCCTCCGCTCTCGGCCTCCTAAGCACCCTCGGTCTTGACGGTTCGCTCAGTGCGGGAACGACATACGTGAATGCGGCGACAGCCTTCAATGCATTTGGGGATCAGGAGCGGTCGCAGGTACTATTTGAAAAAGCCAGAAATATATATGAGTCCATTGAAGGGACTGACAGCGCTCTACTCGGCGGACTCTATAATAACATGGCATTGAATCTTTTCGCACTGAACCGCTATGACGAGGCGCTCAGCTTTTATGACAAAGCCTTACAGGTTATGGCAAAGGTAGATAACGGCAGACTGGAACAGGCCATCACATACCTGAACATGGCGGACGTCTATGCAGCGATGCTAAGTCCCGAAGACGGCGAGGCTAAAATCTATGAGTGTCTCGACAAAGCCTATGATCTTCTGATAAACGGTGAAATCCCTGATATGGGTTATTATGCGTTCGTGTGCGAGAAGTGCGCACCGACGTTTGAATACTACGGTTATTTTTTGGCTGCCCAGGACCTGAATGAGCGGGCTGAGACCGGATATAATAAATCGACTTGAAATCAATATCTTGGGACATAGCCTCCTCCTGAAGGAGCAAATCTGATAATGAAGCGGTTCCTGCAGGAACGAATCTGAGAACGATACGTCTACTGCTGATTCGGATCAGAGGACAAAGCGAGCCGCGTTTGAATCTGGATAATAAAGAAATGAGGACTTCTATGAAAGGTTTGGAACTGTCCGAACAGTACTATGAAACTTACGGCAAGGCAATGCTCCGGGAAGAATTTCCGGAACTTCTGCCTTATCTCGCCGCCGGGCTGACCGGAAGCGGCTCGGAATGCTTCGGCTATGACGATGAAACCTCCCGCGATCATGATTTTGAACCGGGGTTTTGTCTCTTTCTGCCGGATGAAGACATTGTCGACAGGCGCACGGCTTTCAGACTTGAGCGAGCCTATGCTAAGCTTCCGAAAGAATTCATGGGGCTCAGGCGTTCCCTGGTTCAACCGGTAGGAGGGGCAAGGCACGGCGTCTTGAGGATCTCCGACTATTTTGAGGAAAAAATCGGAAGTCGGACCGGCGAGCTGACCGATATGGAGTGGTTGTCCCTCCCGGAATCCTACCTGGCCGAAGCGGTGAACGGAAAGATTTTTTTTGATAATTTTGGAGAAGTGACGAGGATTCGCCAAAAGCTGTCAAGCTATCCGGAGGACGTGAGAAGAAAAAAACTGGCCGGACATCTGCTTCTTATGGCTCAGTCCGGCCAGTATAACTATCTCCGCTGTATCCGCCACGGCGAGCAGGCTGCTGCACAGCTTGCCGTCACAGAATATGTAAAGAACGCTATGGCTGTCATTTTCCTCCTGAACAAGGCATATCAGCCATATTACAAGTGGAGCTTCAGGGCTATGCGCGCTCTGCCGAAGCTAAGGGTCAACGCACCTCTCATGGAGTGGCTCATCACGACGAACAATGAACCGTCGATGCAGGAAGAAAAATCCGCTGTCATCGAGGGGATTGCACAGGATATCGCAGATGAGCTGCATGCGCAGGGGCTGACGGAAGCGATCTGCGACGATCTCGAAAAGCACGCCTACTCGGTCAATGACGGCATCCGGGACGGGCAGCTTCGAAATATGCACGTACTGTCGGCAATTCGCTGACATAATTGCGCGGGGAACAAGTTTCCCCGCGTTTCGCTTTCATTGCCTCGAAAGAAAAGCATGTACCGACGCTGCTGCAATCGATGCGCTGTAAGACGAACATGTAGCGGCGTTATTCCAATCGTTGCCGCGAAAGACGATACTGCACCGTCATTTCAATAATCAATGCTCATAAAATTCCATAGAACCATAGTACGCAAGCAGATCAATAATCTTTTCAAGTTCCGGGCCCGTGAGACCTGTCTTTTCTGCGACAACATCCGCGTCTTTGGCACGCAGCCCCTCGTCAAAGAGGTCAGAAGCCAGTTTCGCTGCCTGTTTTTCTGTCATAGTTATTTTCTGCCTTTCTGGCGAAAGGCACCGATGGGGTCATGAAAACCGAGGTGCTTTCGCCCTTTCTACTATTCTGAATTTCTGATATCCTTTTTTTGCAGGTTTGGCACACTACAGAGCACGTAGAGGTGAGTGGCGG
>JAFRGQ010000067.1 GCA_017433725.1 Lachnospiraceae bacterium
ACATGGACGCCCGTAATATGGGGACTACAGGGGCAGGAGCAGTGATATCCGGTGATCAGGCGACCATCTGGAACGTAGGGGACAGCAGGGTATATCTGTTCAGAAACGGAGATCTCACGCAATTGTCCAGAGACCACAGCGTGGTCCAGCTGCTGATCGACAGGGGGATCATCCCGGAAGAGGAAAGCTACCGCAGCATAGATGCCGGTGAGCTTCTCCAGTATCTCGGGATGGTGCCTGAGGACGGGACCGAGCCAAGAGCCTTCATCGCGACAGAGAAGCTTGTGCCCGGAGATATACTGCTGCTATGCAGCGACGGCCTATCCGGCGAACTCGGCGAAGAAGTCCTCAGGGATATACTCGAAGATTCAAAAGACCGGACGGCCGAATACATAGTAACGAATCTTGTCAAAAGGGCAGTGGACGGAAGATGCAGGGACAATGCTTCTGTGATAGTCTGTAAAATAACATAGTGACCATAATATATCGAAAGGATAACCCCTGCTGGGTATACTCTGCACATGAAAAAGGTCGGCCGGTCGATATCGATTTTAATAATGACAATCATGATAGCCACTCCGTTCATGAGCTTTGCAACGGAGGAGGCTTCTTTTGTATATTCCGGAAATGAAACAGGAGCGGCTGCTGCCGGAGAAGAGACCGGCGGAACTGTTGTTTCGGATACAGGCGCAGAGCCGGAAGCACCGGCATACGCCGGCATTGACAATGAAGATGACGAAGACAGCAGTGAAACAGATGAAAACACCGGAGATACAGAAAATACAGAAAATACAGATAACACTTCGAACGAACCGACCGAAGTCACTGTCGCAGGAACTATAGAGGAACTTTCCGAAGAGTCGGACGCTGCGAACGACAATGAAGCCTTTTTCACCATAGATGTTTCAAAAGACGACTCCGCCGAACTCGCAACGGAAGAAGTGAGCGAAGAGGTATCAGACATCCTTTCGGGCAGCGGAAGCTCCTCAAAAAAACAGAAGGAGATCATAGACACGCTCGAAGACAGCGGCCTCTATCGTGCCGAAGGATCGGGAAAAAGCAAGGTGGAAGTTACTTCGAGGTTCGCCTGCCAGAGGCTGAAACTAACAGCTCCCAGGGAAGAAGTGATCGATGCATACGGGGCCGTCAAAGCCGTATACTTCGAAGGCAGTTACCTTCTGAGCTATGACAGCATGGAGTCTGCTATGCAGGCATATGACGCTCTTGTATCCGGGTATGGCAAAGACGCGGTATCTGTAGATTTGCCGGTGAAGCTATACACCGGCGAAAAAGGCTGGGGAACCTCATACATGAGAATGAATTACCAGAAGACCCTGGCAGAAAACAATGCACCGGTGACAGTAGCCGTAATAGACTCCGGAATACAGAAAGCACATCCGGTGTTCAGCGGAAGGACCATACTTGACGGAAAAGACTTTGTCAATAACGACAATGATCCGGCCGACGATAATGGCCACGGTACTGAAGTCTGCGGTGTCATTGCCGAATCCACCCCGGCGAACGTCAGCATCCTGCCGATCAAAGCCATGGACGCAAAAGGCGAAGGAAGCTATCTGGAAATCCTTCATGCCGTCAGATATGCTGAAGAACATGGCGCTGACATAATAAACATGTCTCTCGGCGGATATATCGATGACTCATCCGAAATGGAATACTGCGATGATCTGTTCGGCAGCTATGAAGCTATGATCATATGTGCCGCAGGCAATGAGAACAGGGACATGGATGCTCCGGGAGTCATAGAATTTCCGGGAGAGCTCAATTCGACTGTCTGCGTGGGATCGATCACAGCAAAAAAAGAACGGTCCTCATTTTCGAACTACGGACAGGCTGTGGATTTCGCGGCACCGGGGAGCAGCATCATGCTTGCAAAACTCAATGGCTCATACGGTTTTGACAGCGGAACGAGTTTCTCTTCGCCTTATCTAGCCTCGGCGGCAGCCATAGCAAAGGCAGGGCATGGTGACTACAGCAATGAGCAGATATTCGATTATCTCAGCTCCATTTCTGAAGATCTTGGAGATGAAGGCAGGGATGTATACTTCGGAAACGGATGCCCGAGATTCCCTGAAGATCCAACTCACCGGCGCGGCGGCAGCATCTCGGGACAGGGCATCACCACCACAGTCTCGGACATAAGCAACAGGACTTACGATGGATCTGCCAAGACACAGTCCCCGGCAGTAGTCGTAAACGGAGAGATCCTCGAGCAGGGCACCGATTACGAAATCCAGTATCGGCATAATGTGAATGCCGGAACGGCGGGAATGACTATCATCGGAATAGGTGAATACTATGGAGAGATAAGCGGAATAACATTCACCATCTATCCGAAAACGATCACGCCTGCGATTGCTCTGTCCGGTTCATCGTTCAGCTACACGGGAGGTGCCATAACCCCTGGAGTGACTGTCAGAGACGTCGGCAGGCCGCTCACTGGCGGGATCGACTATACAGTTGCTTATTCCAATAATGTGAACACCGGCACCGGATATGTGAATATAACATGTAAAGGTAATTACAGAGGGTCCGGTGCCGCTTCGTTCGGCATAACACAAAGAAATATATCTCCGACCATTGTACTGTCGAGAAAGTCATTTGCGTGGAACAACAGGGTGCAGACACCGTCTGTTGCGGTATATGACGGCGGGACAAGGCTGCCGGCATCGCAGTATTCCCTGACTTATTCGAGAGGACGGAGAAATGTCGGAGAATACAGGGTCAAGGCCACACTTAAAGGCAATTATTCCGGATCGAGATCTGTAGCTTACAGTATCGTGCCGAAAGGTACGGGAATAAGCGGGATCGCAGGTGCGAGAAGGGCAGTGACCGTCAAATGGGCGAGGCAGAGAGAAAAGATGAGTTCGAGCGTGATAAACGGATATCAGGTGCAGGTATCAACTGACTCAAAATTCAGAAAAAACAACAAAATCACTACTTTTAAGGGTTATAATAATAACTACAACAGCGTAAAGAGGCTTGCTGCAGGGAAGAGATACTACGTCAGGGTCCGCACGTACAAGACCGTAGGTAAAAAGCATTTTTACTCCAACTGGAGTAGGGTGAGGTCCATTAGAACAAGATAACAAGGAAAGACACATATGATTAGAGCAAGAAGAACGTTAATAACATTACTTCTGGCGTTTTCGATGACATTCAGTGTTGCTTTTGCAGAAGGCGGCACAGCAGAAGCTCAGACTTCACAGGCACAGACCGCACAGACAACGACTGCGCAGCCTGCTGTCGGAGTGGTCAGAGTAAACGGCAAGTATTATTACAAAGACCCTAAGACGAACGTATATCGTAGAAATGCAGGTTTCGTTAAATGGGACGGCAGGTTTTATTATGTACAGAAGGGCGGGGTGATCCAGGCCGGCAGGATATTCAAGGTCGGCAAAAATTATTATCGCGCATATAGTGATGGAAAGATCGCTGTAGGTGTATATAAGTGGGGAAAGAAGCTCTACTATTCCGATCCGAAGAACTGCCGCTGCGTCATAATAAAAAGCCACAGACTCCAGAAAGGGATCAAATGGCATGGGAACTGGTACTTCCTCCAGACAGACAGTTCAGTGGCGACTAACCGTCCTGTAGTGATCAATGATCAGCCGTATTACGCGGATTCCGCCGGAATCTGCACCAGGATCCCGGTAAACAAGACGAACAATACTGTTCTGAAGGTAGCCCGCGGACAGATCGGTAAAAGAACGAAAAGAGATGTCAGAGGTTTCTGGACATGGTTCTTCGGCAGCAGATTCGTGGATACAGACATTACTCCGTGGTGCGGAACGTTCGTGGGATGGTGCTACAGAAAAGCCGGTCAGTATCACAAGATCAGTCCTGCCGGCAATATCGGGTATGTTCCTTGTTACAGCAAATTCGCCAACAGAAGAAACAAGTGGATCA
Source organism: Lachnospiraceae bacterium (assembly GCA_017433725.1). Lineage (GTDB taxonomy): Bacteria > Bacillota > Clostridia > Lachnospirales > Lachnospiraceae > Chordicoccus. Next base: position 3,928 of record JAFRGQ010000067.1, read on the forward strand.
ATAAGGCCAAAGCCAGAGACGGAGACATCATCGTCTTCGGAAGGAACAGACACGTAGGGATAGTCGAGCGCGTTTATAAGGGGTATATTTTTACCATAGAAGGAAACTCCGGACCGGATGCAGAGATCGGTACCCGCAAGCCGGGCGCTGTTACGCGCAGGGTCTATAAACTGAACGATCCGGATATAAAAGGGGTCATGAGACCTTAGAACGAATAAAGCTGCTCCGCAGAACTAGTTGTGCTCGAATATCTGCTCGCTTGTGATCAGCGGATAGCGCACAAGATCACTTCCGTCAAGATCTTCTTTATTCATATCCACCTTTGAGATCTGGTGGTTATCATAGCAGTTGTAGTACTGCACACCGGTCCTGGTGTTGTAGCAGGACGTATAAATTGTGATCTCGTACTTGCTGTCGCCCAGATCGCAGAGCCCGCGCTGCTGGCCGACGGACCCGAGTATGTGGAAGAACTGGCTGACACTG
>JAFRGQ010000068.1 GCA_017433725.1 Lachnospiraceae bacterium
ACAGTGATCAGGATCATTTCCGCAAGGCAGGCAACCAGGAAGGAGGAACAGAGATATGTTAGAGGAATATGATATTGATAAATTAAATCCGAGACCGAATCCTTATGCAAAAGAATTAAAGAAGCAGATTACAATCAAGATTGCTCCTTCGGTAATTGATTATTTTAAAAGCGAATCGCAGGAAACTGGCATTCCCTATCAGACGTTGATCAATCTGTATCTGGTAGATTGTGTGAAGTCAAAAAGGAAGCTTGAAATAGCCTGGAAGTGATATGTCTTCTGGCAACAAATTGGCAACAGAAGGTCAGAAAAGGTAGAGATACAGTATAACTGAGAGAAAAAACCGGCAGAAAACACATAGAACTTAACCGATATACGTTAAGTGGTGCTTTGCCGGTATTCAGTACGAATAAGAAAATATGATTAAAAAACCTTACTGATCTTCAGAATCAAACTGGAGAATCGGTAAGGTTTTTTATTCTTCATCGCGCAATACTCGTAGAGTATTTACTATACAAATCTGGTTCATCCCCCAACCAAGTACCTCAGAACCGGAACCTTCCTTATGCCCCATATAATAGGATACAGGAGCACAAGTGTGATCGCAGAGAACAGGAGCGATGTCTGCACGTGATTGAAGCCGTGCGCAAGAAGCAGACCCGGGATCTCACGCATCGGTGTATTTCGCATAAAGAAAATGTGCGTAAGGTAAACTCCCATGGTGCACGGCTCAATTGCAAGGAAAAACTTCTTGAGGAAGTTCGGGAACCTGTGTGTTGAGATCTCCGTCAGCTTCTCGGAGATTCAATCTCCGAGAAGCTGACATCAAGTTCTCTGTGTAAAATCAGACCCCCCGCATCGTAAGCCCGATTCTGCGCTTCGCCACATCCACGCTCAGCACCTTGACCGTGACGATATCGCCGACGCTGACGACATCGAGCGGATGCTTCACGTAGCGGTCGGCAATCTGAGAAATGTGGACGAGGCCGTCCTGGTGGACGCCGATATCGACAAATGCCCCAAAGTCAATCACATTTCTCACCGTACCCTTGAGAATCATGCCGGGCTTGAGGTCCGTGATATCCATGACATCGCTGCGGAGGATAGGTCCGTCGAGCTTCTCACGCGGGTCGCGGCCGGGCTTTTCAAGCTCCTCGATGATGTCGTGGAGCGTGTATTCGCCGATGCCGAGCTCTTCAGCGAGTTTCTTCTCATTGACGCTCTTTAACTTGCGACAGATCTCTGCGGTCTTGCCGCTGGCGATGTCCGCCTCGGTGAAGCCGAGCTTTTCAAGGAGCTGCTTTGCAGCCGCGTAACTCTCGGGATGTACTCCGGTCATGTCGAGCGGGTCCTTGCCGCCGCGGATGCGGAGGAAGCCGGCACTCTGCTCAAATGCCTTCGGACCGAGTTTGGGCACTTTGAGGAGGGCGCGCCTATTTGCAAATGTACCGTTCTCCTCTCGGTATGCCACAATGTTTTTCGCTATCGTCTTGTTGATGCCGGCGATGTAGGACAGGAGAGCGGCGGAGGCGGTGTTCACGTCAACGCCGACGCGGTTCACGCAGTCCTCGACGACTCCGGTCAGCGCCTCTGAGAGGCGTGTCTGATTCATGTCGTGCTGATACTGACCGACGCCGATGGATTTCGGGTCGATCTTGACGAGCTCGGCGAGTGGGTCCTGCAGGCGGCGGGCGATGGACGCCGCGCTTCTCTGACCAACGTCAAAGTTCGGGAACTCCTCGGTAGCGAGCTCGCTCGCGGAGTAAACGGAGGCTCCTGCCTCGTTGACGATTACGTAGGAGAGGTTCCTGTAGAGGTCCGGACTTGCGCCGCGCGGAGGCGTCTCGCTCTGGAGCTCTTTGATGAAGTCAACGATGACTTGCTCGGACTCGCGCGATGCGGTGCCGTTACCGACGGAGATGATGTCGACGTTATATTTGTCCACAAGCTTTTTCAGGGTGTTTTTGGCATCCCTGATTTTTTTGTCATTTGTCGGAGCTGTCGGGAAAATGACCACCGTATCAAGGACTTTGCCCGTCGCATCGACAACAGCCAGTTTGCACCCTGTGCGGAAGGCGGGATCCCAGCCGAGGACGCATTTGCCTGCAATGGGCGGCTGCATCAGCAGCTGTGTCAGGTTCTTGCCGAAGACCGTGATGGCAGCTTCCTGGGCGTTGGCAGTCATCTCGCCGCGGATGTCGTTCTCGATCGACGGGGAGATGAGGCGCTTGTAGGCGTCGCTGGCAGCTTCCTTCAGGTACTCGCCGGTCACGGGATGCTTCGGTACGCCGACCTTGAGGTTCAGGTAGGTCTCGATGTCTTCGACCGGAGCCTGGATCCTGAGGCCGAGGATTTTTTCCTTCTCGCCGCGGTTCATCGCGAGGATGCGGTGGCCGGGGATGTTTTTGAGCGGCTCGTTGTAGTCGTAGTAGTTTTCGTAAACGGTTTCCTCGGTGTCGCCCTTCTTGGTTGAGACGAGGACGCCGTCGGCGTACGTTTTCCGCCTGATAAAGGAGCGGTACTGCGCATTGTCGGAGATTTCCTCGGCGAGGATGTCCTCCGCGAGCTGAATAGCTTCGGCGACGGAGGTCACGCCCTTCTCCTCATCGATGAATTGCGCGGCAAAGAGTTCGACGGGCACGTCGGCGTTTGCATTTTTGAGGTACTCGGCCAGCGGCTCGAGGCCTTTTTCACGTGCAATCATGGCGCGTGTGCGGCGCTTTTTCTTGTATGGGAGATAGAGGTCTTCGAGGGCGACGAGAGTTTCCGCGGCGTCTATTTGCTTCTTAAGCTGCGGAGTGAGTTTGCCCTGCTCCTCGATGGATTTGAGGATGGCTTCGCGGCGCTCGTCGAGGCTGCGGAGGTAGCGGAGGCGTTCGTCAAACTTGCGAAGTACTTCATCGTTTAGTGCTCCCGTTTTTTCCTTTCTGTACCTTGCGATGAACGGGATCGTGTTTCCTTCGTCGATCAGAGCTATGACGGCTTCGGTCTGCTGGGGCTTGATTTCGAGTTCATTTGATATGATTTGTATGATGTCCATGGGGGATATTATAACACAGGTGGGGCGGAAGTGGGCTTGCTTTTAGTGGAGCGTGTTGGGTTTCTGGGATGAAACTTGCTCTAAGGAGAGTTGAACAGGTGGAATACCGAAGTAAAAGAGTTTTTTGGCGTTACTTCGGTAAATCAAACTTGCTTTAAGGGGAGTAGTGCAGGTGGAATACCGAAGTAGAATGAGGTTTGTGTTGTACTTCGGTAAATTGATCTTGCTTTTTAGCGAGTTGGGCAGGTGGAATACCGAAGTAGAAGAGATTTATGGCGGAACTTCGGTAAATCAATCTTGCTTTCAGGTGTGTGAGCAGGTGGAATACCGAAGTAGAAGAGATTTATGTCAAAACTTCGGTAAATGATATTGATTTTTGGCGTGTAGGGCAGGTGGGATACAAAATAATATCATGGGAAGAGTGGGAAAGAGAGTCGTTAATAATCCAAATGGATAATAAAAGAAAGATTTGAGGATATAAATAGGTTGATTTCTGGAAAGTTAGCAGATATACTAATTATATACACTTAAATGTTTCCGAAAGCAATCCTGGAAGATTGGTGAGAATCATAAAAACAATAAAGATGCACTTGATTCATTGACAGGAGGTAGAACATGACGATTGCAGAAATGATTGAAAAAAAGCGGGAGCTTGGAATGAATAATGAAATGATCAGTGAAGCGTCAGGCGTTCCGCTCAGCACGGTGCAGAAGGTCTTCGGAGGCATAACGAAATCTCCGAGAAAATTAACGATTCAGGCTATAGAGAAGGCACTGCGTTCGGAAGAGGAAAAATCGAATAAGAAGGATATGAGCCGAACAAAATATGATACCTCGGATCGGCTTTCCGGAAACCCTTCACTGAGGGAATCTGCCGGGAATTATAATGTACTTCCTAAAGAAAGAAAATATACCATAGACGATTATTATGCACTGCCGGAAGACAGGCGTGTTGAGCTTATTGACGGTGTGATTTATGATATGGCAGCACCGTCCGGAATGCATCAGCGGATTATCGGAGATCTTCATATTTTGTTTCGAGAATGTGCTGATCAGCACGGCATGCCCTGCGAGGTTTTCCTCTCTCCTTTTGATGTTCGCCTCGACAGAGATAATTATACCATGGTACAGCCTGATCTTCTTGTGATCTGCGGTGAGTATGATGTGGAAGGGTCTATTCGGTACGAGGGAGCACCGGATCTCGTGATAGAGGTTCTTTCACCGTCGAGCCGTTCAAAGGATCAGTTGTTGAAGCTATATAAATACAGTAATGCCGGGGTCAGGGAATACTGGATCGTGGATCCTAAGTATAAGATTGTTACTGTGCACCGCTTTGAGGAAGAAGAGTACACGCCGCAGAAATACGACTTTGAGGATCAGATTCCGGTAGGGATTTCCGGGGGGATGTGTGTGATAGATTTTGCGAGGGTGGGTAAGAGACCATTCAGATGAAAACAACTGCCCCAGAGCACCCTGTCCGGTGTCCTGGGGCAGAAATAGTTATTCTGTTTCCGGGGGTCGCTAATTTGTACCATGCGGGTGTCCTGGGGCAGAAAAGATTTGTCATTCGGAAAGCAGCTCCTGGTATACATCTCTGCGGGACATGCCGCGAGCCACAGCGACAGCTTTCATCGCCTCCTTGCGGGTCATGCCCTGAGCTTCAAAGGAAGCCACGTGATCCGCAATCGACATCGTCTCGAACTCCGCACGGCGCTCGGCCTCAATCTCTTCATCCGGTTTCCCGTCAAGTACAAGTACATACTCACCGCGGGGTTCCGTATTGTCAGCCTGTGCAATTGCTTCACCGATAGTGGTGACCGTTATCGTCTCGAATTTCTTTGTCAGTTCGCGACAGAGTGTGATGCCGCGGGTTTCACCGAGAGTTTCAGCGAGTAGTTTCAGTGTCTTGACCAGACGGTGTGGTGCCTCATAGAGGACAATGGTGCGGCGCTCTGTCTTAATCTGACGAAGAATCTCATCGCGATCTTTTTTGTCAGCCGGGAGAAATCCCTCAAAGGAGAATCTTCTCGTCGACCGACCGGACAATGTGAGGGCGGTGATGCAGGCATTTGCGCCGGGCAGGGAAGTCACCTGGATATGATTTTCAATGCACAACCTGACGAGGGTTTCGCCCGGATCGGATATGGCGGGGGTTCCGGCATCTGTGATGAGGGCGATGTTGGTTCCGGCGAGCAGCTTGTCGACAAGTTCCTGGCCTTTCTCGTGTTCATTGAACTTGTGGTAGCTGGTCGTGGGGGTATGAATGTCGAAATGTCGGAGGAGATGACCGCTCGTGCGGGTGTCCTCGGCAGCAATCAAGTCGACTTCTTTCAGGATGCGCAACACGCGGAGGGTGATGTCCTCGAGGTTTCCGATGGGGGTTGCGCAGAGGTAGAGTGTGCCTGACATGAGATCTCCTTTTTTATGGTGGGTTGAGAAATTACGGAAGCAGAGAGAAAAACCTGTCTTACTTTACCTTCCCATAAATCCTCAGCACCTGCTCCGTATAACTCCGGTCCGCATTATACACGATCAGCGGCGGCTCCACATTTAACTGCGGACCGCCCCCCTTGACCGCCTCAATCAGGACCATGGTCGGTGCCTTGTCAACGTAGGGATAGACGAGCTGCATGCGCTTTAGTTCGAGGTGGCAGGTATGTAAAGCCGCAAATATCTCCGCCAGCCGGGCCGGCCGATGCACCATGATGAAACGGCCGCGGCTCTTCAAGACCTTTGAGCTCTGTAAAATGATTTCTTCAAGAGTGCACATCACCTCGTGGCGCGCTATCGTCTTCGCATCCGTCTCGCCGCGCAGACCCTGCCTGGCCTTCATGTAAGGCGGGTTGCATGTCACTACGGAGAAGGAGGCGGGACCGTAGATCGTCGCAGCCTCGCGAAGATCGCCGGTGGTGATTGCAATCGATTCTTCGAGCTTGTTATAGCCGACGGACTTAGTGGCGAGCTGTGCGATGGGGGCTTGAATTTCAAGCCCGTCGAAATGAACCGAGAGTCCGTCGTCTCGAGCGACGGCATGCATCAGCAGCGGGACAATGCCGTTGCCGGTGCAGAGGTCTAAGACGCGGTCATTGTTTTTGAGCTTACCGAAATGGGCGAGCAGGACCGCATCAATACCGAAGCAGAAGGCGTCGGTGTCCTGGTAAATGAAATATCCGTTTTCGAGATCATCCAAACGTATCATGGTATATCATATCGGAAGTTGTGAAGTAAGGTAATCGGCTTTCGGCATCTTAACTAATATATTATAGTCTAAGATATTTTCGGTTTCAACATGGCATTATATCAAGAACGCCTCGGCGTTCTTGCCGCGCCGCGCATGGTGCGAAGCACCTTCCTTAAAGCGCGGCTGCGATCCGCCGTGCCTAAAAAAATCTTTATAAATAATACATTTTCGGAGCATTCCCGTGATACAATAAATTAATAGTTTGTTTCATTCCGCCATCCATATGCATATCGAATTTGATGCATCAACGACAGTACAATCGGCACAATATGCGTATGTGACGGTAAATCAATCAAGTAGTGAGGAATAAGCAATGAAAAAAGCAATAATAAGCGGTTTGTATGCAGTTCTGTTAGCGGTCATACTGATTGTGACATCCGGAAACGCAGTCTATGCGGACGAAACGGGCATTGGCGTCGAGGCAGGTCAGGATATGCCTGACTTTACGGTAACCATGACAGACGGTTCGTCAGTCACGCTGTCTGAGCTCCTGAAGGAGAAGGATCTGGTTGTGTTCAATATATTTGCAAGCTGGTGCGGCCCGTGCGAAAAAGAATTTCCGGAGATGGAGAAAGTCTATCAGGATAAGAAGGATCAGATTGAGATTATTTCGCTTTCATTTGAGCCAAAAGATACTATGGAAATCATATCCGAGTATAAAGAAAGTCATGGATTATCATTTCCGATGGGACTGGTGAACAGCGATTTAAGCTTTCTTCAGATAAAGAATGTTCCGACGACCATTTTTATTGATAAAAAGGGTATGGTTGGATTTATCAAGGTGGGAGCATTTTTGAGCCGTGAAGAGTTTGAAGAGAAAGTGAATTTCTTTCTTTCCCCTGCATATGACGGAAAACCTATTGCGAGCGAAAAGGCGGTGAAAGTGTTCCCGTACATTCTGCTGTATTTCTTTATCGGCTCCATATTTCTGATCATAGGCAGATGGGGAATATTCAAAAAAGCGGGCAAGAAAGGATGGCACAGCCTTATCCCGATTTTGAACATTTATCAGGAGTATTCTGTTTGCTGGAAAGGTTGGGTCGGCCTTGGTTACATCCTTTGCTATTTTCTGGTCGCGTGTTGCAATTATATTGCCAATAAGCTGCACCTTCCCGGTATCAGCAGCTATATTCTGGCGGGCGTAATATATCTGTTAAGTCTCGTGCAAAGTCTGAAGCTTGCTAAATCTTTTGGAAAGAATAAGGTGTGGGGCGTGCTGATGTCTCTTCCCGGATTCAAGGAAATACTCAGGATGATTCTCGCCGTTAGCAAAGCGAAATATCTGAAACCTGAGGAGCGCTGACAAAGTACTGACATAGAAGGGGCTGCCGCATTAGACAGGACCAACACTATAAATGGCAGACATTTGCAAACAAATTCTGCCATTTATAATGGTGGCATGCCTTAATGCGACGGCCCCTTTTCTCTTGAGAATAAATGCATATAGTTTTCTGTTATTTTGCCTGTCACAGAAAATAGATGGCCGGGGAAAACCGGCCATCTTAAAGTGCTTTTTTGTCAGCCTTTTACACCTTAGCTTGCTCTTACTCGTCAGCCTGTGGCGCCTGAGCCTGCTCGCCCTCTCCGGACTGACGTCTGCGCGAGTGGTTGCGTCTCCGGCGCTTCTTCGACTTCGTCATCTCATCCTGTCCGTTCTGGGCATTGTCGTCACCGAAAGGCTGTCCATCTGCCTGCTTGCGCGGACGCTGGCGTTTCTCCCGCGTGTTCTCGCCGCTCATCTCACCGGAAGTCTCATCGTATTTACGATCCTTTCGATTGGAACGCGTGTCGGCGGAAGCCTCGTCAAATCTGCGATTCTTCGCGCCGTCTGCAGAATACTCTTCGCCTCTGCGATTTTTCGTCCCGTCAGTGGAAGCATCATTGGTCTTTCGGCTCTTTGTGCTGTCAGGAGATGCCTCATCTGCTCTGCGGTTTTTCGCAGCATCGGTGGAAGCGTCATCGTACTTGCGATTTCTACGTCCTTTGTTGCTTTCAAAATCTTCTGAGTCTTCGAAAGCGTCAAAGTCTGTGTCTCCTCCGTTCTCCCGTTTCTTTTTTTCGGCCTTCGGCTGATTCTGCTGTCCTTTCGGCTTTTTGGAGTGCGGAATGAACGTAATCTCGGAGACGTGGAACTCCTGCATTTCTTTTTCGTCATTGCCGACTTCAACGATGCACTTGATGCGTTGGCGCAGGATGTCGACAGAATGCACTTCTCCGTGACGACCGTCGGGTGTCGTCATCTGGTCGCCCTTCGCCGGCAGCCCCTTGCTGAGCGCTGTGTAGGTGTCGGCCTCGTTCTTGAGGCAGCACATTAGTCTGCCGCAGCATCCGGAAATCTTGGTCGGGTTGAGGGACAGGTTCTGTTCTTTTGACATCTTGATGGACACGGGTGCGAACTCCGTCAGGTATGTGTGGCAGCAAAGCGGCCGCCCGCATATGCCCATTCCGCCGAGAATTTTCGTCTCATCACGAACGCCGATTTGCCGCAGCTCGATGCGCGTGCGGAAAATGCTCGCAAGCTCCTTCACAAGATCCCGGAAATCGATGCGTCCGTCCGCCGTGAAGTAGAAGAGCACTTTGCTGTTGTCAAATGTATACTCAGCCTGAATCAACTTCATCTCCAGGCCGCGCTCTGCGATTTTCGCTTTGCAAATCTTATATGCTTCTTTTTCCTTGACTCTGTTTTCGGCTTCACGCTCGGTATCGAGCTCTGTGGCTATGCGAATGACGTCCTTGAGCGGCTGCGGAACCTTTTCATCCTCAAGTTGCATCGGCGAGAGAATGACTGTGCCGTATTCAACGCCTCGGACGGTCTCGACGATGACATGGTCATTGTAGTGGATGTCGAGATCTTTGGGGTCAAAGTAGTATATTTTACTGGTATTTCTGAATTTTACTCCGATAATTGTCTGCATTTTATTTCCTTAATTTGCTCATCCAGGATCAGGCGACCATGCTTGCATGGTCATCTGACCCGCCAATTAAAGTTTGAATGTTTACTTTCAAACTTATGTGATAAAGTCGCCAAAAGCCGATTTTGGCGTGTCCGGGAATCATTCTATCTATTCGAGCAAGCTCGGTGTCAGAATGAAACTTTTGGTACCGGAATCATTACATATTTTCCGCTATTGTCAGGAAGAGAAGTTCGAGCGTGAGGTCGAAGTTGACATTTGCATGCAGCCTCGTCTTCGCCTTCTCGATTGAATCGATAATCTCCTGCAGTCCCTCGTACGAGCAGACCGACGCCTCGCGCCGGATTTCGCTGAGCTCGCGGCGGAACACGAGATTGTCCGTCTCGCGCGTAGCCTTGTAGAGCAGTACGTCTCGGAACCAGAGAAGCAGGATGTCAAGGAAGTCGTCGATGTTATTCTTCTCCTCGGAAAGCTCCTTTACGACCTCGACGATCTCGTAGATCTGAAGCTTATCGATGTCCTTGATGATTTTGACGGTGCGGTCGGCGAGATTTGCAAATGTGTCTCCCGACGCCGCCTCCTGTGCCCTTCCTATATTTCCCTGTGCAAATGCCGTCGCCACTTCTGCCTCATAGTCCGGCAAATGCATCTCGTTTATAAGATACTCGCGAACATCCTTGTCGCTGACCGTTTTTAAATTGAGACGGACGCAGCGTGAGAGAATGGTGGAGAGGAGAGCGTCGGGGGTGCTGGCGAGTAGCATGATGATCGCGTAGGCCGGCGGCTCCTCGATTGTCTTGAGGAGTGCATTCTGCGCCTGCGCATTCATTTTTTCTGCTTCATTAATGATATATATTTTGTAGCGGCTCTCATACGGCTTGATATCGACCGTGTTCACCACCTGGTCGCGAATTTCTTTGACGGAGATGATATTTGGCTTTTCATGTGTGACCATGATGATATCCGGGTGGTTCTGACTGAGAGCTTTTTTGCAGGATGCGCATTTCATGCAGGGATTTGCGCGACCTTTTTCACATTGAAGAAGCGTGGCGAACAGCGTCGCCATCAGTTTTTTCCCCGATCCGGGCTCGCCTGTGAAAAGGTAGGCATGCGAAATTTTGCCGCTTTTCGTGGCATTCTGCAGATGTTCGATAATGTCGTTGTGTCCTACTACTGCGGCAAATCCTCTTTCATCCATGCTGCTGTCCTTTCCGGGTGCTGCGTGAGTATTGTTATGCATACTTATTGCATGCAAAATCTTGCGTTGATCGGTGCGGAGGTCCTCAGATGATGCCGTTCTGAATCCGATTCCAAGTCCCGTGCGTGGGACTCGGCGTGCAAATGGTACTGGTTCAAACTATCATTTCTGCTGTATGTTTACTTGAAATCAGGCGTTACATTTTTCTGCAATTGTGCGTGCAATTTCCGCCACGCAGTCGCCTAACTGTCCGTTATTGTCGTATCGACGGGTTATACCGGCTGCGATAATTTTCTCCTCATCGAAATCTTCGCTGTCTGCGAGGAACCGGCGGCACATTTCCTTATAGCGCGGGTTCTCCTGATCGGCCTCTCTGTGCATTGCGCGGGTGAGGAGGTTCTTATCACTCACATCGATGTAGATCGGGATGACAAGATCCGACCCGAAGTAGTCGCGAACTTTGACGTAGGAGACAAGGGTGCCGATTGCAAGGTAGTTGGTTTTCCGTGGGTCGAGCCCGTTGTCGACGGTCGCGTAAGTCCACGGTCCCGCGATGGTCTGGTATGTGCGCTCCTCGATGACCTTGCCTGCTTTGCGGAAGGCATCCAGCCCCGCCTCGTCGGTGAAGTGATACTGGCGCCCTTCTTTTTCACCTGTCCGGATGGGACGGGTGGTGTAGAGGATGATGGGGCACAGATCGACTGCGGTACTCATCTTAGTGCCGGGAGCGCTGCTTACTGTAGTGCCTACCATCATGTCGGGAGCAGTGTTTTCTGCGGCGGTCTCCGTGCTTGCGCCCTTACTCGCACCAAAAGTCCTCATAAGTTCTTTATATATTTTGTCTTTTCCTGAGGCGGATTTCCCCATTATGTAAAAGATCATGGCAAGTTTCTCTTATTTGCAGTTTTTGCGACCTTATCGTTTGTTCATTCTTCCTTAACTAGTTTATTTTACCTGTAAACCAAATGAAAATCAAGATGGTCGAAGAGGGTTGACAAATTAAAGAAAGTAAGCTTATACTAACTATGGTTAGAACCTTCAAACTGCACGATGGCAATAAGGCGGTACAGTTGACATGTCTAAAAAGGTGCAGTGGACGAGGTCCGGTTTGGCTTTTGATATGCATAAAGTAAAGCAGTGACGCGAGACATGGATTGCAAAGATATAACCGCGGTGTTTACCTGAGTTGGGAGGAAGACGTGGAAGTTCAGAAATTGACAAATCAACTCATAGATATGCACCTTAACTCCTTTAAGGCGATGAGCACAATGGGAGAGGCGCTCACCACGCGCGGTGAGGAAAGTATGCTTCTGTACCTGTCTCAACAGGATGAGCCGGTCCTCTCCGGTGATTTGACAGTCCATCTCGGACTGACGAGCGGGCGTGTCGCGAACATTTTGCGAGTTATGGAAGCCAAGCAGCTGATTATGCGGTCGCAGGGGATCGTGGACAAGAGACAGGTACAGGTCATCCTGACAGATGAGGGCAGAAAAGAGGCGGAGGCGTGTTATCGGAAGATGATCGGAGAGTATCGGGAGATGCTGGAGTTCCTTGGGGATGATGCGGAGGAGGCAACAAGGCTGATTCGGAAGCTGGTAAAATACTACTATATACGGGGTAATGAGACCAAGTCATAATATGAGAGCACGAAAACGGGGCTGCCTTGCGGCGGCCCCGTTTTCGTACCGTTTTTTACTTTTCAATGTAGCCCTTTCTCGCCAGGAAATCCTCGATGAGACCGACGGAGCCTTCAATGCCCAGCGCGGAACTGTTGATCAGGAGATCCATGCCTTCCGTGGATCCCCACTTCTTATCCGTGTAGAACTGGTAGTAGGAGCGTCTCGCCTTGTCCATGCGGCGGATGATTTTCTCAGCCGCGAGGTCGTCGGCGATGCCTTCCTTCATCATGATGCGGGCAACGCGGTCGGCTTTCGGAGCGTAGACGAATATGTTGACTACATCCGGGAATTCCCAGAGAATGTCATTGGCGCAGCGCCCGACGAAGATGGCGGGACCTTCATTGGCGGCTTCGCGGATGATGTTGGACTCCAACGCAAACAGACGGGAGGAGCGGGATGCGGTGTCAATCCCGTAGCTGATATACGGATCGAAGAACGGGTTGGAGATATGCTCGTCGGTTGCTTCGAGGACATCCGGGTCAATGTTATGCCGCTCGCTGATCATTTCAATCAGGTTCTTGTCATAAACTTTGACGTCGAGATCTTTTCCGAGCGCCTCAGCGATGGCTTTGCCTCCGCTGCCGTATTCGCGGCCGATGGTGATGAGAACTTTCTTTAACAGTTTCATAAGAGCACCTCCCCTTATCAGTTATTTATTGTGTAAAATTGACAGGAAATTTCTTTATTTATAGCATTATTGTAGCACAATCCATAAGAAAATAAAGGGCTTTTTCACAAAACGTTTTGATTCTTCATTGATGAGCATATGATGACCATAGTGCCCGGAGTGCTTGCTGCCGGGGATGTCGTTCGTGGATCTAAGATGGTCGTGGACGCGGTGTGTGAGGCCAAAACCGGGTGCAGGGAATCAGGGATTATCTGGAAAATAGTGCTTCTACGATAGTAGAATCCTGACTGTGAGCTCAGTTCGTCTCCACGAACAGCCGGATCTCCTCCACAAATTCCCGCCCGTAGCGGAACACGCTCACGAAATTGATTCCCTCAATCAGGAGCATCGCCGGCACCGAGCGCGGGCGTGCCCGCGCGAACACGTGAAGGATTTTGTCCGGGAAAATTTTGTGGGGAAGGATGCCGTATTTTCGGGAAAGGCGAAGACGCAGTGAGCGGAGTTCACTGTAGAGATCCGGAGATTCGACATCGGGAATGAGGGATGTTTGGTGCTGACCGAAGGGGACGAGAGAGAGGCAGCGGGAACATTTGCCGCAATAGGATGGCGCATGTTCACCGAAGTAGCCAAGCATGAACTGCCTGAGACACACGTCTCCCGCCACAAAGCGCTGCATCGCCGCGAGCTTCCGCCTCTCGTGAGCTCGAAGCTCGTCGAGATCGATGTCGTTATCGATGGCCACATAGACGCCCTCGATGATAGAGACGCTTCGGTGTTCGCCGCCTTTGACCATATCTCCGGGCATGATTCCGGCGTAGCTTATGAAGAACCGGTTTATAACGACGTCGCGGTAGTTGTAAAGGATGAAGCAGTCGGAAGGGAGGCCATCGCGCCCGGCCCGGCCGGCTTCCTGGTAGTAATTTTCCATGCTTCCCGGCATATTGTAGTGTATGACGAACCGGACGTCGGGCTTGTCGATGCCCATTCCGAAGGCATTTGTCGCAACAATCACATTTCGTTTTCCGTCCAGCCAGTCGCGCTGGGCTTTTTCGCGTTCTTCCAGAGGCATGCCGCCGTGATAGTGCGCGACGGTGAAGCCGTTCACCTCAAGCTTTCTCGACAGAGACTCCACGGTGCGACGTGTGAGGCAGTAGATGATGCCGCATTCTCCCCTGTGTCGGGTAAGGAGGGAGGAGAGGGCGAGCCATTTGTCTTTATCCTTTTGTACCTCAAAGTAAAGATTTGGCCGGTCGAAGCCGGTCGTAAGGACGTAGGGCTCGCGGAGCTTTAAGTTGTCGATTATGTCGCTGCGGACCTCGGCGTTTGCGGTCGCGGTGAAGGCTGCGACAACCGGCCTCGTTGGGAGCGCTTCGATAAATTCCGCTATCTTCATGTATTCCGGCCGAAATTGGCGGCCCCACAGGGAGATGCAGTGGGCCTCGTCGACGCAGAGGAAGGAGATCCGTATTTTTTGGGCAAATGCGCGGAATTCCGGCGCAGAAAGCCTCTCAGGAGAGACGTAGAGGAGTTTGATGGGGGAAGATTCTGACCGAGCGGAGGGTAATGATTCAGGGAAAATAGAGGAATCGGAGCATTGATGGAACGCAGAAGAGGAGCTTGATGATGTGTGGTGCGAATACGAAAGGGAATCTCGGCCGTATTCTGTGGAAATTTTCGTGAGAATGGATTTTCTTCTATTATAATTGACGGCGGAGTTGATCAATTCAGCCCCGATTCCCCGCCGCTTCAGCGCTGCCACCTGGTCTTCCATCAGTGAGATGAGCGGCGAGATCACGACCGTGAGGCCCGGAAAGGTGAGGGCGGGAATCTGATAGCAGAGGGATTTGCCCGCGCCGGTCGGCATGATGCCGAGGGCGTCGCGGCCGGAGAGAATCGCTGTGATGATTTTTTCCTGGCCGGGGCGGAAGGAGTCGTAGCCGAAATAGGTCTTCAGATTTTGATAGATGGGGTTCATATGCAGGCCTCCGTTTTAAAGATGGGAATGAAACTGTCATATTAGATAGGATTGAGGGAGTGCGTAAGAACGGAACAATCCGTAAGCGACATTTGACGACTTTATCATAAAATCAAAAGAAGAGAAATAATACTTTTAGTATAAGACATGACATTGAGTCTGGCAATACTATACCCGTCTGATAACCCTTATTAGGTTCAGACTTATTAATCAGATAACATCGGGGTGGCACAGGATAATCTGTAATTGACCGGAAGCCTCGATGAAGACAGCAAAGCAGTGCGTGACATGCTCACGTGATAGAGCCACTCTTCGTAAATTTGTATGCATCTCTTGCACATCAGGTTCAATCATTTTAAAATGATTGTAGAATTCTGTAAGTCGCAATACGTGGGATCCCTTCCCAAGTTCATGCTCATGTAGGACGTGTCAAAAGTTTCATTTTTCCTACTCGAGCAAGCTCGGTGTCAGAATGATACTTTTGGCACTGTAATTATGACAGATTCAAATTTGACAAATGGATTAAGTACAAATAGATGCCCTTCATTAAAAAATTCGGTAACCACAAACCCATATCGAGGAGGTTGCTCGCAATCCTCCTTTCAGCTGCACTGGCAATCGCCTCGGCGGGAGGCTGGGCGGTTTACGCCATCCTGATCCCGAACAAGACCGAGCCGGAAGCGGACTATATTGAAACCAACACGGACGCAGCGGTTCATCCGTCAGAAAGACGTCTCGCGAAATCCTTGCATTGGCGCTTCTCCGATCTTTCACCGGCACTCGTTTCGACAGCGATCATTCCCGGCCTGAAGTCGACAAGGACTACCGTCGGCAAGTTGCATGCCATCACGACCTGCACATCCATGACTCCGCAGGGCATGGCGGTGACGGAGGATTATATTTTCATAAGCGCATATTGCCATACGCATAAGCACAATTCTGTGATTTACATGCTGAACCGCCACACGCACGACTTTATCAAGGAAATCGTGCTTCCGAACCGCGCACATGTCGGCGGGATGGCCTACGATCCGGTCCATCGCTATATCTGGGTCTCGGGCGGCACATCCGGTGCGGCCAAGGCTGTCGCGTACCCTCTGGAAACGCTTGAGGAATACGATTTGGACGCTGACAACAGACCGATCAAGGCGACATTCAGCTACACGCTGGCATCCATCGACCGCAATTCCTACATGACATACAATAATAAGTCGCTGCTCATCGGCTATTTTGCCACGGACGGAGAGTCTACCCTCCAGCGATTTGATATCACCGAGCAGGGAGGTCTGCAGTCGCAGATCATCGCTGACTATGATGAGGTCCACGAGAGCGTGACGGCGGATTTTCTAGCAACCACGTCCAGGTGGATTCAGGGCGTCGCGGCTGCGAACAATAAGATCGTGCTCTCGGCCTCGTACGGGGTGCTGGATTCCGAGCTGCAGGTTTATTCCAATGAAAATGCAGATGTTGACGACAATTTTACCCGTTCCAATGCGCTGCGCGTGCTGCATTTTCCGCGTATGATGGAGCAAATATATATGTATGATGATAAATTGTATTGCCTCTTTGAATCGGGGGCGTTTGCATACCGGAGGTTTCCGGGGGAGAGGATGGATAGGATATTAATTATAGATTTGGATTGGATTTTTAAATAGGAGGGTATGATGAGCGTATTGGAACAGTACACATATGACGGCAGCAGGAAGCCCGACTTCCAGACGCTGCCCACACTGGTAGTCCCGGATGAGGCGATGCCTGCCGACGGGGCGGAAGCGTCCGGGAACGATGGCGACGACAGGGAGATTCAGATACGGGAGCAGCTCAAGGAGAAGGCGAAGGCGAATCTCGTGGAGATCGGACGTCTGCAGAAAGCATTCCATGCCGCGAAGAAACGCGGTCTTATTGTCATCCTTCAGGGAATGCCATATTCGGGGAGAACGGAGACGAATCAATATCTGAAGAAGGCAATGAAGGGCGGAGTGAAGATCTACAGCTACAGGAAAGGGGAGTCCACTCACGACTTCCTGTGGCAGATGCATAAGAAGACCCCGAAGTACGGCAATATCTGCCTGATGAACAGCTCCGTCTATGCCGATATTCCGGAGACGGAGGGCGGCGCCGAGAGGGTGCGGGCATTTGAAAAATACTTAAAAGCCAGCGGCATCTCCGTCGTTCGAATCTTTCTTCACGTGTCCTCGAACCGCCAGAAGAAACGCATGCTCGAGGTAATCACAACCAAGCCGGGCGGAGCACCGCGCGAGATGCCCAAGGATAAGGGCTGGCGGAAGGAGTATCTGGAACGGTTCGCGGAGGTGATCGCCGCCGCGACACCGGAGACGCCGTGGTATGTAATCCCCGCGGACAGCAAGTGGTATGCGAGATGTCTTGTGACGGAGATCGTGCGCGATGCTCTGCGCGAATGCGTGGGCTCGGATGAACCGCTCTCGGTCGAGGAGCAGACCCTGGCGATTGAGGAGATGGTACCGGAGATTGTTGAGGCGGAAGTGGTTAAAGAGACGTCAGCAGAAGAGCCAATACCAGCTGAGATGGTAGCCGATACGGAAGTTGCAACTCCCGAGACGGAACCGGCAGCGGTTCAAGATGTCGTAGCAGAAGAGCAGGCATCAGCTGAGATGGCAGCTGATACGGAAGCAGCAACTCCTGAGACAGAACCGGCAGAAGTTGAAGAGGTAGCAGCAGAAACGGTCTCGACGGAAGAGACGGCAGCAGAAGAGCCTGCAGCATTCGAAGAGGCTGTAGCAGAAGAAGCCCCAGCGGAAGAACCAGCAGCACCCGAAGAAGCTCCCGCCGAACCCGAGAAAAAACCGGCAAGGCGCACCCGCAGAAAAAAGGCTGAGACTCCGGCGGAGACGGAGGCAGCCGAAAAGAAGCCTGCGGCAAGGCGACAGAGGAGACAGGGTGCACCGAAAACTGTGGAAGAAACGCTGGCAAGGCGCAGAAAGCGGATGGGTTCTGATTGACGAATGCCCTTAAAAGGTGTATATATAGGTGTAATGACAGTTGTCAAGGACAGTTAATCAACGGACATCCGGAAAGGAAAACAAATGAGAGCGACAAATCTTACGCTTCTTACCGACTTATATGAACTCACGATGATGCAGGGCTATTTCAAGAACCCTTCCGATCAGATCGTCGTGTTTGACGCCTTCTACCGCAGGAATCCCTGCGACGGCGGCTACGCAATCAGCTGCGGCCTGGCAGACGTCATTGAGTATATCAAGAACCTTCATTTTTCATACGACGACATTCAGTATCTGAAGAGTCTCAATATTTTTGAGGATGATTTCCTCGACTACCTTGCGGGATTCCATTTTACCGGTGATATCTGGGGTATTCCGGAAGGCACGGTCATCTTCCCGCGCGAGCCCATGCTCAAAGTCATCGCTCCGATCATGCAGGCACAGCTCATCGAGACAGCCGTCCTGAACATGCTTAACCATCAGTCTCTCATCGCGACGAAAGCAGCCCGCGTATGCTACGCTGCGAAAGGTGACGGCGTTATGGAATTCGGTCTTCGCCGCGCGCAGGGTCCGGATGCCGGCATCTACGGTGCGCGTGCAGCGGTCATTGCAGGGTGCGTAGGTACTTCAAATGTCCTCACCGGCAAAATGTTCGACGTCCCCATTCTCGGAACCCACGCTCACAGCTGGATCATGAGTTTTCCGAGCGAATATGAGGCATTCAAGGCATATTCCAAGATTTATCCGAATGCCTGCACTCTCCTCGTCGACACCTACGACGTGCTGGAGTCGGGCGTTCCGAATGCCATCCGCGTCTTCCGCGAGATGAAGCAGGAAGGAATCAGATTGACCAAATACGGTATCCGCATTGATTCGGGCGATCTTGCATATCTGTCCAAGAAGGCTTATCAGATGCTCTGCGCGGCCGGCTTCCCGGACGCTATCATTTCCGCATCCTCCGACCTCGATGAGTATCTGATTACGGACCTGAAGGCTCAGGGCGCGATGATCAACTCCTGGGGCGTCGGCACGAATCTGATTACTGCCAAGGACAATCCTGCATTCGGCGGCGTCTACAAACTGGCGGCCATCAAGAACAATGAGACCGGCGAGTTCATTCCGAAGATCAAGCTCTCCGAAAATACCGAGAAGGTCACAAATCCCGGCAACAAGAAGATCGTTCGTATCTACGACAAGGAGTCCGGAAAGATCCGTGCGGACCTTATATGCCTTGTCGATGAGACGTTCTCTGAGGATGAGGACATGATCATATTCGATCCAATCGAAACCTGGAAGAAGACCAAGCTCCACGCAGGAACATTTACACTGAAAGAGATTATGGTTCAGGTCTTCAAGAACGGCGAGTGCATCTACAATGATCCCGCCACAACGATGGAGATCCGCGAGCGCTGCCTGCGCGAGCAGGATACGATGTGGGACGAGACACGTCGTCTGGTTAATCCTCACCAGATGTATGTTGACCTTTCCGACAAGCTGTTCAAGATCAAGAGCGAGCTTCTTGAGCAAATGAGCATGGAACAGCTGAAGTGATGAAACCCGCGATCTGAGATGTTCCGGGAAAATGAGTCTTCCGCTCTCGGATAATTTTATAATGTTTACAGCGGCTCGGTGGGCGCACAGCGATGCGTTTGCCGGGCTGTTTTTTATGTCATAGGAAACTTTTAAGAAGCTTTTGAGAATGCGGGCAGATACTTTATATCAATATTAATGGAAAATATATGTATTGTATAATAGTTATGAAATAAAATAGACAAGATAACGATAATGTATTGCCAATGTCCCTCTCGTTTGTTAGAATTTTACAAAATGGGTATTTTTCTGACTTGCGCGCAGAATGCCCTGTATCTCGCATGAAAATGCAGTAAGAATCACTCTTATCTGCCGGAAAGGGGACACATTATGAACAAAATGAGAAGACTATTGGCTGTACTGCTGACCATATGCATGATCTTATCAACGCAGGCAGTCACCTTGTGGGCAAGCGTCATTCCACAGGAAGAAGAATGGCTCTCCGTAGAGGATGAGCTCAATGAAGGCATCGTGGGTGCGGGGGAGGAAGCCTACGCTGTAGATGAGGCTCAAGAACCTGCAGTGGAAGGTGATTATTCATCGGAAGCTGAAGCATTGCAGGAGGTGACTGACAATGTAGATATCCCGGAGATTCTCTATGAAGAGAGCATCGATACAGATATCTCAGAACAGGAAGAAGCTGACGAGAATGCTGCTTACGGGATTGAAGAAAGTGAAATACTCCCTGAGTATGCTGATGAAGAGGGGCTGGAGGAAATTATAACGGAGGAAGAGGAATATGTCGGCGCACAGTCGCTGCTTCCGCTTCTGTCCGGTATTACGGTCAGACCCAGAATCGGCCAGAAGACAACCGGGTTAAAGAGAAATGACACAATATCGGTTTCTGTATCCTACAATATAAACGATATGATGCTCATGTGGGCAAAATTTGATCCCGTCTGGACTTATGATTTATCCTCTATGATTGAAGACGGAGCTCTTGAATCTATAAGTGGCGACGGCGGAGACATCCTTCAGGGCGGTGCTGATCGGGGCGACTATGAAATCGATGGTAATATAGTCACCCTCTATGTTGATGCGATGTGGCTGAACAGACAGATGAGAGGCGTTTCCGGAACATTCGATTTGGAACTGAATCTCGATGAATCGAAAATCAAAGATGCGGATAGTTATGAGTTCGTATTCCCGGGCGGAGGCAGACTGGAAGTTTCTTTTGAAGATATAAAACTGAATGAAAATAAGGCTGTCGGTACGATGTATAATCGGCAGCCGACAAAAGACGGTTCTGCTTTCGATGTCACATCATCACTGCAGGAAGACGGATCGTACAGACTATATTATCAGACAGGTATCAGACCGTCAGCCGAGCTGTCTTCTCTGGGTCTGTCCGATACCCTCAGCGGAGCCCAGAAGCTCGATACATCCAGTATAAGAGTTAAGGGAAATGCTGTCCCGGAAGATTTTATATCTGCTGACGAAGGTGGATTCTCTGTTGATATTGCAGCTTATCTGAATTCTATCGGAAGTCCCATCAGCGCGAATCAGGATTTAAACGTTGAGTATCAGACAGTCATTCAGGCGGCTGATTTAGATACGGTCGAATCCAATACAGCGGACTGGACCTGGGTTGGCGGAACGAATACGGCCACAACGTCTATAACGCCTGTAACTGTGACGCCGTCGATTGATTACAATAGTGTATTGAAGAAGGATATGTCTGTTGAAGGTGATGGTGCAGGTGCGCTTATTACCTATACGATAACAGTAAACCCGGAAAAAATCGAACTTGCGGGCTTCACTCTTACCGATAGCATGACTGATGTACAGAAAATTGTCGGCGATATAACAGTGACGCCTGCCATCAACGGCAGCAATACCATCACGCCGACAGGAACAGAAATTGACGACGATACTTACAGCGAAAATCTCAAGGAAGTTTTTGTGTACACATTCCCGTCAGAGGGAAGCTATACAGATACATACACAATCATTTATCAGACGAAGATTCCGGAGACTACCGGTAATGTTTCCGGCAACAAGTGGGTCAAGAACAAGATTGATATAGAAAGCCCTGACGGGGGAAAAGGCGGCAAGGAGACATCTAAAGAAATCGGACTGCCGGGTACGCCTGCAGGATACGAACTGAACAAAGAATTGACATCATGGGAAGCTGACAATGATATTGTAAATTGGACTATAACGCTTGATCTGGAAGATGGAACTACGCTTAATAATGTAAAAATCAGACGCAATACCCTGGGATTCGGAAGAAATCAGAACACCTTTGACATACCGGCTGAGATTCTATGGGATAAGATTACGGTAAAGAATAAAAACGGTCAGGATGTTGAATTTGTTCCGGATGAAGGAAATGCGGCACTGCTCTTTGAGACACTTTCGGAATCCGTAGTAATCACAGTTGCCACAAAGTCAAGTGTTTCGATAAAAGCGCAAGATGATATATGGGCAAAAAATGCGGTCGAATTATATCTGGGAGATGACTACATAACATACAAGGATGCTATCGGCCAGTATGTATCGGATGATGTAAAGATGAATAAGACTGTGTCCTATGACCATGTAAGAAATGAGTGGACATGGACAGTCACGGTCAACCCCGGAAATGTGATTCTTAAATCGGAATTTGAGCCGTATTTTACCGATAAGCTGCCGGAGGGTATGGAACTATCCGGAAATACGATTAGCATTTCCGGAAACGGAAACGGGAACAAAAACTCCCATGGAAATGTGCTGTGGGGATTTGGACCTGAAAATGTACCGGTGTCGGTATCAGACGGAACCATTCAGCCGGTGTCTCTGGTTGATGCATTCGGTGCAGGGATTTATGATCCTAGCGGTATCAATGGGATGCGTTATGTCATAACATACAAGACGAAACTCACAGCTCAGGAAACCGTCGGTATTCAAGGCTCTGAAGAGACAAAAGAGTATTCGAATATAGCTTTTATCCAGGATGGAAGCAACACTACAAAGGGCACTGCTGAGAAGACGACGACATACACCTACGAGTTTATAGAAAAATTTGACGACTCTCCGACGGATCTTGCCAAAGATATTATCAACTATCATATAATTGTTAATCCGGATGAGCTTACTCTGAACGGCGGGAATACGGTTACCGTCACAGACAGACTTTCTACGGATGTTGAGCTTATTACCAACAGCGTCAAGGTGACTGATAAAAACGGAAAAGTAATAAGCAGCGCCAAAGCAGGATACCAGGATGATTCCAGAGAGCTGGAGATCACGATACCCGATAAGACATATGCGAGAATTGATTTCCGTGTGACAGCGGCCAAGTTGAATGATCCCGATAATCCCGGTGACAGGACCGAGTATTCCAATACGGCTATCGTCAGGGGAGAAAATGAGCATTCTTCAAGTACATCAGCTGCGCACAGGGCAAAGGAGCATTCTGCTACAATCACAGGTACTCGAGATACAATTGCGCTCCATAAAGTAGATCAATATGATCTCGGAACGGACCTTCCGGATGCAGTTTTCTCTCTGTATCACTGTACATTGGACGGAAATTATAAGATTGTCGGTGCGGAACCGGTAGAAGAATCGGTAGAAGACGAACATAAAACAGACGGAGACGGTTTAGCTTATTTCAGCGGGCTTAAGCCGTATAATCTGTATTATTGGAAGGAAGAAACACCTCCGGACGGATACAAGAGCACCTCGACTCTGCCACACTATTTTGTCATGTACTCTGCAGACGAGGACAGGTCACAGGAGGAGGCCAACGAGGCGAAGGCAAAGGAAATCGACCGCTTAGTACAGGAGAACAATGTATTTGAAGATGGTTCTCCGGTCATTGTCAATACGGTCAAAGATCAGTATACGTGGATTGTTACGAACCTGAAGGATGAGAGCGCATCGGCGAAGATCGAGGGTTCGAAGACTTTTGTCGGTCGGGATATGCAGGATGGCGAGGAATTTGCATTTGAACTTATGGCAAAGGATTCGTCTTACCCCTTGCCGGAAGAATCCGATACAGTCAAACTCATTTCGACAGATGAGGGAACAAAGGCTGTCGTCAAAGTAAAGGATGCGAAAGACGGGAAAGCGAAAGAGTTTGACTTTGGTACTATAAAGTTCGAGAACGACGGAACTTATACATACAAAGTTAAAGAAATAGAGCCGAAAGAAGATCCTATCGAATTCGTACAATACGACAAGACGGAATATGATATTACAATCACCGTGAATACGGATCAGACAACGGGTAAGAAGAGTGCTGCGGTAGTATATACCGTGAAGGATAACGGACAGAGTGCCCAAAAGGCGGAATTTGGCAACAAGTATATCATCCCGCAGGGCTCTACATCCCTCAGTGTTACGAAAGCTGTAAAAGGAAATTATACGGGCAGCGAGCAATTTGCATTTGTTCTTAATAAAGTGGATGCAAATACCAGCGATATCCTTCCTGAAAATACTACGGTTTATGTGACGAATGGAGGTACAGCTTCATTTGACGCAATCAGCTACTCAGAAAAAGGTGACTATTACTATACAATTACAGAGATTCCGGGCAATACAGCCGGAATGATTTATGATACCTCTGATAAGTATGTCAGAGTAACTGTCGACACCGTGAACGGCGAACTTGCGGCGAAATCCATTGAATATGGCGATTCTATGGAAGAAGTGAAGCCGAAATTGCTCGGAGGTCTGCTTGGAAGCAGCGGCTCGAGCCTGACTGTCACGAATACTTACTCCGTAATTGAAATCAGCAAAGTTGACGTAGCTGATACTAGCAAGGAACTTGAAGGTGCTACGCTCAGCGTCACCCGTATCAGAAACGCTGTCGGCGAAGAAGTCAATGAGTCGGTAGATACCTGGACGTCCACAACGCAGGCACATACAATTGCCGGTCTGACGAACGGTGTGTATGTCCTGAAGGAAGATCGGGCGCCGCTCGGTTATAAGATTGCGGAAGAGATTACCTTCGTGATTAAAGACGGAGAAATAACGACCGGAGGAGAAGGCGGCCGCGTCACTATGTCTGACGAGCAGTTCAAGACGGATGTTACAATCAGTAAGGTCGCTCTGGGCCAGAACAATGAACTTGCAGGAGCACAGCTGACACTCACGAAGGAAGGCGAAGAGACTGCAGTAGATAGCTGGACATCAGGCGGTGGAGCACATGAAGTGAAAGGTCTCACTGACGGCACATACACACTTACGGAAGTATCCGCACCGGACGGCTACAAGAAGGCGGAATCCATCACATTCACGATTGCAAACGGCAAGCTGGTGACAGAAGGAAACGATGCCATAGAGAACGGCGTCATCGTGATGAAGGATGAGCAATACAAGGGAGGAGTATCTGTCAGCAAGCAGGTACTTGGTCAGGGCACGGAACTTGCAGGTGCATCTCTTACCGTTACAGCGAAAGACGGCACGGGCATTGACAGCTGGATATCCGACGGCACTCAGCATGAGGTCAAGGATCTGGCGGACGGTGTCTATGTCCTCACAGAGACGAGCGCACCGGAAGGATACGAGATTGCCGAGAGTATCGAATTTACAATTAAGGATGGCAAGCTGGTCGAGGGCGGTGCTTCTCAGGGCGGCATTGTCACCATGCAGGATGCTCTGAAGAAGACGGATGTCAAGGTCAGCAAGGTCGATGCGGCAGACAGTCAGGAGCTGGCAGGCGCTGAACTTACCGTAAAGAAGGTCAAAGATATAAACGGAAACGACACAAACGATATTGTTGAAAGCTGGACATCGGACGGCAGTATCCACGAAGTGAACGGTCTTGTGGATGGAACCTATACTCTCACTGAGACCAGTGCACCTGAAGGATATGAAGTATCCGAGAGCATAACCTTCGTCATCAAAGACGGCAAGCTGGTGACAGATGACAACGCGGCCGTTCAGAACGGCGCCGTCGTGATGAAGGATGGGCTGAAGAAGACAGACGTTAAGATCAGTAAGGTCGACGCGGGGCAGAGCACAGAGCTTTCCGGCGCAGACCTTACCGTAAAGAAGATCAAAGACATAAAGGGCAACGATACGGATGAGACAGTCGACAGCTGGAAATCGACCGGCAGTATCCACGAAGTGAAGGGCCTTACGGACGGCACCTATACGCTTACGGAGACGAGCGCTCCGCAGGGCTATGAGGTATCCGAATCGATTACCTTCATAATAAAGGACGGCAAGCTGGTCGAGAATGAGAATGCGAAAAACGGCATTGTCACGATGAAGGACGAGCAGAAGACTACGACAGTCAAAATCAGTAAGATCGATGCAGGCCAGGGCAAAGAACTTGCAGGTGCGCAGCTGATTCTTACGAAAGAAGGTCAGGCAGATGCGGTGGACAGCTGGATATCGGACGGCAGTATCCATGAGGTGAATAATCTCACGGACGGTATTTACACACTCGTAGAGGAAAGCGCACCGGACGGCTACAAGAAAGCAGAATCAATAACATTTACCATTGAAGACGGTAAGCTGGTAGAAAATGCAAACGTCAAGGACGGCATCGTCACGATGAAGGACGAACTGTACAGCGGCGGCGTATCCATCAGCAAGGAAGTGCTTGGACAGGGCAAAGAACTGGCAGGCGCGGAACTTACAGTAACAAAGATCAAGGATGCTGCAGGCAGCGAAGTCAGCGAGATCATTGAAAGCTGGACAACAGACGGCAGCCAGCATGAGATTGCAAATCTTGAGGATGGTACATATGTCCTGACAGAGACGAGTGCACCGGAAGGATACGTTGTAGCCGAGAGCATCGAGTTCACAATCAAGGACGGCAAGCTGGTAGAGGACGAGAACGCTCAGGGCGGCGTTGTAACGATGCAGGATGCCCTGAAGAAGACAGACGTCAAGATCAGCAAGGTCGATGCGGGAGCAGGCAATGAACTGATCGGCGCTACACTTACCGTAACAAGAGTGGCCGATATCGACGGCATTGAAGTGAGCGATGTGATCGAGAACTGGACATCTGACGGCAGTGTCCATGAGGTGACAGGTCTTACAGACGGCACGTACACTCTGACAGAGGAGAGCGCACCGAAGGGTTATAAGGTCGCAGAGTCTATCACATTTACAATTAAGGACGGCAAGCTGGTCGAGGA
>JAFRGQ010000069.1 GCA_017433725.1 Lachnospiraceae bacterium
GCCGCGACATGCGCGGCGCGCAAGCGCCTTCCACTGCGCATGTCTGCGATCCGCCGGAGGCTTTTATTCTTCATCGCGAGATTGTACTCACGATGAAGCCAGATTTCACTTTGCGCGCGTATCTCACGACTGAAGTCACGAATATTGCGCGATGAAGAATAAAAAGGGGGATCGTATGGACCGTGTGATTCTACACTCAGATGCGAATTGTTTCTACGCCTCGGTCGAGATGCTGCACCATCCCGAATATGACGGCTTGCCCCTCGCGGTGGGCGGCGATGCGGAAAAGAGGCACGGCATCATCCTGACGGCAAATTACATAGCGAAGCGCAGGGGCGTGAAGACAGGATCCGCCCTCTGGGAAGCCAGGCAGGCCTGTCCCGGCCTTATCATCGTTCCGCCGAATTATGACCAGTACATACGGTTCTCCGGATACCTGCGGGAGATCTATTCCAAGTATTCCGACCGGGTGGAGTCCTTCGGTCTCGATGAGTCGTGGATCGATGCAACGCACAGCGTAGGGATCCGGGGCGACGGTCTCAGCATCGCAAATGAAATCAGCCGGGACGTAAAGAATGAGCTCGGCCTCACAGTGAGCATAGGCGTGAGCTGGAACAAAATATTTGCCAAATTCGGTTCGGATTATAAGAAGCCGGACGCGATTACGGTAATCGACCGGGAAAATTACCGGCGGATCGTGTGGACAAAGCCTGCGGAGGATCTTCTCTATGTGGGCAGAGCAACGAAAAGGAAGCTTGCAAATGTCGGTATCCGCACCATCGGTCAGATCGCGGAGGCAGATCCCGACTATTTGCAGGGAATGCTCGGGAAGCACGGGCTGATGCTTTCCATATTTGCACATGGCGAAGATAAGACGCCGGTCGCAAAGGAAAACACGGATGCACCGATGAAGAGCATAGGAAACGGCATGACCATGCCGAGAGACCTTGTGAATGACATGGAGGTGAAGATGGCATTTTACATGCTCTCCGAGACGGTGGCGACGAGGCTGCGGGAGAACCATTTTGCCGGGAACATCATCGAGATCTATGTACGGGACAATGACCTCATGGGATTTACCCGCCATCATAAGATTCCGGTCCCGACGAATATATCTGATGAAATCGCGCGGAATGCCATGGCACTCTTTCTGGCAAATTACAGGTGGCACAAGCCGATTCGCGGTGTCGGCGTGCGGGTGGCCGGACTTAAGGGTGAGAATTATCCCTACCAGCTTGACCTTTTTAACAGTGAAGAACGCCGGGAGAAGCAGCTTGCTGCGGACAGGGCGGTAGACGAGATAAGGAAAAGGTTCGGAACGGCGGCTGTGCAGCGGGGGCTTATGTATTTCGGTCCTGATATCACGCCGAGAAAGAGGCAGGAGCAGACAATCCATCCGCATTCGTACCTGGAGAGGGGAAATCTGACGATGGGGTGAGGTGCTAAGGTATTAAACTGTTAGCATCATTTCGTGTATTAAGAAAGGGCATGTGAAAAATGAAGGTTCATTTTTCACATGCCCTTTCTTTATTCGGAGGCTGTCTTTTAGATATTACCGATTCATGCGACAACCTATATTGACGTTTTGACTGCCCAAGTGTCAGCTCCTGTTGGATATTACCTATTCATGAGGCAGTCCATATTAACGTATTGATTGCCCAAGTGTCAACTCCTGCCATCGTGATTTTCTCTGTCAGCGGCACTGCCGGTCACACGGCGTCTGTTGCGATGCAGAGCGAACATGACGGCAATGCAGGCCAGCGCCGCAGTAAGCAGCGTGAACCAGAAGGCCGGGTCGGAATCATCGCCCGTGGACACCGAAGCTGACTTTGTCGCGGAGGGATCGGAAGTCTTCGCGGCAGGCGTAGCGGACGCGTTTTTCACGGCACTGTTGGAGACACCGGTATTGCCGGACGCCCCGCGAGTGGGCACAGCGGACACCTGTTTCGCGGTGCCGGTGGGAGTGCCGGACGCCTTGCGAGTGGGTGTAGCGGATGTCGGTTTCACGGTACCGGTGGGGGCTGCGGTCACGGACGGACTGATCACGGGCCCTGTGCTGACAGAAACGGTCTGTGTCTTGAAGACTTCATTCTCGAACTGTGCCGTCCACGTGGTCTTTCCCGTCTTGTCATCGGTGGTCACTGTAGTATTAACGGTCTCCTCCAGCACATGTTTCTTATCGCGCTGACAGATGCACCTCGCAGTCACGCTGGCGTTATCCTCGTTCCACGTGTATGTCGGCTTGCCCCAGGCATGGCCGAGCGGGTCCACCGTTACATCCTCCTCAGAGAGAAGCTTCGTGCCAGACTCGTCCGCAAAGATCGCGCCGCTCTGCGGGTCGCGCCAATACGCAAGACTCCCCGCCTCCTCACAGGTTGCCGCCACCGCCTCCACAAATTCGAGCGTGACCGGCTCGCCAAAGGCCTTAATGCCGAAGTTGTCATAGTGGTAGGAATTCTTGATCGGCGTACCAATGTAACGCGATGCATACCATTCCAACATGTCTTCTGAGCTTGCTACGGTGGGATTCATGTATATGAAAAAGTCCCTGGAGAAGGGA
>JAFRGQ010000070.1 GCA_017433725.1 Lachnospiraceae bacterium
CTTCTTCGCGAGTATGTCGAACGCCGCTCCTGATGCCGCGCCTGTCCTCATGCGTGTGACCGTCGATCCGTCGAGCATCGCCACTATATATCCCGTCTTTCCGTCAAGCAGAAGCACCTGGGCCGGGCACGCTTCGAGCCCTATCTCAGGGTTGTGAGGAAAAACGCTGATGATCTTCACGGCTGCCGCCTCTTCAGAAGCTGCGTAAGACGGCATAAAGAGAAATGTCCCCTCATGCGCCGGAGCCTTGATGCCCGTCCGGAGCGGAACCTCTACCGTTCCGTCCGCGATCATTCTGAACGCGGTCTTATCGGTCTCCACGATATCCCTCATCGAAACTACGCTTTTTATTTCTTTTTCGTTAAGCAGAAGCATTTTAATTCCTCCTTAACATTTCTTTTGCTACTCTTTCCCTCCAGTTGCGGAATACATCTGTAGGAGAGATTCCGCTTTCCGGACCGCATATTGATTCATACTCGTAGTGCGCATCCAGGCCGCCGCCGACTATATAGTGCAGTTTAAGTTCGTTAGGTACAGGCCTGTCATATTCCCTGCACACCTCTTCCAGTCTTATCAAATCATGGCTGCCAAGCTGAAGGAACTGTTTTATCGTCGGAAGGTCCTCATTTATTTTGTGTGTAGGTAATACCTGTCCTTTCTTAACATAGAATGCGTTGAATGAATAGGCTCCATCTTCAATCGATCCGTAAACATAGATCTCATCTACCGGGACACTTCCTGCAAGCTCCATGCTCAGCGCTATCAGTCCTTCCTGTATCTCCATGAAAGCATCTTCAAAGACCTTTTTCTTTCCGGAATCATGCGGCTTGCTTTCCTCCGCCTTAATAGTTTCCTTGTTTTTCTTTTTGAATAATCCAAAAGGCATTTATACCCCTCCTATATTAAAGATGCATTCATTATATCATTATTCGGCACAGTGTTCATAAAACAAAAACCACCGGGAGCCGCTTTGGTTCCCGGTGATTTCTTTTGTTTGTTTTGCTATTCTGCTTTCTGCTTGCGGCCGATTTCAAGACCCATCCTGAACGCCTCAACGTTAGGTGCGATCAGTTTTTCCTTGGCAGCAAACTTGTGAGCGATGCCCTTTTCGATGACTTCCGCCGGGACGGCGTCAGTCGCTCCGACATAAACGCCCAGCATGATGACGTTGAGCGCCCTCGGGTTGCCGATGTCGATGGACATCTGTGTTACCGGCGCCTCGATGACATTGATGTCGTCTCTGTCGATCGGGTCAGTAACGATGGAGCTGTTCACAAACAGGTTGCCGCCCGGATTGAGGTTGCCGATGAACTTGTGCAGCGACGGTCCGTTCATTACTACGAGGTCCTCAAGACTGTAGCTTACAGGAGCTCCGATCGGCTCGTCCGAGATAACTACGTAGCAGTTGGCTGTGCCGCCTCTCATGGCAGCTCCGTACGAAGGGAAAAACGTTACATTCAGGCCTGTTGCCTGCGATGTAGCCTCAGCGAGGAGCTTTCCCATTGTCATGACACCTTGTCCGCCGAATCCGGCGATCATAAGATTTCTTTCCATGGTCTGCCTCCTTTACTGCTTCTTCTCTCCGCCGTCACGGAATACTCCGAGCGGATACTCTGCGAACATCTTCTCTCTGAGGAAGTCGAGCGACTTGAGCGGA
>JAFRGQ010000071.1 GCA_017433725.1 Lachnospiraceae bacterium
AGAAATATCAGGGCAAAGGCCTGGGCAAGCAGACGATTGATGCGGTCATGGATCTGATCCGCTCATTCCCGTTTGGCGAAGCCAAGAAAGTATGGCTGTCATACGAACCCGAAAACACCCGCGCAAAGGGAATCTACCAGAAGTACGGGTTCGTGGAGAACGGTGAAATGTGCGGCAATGAAATCGTGGCTGTTATTGACATCGGTGAGAAAATGACGCAGGAACAGCGACTTGATTTTCTGGTGGAAGAATTCAAGGCCGACTCTTATGAATACAAAGACCTACAGGTACCAGACGATACAGACGGTAAACGGCGAATCCTTCGCTCGCTTATGAATGTCCGCATGCCCGGAAAAATGGATGATGCGGTGCTTAGTGTGCAGGATGAATATCTGCAGGAACGTATTCGTGAAAAAGGAATCGTAAGGCTGCAGGATATTCCGGTAAAACGGGGCTGCCTGTCCATTTGGCAGGGCGATATCACAAGGCTTGCCGTGGACGCTATCGTAAATGCGGCAAATTCTCAAATGCTGGGCTGCTTCATACCGATGCATCATTGTATAGATAACTGCATCCACACTTTTGCGGGAGTACAGCTCAGGTTAGAATGCAGCAGGCAAATGAATCAGCTGCGGTCAAAATACGGAAGAAATTACGAACAGCCGACTGCAGTTCCGATGCTGACTGATGCATACAATCTTCCATCAAAGAAAATCGTTCACATTGTGGGTCCGATCCTGCAGTATGAACTTACGTCGGAACTGGAGAATGATTTGGCCGACTGCTATCGAAACACATTGGATCTGTGCCTGGAGAATGGTCTTAAAAGCGTTGCATTCTGTTGTATTTCCACCGGTGTATTTCATTTTCCGAACAAGCGGGCGGCGGAGATTGCTGTCAGTACGGTGGACAGCTGGCTTTCGGAACATCCGGGGGCTATGGAACGAGTTATTTTTAATGTTTTTAAGGATGAGGACAGAGAATACTATGAAAGTATCCTTCGGTAAAGGCACAAAAGAAGAGAGATTATCAAGGCTCAAGGGGGAACTCAGTACAGCTGACGCCATTGTGATCGGAGCAGGCGCCGGTCTTTCCACTTCCGCAGGATTCACATATAGCGGAGAACGGTTTGACAGGTACTTTTTCGATTTCGCACAGGAGTACGGCATCCGTGACATGTACTCCGGCGGATTTTACCCGTTCCCGGATGATGAAACGCGCTGGGCGTGGTGGGCGAGACATATTTACTTCAATCGATATGTCGATGCGCCGAAACCTGTATATGAGCTTTTGCTGCAGCTGGTCAAAGATAAAGATTATTTTGTCATCACCACGAATGTGGATCATCTGTTTCAGAAAGCAGGTTTTGACAAGAGCAGACTGTTTTATACCCAGGGTGACTACGGGTTGTTCCAGAGCGTGAATCCGTCGTTGAAAAAGACCTATGACAATGAAGAATGGGTAATGAAAGCAATGGAAGCTCAAGGGTTCATCAAAGATGCGGACAACCGTTTTCAGATTCCGGACAGCGGTGAATTGAAGACGAGAATCCCAACTGAGCTGGTTCCAAAATGTCCGGATGACGATTCAAAGATGACCATGAATCTGAGAGCGGATAACTCATTTGTTGAGGATGAGGGTTGGCACAGAGCATCTGCCGCATATTCAGAATTCATACAAAGGCATGAAAATAGTCATGTTCTCTTCCTGGAACTCGGTGTTGGAGCGAATACGCCGGTGATCATCAAATACCCGTTCTGGCGGATGACATTGGAGAATGAAAAAGCTGTTTATGCATGTCTGAACTTTGGAGAGGCTTACTGTCCGGAAGAGATAGAGGACAGAAGTATCTGCATAGACGATGATATATTCTTAATATTAAATAACGATTTAACTTAAAAAGGAGAAGAGCAATGAAGAAGATTCATACTGAAAAAGCGCCTGCAGCAGTAGGACCATATTCACAGGCAGTTGAAGTCAACGGCATGGTCTACACATCCGGACAGATTCCCCTTGACCCTGCAACCGGAGAACTTGTGGGAAGCACCATTGAGGAACAGGCGGAACAGGTCATGAAGAATCTCATGGCAATACTCGAAGCGGCAGGAACAAAACCTGAGAACGTAGTCAAGACACTCTGCTTCCTCACGGATATGAATGATTTTGCGGCTTTCAATGAAGTATACGCCAAGTACTTTACCGAAAAGCCTGCAAGATCCTGTGTAGGTATCGGTGCCCTTCCAAAGGGAGCCATATGCGAAGTCGAGGTAATCGCAGCGATCTAAGAGCGCAAGAGCTGTCGACGATATTGACGATATGATCCGTGTCTGATCATGTCGCTTACGGCATATGAGAGCCTGACGGATGAACAGATCGAATTCCTCGAGTCCAAGTTGACCCTTATCACACCTGATCTTGACTGTATAGAACAGAACGGCGGCGGCTCCGCAAGATGCATGATCGCCGAAATCTTTTAG
>JAFRGQ010000072.1 GCA_017433725.1 Lachnospiraceae bacterium
ATTGATTTTTCTATAGACGATGCTTTTTATGTGATAAACGAATCATCTCATTGAATTTTATCCTGTAGAATAGCAAAGAGATAAAAATACTTTGTCTGGATATGACATGGCATTCTTGAAAGCATACAAAGGAGGATATTAGAAGATGGAAATCATCAAGGATCTGCCGCAGGTATTCGAGGAGTTTGGTGAGCAGAGAAGGAACTCCTTCCTCGCCGTTAAGAACCTGAAGGATCAGGGCGTCCCTGTAGTCGGAGCATACTGCACATATCTGCCTAAGGAAATTGTGCAGGCAGCCGGTGCGGCGACGATCGGACTTTGCTCCATGTCGGACGAGACAATTGAGGAGGCTGAGAAAGATCTTCCGCGCAACCTGTGCCCGCTGATTAAGTCGAGCTACGGTTTTGCGAAGACGGAAAAGTGTCCGTTCTTTTATTTCTCGGATATCGTAGTCGGTGAGACGACCTGCGATGGAAAGAAGAAGATGTATGAGTATATGTCTGAGTTCAAGGATGTATTTCTGATGCAGCTTCCAAACCGTCAGGATGAGCCGTCTCTTAAGCTCTGGAAGGGAGAAGTCCTTCGCTTTAAGAAATATCTGGAAGATAAGCTGGGCGTCGAGATTACAGAGGAGAAGGTGCGTGAAGCCGTGAAACTTCACAACCGCATCCGTATCGCCATGCAGAACCTGGCAGGCGTCATGAAGAACGATCCGTGTCCGGTCAGCGGATATGATATTTACAAAGTCCTCTATGGCAGCGGATTCAAGTTTGATCTGACGGCGGTTCCGGAGGAGATGGATGCGATCCGCGAAAAGATTGAGAAAGAATATGCGGACGGAGTTAAGCTCGACAAAAGAAAGCGTGTGATTCTTACTGGATGTCCGGTCGGCGGCGCGACAGAGAAGGTCATTAAGGCAATCGAAGACAATGGCGGTGTGGTTGTCGCCATGGAGAACTGCACCGGAGCGAAGCAGTACGACCAGCTTGTCAATGAGGATGCGGAGGATATTTATGAGGCGATCGCACGGCGTTACCTCGATATCGGCTGTTCCGTGATGTCACCGAATCCGAACCGCTACGATCTGCTCGGACGCCTGATCGATGAGTTTAAGGCGGATGGAGTTGTCGAGATGACACTTCAGGCCTGCCACACATATAATGTGGAGTCGTTCGCGATCCGCCGCTTCGTGACGGAAGAGAAGAAGATTCCGTATATCGGGGTGGAGACGGATTACTCTCAGACTGAGGTCGGACAGCTGAATACGAGAATTGCTGCATTTATTGAAATGCTGCAGTAACATATGTTCAGATTCAGCTGAGATGAAATTGTGCCCCGCTTTATATGGGGCTTAATGGTACCAACCGGTTATAGGCACCTGAGCCATGAACACCTCAGGTGCCTATTTTTATTGCTGAAATCCTATAATATAGAAATGGTCTTTTGAGTTTATAAAGACAGTGCCTAATTCAAGAGGCTGAAAAAGAAAAGCATCTTTGTTATCTGATTGAAACGCGATAAAACAGAACATCATCATTGCATATCGCAATAAATATAGATCAACTATTTCGTAATATGATTATCGAAACATATCAATATATGCAATAATAAAAAAGCAAACACATTACCTATCTTTATGAGGATGCAGATTATGAAGAAAGCTGTTTCAGTAATTCTGTGCACGTCACTTCTGGCAGGATTCGCAATCGCCGCAAAGCCGGCGACGTCCGTCTATGCTGCCGGCGCCGCGACCGCAGATCAGGTGCAGGCATTCATCAGCGACACTGATTAGAAAACGGTTCTTGTCGACGCTCGTCCGCAGGAGTTCTACGCGGGCTGGGCTATGGAAGGCGCCAAGAATGGCGGGCACC
>JAFRGQ010000073.1 GCA_017433725.1 Lachnospiraceae bacterium
ATACTTCTCCTGTACCCAGTCCTGAATCTCCTGATAAGTCGCCTTGCTCTCCGCTGCTGTCAGATCCATTTCATCCATTTCGACCTTCACACTGATGTGATTCTTCGCTCCAGAAAGTTTGGACAACAAACATACAGTCTCGACATGCATAGTCTGAGGAAACATATCCACCAGACACCACCTCTTCACTCTCCATCCATGCTCCCTGAGCATAGCCATATCCTTCTTAAAACTCGATGCCTTGCAGGAAATATAGACCATCTCACCGACGCCATACTCTATGATCTGGCTGAGGGCCCGCGGATTCACACCCTCCCGCGGCGGGTCGAGAATAATATAGTCCGGTCGCTCCTCAATTTCCTGAAGCTGCTCAAGCACATCTCCCGCTATAAAGGTGCAGTTCGTTATGTCGTTCAAAGCAGCGTTCTCCTCGGCTGCCTTCACAGCCTCGGGGATCAATTCCACGCCATACACATGCCCGGCGACCGGTGAAAGCATCTGCCCGATCGTACCGGTCCCGCTGTAAAGATCATAGAGAACCGGTGCATGAACCACCTCGGCATCCCTTTGCGGAGCCTGAGTCGTCCCATCTATCTCTTCATCCGCAGAAAGACTGTTCGTGGAAATTTCTGTATCCATGCCCGCCCCGTTCAACTGATTTTTATCAGTCCAAATTTTCTGCACTGAATCAGCCTTGTGTGCAAGCTCATCATTCGATACTGTATCGTCTTCTTGCTCAAACCCAACTTTCGAGACCGTATCAGCCTCATGCGCGAACCGTCCTCCCTCCGGGATCTTCCCGGTGACATATCGACGAACCGCATCATAAAGAACTTCCGCTCCGAGAGTATTAGTCTGGAAAAATGAAAACGCTGTTACTTTGAACTTCAGCCCGAGCAACTCCTCGTAAAAATAATCCTTTCCGTAAAGCGTATGAAGCACATCCACATTGACGGCATCCGCCATCTTATCGTCCTCGGCATGGAAAATTCCTGCAAATGTCCCGCTGATCTCGAGTTTCCTCAGCCTGTCTGCCCAGGTCGAAAAATCATGCTGCATCTGAGATGACGTAATCAGATAGACGAGCAGCTCTCCAGTCGTCTGCGAGCGTCGAACAAGCAGGAAACGCAGAAATCCCTCATGAATTCTCTTATTATACTTCGGAAGATTATTCTCCTTGCAATAGTCAAGTGTTGCCCTGACGATTTTTCGAATGTCCTTGTGCACAAGTCTGCAGGAATCCGCGTCCAACACCGTGTATGTGGTGGCGCGCTTATGAAGGCCCAACGTGAGCGGACCATCAAGGACCTCGTCTCCGAAGGAGAATTCCATCTTATTCCTGTATTCAAATTCATCGGGGCTCCCGAGAATACCATCATAGGCTGCTCCGTCCAGCACCTCTTCCAAAAGCCGGTTGACCATGTCAGACTTCATAGCCAGCTGCATCTCATAGGGCATCGTCTGGCACAGGCATCCCCCGCAGTCAGGAAAAATATCACAGACTTTTTCCCGGCTCTCCAGAGGAGATTTTTCCAAAAGCTCCAGAAGATTACCCTCCACACGATCCTTATGCTTCTTAAAAACACGGAAACGTATCTTTTGACCCGGTATCGTGTTCTTTACAGTCACTTTCTGCCCTTCTTCGGTATATATGCGGCCTCTGTTAGGATAATCAACTCTTTCTATTATACCCTCGGCTATATCTTTTCTCTTCAGCATGTATTTATCTCTATTCTCTCCTATATGATGAACAAATCAGCTACCCTTATAATCGTCTCCTGAATGATAGACGATTACTCACTCAACGTATAATACACAAAAAATACCCCGGCGTAAAGCCGGGGCACCATATTGTACTATTCAATTCGGTATGATTTATTCTTCTACTGCCTCTTCTGCAACTTCAGCCGGAGCGTCATCTTCAGCCGGTGCTTCTTCAGCAGCTTCCTCTGCCGGAGCTTCCTCTGCAGGAGCCTCTTCCTCGTCCTCAAAGTAATCATCATCTTCGAAGTAATCATCGAAGTCGTCATCAAAATCGTCTTCGAAGTCTTCAAGATAATCCGGTGTGAAGAAACGGTATACAGCATAAGCAATCGCTGCAACAGCTGCTACACAGCCGATGATCGCGAGTATCCAAAGGACAGTTTTGCCCTTTTCCTGTTTTCTGGCTTCATCCTGCAATCTCACACGGGCGAGAATCTCATCAACCTTATTATTCATAAATAGCACCATCCTTTCCGAATACTGTTGTCATTATATCACGATATAATCTAAATTGCACTAAAAACCGGTAATTTTTATTCTTTTTTATATCATATTTTTTCCTATATCACTCTTTTTCATAGATACGGATATTATTCATGCACAATAGCTTTTCTCACTCTTCGACTTTTTCCAGTTTTGCAAATGCCGCAAACATCTTTTTGACCCCCCATGCCGGGAAATCGACCGTGACCTCAAAGTCACGCCCACCCTCACGGATAGCTTTGACCGTACCCACACCGAACTTTTTGTGGATTACACTGTCTCCAACCTCATAACCGAGCATTTCATTAGTTGAGCCTGTCTGTTTTGTCGAGGTGCCGTCATAAATACGCGGACCGGTTTTCGTATGCGCATCTGTCCGAGAGTTTGAATTGCTGCTCGTATACGGATTCGTGAACATTTTCGAAGGCGGCTTCGGCGCAAATGCCTTCGTCTGAATCGCATCCCGCATATCTTTTCCGAATCCGCCCTTCAGGTTATCGATCGTCGACTTTGCAGGAGCCTTTCTCCCCTGATCAAGTTTATCCCTCGCAATTTCACGGACAAAACGGGATACCGAGTGCGGCTCGATCTGTCCCCGTGTCATTCGCTCATAGGCACAGGTGAGAGTCAACAATTCTTTGGCCCGGGTGATTCCGACATAGCAGAGCCTTCTTTCCTCCTCGATCTGTTCGTCGGAATCCTCCGCATTCAGGGACATCGAACTCGGAAACAGTCCCTCCTCCATACCTGCCATGTATACGATAGGAAACTCAAGACCTTTAGCCGAGTGCAGCGTCATCAGAAGGACACGGTCATCCCCGTCATCAACCGTATCAATATCGGCGATCAGTGCGACCTCTTCAAGGAAACCTGAGAGTGTAGGGTGGTCTGCATTTGTCTCATATTGTACTGCCTTGGAAATCAATTCATCGATGTTCTGCATGCGCTCTCTGGCTTCGTCCGTATCCTCTGCCTCCAGGGCATCCTTGTATCCCGAATCGATGACCACGGTCCTGACCAGCTCGGATACGGTCTGATGGAGCGCCTCATTGCGGAGTTCCTCGATAAAGCCAGTGAATGTGCCCACTTTCTTAGCGGTCGCTTTTGAGAGACCGGGTATCTGTTCCGCCTCTTTTGCCGCATCGTAGAAAGACATGCCTGCGTCCTGCGCATAAGCACTGATCTTATTCACTGTCGTCTGACCGATTCCTCTTTTCGGTATGTTAACAATACGCATCGATGCCAGACTGTCCACGGCATTATCAATCGTCTTCAGATAAGCTAAAATGTCCTTAATCTCTCGTCTCGCATAGAAGTTCACACCGCCCACAAGCTTATAAGGTATGTTTAGGAACAGGCATTTTTCTTCGAACAGACGTGACTGGGCGTTGGTTCTGTACAGAACAGCAAAATCCTTATAATTCCGTTCACCGCTCCGGACCATCCTCCCTATCTCGGCTGCAACATATTCCGCCTCGTCAAAACCGGTCTGGAATCTCCTGAATCTGACCTTCTCTCCCGACCCTTTTTCCGTCCAAAGTTTTTTGCTCTTGCGGCCGCGGTTGTTCCGGATCACTTCATTTGCGGCGTCCAGTATATTGGAAGTCGACCGATAGTTCTGCTCGAGTCTTACAACCTTCGCATCCGGAAAGATCTGTTCAAAGTTGAGAATATTCCGGATATTTGCACCGCGGAATTTATAGATACTCTGATCGTCGTCACCGACGACACAGAGATTGCGATGGCGTGCGGCAAGCCGGCTCACGAACTCGAACTGGACAGTGTTCGTATCCTGATATTCATCGACCATCATATAGAGGAAGCGTTCCTGATAGAGCTCCAGGACATCGGGGTGCTTGTCAAACAGCTCGACCGCGTTCACCAGCAGATCATCGAAGTCCATCGCATTGTTCTCTTTGAGCTGTTTCTGGTACTCCTCGTAGAAATCCGAAACAAGTCCTCCCCAGTAGTCATGACTGTTCATACGGGCAAATTGCGCAGGACTCACATGCTCGTTCTTAGCCGAAGAAATCGCATGCAGCACCGCTCTTTCCTTGATCCGCTTGGTATCGACATTTTTACGGCGGAATATCTCTTTCATGATCTGAAGAGAATCGTCCGTATCATAAATCGTAAAGTAGCGGTCATATCCGAGAAGTTCGGCATGTCTGCGAAGAATCCTCACGCAGCATGAGTGGAAGGTCATGACCCAGATCTGGCTGGCACCGAAGCCGATCATGTTATCCACACGATTCCGCATTTCATCTGCAGCTTTGTTCGTAAAGGTTATGGCCAGAATCTGCGACGGCATCACATCGAGAACATTCACAAGATACGAGATCCTGTGGACAAGAACTCTTGTCTTGCCTGATCCGGCACCCGCGAGGATCAGGACAGGACCTTCTGTCTGCAGGACCGCTTCTTTCTGTTCATCGTTCAAACCGGCTGTAATCTCATTTACATTCATCTGTCTGAAAACTCCTTCTATATGTCAACGGCGATACTATCAAGCAGCCGGTTCGTCGGACCGTTTCTGCGATACTATCGGCGGGTCTTCTCTGTCGAATATCTATGATACAATTTTTCGTCAGAAAAAGAAAGAGGCAGAGCTTGGCAATGCCTCCCTCTGCCTTAAGATGTCTCATCTGTTATCGCTCGGTTTTATTCTTCATTCTCCTGTGCGTTCTTCTTTTCAGCAAGCCTGTTCCAGACAATATCGTATCCGTTATTGCCGTAATTGAGGGAACGGTTCACGCGACTGATTGTAGCGGTCGACGCGCCCGTCTTCTCAGAGATATCAAGATAAGTCTGCTTGTTCCTGAGCATCCCGGCTACCTCATACCGCTGGGATAGTGAAAGAATCTCGTTTATCGTGCACACATCTTCAAAAAAATCATACGCCTCTTCTCTGGTCTCCAGGCACAGAATCGCGTCAAACAGACTGTCAACCGCCTCTGTATGAAGCTTCTTGTTCATCTTCCATTTCTCCTTTACCTTATGTCACCAAACAAATACTTTACATAAATAATATCATCAGAACCGCTTCGCGAACCCGATAATCATAATTCAGGCGATTTCACCGCCTTTTATCGGGAATTGCTGCACAACTTCCGATAAGATATATCATCGGAACCGCTTCGCGAACCCGATAATCGAATGACGGCCGTAAACGGCCTTTTATTGGGAGTTCCTTACGGAACTTCCAATAAATTATACTATATCCTGACCATAATTATCTACTGTTTCACTTTAATTTTTTAAAATTTTGCAGTACAGAAGCACACAGAGTATAGACATGCCCGGATTGGAGCCTCCCACCGGTATGGGAAACTGATCCGGGCAGGATGATATATCCTATATCTTCGGGAAAAACTTGCAATAATGCTGAACTGTTAATCTACGGGACCGATTTCAGTAATCATCAATTGTCGATCTTCAGGAGCAGCTTTTCCATGATGTACATATATATTTCCTGAGACTTGGACGGCCAGCGCGCGCATACACGCTCTGCCTCCTCCTCTGTCGGAACATTGAAGGTCAGGTCAATGAGCTTCTCCTTCCCCTCCTGGACATAACACCTTACCGCATACTCCCGTGTCTCAGTGCGCACATAATCCGCTCTGGTGCAACTTTCGTTCCGCATCTCAAAGGCATTTTCCAGCAGGTACTCATCTATATCGGCCTTGATGGCATCCGAAATCATATAAGAAAAATACTCAAGCGTCTTCTCTCCTGCCTGCGTCGCCTGATACGTCGAAGTATTGCGGATCTTCTCTCCTTTGATCAGATCAGCTTCCAGAAGATCGTTGATGACTTCCTGAACATGAAAATAATCCGTGTATTCCTTACCGACGATGAACTCGGTAATCTGGGCGTTGGTGAGCGGAAACGTCACCTTGCGAAGCATGTAAAGAATAATCAGTTTGTACAGTGTAGAAGCCTCAGCCATTGTTTTCCTCCATCTCCTTTAAAAACCGCAAATGCTCGCTGATTGTTTTTTCATAACCGATATCCGTCGGTTCATAGAATCGCTCGTTGATGATCTCATCCGGCAGGTACTGCTGTCTTACATAGTGATTAGGATAATCATGCGCATATTTATAACCAACAGCCTGCGGCACATCGCCTTCACCGTTGGCATGAATATTCTTCAGGTGTCCAGGCACGGAAGTCTTGACCTGCTGCACATTCTCCAGAGCCTTACCGATCGCCATATACGATGCATTGCTCTTGGGAGCACACGCCACATATATAGCTGCCTGAGCCAGAAGAATCCTTGCTTCCGGCATTCCGACCCGCTCCACGGCAAGGCATGCCGATGTAGCCAGAGTGAGCGCCATCGGATCGGCGTTTCCTACATCTTCGGATGCACAGATCATGATCCTTCTGGCGATGAACTTGATATCCTCACCCGCTGTCAGCATCTTTGCCAGATAATAAGCCGCCGCATCCGGGTCGGAACCGCGCATGCTTTTGATAAAAGCAGAGATCGTATCGTAATGCTGTTCACCCGTCTTATCATAATGCACGGCTCTCCTCTGAATACAGTCCGCTGCCGTATCGAGGTCAATTATAATCTGTCCGTTCTCATCCGGTTCCGTGGTCATGACTGCCAGCTCTATCGCATTCAGCGCAGTTCTCGCGTCTCCTCCCGCCGTATCCGCAAGAAAGTCTCTTGCGTCGGGCATAAGAACGGCGTGCAGAGCTCCGAGTCCTCTGACCCGGTCTGACATTGCGCGGTCAAGAAGCTTAGCAATATCCTCTTTCGACAGAGGATGCAGTTCAAATATTGTAGACCGTGAAAGCAGAGCGGAGTTCACTTCAAAGTACGGGTTCTCCGTCGTTGCTCCGATCAGGATAACCGTTCCATCCTCGACATAAGGAAGCAGGTAGTCCTGCTGGGCTTTATTGAACCTGTGGATCTCGTCGATGAACAAAATAGTTCTTCTCCCGAATCCGCCCAGTGCCTCCTTCGCATCCTGCACAGCTGCTTCCATATCTTTTTTTCCCGAAGTCGTAGCGTTGAGCTGCCTGAAGGACGCGTTAGTCGTGTTGGCGATGACCTGTGCGAGTGTAGTCTTCCCTGTCCCGGGAGGACCGTAAAAAATCACACTGGTAAGCTTATCCGCCTTGATCGCACGGTACAGCAGCTTACCCCTGCCGATAATATGCTGCTGCCCCACAACTTCCTCGAGCGTCGTCGGACGCAGCCTGCTGGCCAGAGGCGATTCGCTCTCCTGCTTCTTCTGTTTCATATAATCAAATAGGTCCATACGTTTCTCCGCTCGTATCGGTTTTTTTGTTATTATCCTTCGTCAAAAGATAACATA
Source organism: Lachnospiraceae bacterium (assembly GCA_017433725.1). Lineage (GTDB taxonomy): Bacteria > Bacillota > Clostridia > Lachnospirales > Lachnospiraceae > Chordicoccus. The sequence goes on from JAFRGQ010000073.1 coordinate 7,578, forward strand.
TCATACAGTTCGGTTCCTGCATATATGTCCTTGATCAGTCGATCATAGTTGTCATCATTGGCATATTTGCCCGTGAAATGCGTTCCGTCCCCGGCCTGTTCTGCCGGATAATAGGTGACCATATCTAAATAGTCCGGACTGATTTCTCGAATCTTCGACTTTTCGAAATCGCTTCTGAGAGCCTGTACTTTATCGGCACTTGCTTCCGAAACCGGACAAGGATAGAGGTGAAATGCGACGTTTCTCTCTTTGCACATCGTATATATCTTATATACATACTGATCCGCCAGTTCAAGCTGATTTGAAGGAATATACCCCTCCGAATGTTCTTTCAACATATTCAGATAAATTTTCCTGTTAATGGGAGAACGGTCTATAAATTGAACAACTGATGGATTCAGGAACAGCTTTCCGTAAACATCCCCGAGGCAGTCGATTGTCTCCTGATCAAGATATTTCAAAGTGTCGGTCTCCACAAACGGCATCACTACATACAGGTATCCCCAGTTCGTATCGAATGTCCGCACCAATGATTTCGGCAGCATCAATAGAAATACATCAGTAGTATCAGGATGATGTTCGAGGTATTCCTTAGCCATTATATACTGACCCGCAGCTGTAAGTCCCGCGTTGGATCCTAACATTGCAATGTGGGTATTCCGTGACTGCAGATGAGAGAATAACTGTCTGCACACGCTGTCTCCGATTATTAGCTTCGTAGTGCCGTCAGGGTAATGCGTTCTTTCTAAATAAGGCTTGATTTCATCCGGCCCTCTGTCCTGTGCAATATACTCTGTGCTGTCAGTCAGTTCTGCCAGAATGGTCCGTGTCGGCTCACGCATAGATAAAAAATCCACGAAGATGAGCACGGAGAACAGCACAATTATAAAAAGCAATACATTTAAGTAAAATTTTCTCATGAGCGAAACTCCTTCTCTACGTTGAGCAGGGTATCTATCTTTTACTGTTTTCCGATGAAACATCGAAAATTTTAAAATTGTGCATAAATAAAGGTAGAGGCGTCCAATCCGTAATCATGAATCATCCCGATCAGCAGTATCAAAACACAGGATAAATAGAGAATCCATCGGAACAATTTATTCTGTCTGTTCAGCCAGCCCATGATACTTATTTTGCTTTCGTGCAGCAGATCTACCAGTAGCAAGGCAAGGAGTTCTACGACCAGAATTGTAAGCATCCTCTGGTCACATCCAACGAGAAACAGCTTTTCTGTAACACTGGACTGAAACTGAAAATTGCCGGCTATCTGCTTTATTATGGCAACAGCATCCTGAGCGGATGGGCTTCTGAAAAAGAGCCAGGCGAAATCGACCAGAATGAAAGTCGGAATGGCATGGAAGAATCTGTAACTGAAACAATCGGTCTTGATATGAGATTTATCAAGGAACGCCTTCCTAAGAGGATAAATCAGTCTTTCCAAGACCTGGTACAAACCATGAATGCATCCCCATATCATATATGTCCATCCATTCCCGTGCCATATGCCGCTCACGAGGAACGTTATGAACAAATTCAGGTATTGTCGCACCTTACCTTTTCTGTTGCCACCGAGGGGAATATATACATAATCTTTAAGCCAGGTGGACAGGCTTATATGCCATCGGCTCCAGAAATCTTTCATGTCCAGAGCGAAATATGGCTGCCTGAAGTTGACAATCAAGTGATAGCCAAAAGTTTCGGCTATACCGAGCGCGATATAACTGTATCCCGCAAAATCGGCATAAAGCTGAATCCCATAGAGAAAAACGGCAAAGAGCATCGTGAAGCCTGTCTGCTCAACATAGGAACCAAATGCAGCGTCTACAATGACCGCTGCCCTGTTCGCGATCAGGCATTTCAGAAAATAGCCCCACAGCATGAGCATCAGACCGTGCTTTACAGTATCATATTCAAATGATATATCGGATTGAATCTGCTTTAGCAGGTTACTGCCTCTCTCGATAGGTCCCGACATAATGTTCGGAAAGAAGGATATGAATAGCGCATACCTTATGCAATTCGATTCCGGCTCGTATTTTCCCCGGTATACATCAACCATATACCCGATAGCCGTCAGAACAAAAAAAGACAGGCCGATTGGCGCTGCGATACTAATAATCCCCCCTGTCGCGGGATCTGAGATACCGAAGATGGTTCTTAAGCCGTCCATCCAAAATTCCCAGAATTTGAACACGCAAAGTGTTACAAGGGAAACAGCGATACCGAGAGAAAGAAGCCGTTTCCTGCCTTTTCGCATCCGTGGCAGTGTCAATGCCGTTGCGTAAGAAATCAAAGTTATGAATAATAATACTGCTGAATATTTCAGGTTCCAGCTCGCATAGAAAACATAGCTTGCTATCAGGAGCCAACTGTTCTTAAGCCGTTTGGGTATGATGTAATAAATGATAAAAACGATTATTAAAAAAATCAGGAATTTAAACGAAAAGAACGACATCGTCTCTATGACTCCTTTTGCTTTTCTGTATTTCGAAAATCCTGATTCTGCACGCAGAATCTGTCGTTCCGACATGTTGAATTATTTTTGGGAATCTCTTTTCAATTCTCTTAATCTTTTCATCTCGCAAAGACATTATATAAGAAAAGAGCCTGCCGCAAAAGTATAAACTCCACAAAATCCATCAGGGTTTCAAGAACGCCTCGGCGTTCTTGCCGCGACGTGCGCGGCGCGTAAGCGCCTTCCACTGCGCACGTCTGCGATCCGCCGTGCCTAAGCATGCGTAACAATGCTCCAGTGGAGCATTGTGCAGCTGAGGCTTTTCTTCTTCATCGCGAGATTGTACTCACGATGAAGCCAGATTTCACTTGCGCGCGTATCATAGACTCACGTCACGATTATTGCGCGATGAAGAATAAAACTCTGAAAATAATATAGAGCTGTTGCACTTACGCAACAGCCCCTTAAAATTCACATTCATTCTGCTTTTGACAGGTCTCTGTCAGAAATCAGCCAAGCTTGCTCTTAGCAAGTTCTGCAAGTGTAGCAAATGCCTCTGCATCATTAACAGCGAGGTCAGCGAGCATCTTACGGTTCATGTCTACGCCTGCAAGCTTGAGACCATGCATGAAATTGCTGTAGTTGATACCGTTGATTCTTGCAGCAGCATTGATACGAGCGATCCACAGTCTGCGGAAATCTCTCTTCTTCTGCTTGCGGCCGGCAAAAGATGCTGTGAGTGCACGCATAACAGACTGCTTAGCGATTCTATACTGTTTTGATCTTGCGCCATAGTAACCCTTGGCGAGCTTCAGTACACGATTATGTCTTTTTCTGGCGTTTAAACCGCCCTTAATTCTTGCCATCTTTTATTCCTCCCAATCCTTCTTATTCGTACGGCAGCAGCTTCTTCATAACCTTAGCATTGGTATGATCTGTAATCGTAGCCTGGCGAAGGTTTCTCTTGGTCTTGCGGGATTTCTTGGTAAGGATATGGCTCTTATAAGCTTTCATTCTCTTAAGCTTACCGGATCCAGTTACATGAAAGCGCTTCTCAGCTGCTCTCTTGGTCTTCATCTTAGGCATGGTGTATTTCTCCTCTCTGTTTTACTTCCTGCTCTTTTCAGCCAGGAACATAGTCATGAAACGTCCTTCCATCTTCGGGGCTTTTTCGACTACTGCAATGTCCGAAAGTTGTGTGGCAAACGCGTCCATCATCGGGCGGCTTGCGGATGTATGCGCCATCTCGCGTCCACGAAAGCGAATGCTGACTTTAACTTTGTTGCCTTTTTCAATGAACTTACGGGCAGCGGCTACCTTGGTATTGAGGTCATTTTCGTCGATGTTAGGAGACATGCGGACTTCCTTGACTTCAACTATCTTCTGTTTTTTTCTGGCTTCTTTTTCTTTTCTGGCCTGCTCATACCGATACTTTCCGTAGTCGATGATTTTGCAGACTGGCGGCTGAGCTTTCGGTGCAATCTTGACCAGGTCAAGACCGGCTGAATCAGCCATCTGTTGAGCCTTAAATGTCGGCATAATGCCGAGCTGTTCACCGTTCTCGCCGATCAGGCGGATCTCTCGATCTCTGATCTGCTCATTAATCATTAAGTCGCTAATCGCTTTTCCCTCCTTTAAAGAATGACTTTCATCTGTCCCATAAACTGACTGTCCAAAGGCTTATTCATATAACAAAAGAAAAAAGAGTGACGCAGTCACTCTCAATCACACACGCAAACTAAACCAACCACATTTGCGGAATATGAACGCCCGGTCACAGACTGCATGCCGGGGTGAGAGCAAAGCTCTGCTTGCTTTTGAACTTCTATAAGTTATCATGAATCGATTTTTCCGTCAAGTATTTTTTTATTTTTTTCTTTCACCTGGCTTCTTTTGCTTCCGCCGCATTTTTTATTGTTCTTTCACCGGAGTTTTTTCTTCTTTCGCTGCATTTTTTATTGTTTTTTCACCGGAGTTAATTTCGCCTTACGTTGTATTTTTTATTGTTCTTACTCTGTGTTTTTATTTTTTCTTCTTTCACACATTTTTCAGTATTTTATGCTATACTCAATTATCCTAATACTATTAAAGGAGGTCTGCAATGAGAAAAAATATGAAATATGCAGCCGTTCTTGCCCTGATGCTTGCTGTGGCCACGGGTTGCGGCAACAAGGGACAGACGATCCTGACCAGCGATGTTTCCATCGAGGAGGATTCCTTCTCTGTCAGCGACGATGTTGCTTACTTAGGTAACGACAATATCGGAGCAGATGAGTCTATGACGGAATCGGAAATGACAGCCACAGCCGGTGATACAGAAAGTACAAAAGGCAATATAAAGGAAGAATTGCCGGATTATCTGAAAGGTGATGCATCTGGCAGCGGTTCCGCATCAAAAGCTCAGGATGATTCCGCGATTCCGAGTGACGTCGGTGAAGGACGCAATATTGAGACAGGAGCGCAGATCACGGCTGCTGAGAACGCTGAGTCCTGCAAGTTAGGTGAGACCTACACGATCAACACACGTTACGGGGACATGGAGCTTACTGTTCTGTCGGTCGATGTCGTCAAGAATAAAGACAAACTCTCCTCTGCTCCGAAGATCGTACGCGTGAACTACAGCTATTCCAACGTAGGAGCTGTATCAGGCGTTATGATCACAGATCTTTTCTTCCGCATGGCTGATGATGGAGGAAAAGCGCTCCCCGTTTATATTCCGGATTACATGTCGGATGAGAATCCCGAGCCTCAGGTCGTCGAGAAGGGTGAATCCTGTGATGCGGTGATCTGCTATGAATTGTACGATGATCCCGATGAATTCACGCTGTTCTTTGACGATCAGACGACCGGTGCTGTGGAACCGCAGGAGCTTTTCTGGGTAATCAAAAATTAAACCGAAGGAAATCAAATCGTCCGGAGATATTCGAGCCCGTGGCGCGAAACCCGGCTCGGAAATTATCTCGATATCAGCTGACATAAATCCAAACCATAGAAATCTACAGAAAACTTTAGGGCTGCCGCAAATACGGCAGCCCTTCTCCATGCTCATTACTTATTTCTTTATTTATTTCTTCCGCAGCACTTCTTATACTTCTTGCCGGAACCGCACGGACACGGATCATTGCGTCCGATCTTCTTCGGCTTTACGATCGTACCGGACTTCTTCTGCTCAAGGTAAAGCTCATGAAGCTTCTCCTCCGAGAAGATATCCTTCCATGCCGGGATTTCGTACAGCCAGTCTGCTTTTGCGTCGACCATATTCTTGTACAGAAGTTCCTTATCAAAACCGAGATTTACTACCGTATCCTCATCCATCGTCTCAATAGGGTTCTTCTCGATCAGACTGTCGTTGATTCCGTCAAGGAAACCTGTCATGGTTTCAACGGAAATATCATATTTCTCTGCAAGTTCTCTGACTGTTCCGCTGACTACTTCATCCGGGTTCTGAAGGAGCTGCTCATAGATGCTCTTCTCGATCTGGAAATACTCATTCCAGAACTGTCTGAGGGATTCCTTCTCGGCATTCTGATTGTAAGCTTTTTTTCTCCATTGGCCAAGAAGTGTTTTTTCGTCAACTTTCAGTTCATTTTCAATAGTGGTAGCTGCACCACCTGTAATAGCGTCTGCCATTGTCTCACTCCAATCATTTTCAAAAATTGCAAAATATCAAAATTTAATGCCAAGCAATGATAACACAGTGACGAGCATTTTACAACCCGCGCAGTTTCTGTTTTATTATCTGTTTAGTCTTCAGGAACGCCTCGGCATTCAGCGGCGCCGCACAGAGTACGAAGCACTTTCTCTTTCGTTTTAAACGCAACTGACACGGGCTGCGGCATTATTTATTGTTAAAGAAGTTCGCGTTGAATCCGTTGATCTGGGACTTCCAGTTGCTGCCGATATGCGCATTCATGTAATGCGATACATGGCTGTTCCAATTCTTGGTATCCATGTACTTGAATACATCTGCGGACGGTTTTGCCGAACCGTTGCTGTGATATATACCAAGCCACCAGCCGCCTGATGTCTCGCCGGAATTGTCATAATCGCGATGTATAGCGAGCATATCAATATTCGGGTCGAACTCCGCGAGATAGTAGGCAAATGCCACCGAAGCCGCCTGCTGTCCCTCGAAATTATGTCCCTGATAAACAGATGACAATCCGGTCTCGGACATAATGACACGCGTGGCGGACCCGTATGTACTCTTAATGTAAGCTGCAAAATATCTCGCATTCAGCATTGTGATCTGCTGAGATGAACCGGAATTCTCGATGGTGAACACGCGATTCCAGAAACGGCAATCCTGCTCAGGCGACGGATAAGGATGCATCGCCATATCCCAGTGAACGAGTCCCTGTCTCCTCAGGTCTGTGTTGAAGTCTGCCGTGAGCTTCATTCCGTTGTACGAGCCGGCCAGACTCCACGAGAGATTCCAGTTGTGATCAAGAGAAATATAGGTTCTCGCATTGCTCCATCTACTCTTGATGGATGCATTGAACATACGGAATCCTTCAGCCATTGCCTCATGGAACTCACTGTATGATACATCACCGGTATAATTATACGTATTATACTGCTGCAGCTCATTGCCGTAGATCCAGTTCGCAAGCGTTATACCGTTGGTACTCCATTTCTCTGCCAGGCACGCGAACAGTGCTTCGAGACGTTTTCTGTGACTGTTCTTTGTATTCAGCGCATAAAGCGTAGCAGAATTCTTTCTGCTTCCGGTTACGGCAGCCGGATACATATAATTCGTGTTTGAACCGTCATACAGGTAGAAGATACCCGTCACAACAATTCCGGCGTTGTTATAGGACTTAATCCTATCGCCGTATACATTGATGATACTGCTGAAATGATATGTCTTTCCTTCATATTGGTAGGCAAGATCGTTGCCTGCAAGGAAACCGTCAATCGGAAGATCAAGAACCACATGGCTGCAGTTGAGATTCTTAGCAAGGCCCACAGAATCCGCACTCGTCTTAATACCTTTCTTGGTGCCGTGTGCAGGCTTCGGGAAAGCTTTCGTGTTCGTTGCCGCAGCCTGAGGATTCTGAATATAATATGCATTACTGATAATGCGGTAGATTCCCCGGTTCACCGTAGCTATGTAGAATTTCTTCTGAAGAAGACTGTTCGCACTGTTCTTATTCAACTTAACATTAAATGTGTATTCTGTCGCCATAGGAGCATGCGCAAGCGGCGTATGATCCCTGACAGTCGTTTCATACGGTTCGACCGCAAAAAGATAAGCATAACCTGTGTCTGAAGCCTGTTTACCGCCTTTGGCAGTAACCGTGACCGTATTGTGATCTGAGGCAGAAACCGTATTCTTGTTGATGCGGACACATGTGAGATACCATCTCTGCCTTTGGGCTGCTTCATATGTCGCAAGACGGACGTTGGCACCGTACGCTTCGGAGCCGGTACTCTCAATGACCATCTTTGTATTCAGACAAGATCTCAGTACGAAACTGCCGTCACCTCTGATCACAGGATCCCAAAGCTGAGCTTTCGTTCCCTTATATGTACCCAGCTCGATATTTGCGTGCTCATGGGCTGAGCCGCCGGCGACCTGAAGCACCTTGCCTGATGCGGTAGCAGTGATCTTATACCAGGTATTTGTCGTATTGCCGTATGCTACAGGCTCCATCTTGAATTTCTGGGCAGCAGTCTCATTCCAGTCATACAAATCGATGTTCGTTCCATCCGCCGTTCCGGCTGCGCTGACATCGAGAACACGGTCCGTGTTTTTGACTGAACGGATATAGACCGCATTGGTCGGAACGAAATCCGGAGTGTAAACGCTCTTCACGAATTTCTGACAGCCCAGATTCCTGAATGTATTCACAATCATCGTGGTCCCGGCACTGACTCCGCCGCCCTTGGCACAGAGCGAAATGCTGGAATTGGAGCGCGGAAGATAAGCAAACGTTCCGTCAGAATATCTTCTGATCAGCCACTGCTGCGCGAACTTATTGGTACGCTTTTCCTGAATGACATTGCATCCCGACTTACTGCCGTTGTTTTCGACTGTAAGTGCCATTCCGTTGCTCTTATTGACCAGAATATAGTAACCGGCTATATGATGAACCGCAGTATACTTCAGGATGTCCTTATTATCTGCATTTGCAAGCTGTACGTCTGCTCCGCTCGCTTTTGAATTCTTGGCCGGGGCTACACATTTTGTCAGCGCATTTGTCGGTCTCAGCTGAATGACGCCCGCATAATTCGGAATCGGCGCCTCGGTAAAGATAAACTTCTGCGCATTTGTATTATTGCTCTTATATACCTGCAGATTGGAGTTCTCAGCTATTGCCCCTGCATATACGTCAAATACGATGCTTGAATTCAGCATGGATGCAAGGCGATAAGATCCGTCAGCGTTCTTAATAGGCTTCCAACGTCCCGATCTCGCACCGCTGAACTCGTACTGCCAGAGGTTCGCATAATTCTTGGCAGTATTTCCCTCTATACGGATAGCTTTGCCGCTGTGAAGATTGGTGAACACATATGTTCCGTCGGACAGTTTGCGGCACATGAATTTCTGCTTCAGGCTGTTGGTGAGCTTTGAAATAATCATGTTTGCCCCGTTGGATACAGAACTCGCATTGACCGTGACGCAATAGTTCTTGTTCGTGGCACAACGGATATAGTAGGTCTTTCCATCGACCGGTACGGCGGAAGTATACTTCGCACCTACAAGGACTTCCTGCTCCTTGCTCAGATCGCTGAGACTGGAATCTGTCAGAGAATCCGTCTTGCTCTCTGTTTTCGCACTCGAATCAGTGCTCTCGTCAGAAGAAAGGGAGCCCGCAGAAACGCTCGAATCTGCAGTTTCCGCTTCCGATACGACTGCACTCTCAGCCCCGGTCGCGCTTTCAACATTCTCCGGAACGGCGTCCGTTTCCGCACCGGTATTTTCTTCATTTCCCTCGTTTTGGATTTTCTCCGCTTCAGCTAAGGCAGCAAGAGACTCGTCTCTCAGCTCTTCCCGCGTCTTGTCTCCCTCCACAAGACCGGCAACATTCGCTGCTCCTACAACTGTCTCCGCGGCCGTATCGAGCTCTGCAGCGTAGACAGGCGTCAGAAGCCCCGCTATCAGCAATGCGGAAATAATACATGCTATCAGTTTCTTTCCTTTCACGATTTATCCTCCCGTTTCTGCAAATTATCCTGATGTCATTTTTTGTTACATTCATGTAACATATACTTAACCAAATTATACAAGATATTACGTTCCAGTTCAACTTTTGGTTTTATACACTTCATATTTTGTAAACGTTACCAAGAAATACAGCATTATGTCAACACTTAATAGGAATAATTACGCTAAATACGCACGCTTGACTTTTTAAGTTCCATACATATAATAATTAAGATGCTGAAAGTCGATTGGGGATTGTTCCGTGCTTACGCACCTGATTTCGATATAGAAAAGAGGAGAAGAATTTATGAACAGACTGAAACAAATCGTTGCCCTTACCGGGGTAGTGCTGCTTCTCGGCATATATGTGATCACATTTATATCCGCGCTGTCAAGCAGCCCGGCTGCGCAGGCCCTGTTCCGCGCTTCACTCGGCTGCACGATCCTGGTACCGGTCGTATGCTACGCCTTTCTCATGACGATAAAAATGGTTGCACCTTCAAAATCGCCGGTCATCGATACAATTATCTTCGATGTCGGAAATGTACTCTGCGATTTTCCTTGGACAGACTATGCAAAAAACATGGATATATCCGAGGATGCAAAAACATTCATTCTGGAACATGTCATCGACCATCCGCTCTATGCCGAGTGTGACGTCGGACTGAAGTCCTTTGAGGAAATAGTCGAAGAATTCTGTGCCATCGGTCCTCAATACGAAAAGGAAATCCGGGAGCTGATTGAAAATATGTACACCTGCGTTACAACATATCCGTACACGGAGCCCTGGCTTTTGGATCTGAAAAGCAAAGGCTATCGGTTATACATACTTTCGAACTGGTCACTTCATGCTTACGAAAAGCTGAAGGAAAACGGGGTTTTCGCATTTGAAGAATACATGGACGGTGCGATGTGGTCCTTCCGCGAGCATTGCAGAAAGCCCGAAAAGGAGATCTTCGAGAGACTTCTGAAGAAATACGGCATAGATCGGGAAAGAGCCGTATTTATCGATGATTCGGAGAAGAACGTCAGAGCAGCGAGAACGATCGGAATCCGCTCCATTCTCTTTACGGATATAGAGGGCGCTAAAGAAAAGCTGAGCGCTCTGGGCGTACGCTAGAAAGATAACGGAAAGTCGTTTTACGGTAAGCGTCAGCTTGCATCTTCACCTGCTCACCAATCGCATCCTCGCGTACCTATGCAAGCGTAACATTGCTCCAGTGGAGTATTGTATAGCTGAGCGTTTTTATGTCGTAGGGAACGATGTTTCCTATGATATACAAAGGGGCCGGCTCAACAGGCACCGCCGCATAGCAGGCATTTGCAGAAAGCATCTGCTATGTAAAGCGGTCAAGGCCTGTTGCGTCAGCCCCTCTTTATATGCTTCTCATATTTTGCAAGTCTTTCTTAACGTCAGAAGACCGTAAATGTATTGACGACCGCGTCAAATGTAGCTTCCGCCGCATTTCTGAGCCCGGCCGGAGCCCAGCAGCAGAACTGATGGTAACTGGTCGCTCCCTCAACAGCGTAGATGAAGAAAACCACGTCCTGTCCGTTACTTGTTCCCTCAAGCACTGTCTTTTTTCCATCCATGGTACTCTGCGTAAGACGGATATCCGATTTTCCGATAACCTTCGCATTCTGCAGAGGAGATTCGACAGAAGTAGCATACAGTACAAGCCATCCGCTGTAATCATCGATCGATGTAATCGGCGAATTTTCCGCGTCTGACTTTGCCTCGGATGTATATGTCAGGAAGAGCGCTTCGCTCGTGCTGCCCGTCTGAATCGAATATCCTTCCAAAGCCCCGGTAGCGTCTATCTGCCCCTTGAGATCTGTCCATGTCCCGGGCACTTTGATCTGCACATTTCCGTCCGGTGTAGACATGGTCTGGGAAAGAGCCGGAACACTCACTGCGGCTGTCTTCGTAGTGATATCCGTCGTCGGGATCTCCACATCGCCAAGTTCAGCCTGAACCTGCGCCGCATATGATTCGTTCGGATCAATTTCCGGAATAATCTCTGCGGGTATCGCCTCCGTAGAATCATCCATCGCGAACTCTACTACTGAATCCGTTTCGACAGGCTGTTCGTCTTTCTTCGCTTTTTTTCCGCACGCTGAAAAAATCAGTGCCGCCGAAAGTGTAACTGCAAGAGCCATGCCCGTATACTTCATACCTGACATATCTTCTCTCCTTGTTTATCTGTAAATGATATCCGTACGTTTCGGTCCGTTCGATACTATCGTGATCGGATAACCGAGTCTCTCCTCGATGAACTCTACATACTTCCTGCAGTTCTCCGGAAGATCCTCATATTTTCTGATTCCTCTGATGTCACATTTCCAACCCGGAAGCACTTCATAAACCGGTTTTGCCTTCTTGAGCAGAGCTGTCGGCGGGAAATCCGTCACTTTCTTTCCGTCGATCTCATAGGCAACGCATACCGGAATCTCATCCAGATATCCCAGGACGTCAAGAACAGTGCACGCAACATCGGTCGTGCCCTGCAGACGGCAACCGTAACGCGAAGCAACAAGATCATACCATCCCATTCTTCTCGGACGTCCGGTCGTTGCACCGTATTCTCCGCCGTCTCCGCCGCGACGTCTCAGTTCATCCGCTTCTTCTCCGAAAATTTCAGAGACGAACTCACCTGCACCGACAGCACTTGAATAAGCCTTGGACACTGTCACGATCTTTTTGATCTCATACGGAGGAATTCCTGCACCGACTGCACCGTATCCCGCAACTGTAGGACTCGATGTGACCATAGGATAGATACCGTGATCCGTATCTTTCATTGTTCCCAGCTGGCCTTCAAGGAGAATGTTTTTACCTTCCTTGATTGCAATTGAGAGGTAAAGAGCTGTATCACAGACATAAGGCATAATCATTTCCTTATACTCTTCAAGCTCTTTCATTACATCCTGCACGGTAAGTTCCGGCTTATTGTAAAGGTACTTCAGCATGATGTTCTTCTTAAGAACAATATTTTCGACTTTCTCACGGAGCGCTTCCATATCCAGAAGCTCACTGACCTGAATACCTATCTTTGCATATTTATCAGAATAGAAAGGAGCTATACCTGACTTTGTGGAACCGAAAGATTTGCCCGCAAGTCTCTCCTCTTCATACTGATCAAAGAGTATGTGATAGGACATAACGATCTGTGCCCTGTCGGAAACCAGGATCTTCGGCTTCGGTACACCGCGGCTTGTGATTTCATTGATTTCTCCGATCAGCTTAGGAATGTTGAGAGCAACGCCGTTTGCAACGATGCTCGTCGTATGCTGATAAAAAACACCGGACGGAAGAGTGTGAAGAGAAAACTTGCCATACTCATTGACAATCGTATGACCGGCGTTGGCTCCACCCTGAAAGCGAACAACTATGTCTGCCTTCTCTGCCAGTGTATCGGTAATCTTTCCCTTACCTTCATCTCCCCAGTTCGCTCCGACTACTGCTGTAACCATTCTTTAAATGTCCTCCAACCTTTAATACATTCACTCAACTTAAGTTCGTCATGCTTGAAACACCACCGCCTTAGTGGCGGGTTCTTCTCCCACTTGGATAAATGGAATATGACGTATTCTCGCTCATACGTTGCTTCAGACGTTGATCTCGGATTTCCACCCGAGAACATCCTCGTTCTCCCTGAGCATGGGATTTACGACATCGTTAAGATATGCCGTCACCTGCTGCGGTGCTCTTCCGACATATTTTGACGGATCAAGAGCCGCCTCCAGTTCCTCTCTGCCGAGTGGGAATGCGGGATCCTCAGCGATCAGATCGAAGAGGTTATTATCCCTGCCCTCGACTTTGACATTCCTGCCGGCTTCCATCGAGAGCTGTCTGATCCTTTCATGCAGCTCCTGTCTGTCTCCTCCTGCCTTGACGGCATCCATCATGATATTTTCCGTCGCCATGAACGGCAGCTCAGCCATCATATGCTTACGGATAACTTTCGGATATACAACGAGTCCGTCAACAACATTGACCACAAGGTCAAGGATTCCGTCTGTCGCGAGGAATCCTTCCGGGACGGAAAGTCTCTTATTTGCAGAATCATCCAGAGTACGCTCGAACCACTGTACGGAAGAGGTAATCGCCGGATTCAGCGCATCTGCAATAACATAGCGTGAAAGGCTGGCGATTCTTTCGGAGCGCATCGGATTTCTCTTATAAGCCATAGCGGAAGATCCGATCTGACTCTTTTCGAACGGTTCTTCCACTTCCTTCAGATGCTGAAGGAGTCGAATATCGTTGGAAAACTTGGTCGCACTCGCCGCGATTCCGGCGAGAACATTCAGAACTCTGGTGTCCACCTTTCTGGAATATGTCTGTCCGGATACAGGATAGCAGGATTCAAATCCCATCTTCTCGGCTATCATGGCATCCGCCTTCACGCATTTCTCGTGATCTCCGTTAAAAAGCTCAAGGAAAGACGCCTGAGAACCGGTCGTACCCTTTGAACCCAGAAGCTTCAGCGAACCTGCAACATATTCGAGATCTTCAAGATCCATCATGAACTCGTTGATCCAGAGAGTAGCACGCTTACCGACCGTTGTCGGCTGTGCGGGTTGAAAATGTGTGAATGCGAGAGTCGGCAGATCTTTGTATTCGTCCGCGAACTTCGCCAGTTCCGCAATCGCATTGATCAGCTTTCTCCTGACGATACCGAGCGCTTCGCGCATAAGGATAATATCCGTATTGTCTCCGACATAGCACGATGTGGCACCGAGATGGATGATTCCCTTTGCTTTCGGGCACTGAAGACCGTATGCATATACATGGCTCATGACATCGTGACGGACTTGTTTCTCACGGGCTTTTGCGTCCTCGTAATTGATATCGTCCGCATGCGCTTTGAGTTCAGCGATCTGCTCATCTGTGATATCAAGTCCGAGTTCTTTTTCTGTCTCTGCCAATGCGATCCATAGTTTTCTCCAGGTCCGAAATTTCCTGTCCGGTGAAAAAACTTCCTGCATCTCACGGCTCGCATAACGCTCCGAGAGCGGGCTTACATATCTGTCTGTGACTCCGTTCCTGTTTTCTCCCATTTTTACTCCTCTTCATCGCAAGGTTTTTATGTTCGACCAAAATGAATATACACTATTCATCGGGATTATTCAACATTTCTTATCTGTGCAGATCACGCACCCGTCGCAGCATGATACTCATCTGCCAGGTCCTGAACGTAAGTGTATATATCTGCAGGAATGTCTACTTCGATCCCGCTGCGGGCGACCCGCAGGATCTCCTCGGCTTCGCTGATCACATTTTCATCAAAGTCCGTTTCCTCGGGAAGCTCCGCAAGGAACTTGCGAAGGCGCACAATCTCTTCATCATACTTTTCCTTCGGTCTGGTGATTCCGAGGGCTTCCACATAGCTCATCACATGTCTTCTGATCGGCCGCATCTCCATGGATTTTCTGAAAGATGAAAGTCCTTCGTCGAACAACATGAGCTTCATCTCGGCAACGCCGCGGTTATGCCACACAGCACCCAGAAAAGCACCCTTGAAACCTATATCGTCGGCTTCGTCGATAATCTGCCGGTATACTCGGGAAGCTGCCATATATTTGCCTACACGGCAGAGCGAATCCCCCTTGAGCTTCATTCTGAGCGGTGCAGGAAGATCAAGGAATGCTTTCAGATTCTCCGCGTAATGTGTCAGTTCATTCTGATTGAGATATCCGATCTCCTGGAATGCAGCTGATACGAACTCTATGATACTGTTCTTTCTGGTCAGAGCATGTTCCATCTTAAGTGCCAGTCTGGGCAGATCCAGCTCAGAGGCCACCCACGCCGTTAGCCGGTTATTCATGACAGATGCATCAATCAGCGGAACATTGCCGACAAAGAAATAGCAAAGTTCCTCAATAGAATATATATTAGTATTTATATTTTCAAGAAAGAACGGATTCTCCGCGGTCTTAACGCGGCACAGTCGATATCCGGCCATATTTCCTCCTCCGGAAAAATGCTTTAACAGTCTTGTCTATTCAGAAGATGGCCGCGCTCATTTCGGGAACGCAATACCATATCTCCATATTTTATGTGTAGCGGGGAAAAATCCTCCGAACCCCAGATCTTCCGCCTTAACGACACAGCCTTCCGATGAACTGCAATAGAGCTCCAGCCTGAGTCTGGTCGTTCTGGACGGACGCTTCGGGAGCCCCGGAAGTTCCATTCTGACCAGCTTTCTGGTACTCCCATCCATCGGTGCAAGGACAAATGTCAGATCGTCTTTACCGTCAAGAATGATCTCACAGACCCCTGATTCCTCGAACCAGTTCTTTCCGGCCTGAAGAAGAGGTATGAACATAAGCTTTCCGTCGACGAGCATATCCATGCCCACATCAGTCTTCAGAAGGTCCGGACTCATGTAGACCCTGCCCTTCATGGCTTTCTTTTCACTGATCTCGAGCGCAGCATAACATGCGCCTTTCACGAACAGATTGTCCCCGTAGAAAATGCGCCTTTTTCCCTTATTAAGAAAACGGATCGTTTTTTCCGGCCACTCTGTATCGAACCCGTCACCGGTTATGAGAACACCGGAATAGATATCTTCCTTCATATGCTTTGCTGCATATTCCAGGAATTGCTCATCCCTCCGTTCCGGGTCATCGGAAAGCTTACAGCACGAAGCAGTTTCCACCGTAACGGGTGCAGGTCTGACTGCCTTTTCCTCGTGCATCTCATGGTAGGTCACATATCCGTTGTCAAACGTGAACAGTGCAATATTCCTCATCCAGAAATCCGGTCTCTGGCTGTAGGTATAATAATAGAAGCTTTCCATATAATCCTGAAGCGAATACTGTTCCGGTGCAAAACCGACAGCTGCCAGCGCCATCCTCAGATTCTCGACAAGAATAACATCCAGTTTTCCGGTGGTCACCATGATTTTTGACACGCCGGCCACGATATCCTTAAGTCCGGTGAGCCTGAGCGACTCCCTGAAAAAGAATGCAAGAAGCTGCCATGCCTGCGGAATCTCGTCTTCCCCCGGCGGTTCGTCCTTCGGTGCCTCGGTAATAGCCCTGTCATAGAGGTCAGCCAGATAGATACCGCCCATCTTCTTTCCGAAATACTCTGCTTCAAGGCCGAAATGCCATTCGTTCTTGTTCGGTTTTCTGCCGATCGCAGTCGGAAAACGATACAGATTGGTCCCGACTTTGGTGGGAATACACACCGGCTCCTCAGCCTTACGGTCGTAGTAACAGATCTGCGAAAATTCCCTGTTAAATTCAAATCCTATCAGCACATTGCGAACTTCGTTCAAAATTTTTCCTCCAGTACGAACAGTGTATCGACCAACTGCTCTGTCTGCCTATACTGCCTTATCTTCTCGATCAACAGCTCCGGCTCCTCCGATTCACAAAGCTCCAGCATCTGATTGATCATCTGATACTGGCTTCTTCCGTCCATATCGCAGGAATCGGCTTTGGCAGAGAAGTCTTCGCTTCTCCATTCCTGACCTTCCCTGCTTATTGTAATATAGTATTCCAGTGTTTCTCCGTAGAACAGAACGAACTCACGAGTGAAAATACCTTTGTAGATGCGCTCAAGGGGCACGGTATCATACGGTTTTTCCATCTCTCCCGCAGCAAGAAGACGATAGTGCAGAATAACCGTGTCGTCCTGCCGTGCGTGCTGCTCGACGAAGATCTTGTCGTCCAGTTCATATTGCGTAAGGAACGATATCGGAAACTCCTTAAAGAAAGCGAATCTGTACCCGCGCATGACACATTCATCCAGGATCGAGTCGATCAGGGCTTCCTCATGAATCGTGTACTCGTCTTTCTTTGAATAATAGAGAAGAAGGGCCATTCTCCAGATCTGTTCGGTCTCCTCCCCGTCGTCGATACACCGGACAATATAGTCAGCCGAATATGTATCGATAGCCGTTCCGTTCGCGAAACACTGATCCGCCTCGAACGTGAGATAGTTCCGTATTACCTTTTCCTTCCCCTCGTGTTCCGCATAATACTTGAGGATCTCTCCGCCTTCCGGCAGGATTCTTCTTACGAAAATGCACCTGTTAAGAATTCTCTCGTCCAGCTCGTCCGTCCTGACGAACATTGCGTCCGCCGCATCCCGTATTCTGACCATCTCATCGAGATCTCCCTGGTAATTCGCAACGAGATACTCGAGCATATCGACATCATACTTATCCTGTCTGAAAACAACGCATACGAGAACAAGGAGTTCTTCGTCGTAACGTCCCTCCTTTTCTTTTATCATATAGCTGGCAAGTCTCACGAGTCGCCCGGCGTCCATGTTCTCGTAACCGAACTTGCCGAGCAGGGCAAACGCCTCTTTATAGAATTCTCTGGAAATCATCGCGTTGGCAAGCAGGACCTTGTCCTCACCCACGAACGTGCGGTAATCGACTCTCTTCAGGTATTGATCAAGAGATTCATTCTCCGCATGCTCCGCAATGTATTTCAGAATCTCGCTTCTTACCTGAGATCGGAAAGCGGGCGTAAATTCCTCGGAACTCTCGATACGTCTCATCGCATCAAAATTTTGGACAGATATCTCCTCCAGCGAACCGCTTCCCATTGCTGTATTAAGCAGGAACCCCATGGTATCACAGTCTCTTGCCCTGCATATTCCGATCAGTTCACTTCTGTCCATGAGCGGCGTCTCGGAAAACGGAACGCCTGCAACAAAGCGGCTTCCCCTGCCGTCGGAGAAGAGAACTCTCGCGTTGGGGGTATACCGGCTCACATAGGCGACGCCCTGTCTGATCGGATATATATCCTCTTTCTGAAGTTCATCGTGGCACATGATGACTTCACGTACCCTCTGATCATCCGTGTAGACACGGTTCGTAAACATGACTTCCGCGATCTCCTTTTCAAGATCGAGGCGGGCAAACTCGTCACTGAACGTCTGGTAGAGGACCGCGTAGGAGCTGTCGATCCGCTTCATTTCCAGTGCTTTGACGGCAAATTCAGACATTGCGCTCTCATAGCGCCCATACGTTGCGGGATCCTTTTCCCGGTTCCGGATGACATTTGCATAAATAAATGCTCTTTTCCTCTCGGAAAGCATTGTATTAAGAGCAAAATACTTGAGGATCTGCCGCGGCAGCAATTTCTGATATGTCTCAGGCATCGTCTCAACATAGAGCTCGTATAACCTTGTTATGCGGTAATCACTCTCCACTGCGAGCGAATACCATTTGAAGTACTCCGGATTGACCGGATTTCCTTTCATAAGAAAGCGGATGATTGCCTCGAGAAGCTCCGGCAGCGGATGCATCTCATAAGCACCTGTCAGCATCCGGTAGACAGGCTGTGTAAAGGCTTTTTCATTTTCGGACAGATGCGCCATGCGGCTGGCAAGGTCTTTCGGAAGAACTTCATGTTTTACCGCAAATGTTAGCACATGTCTCATGAACGGATTAAGACGTCTCAGGTAGGACCCGTCACGCCTCAGAAGGCTGAGTGCCTCAATATAGAGCAGAGGACTTCTGCATCCGGTCTTGAAAAGTTCATCCATTGCATAGATTTTCTTAGCCGGAGAGCGGAGATAGTCCGGGTCGATGCGGAAAAGGATCCACATAAGTATGAAGCTTTCCCGGTTTTTCCGCTGCCACTCGCGCACATGACCCACGATGTCCATCTGCTGCGGATCCAGAAAGCCGGTAATATGCCCCATATAAAGAAACATTGCCTTGGCCTCGGCAGACTCACTCCTGAAGTCGCGTTGAGACATCTCTTTCATGATAAATCTTGCAGACTGACGATTGCCGGCCGTCTCCTCAACATATGCCTCATATAACTCGTAGAGGGTCGGATAGTCGCCCATCTCACGGATTGCCGTGAGAAGACTTCTTGTGCCGGTACAGTAAGCTTTGCGCTCGATTTTGTCCGTCTCATAATCTACATATAAGCGGGTCAGCTTGATCAGATTCTTTCTGGAGATCGTGCCCATATCTACACGGACCGGGCCGCTCTTCGATGCGACGACAGGAATCTCGATGATCTGATCCAGCGTGCGGATCGTTACCTTTCCGTAATAGCGCCCTTTTCCGAGTCGTTCGTAACGGATAATATAATTGAATTCGCAGACAGATCCGACAAAGTCCTCACTAAGAATTCTTCTTCGCGGAATCTCGATAAAGTCGCTGTCCGACTCCGCGCGTACATCAAGGAAACCCCAGCCGCTCCGGTGAAGAGTGACCGTATTCTGCAGCGGTCCTTCCAGATTGAAGAATTGTCCTTCTTCCGCATCTGCCGAAATAGAGACCGGTTTTTTGTGCCCGGTCGCGACGAGGAATTCTTCAACACGCTGATAAGTGACAGGATTTTTCGCCAGACCTCTGTATAGCGATTTTGTCTCCTCGTCACAGCCGGAAAGAACAAGCGGGAATGCAGGACTGGTAAATACCCTGTACGCTTCCTCGTAGTTTCCCCTTGCGAGCTGCGTGAAATCGTCAAGGTTCCTGATCGTTCCGTATGCGGATTCCAGCGGAAGGACCACAACGGAAACTGAGACAGGTATGGAATACTCCCCCATGTTCGTTGCCAGAAGGATGTTTCCGGTCACACGTTCTCCTCCCCGGAGTCCGGTCGTAAAGACTCCGAAATGAATCTGGAGAGTGGAACCGCTGTAACGCTGCTTCTCCGGGACGATACGAGCAGAGTCGGTCGAGACATATGCCCGCATCTTTATATTTTCAGCATTGCTGACAATGAGATCAGCTTCAAAATTTTCCCCTTCGCTCACACCGGCTTCGAAGTACTCCGTCGAGAATGTGAGAGCATTCTGGGTGCTGTCATAAATGTCATCATTTTCGTAGATCGTGCGAATCAAATCTGCTTCCATCCTTATCTCATATTTATGCCCGGATGCGGGCAGTAACACAAAATGCATTATACATCATAAAAAATGTCCATGCAACGCTTCATAACCGTCACATGGACATAGTTCTTCTCTATCCGGGACGTTTACAGGTCATCCCAACATATCAAAAAGAGATATCTGATTGGATTCCGGAATATCTCCGAGGATGTCGTACTCGTCGAAAAGGTCGATAATTGTCTGGGACACTTTAGTCCTCTGCCGGAAATCATCCTTCGAAAGGAACGGGCCCTTCTTCGCAGCCTCCTCGATCGATTCCGCCGCGGAATCTCCGAGTCCGGCAATGGAGTTAAAGGACGGCATGAGCTTTCCGTCCAATATGGTGAAGCGCTTCGCCGACGCCTTATAAAGGTCGAGCCGGTGAAACTCAAAACCTCTGGCATACATTTCCCGGACGATCAGCATATCCTTCAGCATTTCCTCCTCTTTCTGGGATTTGTCCGGTTTCTTTTCCAGTTCGGCGGCATGGTTTTCCATGACATCGCGTCCCTGTGCCATGATAACATAGTCAAATGTCGTAACGCGGATCGAGAACATGGCAGCGTAATATGCCAACGGATAATTGATCTTATAGTAAGCTATGCGGAAAGCATTCATTACATACGCCGCCGCATGCGCTTTCGGGAACATGTACTTAATCCTCTTGCACGATTCAATATACCAGTCTGGAACATTGTGCTCCCGCATTTCTTTTTCCTGATCAGGTTTGAGCCCTTTGCCCTTTCGGACGGCTTCCATGATCTTGAAGGAGTGTTCCGGCTCAACGCCCCACGCTATCAGGTTCAGCATGATGTCGTCTCGCGTACATATAGCAGTCGAAAGCGTGCAGTCTCCGTTTCTGATGAAATACTGCGCATTGTCCAGCCATACATTTGTCCCGTGGGAAAGACCAGAGATACGTATAAGTTCCGACAATGTCGCGGGCTTCGTATCCCGAAGCATCCCCATGACGAAATTCGTCCCGAATTCCGGAACCCCAAGCACGCCGAGATCGATGCCGCCCATATCTTCCGGCTTCACGCCCAGGGCTTCTGTACCTGTGAAAAGTGAGAGTACGCCGGGATCATCAAGCGGCACCTCAAGCGGATTTGTGCCGGTCAGGTCCTCAAGCATACGAATAATCGTCGGATCATCGTGTCCCAGAATATCCAGTTTCAGAAGATTCCTGTCAATCGAGTGGTAATCGAAATGCGTCGTGATAATATCGCTCGTCACATCGTTTGCAGGATGCTGCACCGGCGTGAACCAGTTGATGTCCATGCCTTTGGGCAGTACGATGACTCCGCCCGGATGCTGACCGGTCGTTCTACGAACGCCGACGCAGCCCTGCGCAAGTCTCTCCAGTTCACAGTTCTTTTTGGGAACGCCTTTATCCTCAAAATAATGTCTGGCCAGTCCGTATGCCGTCTTCTCCGCGACCGTACCGATCGTTCCGGCCTTAAAAGTCTGCCCTTTTCCAAAGATGACCTCGGTGTATGCCTGCGCGACTCCCTGCTCATCCCCGGAGAAATTCAGGTCTATATCCGGCTCCTTGTCACCCTTGAATCCCAGGAATGTCTCGAAAGGTATATCGAATCCCATCTTCTTGAGGGGAGCGCCGCAGACCGGGCAATTCTTATCCGGCATGTCCGCGCCGCATCTGCCTCCGTAAGCCCGGACCTCGTCAGAATCGAAATCCACGTAGTGGCATTCCGGGCACAGGTAATGCGGCGGAAGCGGGTTGACCTCCGTGATATTTGACATTGTTGCCACAAGCGAGGAACCGACAGATCCCCGGGAACCGACCAGATAACCGTCCTCTCTGGACTTCTGCACAAGCCTCTGCGCGATTATGTACATGACCGCGTAACCGTTCTTAATAATAGAAGTCAGTTCCTTATTCAGTCTTGACGTGACCTGTTCCGGGATCGGCTCGCCGTATATTTTTCTCGCCGTCTCATAACACATGTTCTGCAGATCCTCGTCGGAATTCTCAATGACAGGCGGGCATTTGTCCGGATGGATCGGAGAAATGTGCTCGATCATATCCGCGATCTTGTTCGTATTTGTAACGACCACCTCATAGGCCTTCTCCTGGCCGAGGTAGGCGAATTCCTCCATCATCTCCTCTGTCGTGTGCAGATATAGAGGCGGCTGCCCCTCATCCTTGAAACCGTGGCCGGACTGGATGATAGTCCTGTAGATCGCGTCCTCCGGATTCAGGAAATGAACGTCACAGGTCGCCACGCACGGCTTGCCGAAGTCTTCGGCGAGACGAACGATTTTCCGGTTGATTTCGCGGAGCTCGTCGAAAGATGTGATTCCGCGCACATGCTCCCTTACCATATACTCATTGTTCCCGACCGGCTGGACCTCAAGATAATCGTAAAAGTTCACGATTTTGGCGATCTCCGACGCCGGCTTTTCATTCAGTATGGCGTGATAAAGCTCTCCGGCAGAGCATGCCGAACCGATCACGAGACCGTCCCTGTGCTTCATGAGCAAGGATCTGGGAATTCTCGGCCTCTTCTTAAAATATCTGAGATGTGACTCGGAAACAAGCGTGTACAAATTGCGCCTTCCCGCCTCGTTCTTTGCAAGCAGGATAATATGATAATAGGGCAGGTTCCGTATTCTCTCCTCGGAAACCATTCCCCTCTCGTTCAGATCCGCGTACGTCAGGATATTCTGTTTCTTCATAGCATCCCTGATCTGCAGCCATGCATGAGCCATAGCCTGCGCACGATCCTCTGCCCGTTCCGGCGTTTGACACTGAATCTTCAATGACTTGCAGAGCCTCTCCATGGTTCCTCTGCTGACATGCGGCATGAGATAACGGACGCAGGACGGGATATCGACGATCGTCCTCTCTCTCCGGCTGATCTCGCCTTCTTCATTTTCGGAAACAATGTCCCATGTAAGGTCCGCCTTGCGAACGGCTTCTTCTACGAACGCCGCCTCATTTTCAGCATCGAACGAGACCAGCGTCATGTCCCCTGCAAAGGCAAGAAAACGCTCCATAGCCGAACGCACATCCGGTGCTTTCGAGACCATATCGTCATTGATCTTCGTCTCTCTCGTAAATGCGAACGGGAGCGGCCTGCCCGGATTGATGAGCGTTGTGAATCTCTCCGTGAGGTTGCCCTTCTCGACCTTCTGTGCGGATATCTCCACAAGATCATGCCGGACTGCACTCGGTCCGGTGGTGACTGTCTGGAAAATGATGACCGGCTCCGAGGTATCCCTCTCCGCAGGTCCCTTGACCAGGCTCACCATATCATCGACCAGATATCCTTCGCAGCCGTAGATGACCTTAAAGTCCGGATCTTTTTCATCGGATGCGTGGTGCGCTT
Source organism: Lachnospiraceae bacterium (assembly GCA_017433725.1). Classification (GTDB taxonomy): domain Bacteria; phylum Bacillota; class Clostridia; order Lachnospirales; family Lachnospiraceae; genus Chordicoccus. The sequence continues at coordinate 31,394 of JAFRGQ010000073.1, forward strand.
CCGGAAAAGCCTGCACCACACCGTGGTCGGTGATAGCCAGCGCCTTCATTCCCCAGCCTTTGGCCTGCTTTATAATATCCTTAGCTGAAGATACAGCATCCATGTCGGACATTTTGGTATGACAGTGCAGCTCCACACGCTTTTCGGGTGCGTGGTCGGCACGTGTATTCTTGAAAGAGCCTATTCTCTTAATACAATAGACGGTCTTGATCATGAGTTCCTTCTCGAACTGGTCGAAATCCATCATGCCCTTTACCAGGAAGAACTGCCCGTTTTTGATCTGGTCGGTATACGCTCCGAGTTCTTCCGGCAGCAGCCATAGTTTAAAGCGTATACTGTCCGTATAATCTGTCAGAGCTGCGGTGAGGATGATCTTTCCGTTTCTCGTCTCGTGGCTCTCCACGCCGAACACTTCCCCGCGCACGACAACTTCATGCGGGTCTTCTCCGAGAGTAGCGATCGGCGTCGGGTCTTCGAAGATACCCTTTCCGAGAATGACGTCGGGATCTTTCGAGACAAAGGCTTTCTGCTGCTTGTACTTCTTCTCTGAAGCATTCGGAAGCTTCTGCGCAGGTTCCTCCTCCTTCTTCTCCCTTCGTGTTCTGTTTCTCCTGACCACGTCGGATACCTTATTCCGGATCTTTTCGTCATCTGCCTGGAACAGCTCCTGCACGTCATTCGATACGATCTCGCCGTCGACGCGTACATAGGACAGTCCGGCGCGCTCGCAAAAGACCTTCTCAAGATAATCAAGAAGGTCATCCTTTCTCTGACGGGCTATCATACTGTCCGGAATTTTCGCGTAAATCTTGCCGTCATCCTGAAATTCAAGCGCGGTGTGGGCAAATACCTGATAGAGAAGCGGACTCACCTCCATGAGTTCCTGATTCATGCTGGTCCGATACACCCGATAGAAATACTTCGGCGTATACTGAGATGAAAGATGAAATCGTTCAATGACCTTCACCTCCATATCCACTTTTCCGAATATCTGCTCCCTGATCGCATTTTCTATTTCGTATATGAATTTTTTCCTGATCCAATTGTCCGAATAAATATAAACATGCAGGCGAGTCTTACTCTGATTGACTGTCACTCTGGTAACAGTGACATAGTCGAGGAGATCCCTGATCTCCTTCTCCACTTTCAGAGACGGAAAAGCCTGCATGAAAGACATTTCTCTGTTATTCATCTTTACCTTTCGCCGATCCAGTTCCTGAGTTCTGCTTCCAGCGCGCCGAGCAGTTCACTTTCCGGAACTTTCCTGATGATCTCGCCATGCCTTATGAGAAGTCCCGTTCCCTTGCCGCCGCATATTCCGAGATCTGCCTCGGCCGCTTCGCCGGGACCGTTCACTACGCAGCCCATGACCGCGACTTTTATATCGAGCGGTATACCTTCGACCAGTCTCTCCACATCATTCGCGAGGCTGATCAGATCGATCTGCGTCCTTCCGCATGTCGGGCAGGAAACAACTTCAATATTACCGCGGCGCAGACCGAGCGTCTGCAGGATTCTCTTGCCGACGCGTACCTCCTCGACCGGATCTCCGGTCAGTGAAACACGGATTGTATCTCCGATTCCCTGCGCTAATATGACGCCGAGACCCACCGAAGACTTGATTGTGCCGGAATAGACCGTGCCGGCTTCGGTGATGCCGACATGCAGCGGATAATCCGTCTGTTCGGCTATCAGTTCGTGTGCCCGGATGCACATCAGAACGTCGGAAGACTTGATGCTGATGACCATCTGATCATAGCCGAGTTCCTCGATGATGCGGACCTTGTCCAGGGCGCTCTCGACCAGACCTTCCGCTGTCACGCGTCCGTACTTCTGAACGATTTCTTTCTCAAGAGATCCCGAATTGACGCCGACGCGGATCGGAATCTGACGCTCTTTGGCCATATCTACAACAGCCTTAATGCGCTCCGCTCCGCCGATGTTACCCGGATTAATGCGAATCGCATCAGCACCGTTCTCCATAGCTGCCAGTGCCATACGATAGTCAAAGTGGATATCCGCGACGATCGGAATGTGGATATTCTTTTTGATCTTGGAAAATGCCTCCGCTGCCTCCAAAGTCGGCACCGTCGAGCGGATGATCTCACATCCCGCTTCCTCAAGCCGAAGGATCTGCGCGATCGTCGCATCGGCGTCCTCCGTAGGGGTATTGGTCATCGACTGCACGGTGATGGGATTTCCTCCGCCTATGAACCTGTTTCCGATACGAATCTCTCTGGTTCTTTCCCTGTATGTACTCAAAATATGCCTCCTGCCTGTCTGTTCTAAACGACTGCATAAATCAGGCTTGAACTCCCGCTTCATATCCGGAGTGCAGCCGCAATCATAAAATATATCTTATCGGAAGTTCAGCTCTATCCTCTCTTCCGATATGTCAAAAAGCGGAAAGTCATCTCTCCCGCTGTCTTTGTCTCACTCTCCTCGGCAATTTCCCATTCCGGGTCCGAATCAAGATCCGGATACCATGTATCCGCCTCGAATTCGTAATCGATCCTGGTCACATAACACGTATTGCAATAAGGAAGAAATGCTTCGTATACGGTACTGCCCCCTATCACAAAAACATTGTCAGGCTCCTCGCCCTGTATCATGGTGAGGGCTTCCTCTATAGATGCAGCTCTCTCGGCTCCCTTCAGGTCACACGCCGTCTGTCTTGTAAGGACAATGTTCCTTCTGCCTTTCAGCGGATTTCCTCCCGGAAAGGATTCCAGTGTCTTGCGTCCCATAATGACTGTTTTTCCTTTTGTCATAGTGCGGAAAAACTTCATATCCTCGGGAATGGAAACCAAGAGTTCGCCGTCCTTGCCGATTGCCCAGTTCCTGTCCACTGCTACAATCTGATTCATAAAGTAAGCTCCTTTCATGGCACGGCTGTGAGAGTCGGCCGAAATATTTGCCTGTATTCTCCTTCAGGATGCCACTCGTCTGTACTCTCCGATGCGATCGGCAACATCAGATCGCAATCGGTATATTTTTGATCTGCTCACCGTGCTGATAATTCTCAACGATCAGGTCATCCGTGGTAAATGCGTAAAAATCCTTTACATCGGGATTCAGTGTGACCTTCGGTGCGTCGTACGTCGGGCGGGAAATCAGCTCCTCGATGATCGGCACATGTCTGTCATAAATATGTGCATCGGCAATCATATGAACAAGCTCACCCGGATACATGTCGCAACTCTGCGCAAACATCATAAGAAGGATTGCATACTGACATACGTTCCAGTTGTTCGCCGCGAGAACGTCCTGCGATCTCTGGCTGAGGACCGCATTGAGCGTCAGTTTATCTTCACCCTTCCGCTGTGTGACATTGAATGTCATGGACCACGCGCACGGATAAAGGTTCATCTCGTGCAGGTCCTGATGATTGTAAATGCTGCTTATGATGCGGCGGCTGAACGGATTGTTCCTGAGATCATAAAGGATTCTGTCCGTCTGATCGAACATGCCTTCCTTGTACTGACTCTTGACGCCGATCTGATAACCGTAGGCCTTGCCGATGGACCCGTCCGCATCAGCCCACTCGTCCCAGATATGCGGCTTTAAATCATGAATATTGTTAGATTTGCGCTGCCAGATCCACAGGATTTCATCCATGCAGCTCTTTAAGGCCGTGCGTCTGAGCGTAATAGCAGGAAATTCTTCTCTGAGATCATACCTGTTGCATACGCCGAATTTCTTGATCGTGTAGGCCGGCGTTCCGTCTTCCCAGTGCGGACGCACTTTTTCCCCGCGTGTATCGGTACCGTTATCCAGAATATCTCTGCACATTTCAATGAAAATGTCATCTGCGCGGCTCATACTTCCTCCTTAAGAAAAAGCTGCTGCATATGATGAGAGAATAAATATACGCAGCAGCCAAAACACCGAAGAAGCCAGTTCCCGGCTCCTTCGGCAGTATTTTCTTAGTTTACAATGTTTTTTACCTGAATTCAAATGGTAATCCGGTTATTTCCGGTCAGCTTCCCGGCGGCCGGGGTAAAATCATGTTATTTTTCGGATGCTTTCTTCTGAACCCCGCCCTCGACATCCGCTGTCTCTTCTTTTGCCGGCTTCGGGATGCGGCAATACAGCTCCGTCATATCGTGAATGCTGCGCGCAAGCTCCTTTGAAAGGTAATTCGGTATGATTCTCCACTGCCAGTTGGTACCGAGTGTGGAGGGGTGATTAATTCTGGCCTCGTTGCCTTTGACCAGATAATCCTGAATCGGAACAATGCAAAGATCTGCGCAGGAAGCCTGAGCACATCTTATGAAATCCCAAGTAAATGTACCGTAATCCGTGTATATGGAATTGATGTATCTGCGGGCAAAATCACGATCCTGATTATTGAGATCTTCAATCCATCCGCGCGTCGTCTCATTGTCATGCGTTCCGGTGTAGACTACGCAGTTATGGTCGTAATTGTGCGGAAGATAATCGCTCTCCTCTCTGGAGTCGAATGCGAACTGCAGGACCTTCATTCCCGGATATCCGGTATCCTTGACGAGCTTCCTTACGCTGTCGGTGATATAGCCAAGATCCTCAGCGATGATGGAAACATCTCCGAGTTCTTTCTTGATCGCCTTGAAGAGCGCGATGCCCGGTCCTTTGACCCATTTTCCGTTCCGGGCTGTCTTTTCACCGTACGGAATCTCATAAAACTCATCAAATGCACGGAAGTGATCGACACGAAGAACATCGCAGAACTCTAGATTGTGCTTAATGCGGGCAATCCACCATTCATACTTTGTCTTCTTGATGTATGACCAATTGTAAATCGGGTTGCCCCAAAGCTGTCCGTCTGCAGAAAAGGCATCGGGCGGGCATCCTGCGACCTTAGTCGGTCTGTTTTCCTTGTCGAACAGATACATCTTCGGGTTGCCCCATGTATCCGCGCTGTCAAACGCTGTATAGAACGGAATATCGCCGATGATCTTGATGCCGTTCTCATTGGCGTATGCTTTCAGCTTTCTCCACTGTTTCATGAACTCATACTGCTGGAAAGCATAGAATCCGACAACATCGGCGTACTTCTCGTGCGCCTCTTTGAGAGCCTCGGGGTCGCGCGTGCGGAGAGAATGATCCCAATCGACCCATGCCTTTCCTTCGTTGGCGTTCTTGAGCGCCATAAAGAGTCCGTAGTCGTCAAGCCAGTCCTTATTCTCCTCGCGGAAAGTCTTAAACTCGGGATCCGGATTCTCTTTGAATCTGTCATAAGCAACTCTGAGCATCTTAAAGCGGTTGTTGTACAGGGCGCCGTAATCCACAGCTTCAACATTGCCGCCGAAATCATACTGACCAAGTTCATGCTGAGCAAGGAGACCATCCTTCACAAGATCATCCGGACTGATAAAATACGGATTTCCCGCAAATGTGGAAAAACTCTGATATGGGGAATCGCCAAATCCGGTCGGTCCGAACGGAAGCACCTGCCAATAGCTCTGACCCGCTTCTTTCAGGAAATCCACAAAGTCATATGCTTCCTTCGAAAAACATCCGATACCATAGCGGGACCAGATCGAAGAAATGGGACACAAAATACCACTCTCTCTCATGTTCTACACCTTCCTATAGTAAGATTTTGTTGATATTTAATAAAATGCACGGTCTTTCGCACGTCAAACTGTGCATTTACAAAAAACACTAAACCTTATAATACCACATAACCGGTCATTATGCTACTTTTTTACCTTCATCCGGGTCCCAGTTCCACATTACTGACAATCCTGATATACAATTCCCGCTCGCGACACCCGGCATAAGACCGAAGATTATCAGATGTCCGTTACAGAATCCGCCCCTGCTAAAGAAAAACACTGTGCCCTGCGGATAATCCGAACCGGATATCCGCAGGGCACAGTGCCATTTTCATTTCTCACTCTGAGATAACATCTCTCTCTCCTGCCTCATGGCCTTGTAAAGATCCATCTCGAACTGCCGCCTTGTGTTCTGATAGATGGACTGAAGAATCATTCCCGCAAAGAAGGATACGATTGCCGCCAGAACAACGAACCCGCACACAATCAGCGTAGGAAATCTGTCGACGAGTCCCGTCTTCGCGTAATCTATCATGATCGGTACAAAGAATACGACCGCCAGCAGGATAAGGAAGGCGCAGATTGCTCCGTAAAATGACATTGGCCTGTAATTTCCGAACAGCCTTCTGATCGTTCCGAGCACTTTCATCCCATCCGAATAGGTATTCAGCTTGGATTCGCTCCCCTCGGGTCTGTCTCTGTACTGGATGATGACATTTTCGACCTGAAGGTTCTTATCGATCGCATGTATGCTCATCTCCGTTTCGATCTCAAATCCCTTGGAGAGCACCGGAAATGTCTTCACGTATCGGTAACTGAATGCGCGATACCCGGTCATGATGTCCTTTATGTTGTTCTTGAAGAGGAGATTGATGCTGGCCCTGACGATCGTGTTTCCGAAATTGTGGAAAGGACGCTTATTCTCCTCAAAGTAGGTCGAGGAGAGCCGGTCGCCGACGACCATATCCGCATTATGGTTCAGTACTCTGTCCACCATTTCCGGAGCGTTTTCCGCAGGATACGTGTCGTCACCGTCAACGATCAGGTAGCACTGTGCATCGATCTCGCCGAACATTCTCCTAAGGACGTTTCCCTTGCCCTGCTGATACTCATGACGTACAACAGCTCCAGCCGCCTGTGCGATCTCTGCAGTTCGGTCTTTAGAATTGTTGTCATATACATAAATGACAGCTTCCGGCAGGACATTTCGGAAATCCCGGATCACCTTCTCAATTGTCTGTTCTTCGTTGTAGCAAGGAATAAGCACTGCTACTTTATCCATTATCCAATACTCCTTAGGTTCTCATATAAATCTATGGCTGTCATACCCCTGTCCTTACATGATTCTCAGGGGCAGCCGTCGGAATCCGGCGCCTGCCTGTGCAGGCGCTGTCCAAAACAGTTTACACCAGTTATTACTTTTCGTAAAGTACTCAAACCTCAATAAAGGCACGCGTACGCCGCTCCAAGAAAGTTAAGTACAATCATTACATATGCGTATCGACTCGTGTAAAAACGCATTTTCCCTTCGACGGGAAGTTTCGTCAGCGTAATGCACACAAGCGGAAGTATAGGCAGAAGATACCTGTTCTGCACCCCGTCGATCCTTGTCTGACCTACCGGCGTGAAGCCGACGTAGAGAGCTCCCATGACCAGAAGGAAGACTATCAGCACGATCAGAAAAGCGACCGTATGGAAGATCGCCGACTTCTTTCTGTTCGAGAACTCATATTTGTCCTGCGAGAAGAAAGAACCAGCAATGACCCATATTCCCACCAGATACCCGACTGCGGCAGGTGTATACCAGGCGAACTCCATCATATCCCTGACAAAATTGTTCAGGAAGAAGTCGCCGAAGTTCCTGTACGTCAGATACGGATTCGAGAGGACGAATTTGATCTGCTCCTGCACATCCACATTTCCGTTCCGATTTTCCGTGAACGGGAATTTATCAAGCAGATACATCTGATAGCGCAGACACAGACCTGCTATGATCAGAAGGAGGAGGAACATCAGGAACTTGCCGAAGCGTATCCTGAATTTTTTGCGCGGCACGAAAATCAGAAGTATGAGCAGCGGGATATAAATCAGATACTTGATCGACGCGATGAAGACGAACACGACAGTAAGTACGAGCATATCTCTGACTCTGATGACTTTATCCTCGTCAAAAATCCAGGAAATCATCATAGCGATGAATAACAGGCATGCACCGATCAGAACGGAGTCCTGCGTACAGGATCCGGCAAGGTACATTCCTGCGGGCATGAGTGCGCATCCGAACAGGACCGATTTATAATACGGTGCAGTCCGAATTGCCAGATATCCCAGCACAACATAGAAGAGAAGGTCTGACAATCTCGATAGAAAGATTACAGCCCATGCCGGTAGGTTCAACTTCAACCCGATGAGGATGCCGAGTGACGCGACCGCATGATCGATCGGAATGACCGAGGACATGTAGGGATTTTTTGCAAATGCGAGACTCTTCGCATACGGCTCATTGAACAGTTCCGGGTTAGCATACCAGTTGGCAAGCGAGAACTCCGTGTTGATCACATCATCATAATTCGACGAAAGCCTGGCTCCTATCTCTTTTTTGGAGCTGATCTGGTCATGCCAATGTCCCTCTGCAATCGCAAACGATCTGAAGTAGTGGGTAGATTCATCCAGCGGATGAGGGAAAGTATGGCATACGGAAAATATCAGTCCGACTGAGATTGCGATAACAAGAAAATTTCTGTGCCACTGATCTCCCACTAACAGGGCGCAGACAAAGGAAAGGACAATGGCAATTCCCCACATGATAAGATAGAGCTGCTTCACTGTCTCATCACAGAAGAATGTGTCCATCATGATGCTGCCTTCTGCGGACTTTTCTTCTCTCACCGCGGGCACCGTTAAGTCGCTCAGATCCGCGAGCTGTACGAACAGGCCGCTGCCGCTCGCTGCAGCATTCTTTATTGTGAGCAGATAGGTTTTTCCGGCAGAAGCTTTCTGTTCATCAAAGCTTATTCGGTAAGCTTTATTGTTTTTGATTATATTCGCAGAATATACGGTATCCTTGAAAATTGTCTTCCCGCTCTGTACTTCTTTCAAGTTGATCAGAAGCTTGTTATTGACAGATCTGGTCTGAGTCAACCAGATTTCGAGGCCCTTGAATCCGTCATATTCATAGCGGATCTCCTGGGAAACCGTGACGCCTCCCGAAAGATCCAGAGATTGCGTCCACGTATTTCCGAGTGCCCTGACTGCATGCACATCATCCAGCAACGGATTGTATATACTGAGAAAGACTGCCCAGAAAACGGCAAGGAGGAGCAGTGCTCTCATCTTTCGTTCTCTGGCCAGTCTTTTTCTGATTCGCGGATTTTCCATGACATACTCCCCTTCCCCATGAATAATAGAATTATATCATAAGAAACAGGATTGTACGACTTTTTCGGAGTTTCTCACTCCGTCTCTTCCGGCGCAGCCGGGATCGGCATGATCTTCTTCTCCGGCAATTTTATACGGAGAGCCTCGCGTGCTACGTCACGGATCGTCGCTACCGGAACGATCTCGAGTTTCTCCTTTGTCTCCTCCGGAACATCTTCAAGATCCGGCATATTCTCTTTCGGAATCAGGACTTTTCTCACGCCTGCCCTCACTGCGGCCATAAGTTTCTCCGGCAATCCTCCGATCGGAAGGACCTGACCGCGCAGGGAAATCTCCCCGGTCATTGCCAGATACTGACTCACTTCTTTTCCTGTCACAAGCGATGTGATAGCTGTAAACATAGTTATGCCGGCCGACGGACCGTCTTTCGGTACTGCCCCCTCCGGAATGTGAATATGAATATCATAATGCAGGAAGTCAAAATTTCTGTCTACAAATGTCGCCTTGACCAGGCTCACCGCAGTCTCCGCAGATTCACGCATGACGTCGCCGATCTGACCTGTCAGACGGATCTGGCCGGTACCCTTCATGGCGACCGTTTCGACGAACAGGATCTCTCCTCCCGCCTGCGTCCACGCGAGTCCTGTCACGACGCCCGGAGGATTCATCTTCAGCACCTTGTCATGCATCACCTTTTTCCTGCCGAGATATCCCTCGACATCCCGATCCTTCACAATGACCGGCTTTTTATCCTCCTCGACGATCTGGACAGCCGCTTTGCGGCAGACGGCGAGAAGCTGCTTCTTCAAACCGCGCACTCCGGCTTCCATGGTGTATTCTTCTATGATCTTCTTGATTGCACCGTTTGTAAAACGGATATCCTCTTTCTTCAGCCCTGTCTCCTCAATAGCCTGAGGAACCAGATGCCTCTTTGCGATCTGGAAATGCTCAACCGGTGTATATCCCGGCAGGTCTATGATTTCCATTCGATCAAGCAGCGGTTTCGGAATCAGATCCCAGCTGTTCGCCGTGCAGACAAAAAATACATGGCTCAGATCATAAGGAAGGTCTACATAGTGATCCGTGAACGTTGTATTCTGCTCCGGATCAAGCACTTCAAGGAGTGCTGCGGACGGATCTCCGTTGTAGCTCGCCTGCAGCTTATCTACTTCATCCAGCACGACGACCGGATCCATGACGCCGCTCCTCTTGATACCCGTCATGATGCGGCCCGGCATTGCCCCGATGTACGTTCTCCTGTGACCTCTTATCTCCGCCTCATCGCGGATTCCGCCGAGAGAAATCCTCACATATTTTCTGCCGAGAGCCTCAGCGATACTCTTTCCCATAGAAGTTTTCCCGGTACCAGGTGCACCCACGAGCAGAAGGATCGATCCGTTCTGCCTGCCGTTCAGAGAGACAACGGCAAGATGCTGCAGGATACGATCCTTGACTTTCTGCAGACCGTAGTGGTCACGGTCAAGTATCTTTCTCGCCTTTTTAAGGTCGATCTTTTCGGGTTCCCCGACGGTCCATCTGAGCGATGTTATGAAATCGAGATAGTCATACAGGGAATTGTACTCCGCGCCGTTGGACGGTTCCTGCTCGAAGCGGCGAAGGACCCTTTTTACCTCCTTCTCCACGTCCTCCGGCATACCGCAGTGCTCTATCCTGTATTTGAAGCTGGTCTCATCCTCCTCGCTCTCCGGATTCATCTCATCGAGTTCTTTCTGGAGAATACCGATCTGCTTCTGGATTGCCGCTTTCTTATAATTATTGTTCTCCTCATCGTCGCGGCTTGCCATATCAATCTGAAGATCGATTGTACTCTTGAACTTGAGCAAAGCGTCGTGAATCAGTGAACCTCTTTCCTTAAAGGAATTCGTAGCCAGAAGGGCATACTTCTCCTCCTCCGTCATATCGAAGAACTGGCAGAAAGCAGACGCAAATTCATTCACGGTTTTAATCGACCTGATGAACTCAATCGCATACTCGCCTCCTCTTATGTTCGAGGCCAGCTCCGTTGTCTTTTTGCGCAGTTCCTCAAGTAAACGCTTCTCTCCCTCCGAAGTGATGTCCATGACTTCATCGACGATCTCAACGCAACCGTCAATCAGCCCGTCCGTATTTCGGATATCATACACACGAACCTTTTCGTGTGTCATGAGATGGATGACAACGCCCATCCTTCCTTCAGCAATCTCGATCACATCCGCCATGACTCCGTATTCATGGCATACATCCGCCGTGACTTCCTCCATCGGTTTTTCTTCGGCCAACGGCATGATCACTATATTTTTTCCGCTCTTCTCGAGAGTTTCTTTTTCGATGTCATCGAGGGCACCGACATTCAGTCTGTAATCTACATCAGGCAATATAACGGTATCGTAAACAGGGAGCAATAGTCTTCTTTCTTCAGCATGTGTATCCAATGAATCACCTCCCAGGTATTGTTAGCAATCAATCTTATTGAGTGCTAATATCTTATCATATTGAATCAATTTGTCAAGTCGATTTCTTAATGATACAATGCCTTTGGAGACTCTGCCATGCATATGTCTCGCGAACGATAACGAAATCTGAAAGGACATCTTGTCACGTGAATATTAAAGGACGTCACATATTTCTGATATTTCCATCTGCCGTCGAAGGATTTCTTCTGTCGCTCGGACGAATCTTATCATCCGGCAGAAATTTTCTCAGCTTCGGACCGCTTGATCTCGCCGTGCTTCTCGCAGGTTTTTCCGGGGCTTATCTCCTGAACTTTCTGATTCTGCTCTATGTTTCCGGCTCTGCGGATCGAGTGATCCGAGACCGCTTTTCCGTGGTCCGTTTCCTTGTCCGAGCCGTGGTCATATTTGCTCTCTGGTTCCCTGTTTTTCTCGCCTATTATCCCACGATCTGGTCCTATGACATCTGGGCACAGCTTCCCTATACGTCCCACAGTCTCTTTGACGGGACACATCCGATTCTCCACACGCTGTTCATTGAGCTTTTTATGCATATCGGAAAACTGTTCGGATCGTATGAGATCGGAATGGCAATGCTCTCAATCATTCAAATGATCCTGCTGTCCCTCATCTTCTCTTACTGTGTCGAAAAAACTGCGGTACGTGGAGCAGGTTTACCTGCCCGCATCCTGCTCACAGCCTTTTATGCAATCACGCCTTTCTGTTCCATTCTCTCGATCAGCATGACCAAGGACGTGCTGTTCACCGGCGTGTTCATGCTGATGGTCGATGCGGCATTTGACATGATTTGGTTCGATCCGGATCAGCTGTTCACACGCGGCTTCATGATTCGCTTTGTATGCGTCTGTATTCTCCTCGCCCTGCTGCGCAGCAACGGCATATATATTCTGGCAGGATGGGCGGTCTTCGGTACGATATTTGCCGGTAGAAAGCGCCGTCTCCGCTTCCTTCTTCTGTGCCTCCTCTCGGTCGGTATCGCGTTCGGAGCTGACAAGGGGCTTCGCAGGCTGGTCCATGCAACCGATATTCACAGAAAAGAAGCTCTGTCCGTACCGATTCAGTGCATGGTGGGAACCGCTCTCAGGCATCCGGAACACATACCGCCGTACGGCACAGGAGGGATGCTCTTCGACATTTTCCCGAGAGACCTCTATCCCGAAAATCTCCGTGATGCCTTCAAACCCTGCCTGGCGGACCCCGCCAAACACTACTGGGGGCTTTATCCCTCCGACCAGATCGACATGGGCAACGTGGTGCGCACATGGCTCCGCGTCGGTGCTGCATACCCATCGGACTACATCGATATCTGGGGGACACTCACGCTCGGAGCCTGGTACCCGTTCGACACTTCGCACGCTGCTATCTACAAGGAAAACGAATACCTGCTGACCGACTTTAAGGAAAATGCCGATCTGGGCATAACGGCATGCAAGAGCAGGCTTCCGGCATTAAAAAATGTGCTGGAGCAGGTCTCCTCGTATCACATTCAACAGAAGTTCCCTGCTTTGAACTTCCTCTTCGCCCCTGCTACCTACGTATGGATACTCGTTGCTTTCCTCGTAGCATTCATAGCGCTTCTGCGAGGCAGCGACCTCTTTCCGCTGATCCCGGCGGCGCTGCTCTTTGCGACGGTCCTGCTGGGACCCTGCGTGCTTGTGCGCTATATGTTCCCGTTCATGACGTTGGCGCCGTACTGTCTGGCGGCCTACAGCGGCCGCCGGGGCTGAATAAAGAAGAACGCTGACTACCCACTTTTTATACATGGGCAGTCTTGTCAAAATAGAGAAAATAGCAACACCGGACAGGACCCTCGAGTCCTGTCCGGTGTTGCTATTTTTCACTCTTTAGATAATTACTCACACTTCCCACTTTTCACTTTAAGGCAAGCCGGAATCGAAATTATTGCTTAAGCAGGGCGTCGCCGAGCGGCCGGTACTTAAGCAGCAATAATTATCCTTCATTCATGAAGGATAATTTGCTCAGCATGGATAAAATCCATGCTGAGTTGCCGCTGAAAGCGGCGGCTGCTTATGAGCAAGTAGCGAAGCGGATTGCGAATGACCTTTACAGCCGAAAGCGCCGAAAATTTTTTAGTACCGCTGCCAGCGAGACCGAGCAGGATAAGTGAGATAGGAAATCTTCGATTTCCGTGATCGAACTTATGCTGTGCAGCGTCCCTGCGAAGCAATATTTCGATGAGGCGTTCTAAAGCACCGTGATTCGGAAGTGTTTGTAATTATATAAAACTTCCCGCATAAGCCGCATCACATTAGCTGCACAAGATTCGTCACCAACATCGTAAGCACAGAAAATATCGTCATGTAGCCGACAAACCCCTCGTAATCCCTCATGTTACCTCTGATCGGCAGATGTACCAACGTCGTATAGAGGAGCACAAGGAGCGGGAGCATATATCTGCTCTGTACCCCGATGATCTCCGTACCGCCCACATCCGTCGATATGACATAAAGTGAAAGGATGAGCAACAGCACTTCCGCCACATAAATCAGACTGCAGAAGACCACGAGTTTCGTATGCTTCCGATTCCCGATCGGCCTCTTGTCTGTCAGGAATACCGTAAATATCGGAAGGATAGCGCACAGCCGCGCGAGTCCTTCTACGCCCGCACCCATCTGCATTGTTTTCACACTGCCTGTCAGATAATAGATATGCTGATCAAGATAATTCATAACCAGTCGAAGCGTTATGATCGGATGTTTGAGCACGTAGGAGATCTGACCCGCCGTATCTGTAGACGTCGCAAGCCTTGTATCGTTATACGTGAAGGCAGACAGAAGGCCCGCCTGCAGCACACCCAAAGCAACAAGTACCGCAATGCATCCTATGAGCGTACCGATTCTCTTCGTCATGCTCATACTGCCGTTCGGAATCAGGAAGAACAGAAGAAGGATCGGCGTGTAGGTAAACGTCTTCATCGATGCGATGAATGCGGTCGTTATGATAAGGAGCGTAATATCGCCGCCGCCGATAATTTTCCTTTTCCGGATTGCCCTGTCATTTTTGCCGAGCCGTTCCATGGCATAGGCCACATCCTCTGCAAAATAGTACTTCAGACAGATTGACACAAAAAGCAGAATGCTGCATATCAGGATACCGTCTGTCGAGTAAGTGCACGCAAGATATATCGCACCGGGATTCAGCGCTGCAAGAAAGAAAATATTCTTGTAAAACGGAACCTTCCGATATGCGATAAGACTTACTACCAGATAAACAAGAAAATTTGTGAATCGTCCCACATAAACCATCAGAAACAGCGGAAGGTTCATGATTCTTGCAATGAGCAAGCCGATTGCAGCCGGGAAATATCCGATTGGCAGATAATATCCCGCATAGCCATTTTCATAAAACGCGTTGCTTCTGCCGCTGAGCCTCTCACTCCACTCCGCCATATTGAGGTAAAGCGCCCTGAGATTCATACTGTCGGCCGGTTTGTTCATGACGTAATACAGTTTCTCCGGCACGTAATCCCCCACAAGACCGCTGGCGGTCTTTACCTGCACAAGGTGTCCCGAGCTGATGGACCATGCCCGGAAAAAATGTGTCACCTCATCGATCGGCATTGCAAACGGCACCAGCACAATAGTCGCAAGCCCCGTAAGGAGACCGATTACCAGAAAATCTTTGGTACCGCACCCGTCCACGATCCCGCAGAGCACAACACTGATTAAAAGGATCACAGCCCACACGATCAACAGGAACGCGAACAGACCGGGAGCTTTCGCCCCGGTCTGAAGTCTGTCTGAGAGTTTGATGATTCCGCTCGATGCATCCAATATATGATTTTCAAAGAGAACAATCACCCAGAAAAAGGTGAGCAGGAGAAATACCCATCTCTTTTCAATATATGTCTTTGCTTCCACGGGTCACCCTCCATGAACTTACTCGGCAATCAACTCCTGAGAATGCTCCTCATTCATTGTATTGCACATCTCGAAGAATCTGTCTAATGCAATGCCGTGAAGCTGCTTCTTTACGCCGCGAACGTTGATAGATACTGTCCGCTCCTCTTTCTCCTTATCACCGACAACGATGATATAAGGTGTCTTCTTGACGCGGAATTCCTTGATCTTTTCGTTCATATTCTTTTCTTCGTAATCAGCTTCAACGCGTACGCCCATATCCATAAGTTTATCTTCGATCTGCTTTGCGTACTCGTTATGTTCTTCACGAATCGGAACTATACCCACCTGTGTCGGTGCAAGCCAGAACGGGAAAGCTCCCTTATAATTCTCAATCAGGATACCCATGAAGCGCTCGAGAGATCCGAAAATGGCACGATGCAGAACGACCGGCTCTTTCTGAAGACCGTCACTGTCACGGTATGTAAGTCCGAAGTTATGCGGCAGCTGGAAGTCGAGCTGTACGGTACCGCACTGCCATTCGCGTCCGAGAGCATCCTTGATCTGGAAGTCGATCTTCGGTCCATAGAAAGCGCCGTCACCCTCGTTGATCTCATAGTTACCTTCGCCATACTTGTTATCCAGAATTCTCTTCAGCGCAGCTTCCGCACGGTTCCAGACTTCGATGTCGCCCATAAAGTCATCCGGACGTGTGGAAAGCTCGCAACGGTAAGTGATACCGAATGTATTGTAGATCTGGTCGGCGATGTTCATGATATCGGCAATTTCGGACTCAATCTGGGATTCCATTACAAATGTATGGCAGTCATCCTGTCTGAACGCCTGCACGCGGAAAAGACCGTTCAGCTGACCGCTCTTCTCTTTACGATGTACAACGTCGAGTTCGTTGTAGCGGATCGGCAGTTCCTTGTAGGAATGAACTTTTCTCTTATATGTCAGCATCGCATTCGGGCAGTTCATAGGCTTGGCAGCATAAACATCCACAGCGCCCTCTTCGATCGTATAACCATCCTCGCCCTTCTTTGCCGGAATGACAAACATATTATTCTGATAATGAGCCCAGTGGCCGGAAATCAGCCAGAGCTTTCTGTTATTGATGACCGGAGCGGAGATTTCATAATATCCGTGACGGGCGTGTACGCCTCTCCAGAAAGCAATCAGAGCCTGATATACTTTCCAGCCGTCCGGCAGCCAATACGGCATGCCCGGTGCAGTCTCGTTGAACATAAAGAGGTCAAGCTGTGGTCCGAGTTTTTTGTGATCGCGCTCCATAGCTTCCTTAACAAGGTTTAGATGTGCTTTGAGCTGTGCTTTGTCCGGGAAAGCGTAGACATAAATTCTCTGCAGGGAATCACGGCTCGAGTCGCCTCTCCAGTACGCGCCGGATGCCGATTTGACCTTGAACGCTGCCGGCATGAGTTCCTGAGAGTTGGAGACATGCGGTCCGCGGCACAGATCGACAAAATCTTCACCTGTGTAGTAAATCGTCAGAGCTTCATCCTCCGGAAGATCCTGAATCAGCTCTGTCTTGAATTTCTGATCCTTGAAAAGCTCGAGAGCCTCTGCTCGGCTGATTTCTTTCCTTGTCCAGTCTTCACGACGCTTGATGATCTCATGCATTTTATCCTCGATCGTCTTGTAGTCGTCCTCTGTAATCGAACGCGGAAGGATGAAGTCATAGTACATACCGTCAGCGATCTGCGGACCGATTGCATACTGGACGTTTTCCTTGCCGAAAATTTCGATTACAGCCTTAGCCAGAATGTGAGCCAGCGAGTGTCTGTAAACTTCGAGAATTTCCTGTGTCATTTCTTTTTCTCCTCCTTGCTTCTCGTCGTCATGTGCCTTGGCACATTTATCAGTATCTGCTGCCGGTGGGACAGCACCATTTCCGTAACAATAAGAAACCCCTCGCCTTCCTGTTACGGAAAACGAGGGACGTAATATACGCGGTTCCACCCTGTTTGCAGTCACGAATCCTTTCGGAAATCCTTATCCAGACTGCCACTTCATTTACGATTATCACGGAATCACCGGGCCTGATTGGGGCCTCTCCGAGTTGGTCTTCGGAAAGAAACTGCACAGGGACGGTCATGACCGTCTGCTACAGTTCCAAAGTTTCGTGACCGGAACACTTCCAGCACCCGATTGGGGTGTTCCTCTCTGGGATCGTCCACTTCCTACTCTTCTCATCAACGATTTATATGAGCCGGCGAGCGACTGTTTAAATGAGATTGTATAACAGATCAGGCTAAAAGTAAAGTGCTAAAACTCTACACATGCAGTTTCTGAGTATTGCTAAGTATGAAATTATGCATCTCCTATGCACCGGTATATGGATTTATCTCCCACGACACCGGTATACGGATTTATCTCCTACGGCACCGGTATACGGATTTATCTCCTACGGCACCGGTATACGTATTCATCGGTAAACTCTTGTCCTGCCTTGCGAAACGAAAAACCATATCTGCACTCTGTGTTCCCGCGTGTCGCTTGCAGCATACACTTAGTCACACAGAGTGCAATGGTTTTTGTTTCTCGTCAGGACTGCGAATGTTTACCGATCGAATAGTATACCGTTTGCCTTATAAATGCTTATACTGAAAGGCAACTGATGGGAACGTCTGTGAACCGTCGTAGTTTTTACCTGCCTAGTTGCCAGAATGCCACCGCACTTGCAGCCGCCACGTTGAGAGAATCCACCCCGTGAGACATGGGGATTTTTACGGTGTAGTCGCAGGCGTCTATCGTCTCCTGCGTAAGACCGTCACCCTCCGCACCGAGAATTATTGCGAGCTTTTCTTCCGTGCAGACATTAGGATCGTCTATACTGACCGAGCGGTCTGTGAGAGCCATAGCCACAGTCTTAAATCCCAGTTTCTGAAGCAGCACAACATAAGAAGTCTGCTCCCGGTCCCCTGCCTGCTCTGAGCCGCTGTCCGGCAACTCTGATGACTGCTTAGCACAATCTGTCGCTTGTTCCGACGCCTCACCTGAAAGCATAGAAGCGCGCTCCTCCTGCCACATCTCAAGGCGGGTCTTCTTATGTCGAGATGCTTCCGTATTCTCCACATACGTCCAAGGGATCTGGAAGACTGTCCCCATACTCACCCGGCTTGCCCGCCGGTAAAAAGGATCGCTGCAGGCATAGTTCAGGAGAACAGCCTCCATACCGAGAGCTGCTGCCGAGCGAAAGATCGCTCCGACATTTGTCGGGTTGGTCACATTTTCAAGCACTGCTATGCGGCGCTTCCCCATGCAGATCGATTCCACTGTCGGAAGCTCAGGACGCTTAAAGCATGTCAGGATACCGCGCGTCATGGGAATATTGGTCAGTTTCCGGATCGCATCCGAGACGCCGATAAAGACCGGTATGTCGCCGAGGCGTTCAAGGACTTCGGCCGCTTCGCCCTCCGCCTGCGACCTTTCGACGAGGGCTGCCACCGGAACGCAGCCTGCACCGAGCGCCCGCTCCGTAACCTTCGGACTCTCAGCGATAAAAAGACCTCCGTTCGGCTCATAATAGTGCCGAAGCTGGTTCTCGTTCAGGCGTGCAAAGACATCGAGCCGCGAATCATTAAAATCTGTGAGTTCAGAATATGCTGGCATACATTTTCTCCGGGTGTGAAATTTTCAGGGTAGGAGGCCCTGTGATATTATGACATAAAGTTTCCTATAACATAAAAATTCTTATAACATGAAAAAAGACATATCCTCTTCGTAGATATGTCCATGGCATTCTTGATTATTCTTACTCATAGAAGAATAAAGAGCCGCATCCCCGCACAGCTTTAAACATAGTGATTATCATCTTCTATGAAATAAAAAAGAGCGCGAGACGGGGATCGAACCCGCGACCCCCACCTTGGCAAGGTGGTGCTCCACCGCTGAGCCACTCGCGCATTGTGTCGTTTGACGACAAAGAGAATAATACACTATTCATCTGCGTCTGTCAACACAATTTTATATTTTTATTCTTCATCGTGAGTACAATCTCACGGTGAAGAATAAATACATCACTTATCTGTAATGATCGAGAATGCCACAAAGACAGCCAGCAGGTACGGATAGAACAGGAACGGCATGATCTGGACAGAGGATATACCGGCCAGACTTGCAGCAATCAGGAGCTGCGCGCCGTAAGGGATGATACCCTGTGCGATACAGGAGCATGTGTCGAGAAGCGATGCTACCTTGACCGGCTCGATCTCGTATTCCTCGGAAATATTTTTGGCGATCGGAGCCGCGATTACGATCGCGACCGTGTTGTTGGCCGTCGCCACATCCATGAGCATCGTCAGCATACCGATTCCGAACATTCCGCCGCGCCTTCCGTCAAAGTGATTCCGGATGAAGTCCAGAATTGCCTCGAACCCGCCGTTCTCTTTCATGAGTGCGCCTATAGAGGCTACAAGAATCGTGACGATAATGGTCTCGAACATACCGCTTGTACCGCTTCCCATAGCGGAAAAAGCTGTGGCAAATGTCAGAGAACCGGTAATCGCTCCGGCAACCATAAACAGCAGGATGCCGACGCCTAGGACTACAAACACATTGATGCCTATGATGGCAAGCACAAGAACGATAAAATACGGCAAAGCCTGAATGATATTGTAATCATAGGCTCCGATTCCGGCTGATGTTCCGCGAAGGGACATCACCACCAGAAGAATAAGCGTGATGACAGCTGCCGGCAGGGCGATTCGCAGGTTCGTGAAGAACTTATACTTCATCGCTACGCCCTGCGTCTTTGTGGCTGCAATCGTCGTATCAGAGATAAAGGACAGGTTATCTCCGAACATGGCTCCGCCTACCACGGTACCGATGCAGAGCGGGAGGAAGAGACCTGCATTTGCAGAAACCTGCGCTGCAATCGGGACAAGCACGGAAATTGTTCCTACGGAAGTTCCCATCGCCATGGAAATCAGGCAGGCGATGACAAAGAGACCGGGGACAGCCAATCTGTCCGGAATGATCGTAAGGAGCAGGTTCGCTGTGCTTGATGCACCGCCGGCCTGACTGGCGATACCGCTGAATGCACCTGCCATCAGGAAGATGAAAATCATGATGGTAATGTTGTCATCACCGATTCCCTGTGCACAGAGATGCATTTTCTGATCGAAGGTTAGATGCTTTGTCTGAATAAGCGCAACGATAAGCGCAATCATGAAAGCGACTACAACGGACATGATATAGAATCCCATCTGACCTTCTTCATGAGCGATGTATTCGAAATAGATGCCGCTGCCGAGATAGAGCACCAGAAAGACAAGGATCGGGATGAGTGCTAAGCCGCCAAGACGTTTGTTCTTCATTGTTTTTCCCCTTTAAAGCATTAATATTGCCATTATACCACCACAAAAAGGGACATCATCATGAAATTGAACATTTTGCACGAATTGCTATTTTTGTGCAGAACACAAGTCACAAAAAAACCGAATCACCCTCAGGTAATTCGGCTTTTCATAGAGCGCGAGACGGGGATCGAACCCGCGACCCCCACCTTGGCAAGGTGGTGCTCCACCGCTGAGCCACTCGCGCAGTTTTCGTTGCATCAGCAACAAAAGCATATTACACCCAAAAAAAGGATCTGTCAACTATTTTTTTCTCTTTGTTACTCAAGTCACAAGTAATACGCGATGAAGAATAAAAATTGAAGTTTAAAGTTGATAATAGTCTTTTATTCTTACTCCACCTTTATGATAGCTGACAGCACATACTGACTCATCTTAAAATTCTTCTGACTGATATTCTCCAGCCTGATAAGGTCGACATCGAGCCACAGCTCATCCGCCGCAATCAGTACATGCGCGAAAAGGCATCCGAAATCGAATTCATCCCATTTTCCCGGATGCGTAAAATCTTTCTTTTTGGAGAAAAAATGTATTCTGCTCCCCGTAGCCACGAAGCGCCACGGCTGGGCATTATAGGCTGACGGAGCCAGTCTGGCAACCTCCAGAATGCTCTGGGTCCAGTGCTTCGGCTCCTCGCGAATGCTGCAGAGCTCCTGCATGGAAAGACGCTTTGCCTCCGCTGCGCGCCTAGTCAGAGGACCGTTCACTTTTCCGAAAGCAATCACGATGACAAATTCCATATCGCCTCTCGTGCGCGCATCCTTCTTATAGCTGACGCTCCCCAGAAAACAGCTGCCGAGACCCAGTGTGAGCATGTAAAGGCTAAGCTGTTCACAGATACACCCGGCATTCATCATGTAACGGTCTTTCTTCTCGGAGTACATAGTCAGATAATACGGTGCCTTTACCCCAAAAAATCCTTTCGGCGCATGTTTGCCGTCTGTATTATCCGTAATGCCGATTTCCGTTTTAATGCCCGGAAAAAGTGAAGGTGCCTCCTCATAAAATGCACCGATTTCGGCAAGAGTCTCCGGTTCGATTTCTTCCATCAAAAAATTTCTATGTGATTTTCTAAGAGAAATTGCTTCATATAAATTCATAACATGAGTTTAACTCTTTTTTAATACTTTTGCAACAAAAAGGAGTGATGTGCCTGAGAATATACATTTCGCTCTTTCGCCAGGCAAAGTCATTCTACGGTCCTTAATACTTTTGAAATATTTGTCAGGTTCAGTTCATTATTGACATCCAAAACTTCAGGCTTATAATAACTATTAAAAATAATGTAAAACATTATAGGAAACTTTTTCATTTGCATGAAAATGCACAATCTTTAATGTTTGGAGGAGCATGTTATGGAAAAAAAGAACATCGACTGGGGCAGCCTTGGTTTCGGTTACATTCCAACCGACAAGAGATATGTTTCCAACTATAAGAACGGTGCCTGGGATGAAGGTGCGCTGATAGACGATCCGTACGTAAAGATCACAGAGTGCGCAGGCGTTCTGCAGTATTCACAGTCCGTATTCGAAGGTCTGAAGGCCTACACAACGGAAGACGGCAGCATCGTATGCTTCCGCCCGGACCTGAACGCATCCCGTATGGCAGACTCCGCAAGACGTCTCGAGATGCCGCCTTTCCCGGAAGACAGATTCGTTGAGGCAGTAAAGCAGGTCGTTGCAGCCAACGAAGCATGGGTACCGCCCTACGGCTCAGGAGCAACACTTTACATCCGCCCGTTCATGTTCGGTTCTGACGCCGTCATCGGTGTTAAGCCGGCTACCGAGTATCAGTTCCGTATCCTTGTAACTCCGGTCGGCCCGTATTTCAAGGGCGGCGCAAAGCCGATTTCCATCAAGATTGCCGACTATGACCGTGCTGCACCACGCGGAACCGGCCATATCAAGGCAGGTCTGAACTATGCAATGAGCCTTCACGCAATCGTTGAAGCACACAAGCAGGGCTTCGCCGAGAATCTGTACCCGGATTCAGCTACACGCACAAAGGTCGAGGAGACCGGCGGTGCAAACATCATCTTCATCAAGGGCAACAAGTTCATCACGGTAGGTTCCCCGACGATTCTTCCGTCCATCACAAGACGTTCCCTTGAATATGTCGCTGAGAAGTATCTCGGCCTTGAAGTCGAGGAGCGCGACGTTCCGCTGACAGAGCTGCCTGAATTCGATGAGGCCGGTCTCTGCGGTACAGCTGCTGTTATCTCCCCGGTCGGCAAGATCACGAACGGCGATCAGGAAATCTGCTTCCCGAGCGGTATGGAAAAGATGGGTCCGACGATCCAGAAGCTGTATGACACTCTGACAGGCATCCAGATGGGCCGCATCGAGGCTCCGGAAGGATGGATCTGCAAGATCAAATAAATCCGGCTCTCAAACAGCTCACATAATTTAAGCATAAAGGGGCTGTCGCATTAAGTGAGTGATATCATAGCAGACACTATCTGAAAATGTCTGCTATATAATCTCATCACATGATGCGACAGCCTCTCTTTCATTCTGAGGAATCAACCTTACTCATTCATTCGGGAACTGATCCTCAGCCATCGATCTTCCGACCTCTCTGGCCTCAGACATTGCTGCCATATCCTCTGCGGTCAACCGCATATTATAGTGGTAGACCTTTCCCGCCGGATCTGTTACTTTGACGTCGACAATCGTCCCTTCACCGAATGCAGCAGGATATACGCTGCGCATGAACGGGACCAGTTTCGGGTGGTCCTGTCTCAGCTGATCCCATAATCCCTTGAGCCGAAATAATCCCATTGGATTGATCATAACACTTGCTCCTTACTTATTTTGAAACAGACGGATCTTCTCTGATGCCTGCACTCTCACAGAATACAACTCATACGGAATGATTTCCGACATCTGTGTGTAACCGCTGTTGATGGCCTGCATAATGCCCTGACCGCATGCGATATTGAGATCCGTGAAAATATTGATTTTACTGATTCCGTTCGTGATGGCCTTCCGGAATGCTCTGTCCGACAGGCCGGATCCTCCGTGGAGAACGAGCGGTATCTGTGCTGCCTCCGAAATCGCCGAAATCCTGGCGAAGTCTACTTTCGGTGTCTCCGTATAAGGCCCCTGTGCTGTCCCTACCGCGATAGCCAGCGCATCGACCCCTGTTCTCGCCACATAATCTCCGGCCTGGGCCGGTGATGTATGATAATCGATTTTTTCGAGTTCTTTGAGTTTCGCTGCGTCGGGCACATGTCCCAGTTCACCTTCCACTGAAGCACCCAGAGCGTGCGCGATCCGTGCAATCTCACTTACCTGTGCGACATTTTCCTCAAACGAGAGCTCGGAACAGTCAAAGTCTATCGATGTGAAACCTAACTTCAGGGCTTTCATGCACGCATCAAAAGAATGCGCTCTGTCAAAGTGCACCGCTACCGGCACTTTTGCTCTCTCCGCCATCGGTAATGCGTAGGATGCAAATATCTCGAGCGGGCACAGCTCAAGCTGCCTCTCCTCAATTCCGATGATGACAGGTGCATTCAGTTCCTCAGCAGCCTGTATCACGCCTCGAGCCAATACTTCGGTAAATGTATTAAAATGCCCTACCGCGTACTTTCCCTCTCGTGCAGGAGCCAGAATCTCTTTCAGATCAACAAGCATCTATTCACCGTCCTTCCCTATCTATCCTCTGAAATACCGGTTCATATATGTTAGAGCCATTCCCGGCAGCTTCCGCCGCCGGAATACAATGGTCCTGTTACCGTACTTCTGACAGAAATTATAATAAGATATCATCGGAACCGCTTCGCGAACCCGATAATCATAATTTGGCGCATATCTGCGCCTTTTTTATCGAAAGTTGCTGCGCAACTTCCGATAAGAAGTATTATATCATATTCACCGCATGATTTTGCTGAAAAGTCTGTAAACTGAAACGAAATTCAAGAACGCCCCGGCGTTCTTGCCGCGACGTGCGCGGTGCCAAGGCACCTTCCACTGCGCACGTCTGCGATCCGCCGTGCCTAAGCATGCGTAACAATGCTCCAGTGGAGCATTGTGTAGCTGAGGCTTATATTCTTCATCGTGAGATTGTACTCACGATAAAGAATAAAAGCTGTCGCTTCAGGCATCGTCGCCGCAATATATTGCGGTCTCAAACCATAAAGCGACAGCTTCGCATTACATCGAAGATCTGATCTGATTTTTAGTGATGGAACAGACGGATTCCTGTGAAGGCCATAGCCATACCATACTTATCGCAGCACTCAATAACTGCATCATCACGGACAGATCCGCCCGGCTCTGCAATATACTTGACGCCGCTCTTCTTAGCGCGCTCGATATTATCGGAGAACGGGAAGAATGCATCGGAACCGAGAGCGATATTTTCAGCCTGATCAAGCCATGCTCTCTTCTCTTCAGCCGTGAAGACTTCCGGTTTCTCCTTGAAGATCTTCTGCCATGCGCCGTCTGCAAGAACATCCATGTACTCATCGCCGATATATACGTCGATTGCATTGTCACGGTCTGCACGGCGGATATTGTCAACGAACGGAAGGTTCAGAACCTTCGGGCACTGGCGGAGCAGCCAGTTGTCGGCCTTATTTCCTGCAAGTCTTACGCAGTGCACGCGGGACTGCTGACCGGCACCGACGCCGATTGCCTGTCCGTCATATGCATAGCAAACAGAATTGGACTGTGTATATTTGAGTGTGATCAGAGAAATGACCAGATCACGCTTCGCGGAATCCGGAATGTCCTTGTTCTGCGTCACGACATTTGCAAGAATATCGTTGTTAATTGCAAGCTCATTGCGGCCCTGTTCAAATGTGATACCGAACACTTCCTTGTGCTCAAGCGGCTGCGGAACATATTCCGGATCGATCTTGATCACGTTATAGTTTCCGTTCTTTTTCGCCTTAAGGATCTCAAGCGCCTCATCCGTGTAACCCGGTGCGATGACGCCGTCGGAAACTTCCCTCTTGATAATCTTCGCTGTGGAAGCATCGCAGACATCGGACAGAGAAATAAAATCACCGAAAGAGCTCATACGGTCAGCGCCGCGTGCACGCGCATATGCACATGCGAGCGGAGAAAGCTCCTCCATATCATCCACAAAATAAATCTTTTTCAGCACATCTGTGAGCGGAAGGCCGACTGCTGCACCTGCCGGAGATACATGCTTGAATGATGTTGCGGCCGGAAGACCTGTTGCGGCTTTCAGATCACGGACAAGCTGCCATCCGTTCAGCGCATCCATAAAGTTAATATAACCCGGACGTCCGTTCAGTACTTCGATCGGAAGATCACTTCCATCTGAAACAAAAATGCGGGACGGTTTCTGGTTCGGATTGCAGCCGTATTTGAGTGCTAAATCTTTCATGTAATCTTTAATTTCCTTTCATTTGTGCTTAACAACAATTATTTGTGTTTATTTACAATTCTGGTCTCGTACTTTCCTGTCTCGACATCAATATATCTGACGAAGAGAGATACCTTATTCTCTTCATTAAGGCTTGTCCAGATCGTATCCGTAAATTTGTCAATGTCATCCGGAATGGATACCGGAAGCGGTTCTCCCTCAAAGCTCGGAAGCGGGTTTCCGTCATCGATATATGTGCTGATAAAATGTCCTGTACCAGCTGCCGCCGGTGAATATGTGAATGTAAAGCGATGATCGGTATCCGGATTTCCGTCGGCACTCTTCAGGATGGAAAGTGCATAATTGAAATCACCGTCCTTGAGATGAATGACGCCCGAGATCCTCGGTGTGTAATTCGGTCCGTCAGGCTCATATCTGCGTGAGCGAAGGGACTGTTCAAATGTGAACTGGTGATCAAGACCTTCGTAGATCGTGTCCGTCTGGTCGCCGTTGGAAACAATAGTCTTTGAACCAAGTACGCGAACCGGCGCATAAATGATCAGACTCGGGTCTTCCATCTTAGACGGGTCATATGCTTCTGTGCGAATGCCCTCTCCATCCTCAACAAAAACTCTGTTTCTGGAGTTGACACTTCTGCCCATAATGAAGTAAGCGGCTACTGCATACTTGCCATTTGCAGATCTTCCGAGAGCGATGCCCCTACCCGGATAAGACTTGGACTGAAGAAGTGTTCCAAGATCCTGCTTTTTCATTTCATTTCCTCCTTGGTGGTACTTCAAGATACTCAATCGGTATTTTATATAGTTCTGAGAGAGCGATCAGGTCATGTACTTTAATCTCTGTCACGCCGTTTTCCCAGTTAACTATCGTCTGTTTGTTGCGACCTAATATGTTCGCAACATCCTCCTGCGTCATTTCTGCATTTACTCGTGCTGCTTTCAGTTTAATCTTTGGTAGCGTCATTATCCATCCCTCATATGGCATTTTCAAGTCTTCTATACAGAATAATCCATTTAAATTGGATTTTCAAGCAAATTAAACTGTCTTTCTCCCGGCGATTTGTTCTATTCCATCTTTATATTGGATAAACTGTACTAAATAATGCATAGATTAGTCTCCGATTATAATCCATAATTATTACATTGACTGGAACAAATACTCATGTTATCCCAAATAATGCTTGAAAGATCACATATTTTGGTGAATAATCTGGTTCGATATATGGCTTCCAACGGTTTTAAGCAGCGTCAGCTTGCAGCTCTGGCCGGGATAAACCCCACTACTTTAAACAACTGGATGCGCAGCTACTCTTATCCCGAACACGAAAATCTGCTCAAACTGGCAGCTGCACTGAACTGTGAAGTGTCTGATCTGACGGAGCCGGAAAGTTATCAGGACGAGAGAAAAAGGTATCTTACGGTAGGACAGGCTTCTCTGCTGAACGCCTACCAAACGGACAGGGAATTCCAAAAAATATGCGATATATCCTTAAGGTTGCTTCGCGAAAAGCGTCTGTCCGTCTATGCTGCAAAATGGCTGGAATATGTAGAAAGTTCCGACGCGGAGTCGAACATAAAATAAGGGTTGCCGGTGTGCGGCAACCCTTATTTTATTTCATCGCGCAATACTCATGACGTGCGTGAGTCTATGATCCGCGCGATATGATACTCTTCATCAGGCAGTTTTAACTGTTATAATATATCCGTCAACATTATTGCCGGATATCGTATACTCTCCATCCGGTTCCTCAAGCGTCGTCTCCGTCGTAAAAAACACTTCGTATGTTCCGCTGTCACAGATGATTGTCAGGGGATTATCTGAGCGGGCATTTGCCCGAAGGTAGTCAATGTATTCCTCAAGACAGAGGTTATTCGTCGCCATATAGGTCGCATGCGGAATCCCCACATATCGGAAGTGCCACGCCTCATTGCTGATGCCGGTCACTTCCACCTTATCCTCTGCATATCTGCGGACAAAGCCGTAGTGATAAGAATTTTCGTTCATCCACACAGCGTTCTCGCTCTCAGAAAAGGTTCCTTCGCTACCGTCCTCGTAATAAATACTCATGTCCACTGAGAGGCCGGTATGGTGCTCGCTGTAACCCGGTACCGCGACGTAGCTCCTGGCATATTCCTCTCCGTAAAGCTCAGACATCTCATCCCATACACTCTGCTGATATTCCATCGATCTATAGGCCGATGCGACGCCGGTCATCTTGCTGCCGACCGCACTGTCACACGCATCGACAAGCTGATCAAGATAAGGCATGATCCTGCCGGCAACCTGAAAATCCTCTTTTCCGACCGGATAGCTGAAACTTTGCGTATCATGAATGTTGGCGAGAGAGATA
The DNA here is from genome assembly GCA_017433725.1 of Lachnospiraceae bacterium. Classification (GTDB taxonomy): domain Bacteria; phylum Bacillota; class Clostridia; order Lachnospirales; family Lachnospiraceae; genus Chordicoccus. The sequence goes on from JAFRGQ010000073.1 coordinate 59,732, forward strand.
GTGGATGCATTTGCCTCAAAATCATATGCGTAGGATCCGTTCACAAGTACCAGATCGCCGCTGTGCATCTGCTCCGCGGTCAAATTCAGCATCTTTACACTCTCCGCCTGTTCCGATGGCTCCGATGTATCCACACTCATCGTAACATCTGAATTTTGTGTTTCTGGTCCCGCGTTCTGCTTTGTACCTGTATTCTTCCCGTTCTTATTTCGTTCCATCATAAAAAGAATGACAATAAGGATAGCGATGATGACCAGGAAAATCACGGCAACCCTCTGTTTCTGTTTTCTTTTTTGGGCGAGCCTTCTTCTGGCTTTGGCACGCCTTTTTTTATCACTTTCTGCCATTACATGTCCGGCACAAGCCGTTTATCCCTCCATGATTTTTACATAAAAGTATCTGGTCCTCGGACCGTCGAACTCGCAGAAATACAGATCCTGCCAAATTCCGAGAATCAGACGTCCGTTTTCAATAATGAGAGACTCGGATACGCCGACCGCAGCGCTCTTAATGTGTGCGAACGAGTTCCCATCCTCGTGCATATACTCATTATCGTTCCGCGGAAAGACTTTTTCAAACGCGTACAGCATATCGTGCTGTACATTTGGATCTGTGTTCTCACTGACCGTGATTGCGGCCGTTGTGTGCGGACACATGACAACGACCACGCCGTCAAATATTCCGCTCTTCTCGATATCGCCCCGGACGATGTCCGTTATGGCAATCATCTTCTCCTCTGAGTCGATATGAAGCTCGTGTTTGAATACTTTCATAGGGAACTCCTTTCTTCCGGTCGGTGAAATCATTTCCGGCTCATCCGCTCCTTAGGCAGCCGTCAGTCTGTAAAAAATCTTCTCGGGAGCCTGTATTTCAGATCCTGTATAAGGCTCTCATCATCGATCTGCATGTAGATAAGGCGTCTTTCCTGGGGCATTACAAATACGTACGGTCTGTTATTCGGATCCAGTGCAGAGTAATCGGTCACGGTGAAGTCATGCTGGAATGCGTCTAGCTGGTGAGAACCGAGGGGGGCGACACATTCTACATTTGTGACCGAAAAGGTCTCTTTGTGCTTTCTCTTTGACTTAGAATAGATCACGTCAATGTCAAATTCACCGTTGACATAGGAATATTCGTATTCCACATTGAAGCGCGGAAGTATGAAAAAATACTCGACGACAGCAAGAATAATGCCCGGGTAGATCAGGGGTCCGAAGACGAACAGACCGCCGAGTATGAGGAGGGCGGTGAGGGCGATCAGAGCATATTTGAGGGCTTGCTCGGAGCTTTTGCGGTTGCGTTTGACAAGGTGTTCAGAAAAAATGTCACTCATGGTGAGGCCTCCAAAACAAAGTATATGTTGTATTTTAGCATAAGAGGGTGGGGGAGTCATCAGTCTTTTTTTATCCGCATCGAAATGCAGGAGAAGTTCCGGAATCGGCTGTCTGCTGCGCACATGTACGAATATTCATCGGAAACTCTTGCACTTTCCTGCGAAACTGAAAAGCCGCGTCAGCTCACGCTCGCTTCGCTCGCGTTTCGCTGCGGCTGAGCGCCCCATCAAAACGTAAAAATAGCGCCGTAGGTGAGAGCAAGCTCTCCCCCGGCGCTTAGTTTACGTTTTGGCGCGGCTTTTCTGTAAATCACATCATTCCCATGCCGGGATTTCCTGCCGGCATCGGCGGCTGCGGCTCCTTAATCTGGGAGACCGCCGACTCCGTCGTGAGCAGCGTCGCCGCCACAGAGTTAGCATTCTCCAAAGCCGATCTCGTAACCTTCACCGGATCCAGGATTCCCGTTTCGACCATATCAACATACTCGCCCGTCAGAGCATTGTATCCGATACCAACCTTTGCATCACGGACCTTATTCACAATAACGGCACCCTCTTCGCCCGCATTCTCAGCGATACGATACAGCGGTGCAGAAAGCGCTCTCTGGATGATCTGAGCGCCCGTCTTCTCGTCGCCCTCAAGGCCGGCGATAAGGTCATTCAGCTCGTCTGCCGCATGAATATAAGCTGTTCCGCCACCTGCGATGATGCCTTCCTCGACCGCTGCACGTGTAGCGTTGAGAGCATCTTCCATACGGAACTTCTTGTCTTTCATCTCTGTCTCTGTCGGAGCACCTACGCGGATAACAGCTACGCCGCCGGCGAGCTTAGCAAGTCTCTCCTGAAGCTTCTCGCGATCGAAGTCAGACTTCGTCTCAGCGATCTGCGCTCTGATCTGGGAAACGCGAGCCGCGATCTCATCCTTAGCGCCGAGGCCGTCAACGATGACAGTATTGTCCTTGGTCACCTTGACAGACTTGCAACGGCCAAGCTGAGCCATTGTCACATCCTTGAGCTCGATGCCGAGTTCATCGGATACGACCGTGCCGCCTGTAAGAACTGCGATATCCTTCAGCATATCTTTTCTTCTGTCGCCATAGCCCGGAGCCTTAACAGCAACAACATTGAATGTTCCGCGAAGCTTGTTGACGATAAGTGTTGTCAGAGCTTCACCCTCAACATCCTCAGCAATGATG
>JAFRGQ010000074.1 GCA_017433725.1 Lachnospiraceae bacterium
CGGGGATATCCAAAACAAAAATCATATGATCCGAACAATCCACGCAATTGCAAAAGGGACAATTCCTGTTGCGCTCCACGGAGGATATGATTTTGTCGATGCAAGAGACGTCGTGGACGGAATTCTCGCACGTGAAGAGAAGGGACGTGCCGGAGAATACTATATTTTGAACGGCCACTATATCACTGTGTCTGACCTTCTCAATATCATCAGAAAGATACGGGGAAAAGCGGTCAGGAAAACGGTTTTACCTCACCGTATGGCAAAAGTATTTGCTCCGGCAGCTGAGCGGATATCAATTCTGTTTAAAAGGCCATCACCGCTTTTCACTCCGTATTCCGTTTATACCCTGCATACAAACGGCCACTTTTCACATGAAAAAGCATCTAAGGAATTCGATTACGAACCAAGGGATATTGTAGAGTCAATTCGAGCTTCTCTTCCGTAAGGTCAAATTCCAGTTTGTTGAGGTAAATATGGTAATCATGATAACAGGAGCATCCCATGTCGGGAAAACGATTCTGGCACAACGGATGCTTGAGAAAACCAAATACCCGTATCTTTCGATTGACCATTTGAAGATGGGGCTGATCCGCAGCGGCAATACCGATCTCACACCGGAAGATGATGATGAACTGACGGATTATCTTTGGCCGATCGTTCGAGAGATCATTAAGACTGCTGTAGAGAATGAGCAGAACCTTATTGTTGAGGGCTGCTATATCCCTTTTGATTGGAGAAATAGTTTTGATGAGCAGTATCTTCAGTCGATCAAATTCGTTTGTCTTGCCATGTCAGATGAATATATCAATTCGCATTTTGAAGAAATAAAATCACATGGCTCTTATATCGAAACAAGGCTGGATGATTCTTATTGTACAGCTGAACAATTGAAACAAGATAATCACCGGATCATAGATGGTTACCGATCTACCGGCGAACAGATCACGCTGATCACAGAAAACTATTATGATTCGATAAGAGCAGTTTTGGATGAACAGATTCCGGCCTGAGGAGCCAGTGAGATGACAGAGGCAGAACTCTATAAGGAACTCGGACTATTGAACAGGGATAAGGACAGATGGAAGGAAGCCATCCCTTATGTCTCGTCTCTCCTCAGCCACGACTCCGTAAAGATACAGGCAAAGGCACTCTGGCTGCTGGGTGAAATGGGCCTTGTCTATCCTCAGCCCGCACAGGACGCGGTTCCGACTATAGCTTCCTTCCTTGACAGCCCTGAGCCGCTTTTGCGGGAGCGGGCGATAAACGCTCTCGGCAGGATCGGACGAGGCCGGTATCAAGTGATTGAGCCGTATTGGACGGGGCTGTTCCGCTTCGCTTCCGACGAGGAGCCGAAAGTCCGACTGGCGTTTATCTGGGCATCAGAAAACATCGCTGTGAACACGCCTGATATTTTTGAGGATCTTATGCCGGTATTCGAGAAACTCCTGCATGATGCAGATGACAAGGTACGGATGGAAGCGCCGGAGATCTTTCGGGTTCTCGGTAAACGCAGGCCGGAGTTCGTCAGGCCCTATCTGGAGCAGCTGCGGCAGATATCGGAAACAGACTCAAACCGAGTCGTTCGGATCCATTGTCTCGGCGCGATTAAGGCGGCAGGATTGAAATAGACAGATCGGGATTTGTGAGGATGATGCAAAATGAATTATAAGGTTATAGATAAAGAGACTTACTATAGAAAGGGCGTCTTCCGGCACTTTACAGAGGACTGCACATGTTCGACTTCTATGACAGCGAGGATCGATGTTACTGA
>JAFRGQ010000075.1 GCA_017433725.1 Lachnospiraceae bacterium
AACGGCAATGCACCAACTTTGCAGAGCATGTGTTTTTGCGAAGAGAATTGCCGCCAGACATACACAGATTGGACAGCCGTTAGTCCTGAAACAACAGAAACAGGAGTCGCTGACCTGTTTTATACGGTTTTATTTAACGGTTAATATCGAGAAGAACATCCGGGATATTTACAGAGATGTGAACGATTATTAAGCGATTTTTAGCACTTGCTAAGAGCGAGTGCTAAAAAATTATTTTGTAAACTTTCCGTGCATTTCATGAATCAATTGGCCAGTTACTATCACAATATCCTATCAGATTCGGTTTATTTGTATTCTTTATACACTCACTGATTATATTCCTGAATTCTTCTTTCGCCTGCTCTGTCACCGGTATAGTGAGGACCTCTATCTCATCGTCTTGCATGATTTCATCTGCTGTATAGTCCAGCATGCACAGCCATGTTATATATTGCATTTTTTCCAGAACATTTTCTTCTACATCATCCATGCTGTATCTTTGTCTAAAATACTCATCGTCCTCTGCTCCCATAGATAAAAACATACCCATAAATCCGGGTCCGATGTTTTCTATCTCTTTTTCATCCATATAAAATAAGGTGAGCCACTCTTTCAATCGGCTATAGGACTCCCGGCTCGGCCAGAATCCATTTTCTGTGTATTCCCTGATCTCTTCCGCTTCCGGAATATAAGGCGGAAACTCCCGTTCTTCAAGATTCTGTATCCTGAATTCTATAAGAGTATCCCCAGGATTGTCTATATCCTCCAGACCAATAGAAGCGCCTATAATTGTCACATAGCATTTCCCCTGAAATTCTACGATTTCATAAAAATCAGAAGATTGTTCCCTCGCAATCTCTGCAAAATCCCTCTCATCCATTTTCAGGTAAACACCGTTAGCCTCACACAATCTATGATAAATCTCCATAACTGTTTCCAAAAGAGCTACCTCATAATACGATACTGCCAGACAACAGCATTTCTTTATCGCATTATAATTGCTCCTTTTCATAGAAAAATCGGAAGTATAAGTATCACAGAACAATTTCAAAACATCCGACGTCACCGTTATTCCGGTTATATGCCTGTGTTCATCAGAATTCTCCCATGCTTTTGTACTATACACAACTGCATATCCGGCAGTTTCCAGCGCATCGGCACTCTTATTCTGCTCCCATGGAAGTTCCAGATCATATTTTGAATCATGCTTAACGGAAGACATTTCCATGACAGCAAGATGCTCCAGAAGATCAATCGTAACGTCAGCGGCATCGATAAGATACTTTTCAAAAACGTTCTTATCGAGCAACCGCACTGCTATCTTTTCAGACAGTACAAACTTGAAATCCTCTGCTCTCCGTATGGAATTCATAAGATTTTTTTCCTGCTCACGGAAAGCTATGATTGTCTTTTGTGTTTCCGGATCAAACTCTTCCAAATTATCTGTCAGACTATAATTATCATCGTCATCTTCCTCATAAGATAGTTCCAGATAATAACCGATTCTTTCCGAATCCGGACCTGCAGACAGTTGTTTAATCGCCTTCCACTCTTCTTCTGTATTAAAATCAGGGAAAACAATATTTTGTTCTGAAGCAATCTTTATCAGATCACATAACTCTCTTGTATTTAAGACATCTGACAACCTTTTCATTCCGTTCTCCATATTCACCTTATCCGGAAATAATGAACTCCCCTACATGCCTATCATATCGCAATGTAAAGTACAGCACCATTCTCTGTAAACTACATAAATCCGCCGGATTTTTCTCTGTTTATCACTATCCAATCACCTCTTGTTCCAACTTTAACCCTGCTTCAAGCATCTCACAGAAAAGCTCCTTTTGTCCGCAATAGAAGGGATCCTCCATCATCTCCTGCAGCAAAATCCTGTCATGCTCCGTCAGTTCTCTTCCGGATTCCCGGTACTGCCTGTAAGTCTCAATATCCATCCGATACGGTTCTATTTCGAGACCTGTTCCTTCAGATAGTGTTTTCCAGATGCGAAATCCCCCGCAGTCGATATCTCCGTAATGCATGAATTCAGCAGCAGGGTATGCCTCATGAATATGCCGGAGAAATTCCCGCTTAATTCCATTCGCGTATCCGCCCAGATAAATCACAAGAGTTTCTCCGGATTCTTCTTCGCCGAATCCGCTCCCGCACGCTTCTTGATTAGCAACCGATCTGTCTATCCTGAACTGATGGAATGTGGTCAGATTCTCTATCGTAAGAACCCGGGAAATCTCTCTATGCGTGTCCCACTCAATCCTTAAAACATCCTCTTCCGTAATGCCAATACCGCCGGGAAACATTTCAGCCCAGGGGCCGCCCTTAATCATGATCCAGGAAGGATTCCTATAAATCAGGAACTCCTCCAGCACTTCCTGTAAAGATAATCCGCGCAGCCTTCCGTCGCATTCGAAATCCGCGATGATTCTGGCCGCTGCAGAAAGGTCACGTTCAGCAATCTTTGAATCATTAAAACAGGAAATTGAAAACTGCCGGAGGAACTGAGCCGAACGGTTCTGCATAATTCGGGACGCGAGATAACAGATTCTTTCCGCATGATCTATGTGTTCAATATCGAGATACTGCTTCACCGAATATCCCCGGCTCAGTCTTTGCCTGATCCATTCTGCAAATGCAGGCAGCTGCTCTCCATACCCCTCGACTATTTTCAGTATTTCTGCCTCTTTATCACTCTTTCGGGTGCGATGAATCCTCCTGTAAGCTTCCTCTGCATTTTCCTGTACAAGTACACACTTTTCCAGTATCTGTCCTTCATGCCTCTTTTTCCAAACCAGTGTGATTAGACCGGCATTTTCAAGTTCCAGAAGCTGACTGTGGACGTTCTCATACTCCATTCTGCTCTCGTCAAAATACTCAGGGATATCCTTTGCGTTCAATTTGTACGCAATAGCAATATTCCTTTTATTTTCTCCTCTGGACAGAGAACTGCGTTCATACTTATCCAGAAGTTTCCCCAATACATAATCGTCATATCTTTTCATGCAATCTCATCCTGTTCATGCACTGTCGCGCGAAAAATCCTCCACATAGCTATGTTCCCCATCCTGAAGAACCAGCAGCACCTGATCCACTGACGGAGCTATGTACTGAATCTTCTCGGGCGGAGCGGATACGATCAGCTGCAGATTCGAATTATTGATGAAAGACAGAACACCGTCAATGCGGGCGTCATCCATATTATTGAACGCCTCATCCATCATGACCAGTCCAACAGAATCACCGCCGATCGCCCCTTTGTAGAGCTGCATGAACGATGCGGCAATTGTAATATAAAACGGTGTCTGCGTTTCGCCGCCGCTCTTTTCCCTACTTACCTTGGAGTAGTACATATAGGTACCATCGTCCGATGTAATCTTTATATCATAATCCATATAGGTACGATAGTCCGTGTATTCCTGAAGGGTCTTCGCGCTCTGCTCATCGTCAATAGTCAGTTTTTCGAAAAGCTCCTCTATCACTTCCCTGTGATTCTCACTAAAAGCACCGCTGAAGATGGAATTTCCTTCCATAACATTGAAGTCATCCATGATCATATTGTAATACTTCTTATGTTCTTTTCTGGGAAAATACTGAAACTCATACTGTTCCCTCGAGAAATGAATTTCCTTCAAAGACTTGTTGAGATCCTTGAACTCGTTCTGAGCCTGACGGATATTCTCCTGAAGCCTGGAGAGGAACTGTTCCCTGAATTCCTCCTCGGCCGCGCTTCTTGCCCGATAGACCTTATCTTCATACTCAAGAAGCTGCGAGTTTTTCAGCTTGTCATATTCCGCAAGGAAATCCGGATAACCGGCAAGAGATTCCGGAGCGCCGAAATCGTGCTCCGCCTTATAGACCCGCATGAGCCTTATCATCTCCTCCTCCGCCTTCTCCCGGATCGTCTGATTGGCTTTGCGGTTCTTCTCATAATTGGCCTTGAACTGGCCTGAATCTGTATTCTTCGACCGTTCTGAATAATCCCGTTCACAGGTCTCGGCAGTATCTCCAAGTTTTACGAAAAGCTCATGGACAGCTTCAGTCTTTTTATCAAATTCCGCCCCCGCTTCTCTGATCCGGAATTTCAGGTCGTCGATTTTCTGTTCGCAGCTTCCGATACGCCTGCTGAGCTCCATGTTCTTTTCATCGAGTCTCTGCTTCTCCTTCTTCATGGCCTCGAGCCGGATTCTCTTTTGAAGAACATTCTGGTTCACTTCGAGGTCGCGCATATTTTCCCTGCATTTCTCAAGTTCTGCTTTATGCTTTCTCTGATTCTCAAGTGCGGATAATCCGTACTTGATCTGAATATCGTTGTCCGTGTCAAGGAGCGGAATATACGACTTCAGGATTCGTATCTCCTCTTCCATCCCGTGAATGGCTGCCCGGATCGCTTTGAGCTCTTCCCTCTTCATCTCCAGCTGGATTTTATAAGCTTCCGCTCCGATATACGGCGTTCTGTATATTTCGGGCTTTATTGCGCTGACAACATGATTCTGATAGCGCATACACTCACGCGTTATCGACACATTATACTTCTTCAGTTCCTGATAGGAATCACAGCGATGAACTTTTCCGAGCAGCATGTTGATGTATCTTCTCGCATATACATTACCTGAGGTCACGACTTCCGCAAGCGAACCTTTCGGTGCCGTATCGTACGGCTCCAGCTTCGCTGCATTGATAAGACCGACTCCGTATGCTTTCTTTTCACGGCGAAGTCTGTCATACACGGACAGGGCAAGATCAAAATCACCGGGATTCACCAGCAGATGAAACCTCTGTGTATTCAGATATCCTTCCACCGCATTCTGCCATGAAGCATCGGTAATACTCAATAACTCGCACAGGATCCGGACGCTCGAAGTTCTGCCGACTTTTCTGAATTCCGAACGGATTTCACTCTGCAGAAGACGCACGGCGTCAGGATATACCAGTCTCTTCGCCTCAAGCTCCCGAATCTGTGCTTCCGTTTCGGCTCGTTTGTCCTCATTATTCTTTAATTCGATCTGTATGCCGGCCATTCGCCCGATGACCTGCCCGTGAGAATTTTTCTTATAGGCAAGCACATCTTCAAGGCTGTTATTTAATGCTGTCGTGTCATTCGCGTCCCATAATATTTCCAGGTTTCTCCTGTACTCATAAAGACAGTCCTCCGGTTTTCTCCCATCCGAATCAGCTGACATGCCCTTTCGTTTCAATAATTGCCCGACATTGTCAAGGGCTCTCCGCACTGACCTTTTGAGACTGTCAACCCCCCGCCTGTCTTCTGCCAGAAGTTCTTTCAGATTCCTTTCCTGCTTCTCCAGATCACGAAAAGCCTGATAGCCGATATCACTGTTCAATTCCAGATCCAGGTTTCTGAGCAAGTCCTCTTTGTCATCTATTTCACTTCTGAGATTTTTCTGGTCTTTCCACAGCTTCTCACGACCGGCTTCGGTTCTGGAAACTTCCTTCTTCAGAGAACTGATGACACCCTTTGAAATGTCCAAGTCAGCGCGGGCGATAAAATACTCCTGCACCCGATCCCTACGAATACAATTCTCAACACTCTGCTCTTTCGCTGAGATGGCCTCAAGCTGGCTGATTCGATTTTTGACATCCTCCAGCATTTTCAGAAGATCCTGATAGCTTCGGACATTCTCCCGAAGAATATCGATGTTAACTTCTTTTTCATCAAGTACATAAGAGTAAACGAAATCCTTGATATCATGAATCGGTTTAAAAGCAAGAGCCTTGGGGATGAGAGCAAAGAACTTAGACTCAATTCTCCCGAACCTGGACAGAATCATCTTCTGTGCTTCACGAATCGTTGGTGCAAAGGTCCGTATACCTCTGTTCGTCGCACGAAAAACAGAAATGCTCTTGACCTGCTTTCCCGAAAGAAACAAATTGTCCGACAGCTCCCGGTTCTCAATCTGATACCAGATGACATTCGGCTCTTTTTCCACGGATGCGGAATCCATTACGGTTCCGATAATGAACGGCTTCTTTTTCGCGTCATCATAGAATTCCAGTGCTATATGGGCAGAGAGTTCTCCGATTCTCTCATAAGGCCGATCTTCGCGTCCGGTCTTGCATCGGATATATGTGTTCAGCGTACGCTTCCCCTTTTCATGAGCAGCCTTGTTGAAATTGGCTTTCGAACCGGTCACGACAAATTGCACAGCATCCAATATCGTCGATTTTCCCGCCCCGTTCTCACCCGAAATGAGCACGGAATCGGCAACATCAATCGTCTCATTTTCAAATCGGTGCCAATTGATCAGCCGTATCTTCCTTAGCCTCTTCATTGTTTTCGTCATTATCCTTTCTGTAGCGCAGAATCATCTCTGAAGCGGTCCTGATATCATCCGCGCGCACCGCCATAACAATAGAATCATATATCAGGATTCTTGCATCTTCCTGTGTCAGATCCCGGTCGAGAAGTTCAATCAGATTAAATCTCCTGAAAAGTCTGAGTGAATTGTTCATCGTAGTCCGATCGATCTGCTTATCCCTGATTTTCAGTGACAGATACTTTTCCTGAATGTCCCCTACATTTACAACGACATCCGTCAGAGACAGTTCCCGCTTTTTCTCGTCGTAAAGTATCCTCAAGATGAGAAGAATAATCGACTCATTCAGTTTCAGATGCACATGGTTCGTATTTTCCCGGTTCACGAGCTGTATCACTCCCGGATTATCATTCATTTCGAGTGTATACCCCAGAATCCCCAAATATCTTTCAAATACTTCCCTATGCCGCAAAATAAAATAGTAATCGCTTTTCGTCTGCTCATTCCGTTTCATGATGAAGCAGCAGCTCATCAGCCGGTTGCACACCCTCTTGAACTCGTCCTTATCTTTCTGAAGCATTCCTTCGAATAAGTCCATGCAAATCTCCTTCTGTCTGGCCGGATATTTCAGGTTATTCCAAAAATCCGCAAGCGCGGAACAATCCGTAATCGACTTTTGGCGTCTAAATCATTTGATTCTGATTATAAAATCACGAAAACGATACCCGTTGACCGTAACCCAGCCCTTCGGCACAACTTCATATCCCATAGACTTTCGCTGCCCGTAAAGTCTTATATAGATCGCTTTGACAAATGCATCCTCCGCATCTCTCTCATTCCCCGAATAATCCGTCTGTTTCGAGAGAATCGTTTCTGACGCAAGCATCTCATGTCTTCCGTTCAGGCAGCGTCTGACATACTCGTCAATCTTCTGGGGACTGAGGATCTTTTCCAGCTTCTCCAGCATGATCTGCCGTTTACGCTCCCGCTCTGCGGTATCCGGTACGTAAGTTTCTATCTTGCCGGGGATGAACTCTCCTTTCGTTTCGATTGGAGAATACAGAGAATCCGTATCCAGATATCCCCATGTGAAGATGCGTATAAGTTTATCCGTCTCCTCCAGCCGATATACTCCTCCAAGGTCCAGAGATTCCTCCTGAATCTTCTCATTCAGGAAACACAGAATATCTTTCAGCTGCCCCCGAATATCTTCGTTGCTCGTAAGAAGAAATCTCGCACGGTTAACGGCAGCCCTCTGATATCTGGTATTTTTCTTGTTTATATCCTCTAGGATATCATCCATCTGACGAAATGAATCAATAACATAGTGAAGCATCCCGAGTGTCTTCTCCCGCGCGTCTTCATAGCTGATGGAATCCTGCACTGCAATCTCTTTTGCAGTTTGCTTAAGATACCTTTCACTGCGGGCATGTGAATCCAAACGTTCGACAATCTCGGGTCGGAATTTCGATACGTTATCAGAAGTCAGAAGGCGGTGATATGCCTTATCGATTACATTACTGTAATAGTCATTGAGTAATGCATCCAGAATTTCCGAGACTGTACTGTGTTTTGTAAGATCATCAATATATAATTTGATATTTGCATTAAGGCTTTTCAGCCCGGTTATGAGAGCGTCGGTGTTCTCCACCATTTGCTTTAATCCCACAGCATTATTACCGCTTGCCCTGGCCATAGTATAGATTGCATAAATATATCCTTGGTATTCCGCTTTATGCTCATCCTCGATATCAAGCAAGGTCCGGATGACCGCAATCGCATAGTCCCGAAAGCTGGTCCTTTGAACGTAACTGTAATCGGTATCCGTGTATATCCAGCCGCAGGCCTCAAGTCTTCGTAGCATAAAGTTGGCTTTATCTCTGGGAGACATGGATTTCGTATCGGTCTCGTCAAGGTATTCCCTCTCTTCTATATCTGCCGACATGGATGATGAGAAATACTCTTCCAGCTCTCCCACCAGCACATCCCGCTCCACACCGAAAGATAACTGGCTGCTCGAGACATGAAACAGAATCTCTATGCATTCCCAGTACACCATCTTTCCCGGTGAAGAAAGCGGACTGAAAAAATTATCGGGAATTATTCGAAACAATTTCTTTTGCTTGTCCATTTGCACCTATCCTGCAAGCCGCATAGCGTACCAAAAAACAAAACTACGGGGCTGCTGCATCAAGCGAAGAAGCAATGTATAGCAGATATTAGTTGCAAATATCTGCTGTATATCACGTCAGCACTGCCTGATACAACAGCCTCATAGTCATTAAATAGCTAAGGAAAATATATCACTCATACATCTTCTGTCTCTGCTTCATACGCACGAACAGATAAATCAGCACCGCAGCGACCGCCGCGGCAATCGCCCACGCCCAGACCGGAACGTCATAAAGGTTAAAACACCTTACATTGATCCACATCTGATTTATGACGTCGTTCTTATCACTGTCAAAGTAGACCATGATAGAAGATTTCGAAATAGCTTCCTGTGTCGGATACTGGGAGAAAAGCTGCCTGCGAAGCTGTTCCTCCGGAGCGGTAATGACATAATTTTCATCAGAATTGTCACCGGTAAAGAAATAGCCGAGCGGATACTCCACCACATCTTCCTCGTCATCCTCCGCACCGTAACACCAGTCTGCATACTCGAAAATTCTGGTATCGTCACCGCCGCCGATAACGGAGGTATAGCCGATGTAGTACATGTTACGAATCGCGTTGTCCGGTCTTGAGTTGAAATTGATAAAGGCTTCGGCGGCATGCTGCTTTTCAGCATCATCACCGATTCCGCTTTTCAGCATGACCCATCCGTCAAAATAGATATTGGTCGATTCTTCCGGCACTGCGAAATTCAGGATATAATCATCCTCCTCCGCCTGATCCAGAGAATAGACCGCATCCCCTGACCACTGGTAGTTTGCAACGACTTTACCTGTGATCATATCCGCCTTACCGGAGTCGGTCTCAAACGAATAAGCGTTGTCCTTCACATCCTGCAGGTAATCCTGAACGGTCTTAATCGTCTCGGGAGAGACATCGTTCATCTCCTCCTCAAGGCGCTGCTTATAGTTCTGATCCGCGCGGAACTCCGGACTTGTCAGAAGATCATGCTTTAACGCACCGACAGCAGCAAAATAGGAATCACGAACATTATCCTTGATTGTAACCTGACGCTTGAATTTCGGATTATTGAGGATCCGCCAAGTAGACGCCTCCTCTTCGGATACAACTTCCGGATTATATACGATACCTGTGATACCCCACATATATCCCGCGGCGTATTTTGCCCAGCTTTCTCCGTTTATCTCATGATTTTCAAACACTTCTCTGATATAAGGAGAAACGCCCCTTGTGTAGTAATTGTTCTCGTCGGTCTCATCAAAAAATTCGTCCGAAAGCGGAACCAGCATTTTTTCCGCCATCAGCTTCATGAACATATATTCAGAAGGACACACGATATCGTACTCATCTCCCAACGTAAGCATGTTGTAGAGATCTTCGTTCGTTCCGAACGTTGAGTACTCCACTTTCACGCGTTTACCGTATGTCTCGTAGTACCACTCCTCAAAATCCTCCACCATCGAATTTTCACCGATGATATCTCCGCTCTCAAGGTCAATGGTCTCGTCCCAGTCACCCAGGTCGATATATTCTTCCCAGTTGCAGACTCGCAGAGTGACCGCCTTCTCTTCCGATTCGGCCGCACGCACACAGACCGGATTTAATATCAGCGGCATGCTGACTGCACCGGCGAGCGCACATGCTATTAATTTTCGGACAAATGTCTCTGCTCTCATTTACTAACTCCTCCCTTTTCCGACGGCTAAGAGATCAATATACAATGTACTTCTCTTTCAGGCATCTTGTCAGATAATTCAGGCACATGTTGCCTGCGCCATCTCATGAGCATTTCTGTTCCAGTGCTGCGAACGGCTCTGTAAACAATATCTCCTCATCTGCTCGATACACAATATTACGCCTGTCAGTCAGCCGCCTCCTCATTTTCCGCTTTCAGATTCGAAACCACCACGAACAGCACCACGATCACGAAGATAACGGCTGACAGCGCCCAGAGTGCTGTCTTAATTGTCGTCTGCGCTCCCTTGGTCGCATTGACGACATAAGTACTGATCGTGTCAAATGTCGCCGGCTTCGTGTATGTCGCGATAAAATAATCGTCCAGCGAGAGTGTGACAGCCAGAGAAAAACCGGATACTATACCGGAAGCGATCTGCGGAATGACAATCTTACGCAGCGCCGTCTGCGGCGTCGCACCGAGATCGAGGGCAGCCTCATAAATACTTGCGTCCATCTGTTTCAGCTTCGGAATGACCGAAAGGTAGACGAACGGAGCGCACAGCGTTACATGTCCTATGACAAGCGGAATAAAGGTGTCCTTGCTGATCCCCAGAACAACGACCAGGAGGATGCAGATCGAGAAACCGGTCACGACATCCGCATTGACGACAGGAACCTGATTCAGGGTATCGATCATGGAACTGACCTGTCTCTTCGAATAAAATGCACCGATGGCTCCCATCGTTCCGAGTATCGTCGCAAGCAGGGCCGCTACAAGAGCAAGCACCACAGTTCCGATAATCATATCCCTGAGCTCGGGAGTCGTAAAAAGCGTCACATAATTATGAAGCGAGAAACCTCTGATTGCTCCGATATTGGTAGCGTTCGTAAAACTGTAAACCGTGAGAATCAGGATCGGTGCATACAGAATCACGAGCACGAACAATATGAAAATTCTGCTTAATTGTTTTATCATAACAGTGCACCTCCCGCTGCAGATCCATCTTCATCTTCCATACCCTTGGTAGCAAGCGTGAACGCGCAGATAATGCCGAGAAGGATCAGGGCGATCATTGAGCCGCCGTGCCAGTTGTAAGCCGCAAAATAGCTTCCGATCAGGCTGCCCATGATATACGTGCTGTTGTAGAGCATGTCGAGAACAACATAGTTGGTCATGGCCGGCAGGAAGACCATCGCGATCCCGCTGACGATGCCCGGCACGGACAGCGGCAGAGTGATCTTGAAAAATGCACTCCTCTCGTCCGCTCCGAGATCCTTTGCAGCCTCAATGAGAGACTCGTCCAATTTGACGATCGTGTTGTAAATCGGCAGGATCATAAAAGGCAGAAAATCGTACGTCATACCGATCACTGCATTCAGGAACGGGTAGTAGGCAAGATTGCCTTCAATGAGCGTCAGGATCTCTTTGAGCGCGGTAATTCTCAGTGAAAAGTTGATCCACATCGGCATGATAAAGAGCATAACCACGACTGACTTCCGTTTAAAATTGCTCTTTGCCAGGATATAAGCCGTCGGGTAGGCGAGCAGCAGACAGACCACCGTGGTCGTGACCGCGATCGCAAAACTATAGCAAAGCGTTCCCAGCGTATTGGGATCCGTAAAAAAGCCGGTGAGATTCGAGACGGTGAACTGTCCCTGTCCGTTCGTGAATGCATAGTATACCAATACAATGAGCGGTGCTGCGACGAACAGCAGCAGGAACAGTGCGTAGGGAATTCCCAGGCTCTTCCTCGTTAATTTCAGAGCATGCAATTTTTCATCCTCCCTGTATATCGGTTCTCTTCGCCTTATTCTGTCTCACTGTCGAAAAAGAGAAGGCGGAAAGTAGTCATTCTTCATCGCGCAATACTCATGACGTGAGTTAAATATGCGCGAAAGGTGCTGCTTGTCTTAATCGCGAGAAGGATTCTCTTA
Source organism: Lachnospiraceae bacterium (assembly GCA_017433725.1). Lineage (GTDB taxonomy): Bacteria > Bacillota > Clostridia > Lachnospirales > Lachnospiraceae > Chordicoccus. Next base: position 12,033 of record JAFRGQ010000075.1, read on the forward strand.
CTTCCTGACAAGCTTGAATGTCATCTTATCGACCGGCATGATCAGTCCTACATGGTCTCCCATATTCCACAGATATTCATCATCCGCGATGAAATCCTGATCAAGATCTGTATGGATGACATAGCTGTAATGGTCTCCCTTGTAAATCAGGTTGCTGATATAGCCGTCCACATTGCCTGCGGAAATATCATCCGTCATCTGAATATTTCGAGGATGAATAGCGGCACTGATCTTAGTGCGTTGCGGATCAATGACCTCTCCGGCAGAATCCGCTATACTGCCGTTTTCCAGACGCCTGCTTCCTTTAATGATCTTTGTGACGCTGGTATCCAGAAGCTTTCCGTTGAACTCAAGACGATGGTCGCTGTTGATATCTACCATAAAGTAATTGGTGTTATCCTCCGCTATCATGATGTGAATATTATCCGGATCGACCTTCATTCCGACATAGTCACCGACTTTCGGTGCTCTGACGGACTGAATCACCATCTCATTCTTGCCCGATTCAACGACGATCTCATAGTGAATTCCCTTGAAAATAACAGAAGTCACCGTTCCGCGGATCGTACCTTCCTGCGGAGTTGTAATGATGACATCCTCCGGCCGCACGACAGCTGTGATCAGAGTTCCTTCTTCAATATCATCGACGCATTCAAATTCGCCGCCGCCAAAGCGCGCTTTTAACTTTCCCGTCATAATGCCGTTGAAAATGTTGCTCTCCCCGATGAAGTCCGCTACAAATGCATTTTTCGGCTCATTATAAATATCCTCCGGCGTGCCGATCTGCTGGATCTTGCCCTTGGACATGACGACGATCGTATCTGACATGGTCAGAGCTTCTTCCTGATCGTGCGTGACATAGATAAAGGTGATGCCGAGTCTCTCATGCATTTCCTTGAGTTCCAGCTGCATCTCTTTGCGCATCTTGAGGTCCAGAGCACCGAGCGGCTCGTCCAGAAGAAGGATTTCCGGCTCATTTACGACAGCGCGGGCGATGGCGATTCTCTGCTGCTGTCCGCCGGAGAGTGTGGCGACAGATCTCTTCTCAAAACCTTCCAGATCGACGAGCTCCAGAACTTTTTTCACCTTCTTCTTAATGACATCCTCAGACATCTTCTTCTGCCGGAGACCGAATGCAATATTTTCATAGATATTCATATGCGGGAAAAGCGCATATCTCTGAAAGACCGTATTGATCGGTCTTTCATAGGGCGGCAGGTTGGCAATGTCCTTGCCGTTCAGAAGAATTTTTCCCTCCGTAGGCAGTTCGAATCCTGCTATCATTCTGAGGGTCGTCGTCTTGCCGCAGCCGGACGGTCCCAGAAAGGTAATGAATTCACCGCGCTTGACATACAGATTGAAGTCAGAGACGGCAGTGAAGCCGTTATCGTATGTTTTTGTGATGTTCTGCAACTCAATAATCTTTTCTCTCATTTTTATCGTACCCTTTTCCCCTGATACATTTATTCTTAAAACGTCGGCGGCGTACTCACCCAAATATACTTAGCCGGTTTTACCGACGCATTCTCTATATAATGTGAGCGGTCTGCCCTGTAGTAAAAGCTCTCGCCCGATTTCACAACATAGTATTTCTCCCCGAGATGCAGCCTGATGCGCCCGGATATGACATACCCGAACTCCTCGCCCTCATGAGGCGTATCCTTTTCAAGCTTCTGATGGGGCTGAAGAACCACAAGGAGCGGTTCCATCATGTTTTTCTGTGCGGTCGGAACGATCCACTGAATGCTGTTTCCGCCCTCATCGATCTTTTCAAAGAATCCTTCGTCCGTAAAGACGACCTGCTCCGGCTCCGTCTCCTTAAAAAAGTCAGAAGGCGTCGTACCCAGACATTCGATGAGATCGAGCAGAGTGATGACCGACGGTGCTACCAGTCCGTGCTCGAGCTGCGAAATATATCCTTTCGTAAGCTCTGTCCGGTCTGCCAGCTCCTGCTGAGTGAGTCCTACCTGATGCCGCAGATCCTTTATTTTCTTTCCGATCTGTTTGTTAATTATGTCAATTTCCATCGTACTCTCTTTCTCTAAGCGGCTGCCGTTTTATTATTCATCGCGCAATACTTGTGATGAGAGTCTATGATACGCGCGCAAAGTGAAATCCGGCTTCATCGTGAGTACAATCTCACGATAAAGAATAAAAGCCTCTGCTATACAATGCTCCACCGGAGCATTGTTACGCATGCTTAGGCACGGCGGATCGCAGTCGTCATATTGCCAATTCTAAACAAATAATAATTTTTTGCTAAACTTTCGCAACAAATCTGATTATACTATTATTAAACTTTTTGTCAATTAACAAATGACTTCCGTGCCGGCGTTTCACATGTTTTTGGAAGTCAGACTTCCTCTTTCACTTGTCCTTTGATTCGAATCCGGTCCTATCATGAACCATCGCTGTGCCCTGCATGGAACTATTGTGGTTTTATTCTGGATTTTATTTGACAATATGGTCTTTTTATGGCACTCTAAAGACAGCTTATAAAAGCCTCCACTCTATGCATAGAGTATATCCGCTATCATTAAGACTGTGACCGGCTTCATCGAACGGCCGGTACGGCGGATCGCAGACGTGCGCAGTGGAAGGCGCTTACGCGCCGCGCACGTCGCGGCAAGAACGCCGAGGCGTTCTTGAACTTCAGGTATATTTCGAAGAATGTGTCATTACTTTAGAGCTATTTCAAAAGGAGTCTTACTTATGACTATCGCAGAAATGAATGAAAGAAAGAGAGAACTCGGCTATACCGACGCACACATCTCCGAACTCTCCGGTGTACCGTTCAGCACTGTCAGAAAGGTTTTGGGCGGAATCACGAAAGCACCTCGTTATGATACGATCAAAGCGCTTGAGAAAGTTCTTGGTAAAGAAACGACCGCCTTCAGCTATGACAGCAGGGATCCCGGTAATGAATCGAGCGCATTTAGCTATGATAGCAGCATGACATTAGGCGCACTGCAGGGCGTCAGAGAAGCACAGACGGTATATAGCATAAAAAAACAGGGTGAATACACCCTGGAGGATTATCTTGCGATTCCTGATGAGAGACGGGTAGAACTGATTGACGGCGTGATTTACGATATGAGTTCTCCGCTTGGTCATCACCAGATTATTGCCGGCCAGATTCATTTTCATCTCGTTTCCTATATTTCCGGGAAAGGCGGTCCCTGTATACCCTTTATAGCTCCCGTCGACGTCCAGCTTGACTGTGATGATAAGACAATTGTGCAGCCGGACGTCATGATTCTATGTGACAGAAGTAAGTACACGCCCCAGAGAATCGTAGGTGCCCCTGACTTTGTAGTCGAGGTGTTCTCCAAGTCGACCCGGAAAAAGGATATGTTCATCAAGCTCAATAAGTATCGATCGGCCGGTGTCCGGGAGTACTGGATGGTCGATCCTGACAAGAAAACTGTCATGGTCTACCATTTCGAGAACGATGATGACCTTTCGTTTTATACATTCCGAGACAAGGTTCCGGTCGGTATATACGGCGGGGATTGTGTGATTGATTTTGCGCCGATAGACGATTATGTGTCGCAACTGCCGCATTGAGACGGCAGCTTACGCGTGACTTTGTATGGGGCTGTCTCAGTGGAAGATTGGACCTTACTGAGATAATACTTCATTCATACTCCCTGTCCGGTATCCCATAAGATCCATCGTGACGTATGTAAATCCCGCTTTCCTGAATTCCCGGATTATCTTTTCCCGGTTCTCCTCACGGAGTATACACTCGAAATCAGCCGGAATTACCTCTATTCTCGCCATGTTGCCGTGCATCCTGACTCTGTACTGCGCAAGACCCATATCACACAGGACTTCCTCAGCATGTCCTACCATGCGCAGCTTTTCCGGGGTAATCCGTTCACCGTACACGAAGCGGGATGCAAGACATGCAAAAGACTGCTTGCTCCAAGTCGGCAGGCCCATCTCTTTTGACAGCTCTCGTATTTCGGATTTATACAGCTGTGCTTCACGCAGCGGGCTTATCACCTGCAGCTCAGCTATCGCACGAAGTCCCGGACGATAATCACCCAGATCATCCATGTTCGATCCTTCCGCTACAGCCGTTATGCCCTGCTCTGAGGCTATTTGCTTCATTTTTGAGAACAGCAGATGCTTACAGTGATAGCATCTGTCCTTCGGGTTGCTGACATATTGCTCAAGCTCCATCTCACCCGATCTGAACAAAATCTGCCTTATGTTCTCTTTCCCGCAGAACGCGGCTGCCTCTTCCATCTCCCTTGCAGGAAAAGAATCGGACTGTGCTGTGATTGCTATGCATCTGTCACCCAGAACATCGTGACAGACTTTTAAGAGAAATGTGGAATCTACGCCTCCGGAGAATGCGACGGCAATTCCGTCAAAAGAAGCTATATACCGTTGCAAATCTTCAAGCTTTTGATCTATCTCACGCATCATTTACGCCTCCAAATCCTATCAAAACCATAGGAATATAAATCTCCTATCATTATAAAGAAACGCCCTCGGGAAATCAATCCTGAAGGCGTTTCTTAATTACACACGACCGATATCTTTGAAAGACCTGAAGATCAGATTAAGCATCTTCAATATGACTCCGCTTTTCGGATCAAAAGTGACAATTAAATCGTCCGGATCTGCCATTCTTATCCCATATACAATCAGAAATGCCGCACATACCGCAACAATCATCACTTTAAGGCAGTTCTCCGGTATCTTTTTCCGATAGAGAAAGATCGGAATCAGAAGCAACGGAGCGAGTACCAGCGGGTGATAGGAAAATGCCCGCTTAAGATCTCCTCCTGCAAGACTGATCCATGCCCTCGTCATCCCGCAGCATGCGCAGGAAACGCCCGTAACATACTTGATCGGGCAGGTTACACCATGCGAGAAGAGGATTATGTAAAACCCTGCGACTGCCGATATTGTGACAATTGCCGCTTTATGCTCATTTAAATATTTCAAGCTCACCTCACATTCAGCCGAACTCTTTCTGGAAATGCTGATAGTCCTTCGGATTATTCCAGTCACCGCCCCATGTAAATCCGTACTGTGAAAACAGCTGGTATGCCAAATCTTCATGATCAATAACATGAGGCATCTCAGCGGAGCTGCGGTTGTTATTATAGGCCTGCGCATTTGCATGGGCAGACGTGCCGTAGCCGTCATCACCGATCCGGACATAGGGATTCTCGAGCGGATTGAGATCGATTGCCAGACCGTAAGCATGATTCGAGAGATTTGAAGACCCTGTAACTGTGCGATAGCAGAAAGCAGATGTGTTATTCACATCAATCGACGCGAAATCCGACGAGTCTCCGTCACCTGCCCAGAAATTATCGATCAGATACATGGAATGGATCTGATATCCGTTCAGATAAAACTGCATGAAGATATCTATGACATCCGCTTCTATAGCTGCATTCACAATCAGCTCTCCCACCTGGGTCTGTCCCTCATAATTCCTGTGAAGCAGCTTGATATAACGGAGGTCCGAGAGTGCAATATTGTCATTGTAGCGGAATGACCGGTCGATAATTCTGTTAAATATCTCATCCCCCTCAACAATCACGGAGGACGTGAAGTATTTTCCGATATCATAAGGATCGATCAGAGCATCATCTATGATTTCCCCGGGATTTACACCGGAAAGATCCGTCAGATATACCACAGGGGTCGGAGTCGGTGTCTCAGTCGGCGTCGGGGCAGGTGTTTGCGTAAGAGTCGGCTCAGCCTTGACGGCCTGCGTTTCGGCAGCTTTTTTCTCCTGTTCTTTCGCAGCCTCTTCCCTTGCGACTTTCTCCTCGTCTGCCTTTTTGAGCTGCTCCTTAAGGTCCTCCACTTCCGCTTTAAGAGCTTCCGTCTCGGCTGACAGGCGATTCGCCTTGATGACAGAATGACCGAGCATTACTGCAACCAGAATTAAAGCAACACATTCCAGAGCAAAAATAATATGTTTAATGTTCTTTTTTTTCATAACAGACTCCTGTCCTTTGTCTCTGCATTTTTATATTTCAGCTGACCATAAGTCCCACACCAAGTCCCGCGAGCGAGACTTGAACTCAGCCTATGAGCAGTCAGACCATTCGCATCATTAGTTCCGTCCCATGTTCTTTCAGCCAATTAAGACGAATCTTGTAATCCGGAAGCACCCTCTCCACCTCCGCCCAGAATCTTGCCGAGTGGTTCATCTCCAGCCTGTGACACAGTTCATGCACGACGACATAATCACGCACTTCAGGTGGCGCGAGCATCAGAAGGCAGTTAAAATTCAGGTTTCCTTTTGAGCTGCAGCTTCCCCACCTTGTTTTCTGATTCCGGATCGTAATCCTGCCGTAGGTCACTCCGACTCGCGGAGCGAACCGGCGTGCGCGCTCCGGAAAATCTTCAACGGCTTCATCCGCTAGCGCCCGAATTTCAGCCGCAGTAATTTTTTTAATCGCCGGTCTTGCTTCCTGTCTTTCCCGAACAGCGCTCAGGTGCTTTTCTATCCAGTCAGCCTTCTCTATTACGAATCGATCAATTTCACGTTTTGATGTGCGATATGGCGCGCGGACAATCACCTGACCATCCCCTTTTATCTCGACAGCCAGAGTCTTTCGGCTACTTCGCACGAGTTTGTAAGTAATATTCATATCGTCCTTTCAGAGGAAAAGAGCAACTCTTCCATCAGATAATCAATGTTATAGTCTGAGTGTTCGACCTGTTTTGAAAAATCCTTAACAATTTCAATTCTGTCTGCAAATGTAAACGTCCCCCTCTCTGCATATCTCAAAGCGTCCAGATCTCGGATGACCATAGTATTGAAGACTGCGAAGCGGGCTTTCTCCGACAGATTGTAATCGTATGCCGCTCTCGGAAAATAGCGGAATGTATAATAGACAAGCAGATGCTCATAGGTATACTCATACTTTCTGTAATCTTCCGATTCAAGATAGGAATCCAAGGCTCTCTGATAGGACTCCTTGTCGGAAACAAAAGTCTCGAGTGCTTGCTTGATAGTCGTCCAACGTGCATTCAAAATCTCCATTCCTGACAAAATCTCAAGACGAGTATCAGGAGAAAGAGAAAAGTCCGGCGTATCGCAAACTTTTAAATACTGTGCAATTCTGTCAGCAACGGATCGCGTCCTGTCCTGAAGAATTCGGATGCATTCGTTGCGGATCTGCGCAATCTTTTGAATCTGAGCGGGATCTTCCTCACTGTACTCCTCGATAAAGGTAACGCCGCATTCTGCACTATCAGAATCCTCCATCATCTCGTTATAGGCAAGTACCTCGTCAGACGTCACCTCGTTATTTCCGGTCTGTGTCTCATCAGATACCATCCCGTCGATGATTGAAACAGTCCCATTCTCTGCCATTTGCAGGTCACGGGGGCACACTTCATCCGTTCCCATCTCCTCATACTCCTCATCCATCATATAGGCGTCGAGTCCGGACTCATTCAGCGGAATCTCCTTAAAATGCACCGGGATGTCGTTCAGGAAGAGAAGGCGGCCGGCTTCCGGGCAGGACAGCGTGAGGCTCTTCTCGATGGTATCCCCCCATTCGAAGGAGTACCGCGGATAGTCGGTGCAGATCCTGCACAGTGCGTCCGGACCGAGCTCCAGACAGATATCGCAGAGATTTTCCGAATTGAGAAAAGGACATCGCCCGTCGACCTGCAGGCGAAAACTGACGCTTTCATTCTCGGAGGATTTCTCGGCGCCGGACATATTGGCCCGGAGCCTTTCCCCGAACGGTCCCTGTACAGAACGGTAATATTCATAAGTGTCGTCATCGATATCCAGTTCCCATCCGATGCAGCAGTTGTCGGGGCATTTGCCTCCGATGCAATGAAAGCTGTCGTAAAAATCCGGTATGCGGAGCAGCATTTGAATTCCTCCCAGGTCTGCAATTCTATAGGTCGATTGCATGTGCAGTGTAAAAGCTAAACATAATTATAACGCATACTTATGATTCCGTGTTAGAACATCTTTCGAAATACCATCAAACAGCCTCAAATAGATTCAAGAACGCCTCGGCGTTCTTGCCGCGACGCACGCGGCGCGTAAACGCTTTCCATTGCGCACGTCTTCGATCCGCCGAAAGCTTTTTTTCTTCATCACGAGATTGTACTCTCGATGAAAACGAGTGTCACCTTGCGTGCGTATCTCACGACTCTAAATTCAAAAGTATTGCGCGATGAAGAATAAATATTCCCACAGAACATGGAGCAGCATGGCACGATTTGTGATAAAATAGCTGTGACTACCTTATACTGCCACAATCGAATTGCTTAGCAAGCCTCATGGTAGGCAGTCAGAAGTACCGGATGTGGCAAAAAGCTTTGTTCATACAGATAAGACCTTTATGGAGGAATTATGGATAAGTGGCAAAAGCGGGCGGCGGAGCGACGCAAACAGAGAGAAAAACAACTCAGACAGCGCATGATGATCGCAGGCGGTGCAGTGGTTGCACTCCTTGTCGTCATCTTCATTATCACGCGTGTGGCCGGAGGCTCAAAGGTAGAGAAAAAAGGCTCGTCCTCCGAAGCTGCATCATCCTCGGTAACCGGTGAAAATGCTGCAGTCTCCGGAACGAACGGCGTGACCGGAGATACCGCGGGTACTCTTGCGGACACTTCATCGACGGATTCTGTACTCGTTGCGACCGTGACCGGCGAAATCGCTCCCGATGAGGCGACTGTAACGCCGAATCCGGACGACCCGCGTGCGATATTTGCAGTGGATCCGAACAGAACAGACTGGAATTTTGATAAGGACGGAGACAAGGTCGTATACCTCACGCTCGACGATGGTCCCTCCTATCTGACCATGCAGTTCCTTGACATGTTAGATGCATGTGATGTCAAAGCGACATTCTTTGTGACATCGCAGGACCCGTCATATGCCGACTGCATTCAGGAGGCCTACAGGCGAGGCCATACAATCGGTCTGCACACATCGAGCCACTCCTTTGAGATTTACAAATCCGTAGAAGATTACTTCTGGGACCTTGAGCAGATCGGCAACGTCGTGCGCGACCAGATCGGCTATGTCCCCGCTTTTATCCGATTCCCCGGCGGATCCTCCAACACAAGATCTGCAAGGTATGCCAAGGGAATCATGGCAAAACTTACGGAGGAAGTGCAGAAGCGCGGCTATCAGTACTGGGACTGGAATGCGGAGACCGGAGACGGAAACATGTTATCGGTCGAGGAGGAGATTGCAGAGGCTACTTCCTGTGATTATAACAATATTGTAATGCTTGCTCACGACGGCGATCTGAAGGAGGCAACTCTGGAAGCTCTTCCGACGATTATCCAGAATTATAAGGACAGAGGCTATACGTTCAAACCTTTGGACAGGGAAGCCAAGGTCATACATCATGAGGTGCTGAACTGAAGTGAAAAAAGAATACGCATACGGGGCAGACATCGGATGGCTCAGCCAGTTCGAGGCCAAAGGAATCAGATGGGTCAATAAGGAAATGCAGAAAGTGGATGCACTCAGGGAGCTGAAACGGCTTGGTACAAATGCCGCCCGACTCCGTGTTTTTGTCGATCCGCCCCAATCCGCCTTATGGCGCAAGAATGAATCAACCGTGTGCATGCTGGGATTCTGCGATGCAGACGGTCTGCTATCAGCGTCAAAGAGAGTCAGGGCCGAAGGCTTGCGGCTTATGATTGATTTTCATTACAGCGATCATTTTGCGGACCCTGATATTCAGGACATACCTGCAGCATGGAAAGATTTAAGCGATGAGGAACTCCACGCCGCGGTTCATGACCACACTGTTCATACGCTTGAGATGTTGAAAACAAACGGCATAGAGCCGGAATGGGTTCAGGTCGGAAACGAGATCAATCACGGCTTTATGTGGCCACAGGCATCCCTCAAAGATGCACCGTCTCTCATGACATCACTTCTCAATACCGGTTATGATGCTGTGAAGGAAGTATTCCCGAAATGCAGTGTTGTTACACATCTGGCATGTCTGAATGACAGAAGCGAGTGCATTCCGTTTCTTGAGGCTTTCTATGCACATGGCGGGAAGACCGATATCCTTGGCTTTTCCTTTTATCCGTACTGGTTCGATTCACCGTATGATGTGGATTTTATCAGGGAACAGATGGAATACTATTATGAGATGTACGGCAAGCCGCTCCTCATAGCGGAAATCGGAGGAAAAGAGGAAGATCCGGATCAGGCATATGAAATCGTAAAGAATACGATCAATGCCGGACGTCTTCTCCCGCAAGGTGCCGTACAGGGTATCTTCTACTGGGAACCTTGTGTAGGCGCGGATTTCCTGCCCGATCACTATCCGCTCGGCGCATCAAAGACGGTGGGAGACCACACACTTCAGCTGACGAGGACGTTGGAGGCATATAAAGACGCTTCCAAGTAGCGCGCGCGAGGTTTGACGCGGGATCCAGGTCTGTGTCAGCTAACATAATTCCAAACATATTCCCTGCGTATCCTCGCACACCTGTGCGGGAGACGATCCTTCAAAACCGCATAAAAAACCGGGATCAGAGTCCTCAGACCTGTTCCCGGCTTTTTTATTCTTCATCGCACAATACTCGCTGGCTTTAGACGTGAAATACGTATATCACGTGTTCTTCTCGTAAATCGCCCTCAAGCCTTTCAACATCAGCATCTTATCAATGATAATCTCTTTCCTGCAATGCGGTATGATGACCCCGGAAAGCCCGCCGGTCGCGACCGCCTTGCAGGGATAACCGAGTTCATCCTCGAACCTTTCTATCATACCGTCAATCAGAGCCGCCTGACCGAAGACAATTCCGCTCTTCATGGAGTCGATCGTATTGCTGCCGACCGCTTTTTTTGGTGCCTCGACCGAGATTCGCGGCAGCTGCGAAGTTCCGGATACAAGGGATTCAAGGGAAACCATGACGCCGGGAATAATTGCTCCGCCGATGTAGCACTTGTTCTTATCGACTACTGTAACGGTCGTTGCGGTTCCCATATCAATAACAATGCACGGAGCACCGTACTCCCTGAGAGCGGCAACGGAGTCAACTACCAGATCTGCGCCGACTGTTCCCGGATTATCCATTTTAATGTTCATGCCGGTCTTCAGGCCGGCTCCGACTATCATGGCCTTCACCCCGGTTATTTTATAAATAGCATTGCAGAGGACCTGCGTCAGAGGCGGTACGACGGACGATATAATCGCTCCGCTGATCTGCTCCGGGGTGATGGAGTTGAGCTCCATAATCGTCTTGATGAGCACCGCATATTCAAGGTCGGTCTTATAAATGTCTGTACGAACACGCTCGGTAAAATGGATCGTCTCATGATCGAGACAGCCGATCTCTATGTTCGTGTTGCCCATGTCTATCGCTAATATCATATTTTCACCCTGTTCCCGTATATAGCTGCAGACTTCCCGCTTCAGAAATGAAGTACAATCCACTTCAGAACTGAAGTACAGTAGAAATCATTTACAATACACAATCAAAACGCCTCTTCACTCTGAGATCTCAGCCACAATCGCATCCAATATCCGGTCCGCCGTCTCAAGCTTTGATATGAGCGGAAGCGAAAGCTCCGAATCCTTTGTGATGATCGTGATCTTGTTCGTATCATGGGCAAAACCTGCCCCCGGTTCCGCGATACTGTTGGCCGCTATCATATCCAGCTTCTTCTTTTCCAGCTTCTTTCTGGAGTTCTCCAGAAGATTCTCCGTCTCCATGGAGAAACCGCATATGAACTGCCCTTCCTTCTTCTTCCCGGCAATCGTACCGAGAATATCCGTCGTGCGGGCAAGCCGGATGACCATATCGCCATCCTTCTTCTTTATCTTCTGATCCGCGACCTCTGCCGGTCTATAGTCCGCCACGGCCGCTGCCATGACCAATATATCCGTTGTTTCGAAGTGCTCAAATACCGCCTCGGCCATATCCTGTGCTGACACCACGGATACCAGCTTCACTCCCTCAGGGGGAGAAATTGCGACCTGTCCGGAAACAAGGACGACCTCCGCTCCGCGCTTTCTTGCCGCTTCGGCGATCGCATATCCCATTTTTCCGCTGCTGTGATTTGTTATATAGCGGACAGGGTCGATAGCTTCCTGCGTAGGACCTGCTGTCACAAGCACACGGCGGCCTGCAAGATCCTGTTTCTTCAGACCGGTATCTTCATCGCTCCCAACGGCAACAGCTTTGTCAGCTTCCACATTGTCTTTGCAGGCAGTCAGGGCATCTGCGCCTGCATTCGCCTCCGGAGTATTATCGCCGGTCTCATGATCTGCATACTTATCACTGTCTGGGTCAGCGAACGCATCTGTCTTCAATAGATCCAGAATATACGCACAGATAGCCTCCACCGGCGCAAGTTTTCCGCGTCCCACATCACCGCAGGCTAGAAGTCCCTCGGCCGGTGCAATAAATCGATAGCCATATTTTCTCAGTCTGGCCATGTTATCCTGCACGATTGGATTGTCATACATGGCTGTATTCATCGCCGGAGCAATAATCTTCGGACAGGTACAGGCCATAATAGTCGTCGTCGCCATGTCATCAGCGATTCCCGAAGCTATCTTTCCGATAATATTTGCAGAAGCGGGTGCGATCACACACAGGTCAGCAGCCTTCGCCGCGGAAATGTGTTCCACATCGAACTTGAAGCTGCGGTCGAAGGTATCGACGAGGCATTTGCTTGCTGTCAGCGTCTCAAATGTAATCGGCGTGATGAATTTCGCACCGTTTGCAGTCAGAGACACCGTGACGGAAATTCCGGCTTTCACCAGATTCCGTGCAATGTCCGCCGCTTTGTATGCCGCGATCGAGCCGCTTACGACGAGCAGTACATTTTTCTTATCTCCTAACATATTCTCCTCCCGATCTACTTTTATAGGTCCGATCATATGCCGGACATAACACGCATGCAAAGTCTCATTCAATTCCCGCTCGCTATACTCGGCATGGGACTTAAGGTCAGTATCAGCTGACTTATAAAGTCACGTTCAAATCCCGCTCACACTATGACAACCTCACTCCGTAAAATACAGGAAGTCCGTAACCGGTCTCTCACTTCCCGTCGCCGGAGTATTCAACATCTGATTCTCAAATATAAGCGTGGAACTTCCACCGCCGTCAAGGCACTTGCCGAATCCGCAATCGAGAGCCATCAGAGTGTCCCTCACCTCGTCATAGGTCATTCCGTTAGAATAGCCGGAAGTTCCCGCCGTGATTATATAATACTCACACGGGCGGACCATTCCGATCGCCGTTCTCGGATAGCGGTAATCCAAGCTCTGTATGCCTACGTTTACGGCTTCACCGTTTGAAATGAGAAGTGTGTCGCCGCAGCACCAGGTATCTGTGACGCCCATCCTGAGCAGATCGTTGATTGACATGCCCTGCTGTGGCGAGAAAAGGTTGCCGCTGTTTGTCAAACATATTTCCATGCCGTTCGCGACCGGTCTGCTGTCCGGCATCATCATACCGTTCTTGATCTTTGCATCCGCCATCGTCGGAGTGTTGGTCGAATAATCAAAGTTGCTTCCGTTGATGCCGACGACCCAGCCGAGGCGCTTCGCCGCACTGCTCGGAGTCTCGCGCTCGCCGCCATAGTTGTCATTTGAAAGTCCTGCATGAATCTGGGACGGATCATCAATGATAATGTGTGTCAACAGGTAGGTGTACTCCGGTTGCGTATACCGGTTCACAGTGACCATGATCGTGTCGCTCAGGTGACTGTACTCAGCCGTTGCAATCTCATCCGCGTAGCGTATTCTTGCACGGCGGATCTCCGTATCATGAAGAACATCGACCGTGAAAATATACATTTTTCCGTTATACAGGAAAGGAATCTCGTTCGTACCGGCCGTCAGGGGAAGACTTGCCTCAGCACCGAGCTCATACTCTCCTTTTCCGATATTCCGGGTCTTCCCATCCTCATATTCGAGAGTGATAATATCGACATCCAGCATATCCTCCTCATAAAGAATGCCGGATACCTCAATACTCGCGCTGCTGATCTGAACCGGATCAATGTGTACATCTGTCTCCCCGTATATGCTTTTTACAACATAGTCGCCGGAATCATTGACAAATGCGTCCCCTACGAACTCAGCAGCTGTGACCTCTTCAGTATGTCCGTCAGCAAATTCAGCAGTCACCGTCACATTTTCTGCCTCCGCAGTATCCCCGGAGTAAACCTTTCCCCGATACTTCGCGGTCGTTTTCTCAAGTTCAACAGGAATGATGTGACACACTGTGTCTCCGAACTCAGTGTGCACCGGAATATCGGTTTCGGTTGCGACTGCCCCTGTTGCCTCTGCCGTGCAGGATACAGCTGCTTTTGCACCGTCCTCATAAACCAGCTCGGCATGAATATTCTCTGTATCCGGGACGCCCATGAAATACACTTTTCCGTCATAGGAAGCTCTGATTTCCTTGACCGGCACTGCATCCACTGTCACAGTGTCCGTAAAATTCCCTTTGCTGATCGTATATTCCGTGACGGTATCTCCGGTCACAACGAGCCTGTCGTCACCGCTTGCAGCCTGATCTTTTGCAGAACTTTCGAGCTTCCCGGCGGAAACTGCATCCGTACCGCTCTGCGATGAGGCTTTCTCTGTTTCCGGATTTTCTGCCTTATCTGCACCGGACGACTCTGCATTTTCAGCGTCCTTCGCGTTTTTATCCGCACCCGCTTTCCGGGCGTTATCCTCTGCGGAAGCCGCACGGATATCATCCGCTGTAATTATATTTTTGTTTTTCTTTCTGGCATATTCCTCGAGACCCGTGTCGGATTCCGAAGTCTCCTCATCTATATCACCGAGCGTCACCTGACCGAACTGCTCTATGGCCGCTTCCTGCTGTTCTTCTGTCCATCCTTCCCAGAGCACCTTATAGTCCTCCGCATTATGCTTAATGCCGAAAAGCGTGCTGGTCTGAACAGCAAAATCACTCTCCGTCAGCGCGGTATGCTGATGCAGAGTGCCCGTCTGTTTCACCTCAATGCGAACCGGAACGAAAAATCCCACGCCAAGAGCGGCTGCACAGACAGCCGTTCCCGCTATGAATGCCCTTTTATGCTTTTTTACAATATCTGCAATAGAATTTTTCAAGAGAATACCCCATGGTCATAATAAGATGATGAGTCGTTTTCTATATGTCAATAAAGTACCACAACAGAATCTTTTTTTCAATTGTGTATCACAGGTACGGTGAGCTATAATAACACTATTGCTATCTGCCCTCGCCGTTTGAGGTGCACAGAGGAGCAGACCGCAGTATTTAATTTTATCTACAAAGAATAAGAAAGGTTGCTTTTATGTCCGACATCAACGCCGTCATTTTTGACCTCGACGGCACACTATATAGTTATAATAAAGCCGACGATGCGGCCTGCGAAGCCCTCGGCAGATATGTCTCACAGCACTTCGGAATGGATCCCGGAAACATAAAGCAGGAAATCCGTGAATGTTGGGACATTCAAAATGATCGTATCGGATTCCTCTGCGGTGCGACACACAACCGGCTTATCCGCTGTCAGGTAATCTGCGAGCGGAACGGCTGGCCGGTTTTTCCGCATGCACTGAACATGGCTAAAACATACTGGGGTGCTTTCCTTGAGGGAATGATACCCGAAGACGGGATAAAAGAGCTGCTCTCAGCACTCAAAAAGACCGGCGTCGATATCGCGCTCGGTTCCAATATGACATCCTATATTCAATATCTAAAGCTCATGCAGATCGGTCTCGAGGATTGCTTTGACCATATTACGCTCAGCGAAGAGACCGGTATAGAGAAGCCTGAGCGAGAATTTTATGAAATGTGCGCACGCAAGTCATACCTGCGTTTCGACGCGACCGGAATGCATGAGACCGGCGCTTCGACCGCTCAGGATATTTCCGGCTTCATGAACAGCTGCCTCTTTATCGGCGATACACCGAAGATGGATTATTTCGGTCCGATAAAGGCCGGCATGTGCGCATGCCTCTATCTTGCGGGAAACACAGCGCCGGAAGGCATCGACCGAATAAATACAATCAGCAGCTACCGTAGCTGCGTGGGAAAAGACGGGGTACGGCTTGGCCGGTATTTCCTGCCATTCTATGAAGAAGGAGCTCAAACCGATGGACTATAAACACCCGATACTGCTGACAATCACGACCGCACTGAAATATCTCTTCGCGGTCTGCATTATAATCTTTGCTTACTCACAGACCGGACAGAGGATATGCCTGATAGCAGGACTCATGGAACTGGCGATCGTCTTTCTTATCTCCAATACACTGGTCCGCGCCAATCACTTCATCGGATGGATCCTGAACGGTCTTCTTCTGCTGCTCATCAATGTGCAGATGGCGGTCCTGGCATTCGGCAACACCTACATCTCCCTGGTCATGATGACCAATCTGGATTCGGTGAGAGATCTTTCCGGACAGGCAGTGGTCTATATCTCGGCACTCGTTGCCGCTCTGGTCCTTTCTTTCCTTCCGATACGGCACGTCGGCACATGGAAGACAGCGGAGGCAAGATTTCTCGCACTGGCTCTGTCCGCTGAACTCATTTTCACGATGTGTATCGGCAGCGCGGGATCGCCGCTATTTTCCTACTATACGCTGATAAAGCAGGGGATCGACGCTCAGACCCCGTCCGAGAGCATCACAAAGGGCAAAGATTACACGGAAATCTTCCACGGCACGACAATCATAGGACGCATCAAAAAGCCGGAAGGACTCCCCGAGAATCCCAACATCATCGCCATTTTCACTGAGGGGCTCTCACAGAATATCGTAACTGACAAAAGGAAGATCATGCCGAATGTTGCCGCTTATGAGAGGAAATCCATCAACTTTACGAATTACTTCAACCACACTTTTGCCACATACCGTGCGCTCAGCGGTCAGCTGTACTCCGGTTATCAGAAACATAATTATGACTCGAATGCGTTGATTTCCCTGCAGGACATCCTCTCAGATAAAGGCTATACGACGACCTTTATCAACACAGAAACTCGCAACATAAATTTCACCAACTATCTGCAGGACATGGGATTCGATGAGGTCATCAGCGATCCGGCGTTCATAAGCAACGGAGTAGCCGACACGATTTCAGACAAGGATGCCTACGAACTGCTCTTTGACACAGTAAAAGAGCAGGGGAAGGATGACAAGCCCTTCTTCACGGCGATCTACACCTTCGGCACACACACCTCGCTCGATTCCCCGGACGAGAAGTTCGGTGACGGATCCGACAGCCTTCTGAACAAGTTCTACAATCTGGACTGTCAGTTCGGTGCATTTATGAAGAAATTCGAAAAGAGCGATCTCGCAGATAATACGATCATCTTCTTCACAGCTGATCACGCGGCATATCAGGACCGTCTGTTCAATACGTCTTTTCCGGACTACGAGAGGAACCACACAGAGCTCGATGAAATGCCGTTCTTTATCTACCACAAGGGCGTCGAACCTCAGAAGATCGATGTGGAAGGTCGAAATACGCTGGACTTTGCACCCACTGTGCTGGATTATCTTGATATCTCGACCAACAACTATTTTCTCGGAACGACGTTGTTTTCCGGACTTGACAATAATAATAACTACGACACGATATTCACGGATTCCGCGTCCTACGTTTCGACACGCGGAGGAGAAATCCGGTGGCTTAACGATACAGAGCATGATATCATGGATGTAAAGTTAGATATGTATTACGAAGCGAAACAGCAGGGACCGCCTGAGACAGCGCAATCGGACAAATGAAACGGCTGCGCTCCTGTATATCTCACACTGAGATATACAGGCTGAAAGACCCGAAAATTCCTTCAACATTATCCATTGCCGGCGGAACCATCGTATAAATTAAAAGAACAGGAACTATATCTGTTCGGTTGATCTGACTGACATGGTTCCCTGCCGGATAAAATTATACATCAATACATTTGTTCACACAGGAGGTTATGATGAGCGAACAGATCAATGGAATTATTCAGGAAAACGATCTTGAGACAGTAAACGGCGGCGTAAGCGGAATTATGGTCATACCGTACGTTGTACAGAAAGGCGATACGCTCAATTCTCTCGCAAAGAAGTTCAATACGACAGTTACACAGATCAAGAAAGACAACGCCAGAGTATTGAAGGGTTCAACGAAGCTGACGCCCGGTATGCTTCTCAACATCGCAAAGAATTCCAAGAAGTAAATCAAAAGGGGCTGCCTTACGGCAGCCCCTGATAATTATTGTTTCAGCTCATATAATCTCCGTTGTAGCTCACAAGCACCGCGCTGATCACACCGTTCATAGAAGCCATGTTGTTGACAAAATACGTGTCCTCGTCCTTCAGCCTCACCTCTACATTGAGCTCAATAAGCCCCTTCTGCACCGTTTTGCTCTTAACGGAATACTTTTCAACATTATCTTTCAGATAGTCTGTCACGGCCGTCTCAGCCACTTCATTTTCGCAGCGGAGAACAACTATATACGGTCTCGTATAGGTCTTACGGTTCACGAACAGGATGAGCACGCCGCCTATCACAGCGCTTCCGATCACTGCCAGCGGAATCATGCCTGCTGCAAGTACAATACCCGCAGCGATTGACCAGAACAAAAATGCTATATCCAAAGGCTCTTTGATCGCCGTACGGAAACGCACGATGGAAAGGGCGCCGACCATACCGAGAGAAAGAACCGCGTTACTGGTCACTGCAAGAATAACGAGCGTCGTGATCATGGTCAGGGCAACGAGGGTGACGCCGAAACTTGCGGAATACATAACGCCCCTGTAGGTCTTCTGATAGATGAAATAGATGAACAGACCTACCAGAAACGCAAGGACAAGGGCAATGATCATATCGGGAATATTGATCGCGGTAACGTTCTCGAGATAACTGGATTTGAATATGTCATTAAAACTCATAGAAACTCTCCTTGTTATTCATATTTCATACCGCTTATGCGGAGTTACTCATAGCTGATTCGCAGGGCATCCATTTAGATCCCGTACTGCAGATGGTATATAAGGTCCATCGACACAGGATCCTGTTTAATCGTAGGCTCTGCAGGCTGCGTATTTCGAAAACGCCGCTGCCCTCCGGTTTTCCAGATGCACCGCGTCGCGGATAATATCCGGTAGGAAATGATCCCACTTAACTTCAAGGATGATCGGGTTATCGACGATCGGAACGGTCGGCGTATCCGGATTCAGAAAATCCGTGCTGCCAAGTCCGGTCCGAATGTCATAGTCCAATGTGACCCGTACATTACCGGCAGGAAATATGAACGGCTCCCGCGTATAGTCGACAATCGTCTTTGCCCGAAGGCCCGTTTCCTTCATTTCCACGTACAGTTCCTGTATGAGTTGAGAAGGATGATTCACCATCCAATCGATGTCGCCGTCAACAATAGCCTGGGCCTGCATCTGTGAAAGCTGTGCCGTTTCCTTTCTGCCGAGATTGTTCCATTTGCTCTTCTTTTCGAGCCGGATGAAAGACAGGTCGTTATTATAATAACGTATCCTGTACTTCTTTCTGTTATCCACACCGTCAATTTTCTCCCTGAGCGCTTTATCAGACAGTGTATCAAAATAGAGGCTCCGGATAAAATATTTACCGTCGACAGCGTGAGGATCAGGAGTGGTGATTGCACGCATTCTCGACCGTATGACGAGCATATCCATATAGTTGATCTCGTGTTTCCACTCATGCCTGAGATTACTCATTTGCGACTACTCCTTAATCAGGCTGTATCTGACACTTACATATTGAGGACTTGCCGAAAAATGACAGTCCTACGGTATAATAGCGCAACCATTATAAGGAAATCAAGAAGAATAATATAGTATTGGTAAAAATCAGGATTCAAGAACGCCTCGGCGTTCTTGCCGCGATGAAGAATAAAGAACCGGAGCAGAGGCAATCCTCGTACTCCGGTACAAATATCTCATCTATCTCTGACAGCAACATGCGCAAGCTTTCGCGGACGTGACTTAGCTCATCTCCTAAATCCGGTCACCCTACCAGGAAAGTATAGTCAGCCACACTGTAAAGCGGAATGAATGGCAGAATGATCGGCACTGTCTTTACGTACTTCTGGTATTCAGGGTCATCGCCATAGTTGCGGTTCTGTCTCAGCTCCAGCCTTCTGGCTCCGCCGAACATGATGTACACAATGCAGACGTATCCGATGAGTGCACAGATCCACTGCACCGGGCCGCGAAGAGCAGTCACGCCCGAGACAAAGACGCCCGTCCAGAACAGGATTTCCCCGAGATAATTGGGACAGCGCACTATGCGGAAAAGCCCCGTATCGACAAATCGTTTAGGATTCTTTTTCTTTGCAATGCTCTTCTGGACGTCAGAAGCGCTTTCCAGAATGATTCCGCAGGCCATAATAAGCGCACCGATCAGTGTGACAATATCTGTCGTGCCTCCGTTGCTGAGCCTGAAGAGCACCGGTGAGACCTGAAGCGTATAAAGCAATGCACTGAAGATCCACGTCGCGAATTTGGCCGGTAGGCTGATATCTGACTTGATTTCATTCTTCATCGCCGCATTGTACGTCGTGAGCTTTAGTTCCCGAATGAGCAGGTAACCTCCGAGTCTCACCCCGTAGATGAAAAACAGCAGGCAGATACACAGCATCAGATTGCTCATATAGCGTCTGAAGAAGACGATCATCGCAAGACCGATCGCAGCAACGGAAAAGCCGTATCCTATGCTGATGAACCATATGTATTTTCGAAAACCGATCGAAGTGATCAGCAGCGCAATCAGAAACATCACCAGATATTGCATATCATACCTCCGGAATAGCCTATCGTTATTGTGAGTTGCATATCACGAATTATATACGCATTGACACAGAGCCATTATACACCCCTTTCTATTTTCGTTCAACCGAATTAATTTCGTCGTACTGTTCTATTCCGTCCGTTTGTACGCATTTTCGAAAACAGTTTTGCCCAATTCCTGTTTTTTTATCACTCCGCCCTGTTTTACTGGTATAATAAAGGGTACGCGAGACTTGAATCATAAAATGTAAAACGGAGGCCCTCATGAAGACCAGAGAACTGCTGGAACAAGACAAAGAACGCCTGCTCGCACGTCTCAGCAAGGCAGACACCCCGGAGCAGACCGTGACCGCCCTGGAAGATGAGCTCAGCCGCATTCAGATCCAGTACGGAGAACACGTGACTGACGAGACCCTGTCACGCGAAGCCTCCTACGCACTCCAGACAGCGAAAGCAGCGCTGTCTCTTGTGGACAGCGCCGGAGATGTGCGGACTTACGAGCGCACGGGCAAACCCAAAAAGGGCGCTCAGAGCAAATACCTGATACCTCTCACCGCCTGCCTCGGAGCAACGACAGTCGGAGCAACAGCGCTGGCGATGGCGCCGGCCGGATTCCTTCCCCTCAGCATAATTATGGTCATAGCGGGTATCTGCCTGGCCCTTGTATCGGGCTACAACTTCGGACGAAGGAAGCTCCTTCCCGACGAAGCGGAGCAGATCATCGAGGTGAGCATGGACAGCGACAAGATTTACCGCAACCTCAATGCTATGCTGACAGTTGTTGATCACAATCTGGAGGACGCACGGCTTACGGAAATGGAAGCCGCCGCAAATCCTGCCCCGTCTCCGGACGATGTGACCGATGATGAGCTGCGTCTGCTGTCCTCTATTCTCGAGACAGCATATTCGTCAGAAGAAAGCGATGAAAATCGGCAGACGATTTCCGACATCACTTTCTATCTGTACAGGCGGGGCATCTCCGTAATGGAATACAGCGCGGACACCGCAAAGTACTTCAACCGTATGCCCGCTGTCCGGACAGGCACATTGAAACCGGCCCTGGTAAAGGACAATGTTGTGCTCATTCGGGGTATGGCAGCCGTCAAATCAACTTAACTTATTGAACGAAGGAGAAATCCTATGGAACGTTTTATAGGCTTTGATCTGGGAGACGCAGAAAGCGCCGTCTCCTATCTGAAAAAAGAAGGTATGAAGACCCCGGAAGTAATTCCGGTGCGGGATGCGAAGAGCTTCATCACGGCTTACGCACGTCTGAATGATCAGACGCTCCTCATCGGAGAGGAGGCCTGCTATGCCCCCGACGCGTCGGAGCGCAGGATCCGCTTCAAGAGCCGATTCCTGAAGGATTCGGCGATCGACCGCGATATAAAGAGCTTCGCCGCAGGTGTACTCGGCGAGCTTTATACGACCGGCAGCCTTGTGCAGGGAGAAGACTGCTGCTTTTATGTGGGCTGCCCCGCAGGATGGAACAAAAATGACAGGGAACGTTACAGGAGGATATTTGAGAAGACAGGGTATCCGCCCACGAAAATCATCTCCGAATCCCGTGCGGCTCTTGTCAGCGCATGCCGCTCTAAGCATCTTCAGGTCGGCTACGATATTCTCTCCCACCCGGTCCTTGTTGTGGACATAGGATCTTCTACAACCGACTTCGCCTACATCTCGGGCGGCCGCGAGGTGGAACTCCGCACCGGAGGTGAAGTTTTCCTCGGCGGCGGAATCATGGATGAAATCCTTCTCGAGGAATCCGTCGCCGCATCGCGAGACGAGCGCAGAATCCGCGAAGCATTTTCCAAAAGCGATGCCTGGAGGAGCTACTGCGAATTTGCCGCACGCCGTCTCAAGGAAAAATACTTCGCAGACGAAGACTACTGGCAGACACACGAGTGCACGCAGACGGTGCAGATCGTATATGATAAGCCGGTCCGCCTCACGCTGCGCATGAATGCGCAGATTGCGGAAAAGCTCCTCGGTAAGAAGACAAACAGCCTGGAGGGACGGTCCTTCCGCGACGTCTTCATCGAAAGCCTGCGAGATACCCGCTCGAGCATCACAGGGGATATCCCGGATCTCATCTTCCTGACGGGCGGCGTCTCGAGACTGCCGGCCATCACGGACTGGTGCAGGGATGTCTATCCGGAAGCTGTTATCATCACGGAGCTCAATCCTGAATTCTCTGTCTCTAAAGGCCTTTCCTGGTGCGGAAGTATCGACGAAGAGATGCGTGAATTCGATGCAGAACTGCAGAACCTGATCGACTCCACGACCATCGAGCGCATAGTGACCGAGCAGATCGACGGTCTGTACATGGCCGCTGTCGACGCGCTGACAGGTCCGATCCTTGAAAACTGTGTTGTTCCGATCATGGATCGCTGGCGCAGCGGCCGGATTGAAAAACTCTCCGAGATCGACGGGGCGCTGAAGAAGGAAATCGATGCTTACCTGCATACTGAGAGTGCCAAGAACCTTCTGGTGGATCCGGTCTCCCAGTGGCTCCGCAAGTACATCGCGCCGGAGCTCGAACAGTATACAATGCCTATCTGCCTGAAGCATAAGATTCCGTACCGTGCACTGAGCTTAAATTCTTATCTATCGCTGTCGGAAATAGATATACGCCTGAACGCAAAGACGGTGTTTGGCGTCGAACAATTCACCTGGATGATTGATACGATCATCTCGATCCTCGTCGGACTCCTGTGCGGAGGAAGCGGTGTCGCGTTGATCGCCAACGGTCTTCCCGGTATCTTCGCCGGCGCCGTCCTCTCACTCGTTGTGCTCTTTCTCGGAAAGAACCGCATGCAGTCGGCGCTCTTAAATATAAATATTCCTCTTCCCATGCGCAAGCTTCTCCCGAAGAAGTATCTGGAGAACCATCTGGAAAGCATAACGGACGAGGTCCGGGCAAACTTCTACGAGTCTCTCGAGAAGGATAAGAATGAAGAAATATCCGAGCGTCTGGTCAGGGAGATATCCGAACAGATCGAAGAATGCCTGACGAAGATGGCGCGGGTCGTGGAGATACCGCTCGTGAGCTGAGGATGTCTACTCAGATTCAAAAAGGGAGCTGTCGCAATGCGGCAGCTCCCTTTTTACGCATTCATCATAGACTCACATTTTAGTTAATAAATATCCCCCAGTTTCGATCGGAACTCCTCGTAAATCCTCAGATTTCCTTCCTTTGTCGGATGTGTCCTGTCGGCAAGCATCAGACTCTCATTCGGCGTAACGCCGTCATTGTTCAGAGTGAGCGCCTTGGCAACATCGATATAACGGTAACCGCTTTGGCGTACCCATGCTGACATTTGCTCATGTACAGCATTGCCTTCAGCGACATCATCCCCGACGCGCGGCGGAATCGTTGCGAG
Organism: Lachnospiraceae bacterium; assembly: GCA_017433725.1. Lineage (GTDB taxonomy): Bacteria > Bacillota > Clostridia > Lachnospirales > Lachnospiraceae > Chordicoccus. The sequence goes on from JAFRGQ010000075.1 coordinate 36,178, forward strand.
AATAGGTATCGCATTATTTGCCTCGGCAAGTGAGATCATCTTCTGCATATTATCGACCCATCTGGTGTAATCCCTGTCATTCATGCCAAACGCAATCAGAATGTACCTTGGCTTGACTGTATCAAATAAGAAACGGTTGAACCACTGTACGCCGAGCGTGCTGGTGGCTCCTCCTCTGCAGCACATGAATACATCCCCGTTAAAATAATCTGTTACGAACGACGAATATCTGCTGTTTATATCCTCATGGAGATACGTGCCTTCAAGGTAACTGTCACCGACCATCGCAAGCGTAGGCCTCGTGCTCCCAAGGTTCCTTATTCTCATGCCGCTTGTTTTTACAGTTCCCGAATCGACCATACACTTAAGTGTGCCCCATGCACGTCCCGCATCGAAGGTCGTTCCCTTTACGGATACCGTATTGCCGCTCGAAGGATCTGAAAATACGAAGTGCAGCATATTGTCCGAAGCTCTGATCAGCTGCGCCGTATATGTGTGATTGGCCTCCAGCTTGAACGGTATAGTCGCACTCTCCAATGTGCTCTTAATTTCCCCGAAAGCAAATCCCCGGTACAAGCCGATCTTTTTGTTCTTAAAATCAACATACCCGCCGCTGCTGTTCCTCGGCGTATTGGCAGCGCTCTCCTGCTTGTAAACGCTGACCTTCGAGTTCAGTGACACAGGTGTCAGGCTGGCCGAAAGCTCGAACTGCTCAATATAATTGTTATTGTACAGTCCTACGTAGACCGGGTCGGCAGGAAATTCGGTCGAAGTCTTTGTCAGGTAGAACTTTTCGACGTCTTTCCCGTTTCTGTCCTCTGTTATAAGCGCGCTTCCCGCAGCAGTACCGCTGGCAGCCACAGCCTGTCCTGTAGCCTTATTAATAATGGAAAATGTTCCCTGTGCATCTTTGATGAGCGTCCATCTCTGCTGTGATGTATTCTGCTGTGAATACAGCTTAAGATTACCTTTGCCTGCACTCATCAGTGTGTAGAGCGGGTTGCCCGAAAGAATTTTATAAGTTCCGTCCGTCGTCTTAAGGAGAGTGAACTTATTGAATCTGGCATTGACACGCTTTGTCATCGAGATATGCATGTTGTTTCCGCCCTTGTTCTCGGTAACCGTCATCGTCTGTGACAGGTTGACCTTGGGTATCAGGTAATAGACCCCTCCGGACTGAATACTCAAAGCATAATTGAGGATTCTGAAAGTTCCGGTCCTACTGCCCTGGTACTCACCTGCACCGTTAATCACGATCTCAGCCGTTCCGCACTTTATGTTATTGGAATACTCCAGCGTGTAATCTGTACCCCGGACCAATTTCTTTCCATACACTTTAAGTGTAACGTCCGGCGTGAGGGCTTTTCCGGAATACTTCTGTGTGCCCGGCATTTTGATCTCTGTTCCGGCACCGGAAATCTTTACGAAGCTCTTCATCGGGTACCAGACCTGAGACCGCTGATTGGCGATCTTTCGGATTTCAAGCGCAGTGTTGAGCTTCGTCGACGCTCCCGGCACATTGAGAGCCTTACCGGAAGTGCGTCCGACGATCCTGTAGCCGTTGCCGGCGGGCACAAATTGCCACTGCTGAGCGGTCGAGGTATTTAGAGCGCTCTGTACTACCGGAGTACCGTCATCCTTCTTGTTGGACTGTACCTGAAGGTACTTTCCGGTATGAAGATTCCTGATTTTATAGTAATTGCCGGTTGATTTCTGAACATAAAATAGTCTGACATTGGACTGCGAGTATGTTCCGCTGACCAGGTTCACGTTATTGTCAAAGCTGTTGCCTTTTACTGCCATTGTTCTCAGCGTCGCCCCGTCCGGAAAGACTCTGAATATATAATAGCCTTCCTCGATTGCCTGCGCGGCTCCGAGGAGTTCCTCGGTCGGCGTAGGCGACGGCGACGGAGTCATTGTCGGTGTGAGACTCAGAGCAGCCTCGGCTTCCGACGTATCCGGCGGTACGAGTGCAGACTCGTCCTGCATATCGTATCCGTCTTCAATCGGCCTCAGGTCGTCAAAATCCGATTCGTCCGTCGTAGCGGTACTGTCGGTCTGGCTCTGGTCATCCCCCTCGATGGCAGGCACGTCCGTAGTACCCGTAACAAGACCTTCATTTCCGTTTCCCTCATCTGTTGCGGCAGACTCTGCCGGCACGGTCGGAGTTACGGATAAAACATCCTCCGGCATAATTCCTGCTTCAGATGAAAACAATCCTGCGCTTGTCGTACCGTTCTCTGTTGCATAGACAGTCACTGTCCCCAGGAACATGGAACAGATGATCACTACCGATAAAAATACTTTGCATATGTTTTTTTTGTTTTTCATTCTCTTTTTCATCCTGTTCTCCGTCATATCTCACCTGGGTTCGCGGCCTTCCTTAAAAATCTTCATCATCTCATTGGTCAATGACAAATCATCGGGTTGCAGAATGATGTCCTCCCTGGCTGTCCATTCACCGATCCTGAGTTCATTGGTATCCAGATGTATGGTCGGATCCCCATCCAGATCGCAGAAATATCCTGCCAGTATGTTGTCGGCTACGCCCCACGGCTGGGACTTGTAGTATCGGATATTTTTCACCCTGATGCCGGCTTCCTCCATGACTTCGCGCTCCACAGTTCCCTCGAACGTCTCCCCAATCTCCGTGAAGCCTGCGATCAGCGCGTAGTAGGCGTACAGACGACCTCTGTATTTCGTCAGTAGAATGCGGTCCCCGTTCGTCACGCCGACGATGACCGCCGGAGCGATGCGCGGGTAAATGATTCGTCCGCATTCCGGGCAAATGATCGATCTCTCAACATCGCCATGCACCGTTCTGCTTCCGCAGGTACCGCAGAACACGTTGTCCCGATACCAGCCTGCAAGCTGCTGAGCCGTGAAGGCGGCGTACGTCAGAAGGCGGTCCATCTGTCCTTCATTTCGAAGCTCATGGACGGTTTTAAACGTGCAGTCTGCGGGCGTCGGAAAACTCTCCGGCGTTGCACACGTTTCATTCGCCGCACTGCTTTGCGGCTCAGTAATCAGGAAATACTCCGTCTCATCGATGGCAAAGAGGTATGTGCACTCTGCTTCTGCCGGAAATTCGGCCCTGAGAGGCAGCTCCACCTTGTCATCGCGGATCCTGAACAGCATTTCTCTCCCTCTGAATAAAAAACACCGGCTGCCCGCCCTGGCGGACTTTTCCGGTATATACTCGTTCCGCAGCTTGTGCGGTGCTATGTCCTGAATCATTTATACTCCTTTTTCCCCGGTCAGGGTGCCGATGCTCGTCACCGTGTTATGTCACCTATGATAGCATCAGACCTGACCGTTGTCACGCAGAAAAACGAATCACGTCTCCCCCAGCTCGAATATCTCCTCCTGCAGCTTTCTTCTCCTGTCTTTGAGCAGAAGAAGCTCGTTGTAACGGAAATACTCCTCATTTCCGTGTTCGTTAATGAATTTCATCGTGTAATATCCTGACGCGATCTCCGACAGGAAGATCACCATCTCCTGCCCTTCCCCATGCACCAGCTTTACGAACCGGAACGCATTCGAGATATGAGCGTCCGTCATCCTGACCATCTCCTTGCGCGCTTTCTCGCGCTCGGAAAACCAGACTTTCACGATTCCGTAATCACCGTCTATATCCCCTGTCGCGGTCTTCGCCAGATGGCTGAGCAGCTCCTGCAGAGCGTTTGCCGCAGCACGTCCCATGCGTTCCTCTTTAACGGACAGCATGCGGGCTTTCTTCCTTGCTTCACGTGTATCCGTAAACTCCTCTGCGAGTCTGCTGAGGATGCCGGAGACAGACTCCTGCCCGATAAGATTCGGCTCTGAAGACTCCGTCAGAAGCCCCTGCTGCCCGCCTTCAGTGTTTTGTTCCGTATCCGAACCCGTGCTCACGGCCTTTTCTTTCACGATCCTCAGTTCCCCCTGAAGTTTCTTCAGGATCGTAAAAATCTCCTTCTGTACACTCTTTCCCTCGTCCACTGCCGCCGCATCCTGCGTCAGACCGGATGCAAGAAGCCCGATCAGTGTAATTTTCTCATCAAATGCCGCTTTCCTGAACGTCTCCGTCTCCGCCGGGAAATCTCCGTTCAGAATATCCGGAATCTTATACAGATTCCTGTATTTGTTCCAGAGTTCATAATAAACGGTGAAGCTCCCCGCAATTTCCGGATCCTGAAGAAAAGCACTGACCATCGTCCTGCCTACCGGCTGCTTCAGGGATTCATATACCTTGATGGAATCGGAGAGGTCCTCCCAGGCGCGGGCGGTGACGAAGTGCCGGCCGTCGGCGTCATTTGTCACAGAATAAAAATGCTCACCGCGGATCTCCAGATAAGAGATAACGGCCCCGTGAACTCCGTTCATACGCGCATATTCTTTCCAAACGCCGAAATCAGACTCCACGTCGAGCCGTTTCACACGGTCAAGGGTCACGATATCGAAATCGCGGACAGAGCGATTGTACTCGGGCGGATTGCCTGCAGTCACGATGACAAAGCCCTCCGGCACCCGATGGGTTCCGAATGTCTTGTACTGCAGGAACTGCAGCATAGTCGGCGCGAGCGTCTCGGATACGCAGTTAATTTCATCGAGAAAAAGGATTCCCTCGGACACGCCGCTGCGCTCGATCTGATCATAGACCGACGCGACGATCTCACTCATAGTATACTCTGTGACGGAGTATTCTTCCCCGCCGTAGTCCCGCTTTGCGATGAACGGAAGACCGATCGCGCTCTGGCGTGTGTGATGCGTGATCGTGTACGAAACGAGGCCGATGCCGAGTTCTTCCGCAATCTGCCTCATGACGGCGGTCTTCCCGATGCCGGGAGCCCCAATCATGAGGACCGGACGCTGGCGCTCGGCGGGTATCAGGGGAGCGCCGGTCTCGTCCTTGGCGAGATAAGCTTTGATCGTGTATATGATTTCCTGTTTTGCTTCCTTTATGTTCACAGTCATCCTCCGTTAGATTTAAGCCTGCACTCTTATAATAACCGACTCAAACTTCCTGTTTCATATCAAAATGCAGTCGGACGGCCACTCCCTGCGGCCTGTATCGGAATCAGATCACTTTCTGCCTTGATATTCAATCCTGTCTCCCTCCCCGAGATACACCTTCACGCACCAGTCCGGAACATGCTTCTCGAAAAAGTTCTCATCCGACCTGAACACAAAAACTGTTTCATACTTTGTCGGTACAGTCGGATAAATCCCTGCTCCGTCGGTAAAGTACAGGAGTCCCCGCAGATTCTTCAGGTGTCCCTCCGCCCTGAGCTTCTCCACATATTCAAATGCCGGTCGGAAATCTGTCCCGAATCCCCCGCTGACCTCGAATGTCTCGAGATACTTTTGCATCTCCTGAGGGGATCTGATCAGAATATCTTTCTGTACCTGATTATCGCACTCAAGAATTCTGAGTTCAATACGGTGGAAAAATGTTTCCCTGCTGCGCAGAATAGATGCTGTCTCATTCAGAAAATGCTGCACCAGACTTGCCTGCGTCGATGCAGAAGTATCAATGACGATAACCAGTTCCTCAACTTTTTTGGACTCGCGATACTCGTTCTCCTCCATGAGCGGCATATTCCCATAGAGTTCCATTCCGTAATTGTAGAATCCGTAGTCAAATGAATCCGGATCCACCCGTGCTTCCTCCCTCACGTAAGCATAGCGCTTAAGGAAGTCGCGATAACTCATCCGCTTACGATTCTGCACCGCAAGAATTCGGGTGAGCGTTCCCGTCATCTGACTCAGATGTCTGCCGGAGTTCTCAAGTTCCGCCATCATCCGCTCAGACCGGTTTTGCCAGGACTTTTCGAGGTCCTCCCTCTGCTTTCCTTCCGGGTCCTGCGAAGGAGCCTCTTTTTCCTTATCGGGATTCTTCTTTTCCTTCTCTGTCAGCTCTTCCCAGAATCCATGGTCACACAGCGTAAATTCGATGACCAGTTTCTCCTCCGAGACGGGATCCGGCGGGTTTTCCATGAAATATCGATAAATCTTCTCCGCCGTCAGGACTTTCATCTCCGCGCCGAGTCTATCATACCATTCTGCGCGGAAGTCCGGCAGAACACGGCTTACGGCCGGGCAGTCTTCCAGAGAATCAATGATGGACTCCACGGCGATGTCGCAGGAGAGGTTCCACAGAAGACGGTCCGGTTCTCTGAAGGAGTTCTCGTTGCGGGCGGCATCTGTAAATTCCTTCAGAATGGAAAGTGCAGATGCAGTGCCTTCTTCAGAGACACCCGCCACAGGAGCTGCATCGGCATCTGCAACTTCTTTCAGCAGGGAAAATACAGGTGTAATGCCTTTATCGTAGGCATCCGCTGCCGGCTCTGCTCCGTCTTCAAGAGGGGTAGGAACTGCCACCCGCGGGATTTCCGCCATGGGATGCAAAAGCAGGCAGTGCAGAATGATATGCAGATAGATCCTGGCCATCCACTTCGGTTCCTGCAGAAATGTCTGCATCAGAAATCTCGGGTTGTAACGCATGAACTCTGCGTCAGTTCCGATGCTTGTGGTCGACAGGTCCATCTGCCAGGGCAGCGAGTCCAGCGATTCACCGAGAAAGTGCAGCGAAAGATACAGATCCGTGCGGGTCTGTTCAAGAATTTTCTCACTGATTTCTCTCAATCGTTCTGTTGCGTGCATCTAAGCTCCTTACTATTTATTCTTCATTACAAATCGTCCAGATCAAACGAATCTTCGTCTTCCGCATCTGTCAGTGCTTCGCTCCTTTGCCTCATAAGCATCCCGACAAGCTCGGCGTCGCCCTGCCCGCTGGCCAGAAGCACAGCATTTCCGGCTGCCTCAGCGGACGCATAGCCCCGATCGAGCAGGAACATAGCCCTCTCCCTGTCATGCTCACGAACAAGTCTGAGAAGGATCTCCTGACCATGGTCTCTCAGGTACTTCTCATATTTGTCTCCGGCTGTGTCCTTCATGCTGCACGGAGACATGAGTCGCGCGAGCGCGATATTTGCAGCATTCTGAACTCCTCCGACGCCGTCCGCCATAGCCCGGGTAAAAAGCTGGTCATATCCCCGGAAATCTATACCGTTTCGCATGACGGTCTCGCGGTAGGCAAAACCGCAACCTTCGATCCATGTGTGAAATTGACGCGCATAGGTATCCTCATCGAAACCGTTGGTGAATGCGGGAAAGTACAGTTCAGCCTCGTATTCCGGTTCCGTGATCCTCACATAAAGCCCCTTATCCGTGTCATTCAGCATATCCCTGAGAATCGAATATCGCCTGCGCATGACCGTCAGTCGGATCTCAGACAGTTTTCCGCAGAAGTAGATTGCTCCGGTGCCCCAGCTCTCGGCCATGTCGGTGAGTGAGATCATCTGCAGGTTCGGACAGCCGTAGAAAGCAAATATCCCGATGGCTCTCACGCTCTCCGGCAGAAAAATCTGCTCGATCGTCTCATTCTTTTCAAATGCATGTGCTCCGATGATCCGCACCGGCTTCCCGTCAAGTGTCGGCGGTATGCGGAGAATGCGGGAAGCGTCTGTCACTCCCGTTATTTCGATATACTGCTGCCCATTGTCATCCCTGCAGGTGTAGATAAATTCCATTTTTTCCTCACTGTATGAGAAGGGCTGCCGCATTCAGGCACAAAAACCACTGCGCATATCAGATTATTTTACAATTCTCTGATATGCACAGTGGTGACATTGCCATCTGCAGCAGCCCCTTCTCATCTGTTTAGCTTTCAGGTCTTACCTGGTAGCATTTCTCAGCTTCATCACAAGATTCTGAACCCGAACATCATTTGCATTGCTGAACACTCGCCTGCCGCCTTCCTTAAGGAGCTGGTCTCTCTCAGCACTGAGAGCCTTATAGGCTTCCGGATCTTTTCTGCTAAGAATGTCAAGATCCGTTTCGATCTGGTACTTCAGCATGGAACCGCCAAACGCGCTGGTGCCGCCGAGGACCTGATTAAGCTCATTGTCCGAAATTTCTCTGTTCTTTGAATAAAGTGGCATGATTCTCTCCCTTCCCGTCCTGTTAGAAATTCATACGCGCTGCTGTTTACAATAATATCACTATTATCGGAACCGCTTCGCGAACCCGATAATCATATGAGATATGAAATATATTATACACTATTTTTTGCGCATGAAAACAGACGATATTGAAATTGATATACGTTTTCCTCTTTCTGCACAGTTATTACAAGCAAAATCAGAGGTTCTCTACCTTTTTATACGATGAACAGATGGCCTGCGGCTCATAATTTCCTCAAACTTTTTTTCACTTTTTGCACCCTCTGTGCTATCATGTCTATATGTTTACGGAAGCACCTCAGCAAGCCGGGTTCGCTTCTTATGAACCGGGTAAGCAGGGTCTTTCCGTCTGAAAAGGAGGAAAAATTATTATGAGCATTCGAATCGGCATCTTAGGATACGGCAATCTCGGACGCGGCGTTGAGAGCGCCATCCGTCAGAACCCCGATATGGAACTCGTGGCCGTCTTCACAAGAAGAAATCCCGAGAATCTCAAGATTCGTACGGAAGGCGTCGCTGTTCTGAACGTGGCAGATGCACCGGACTACACAGACAAAATTGACGTCATGATCCTCTGCGGCGGCAGCGCAACCGATCTGCCGACTCAGACACCGGAGTACGTAAAGCTCTTCAATGTCATCAACAGCTTTGACACGCACGCAAGAATCCCGGAGCATTTCGCCGATGTGGACAAAGCCGCAAAAGAAGGCGGTAAAGTAGGCATTATTTCTCTCGGCTGGGATCCGGGCATGTTCTCCCTGAACAGAATGATCTCCACCATGATCCTCCCGGAAGGCAACAACTACACTTTCTGGGGCCGCGGCGTAAGTCAGGGACATTCAGATGCAGTTCGCCGCATTGAAGGCGTCATCGATGCAAGGCAGTATACCGTACCGGTACCGGAAGCGGTCGACAAAGTCAGAAACGGTGAGAACCCGACTTTCGTGACACGCGACATGCATACGAGAGAAGTCTTCGTCGTAGCGGAAGAGGGTGCCGACAAGGCCCGCATCGAGAAGGAAATCGTCGAGATGCCCAACTACTTCGCGGATTACAACACGACCGTAACATTTATCTCTGCCGAGGAGATGAAGGCTAATCACAGCGAACTCCCGCACGGCGGATTCGTCATCCGCAGCGGCGTGAGCGGATTTGATAAAGAGCACAAGCAGATTATCGAGTACAACTTAAAGCTCGATTCCAACCCGGAATTCACAGGCAGCATCCTCGTAGCATATGCCCGCGCGGCTTACAGACTGGCTGCGGAAGGCCAGACCGGCTGCAAGACTATCTTTGATATCGCACCGGCTTACCTCAGCCCGCTCAGCGGTGAGGAGCTGAGAGCTCATCTGCTTTAATCTCCGACTCAGAATTTTCGTGACATGAGTCTATGATGAATGCGCAAAATGAAACATGTCTCTGAAAGAAGGAAATTACATGCACAAACTCATGACCTCCCGCGATCTCGCGAAAATATCCTGTAAAGCCTGTAACGGGTGCGGTGAATGCTGCCATGGCATGGATGACACGATTCATCTCGATCCCTATGACATATACATGCTCACAGGCAATCTGAACAAAAGTTTTTCCGATCTCGTCAACGTGCGGGTCGGTCTCCGCGTTGAAAACGGCCTTGTTCTCCCCTATCTACTTATGCGCGGGGAAAATGTATGCTGTACTTTCCTCAGGGATGACGGCCGCTGCGGGATTCATGCGTTTCGTCCCGGATTCTGCCGGCTCTTCCCGCTCGGCCGTGAATACGACGGCAAAACCTTCCGCTATTTTGTAACGGACGGCGGCTGCAATATTCCCGGCAAGACAAAGGTCCGCATTGACAGATATCTGGAGATTCCGGACCTGAAGAGATACGAGGCATTTGTCACGACATGGCATTACTTCAGAAAGTCGCTTGAGGAGTTCCTGCACGAGAAACAGGATGCAGAGCTCAACCAGCGGATCGCCCTGTTCGTCCTCGAGATGTTCTTCGAGCGGTCTTACAATACAGACGGAGATTTTTATATACAGTTCGACAGGAGATTACACCTTGCAAAAAGTGCGCTGTCCGATTATCTGAATTCCTGATACTTTGCGGCACCTTCAAGAACGTAGAAGCATTCCTGAAGGTGCCGCAAGTGTTGTACATCAATTTGTAAATTAACGACAGAAATTCAATGAATCCGCGGGTATTGCACACCACTTTGTAAATCATTATCAGATTCAGTGAATCACTTCATATTTATAATCCGACTGATAATCATCAGCGATTCCTTCTGTCACATACATCTTATTCTTATCCGTCATCATGATCATCTGGAACTCATCCCGATGCGCTCTCCAGTACTCCGTCGCCTTTTCCGGACCGCACACATACATGGCCGTCGAAAGCGCATCCGCCATCGTTCCGTTCTCACATACGATCGTGACGGAAGCATCCACCGAAAATCCGTTGTCAGCCGGATGACCGGTCTTCGGATCAATGATGTGATGATAGACATTTCCTTCGGCATCCCTGAAATTGCGCTCATAACCTCCGGATGTAATGACCGCACAGTCCTCCACAGTCAAAATCCCGAGAAATCCGCCTTTGTTGCGGTCATTGAGAGCGATGCGCCATTTGCTCCCGTTCGGTTTTCTGCCGACCGCCTGAATATTTCCACCCAGATCCATGATCGCACTCGTGATTCCGTTCTCCCGCAGGATCTCGGCAACCGACTGGGAAGCATATCCTTTCGCAATACCGCCGAAATCGATCTTCATGCCATCCGGCAGCGTGACCTCACCGGTCTCCTCATGGAATTCAATCTTCGAGCAATCGACCTTCTTCAGCACTTCCTGAATGTCCGCTTCCGACGGAGCTTCACGGGTCTCCTCCGAAGCCGGCTCGCTCTCTTTTCCGCTCCCGGTCTCTCCCTTCTTCGCTTTCTCCTTCACTTTCTGCTCAGCTTCCTCAATCGCCTCCTCCAGACCGGCGTCATAAAGGTTCGTGAATCCCCAGAGTTCCATGAGCGGATAAATCGACACATCGAACGCCCCGTCTGTCTGCCGGTAAAAATCGAGACTTGTCTTCAGGAGAAATGAGGCGTCGTCGCCGAGCTTTTCAGAACCTGACGCATTCAGTTTGCCGATTTCGCTCTCCGGATTGCCCGTCGAGAGCAGTGCATCCAGCGATTTGATCTTCTCTTCGCCGAGCGCAAGTGCCTCGTCAGCGTTATCTCCGTAGGCCTGCAGTCTCATGTACGGTACAGTCATGACGTCGTACAGTTCAAGTACGACCGGTTCTCCGATATTCTGCTTCCCGGTACTTTCCTGCTTTTTAACATTTTCGGCTGCGCTCTCATCAGCCTGCACGATTCCGGAACTCTCCTTTCCGCTTAGCGAGTAATCGCAACCGGACAGTGCCATGATTGCTGCCATGAGCAGAGCGGCCGCTTTTCCTGTTCTGTTAAAAATCCTGTTTTTCATATCTCTACCGACGCCTCCGGAAAATCTCTTTTTGCTCTTCTTAGCACACTTCTCACTCCGCACTTCACACACTTCCACCGTCAATCAAAAACGTCATGGCATTCTTGATCTGACTGCCGGGGCATTGCTTTTGAAAAGGTACGGTCTATAAAAGATATTAGAAAATCCGACGCGTTTTGTCAAATTCGTTTACTATGATACCCCTGTGTTGTAAAATATTGCTACCTGTACGGTTGACGTAAAATGAAGAAAAGGAATATTCACCATGAACAACCCGAGCAAAGATATCCGATATGCCCAGACCGAAGAAGATCTCCTGACGGCTTTCGATCTTCTCTGCCGCGAAAAAGATCCTGCAAAAATAACAGTTGCTGAGGTATCTAAAAAGACCGGCGTGACCCGCAGCACCTTCTATAACCATTATCAGGATATGCTGCAGCTCATCGAAACATTGGAAAATCGTATTTTGAACGATCTCCGCGGCGTACTTGTCATGCTGCAGCCCGGCTCCGAACAACCCGAGAAACTCACAAGAACATATTTTTCTGCTCTCTGCCGCTATGTCAAGAAGAGCGGATTTTTGATCCGACAGCTGAACACTTTGGAAGGAGCTGAATTCGTCGGACGCGCAATCAGCCTGCTGCATGAGTATGTGCGGGAATTTGCCGATGCAGAAACAACAGAAACACCCGCCCGTATCCAGTTTCAGTCTTACCTCCTCTCATACACGATCGGCGGTCTATTCGGTATATTACACAAATGGGCCTCCGAAGAATGCAATGACTCCCCGGAGGCCGTAGCTTCGCTTCTCACACGTTTTTATCTGAACGGTGTTTCTTCTTTTATTGTTTTTTGAATCTCAGAACATTGTGATCAGATCTCTCTTTATTTTCCTCGTCGATGTTTTCGGGAACGGTTCATTTCTCAGCTCATAGCCGGCGAGCCTTCTGTAGGACGGCTGCTTTTTATTGTAATCCCTGATGACCTTATCGATTTCCTTTTGGATCTGCTCCTCTTTCATCTTTCCGGCCTTGTCCGGGTCCGGATAAATCAGTGCACGAAGGTTCGTTCCCTGCCCTACAACAACAATCTCTCCGATAATAGCAGCTGTGCTGAACGCACCTTCAATTTCCTCCGGTGAGATGTTCTCGCCATTTGCAAGAATAATCAGGTTCTTCTTTCTTCCGCTCATATACAGATACCCATCCTCATCCAGGTATCCGAGATCGCCGGTATAGAACCATCCGTCCTTCAGGACCTTATCAGTCTCCTCCGGCATGTTGTAATAGCCTTTCATGACGATATCTCCGCGGACACAGATTTCTCCGTCAATGATTTTGACCTCGGTATTGTCGATCGGTCTGCCGAGCGAATCCCATTTAATGCCGCGCTCCCCGTTAAAGGATACGACCGGCGAAGTCTCCGTGCTGCCATAGCCCATCCATATATCGACTCCGTACTTTTTGAACTCATCGATAAATTTCGGATCCAGGCGCGCACCGCCGCATATGATATGCTTCAGATTCTTACCGAAGACCTGAGAACCGACCAGTTTCCTGGGAATCAGCGGATTTACGGATTTCATCTTCTTATAAATCGTCTCAATCATGAGCGGAACCATGAGGATGACATGGGGCTCAAATCTCTTAATGTTCTTTACCAGGTGACCGATACTGTCGTTGATCGCTACCGTAACGCCCTGCTCAAAAGCTTTGATCCAGTCTACCGTCAGGCAGAAGGCATGATGAATCGGCAGGACAGAAAGGTCCACACTGCCCGGGGCAAGGTGATAATACATGTTAACCGCATCCGCACCGAGGCTTCCCTGCGTCATCATGACTCCCTTGCTCACTCCCGTTGTTCCGGAGGTGAACATAATGGCAGCTATCTCCTCCGGGTCAGCCAGCTGAATCTCGAAGAGCGGAGCTCCTACGCCGAATGCTTTCCATGTCTCATAATTATATTCTCCGTCTTTGTCCGTCAGAAGAACAATTTTCTCTAGCTTCGGACACTCCGCTTCAATACGTTCAAGCAGCGTTTTCTTGATGGGATCCACAAAAGCACAGACCACATCGCCTCTGTTCAACTCATCGATAATATCATCGTCCGACAGATTCATGTCAATCGGCACTATGACACTGTTACCGGTCAGTGCTCCGTAAAAAGTCGTGACCCACGGATAGGAGCTGCGGCCGACGGTAGCGATATGCGCTCTCTCTGTAAGCCCTGCTTTATGCAGTCCGCTCCTGATGCGCGCGATATCTTCGCCCATTTCGCGGTAAGTCCGGCGGATAATTTCATCTTTCTCCGGCCAAATGACCGCGTCATAGTCTGAAAATTTAGCGATGCTGTTTTCTATAATCTCAGTAACTGTTGTTTTCATGATCATAATCTCTTTCTTAAATTTGTTCTGTTATGGTATAACAAAAAAAGCCCGCCGTATCAATACGGCAGGCCGCTTTATGGACATTTCGGTACAAAATGTCCAGTTAATCCTCTTCTATTTCAAATATAGTGCTGAACCCTGTGATGTCGAGCACATCTTTGACTTCAGGTTTTGCGTGACGAATCAGTATTCCGTCTTTGGAATTCATCGCCTCATAGGCATATAGCAGCTCTCTCAATCCTCCGGAAGAAATATAATCCAGATCCCTGAATTCAAAAATCACCTTTTCTGCTTCCGGCATCCGTTCCTCCAGAATACCGTGAAGCTCAAGTGAAGTCACAGCATTCAGCTGTCCGCTCACATCCAGTATCAGGACTCCGTTCTCCATGCTCTCTATTGCTGTCATAGCCTCCCCCTTTCTTCACAGGCAGCCGCTTGTCAATAACGATTCCTTCAAGTCTCGTTCGCAAAACTTAGCGCAAGGTACGGTCCGGCGTCAGATTACTTAATTCCGGACCGAATCCCTGTGTGTTCCCGATTTACGAGCCGGAACTCTCCGAACCTTTACGACCTTCGTTCTTGCCGAACTCACAGTAATGCTTATAGAATGCGGCATAGTCCGTCCGGTACTTCTCCACCAGATCCGGATTGTCTTTCATATAGAAGTCGACGTCGAACTCCTTACTTCCCTGCCGCCGGTTTTTCATACCCGTCTCAACAAAATGATCGAACAGCTTCGCCGGGTTATCTCCGCAAGCGGTCTTTGCATCCGGATATTTCTCTGCGTAGTACTCCGGATCAAATGCCGCGCTGTAATCGACGCCGTCAATCACATAAGAGACTGTCGGCAGCTCATTCAGCGTGAACTCGGCGCTGGCATCGGGAGTTTTATTCGTTCCGTTCACAAATGCTTCTACGATATACTTTCCCGTCTGATTAAAATCGATAAGATCGATTTCACATACCCAGTTGCCGTTGTCATCAAGTTTGGCCTCATACCGCGTTCTGTCAGCTCCTTCCGCTGCCTCTGTCTGAACATAGAACTGCAGGGTCTTCAGGTCCTTCTTCGTTCGGACGCTTGCCGTCAACGTTGATCTGTCTTCCGACACTTTAGTAGTCAGATAATAATCCGTGACTTCACTGCATACAGCTCCTACTGAGAACATTCTTAAGCGATCTTTCAGCCAGGTCTTCTGGTTCTCCAGATTTTCCTTGTAAGTCGGAAGGAACATATGGCCTTTGACATCGACCTTATTAAGTACATCAAATCGCAGGTAATTCATCTCTGCGGATGCCGATACTTTCGTATTCAGTATATCCATGGTCGTCGGGGCAAGCTCGAAAATATCCTCACAGTATTTGTCATAATACTCTTCGAGCATATCCGCGAATTCACTGTATCCGAGAAGCCGCTTGAAATAGCCGTTGTGCCAGACATAATACTGATCAGCCGGGTCTCCGTCTTCCATACATGTGTCAAAATCCCAGATCGGACCTACATGCAGTTCGTCCTTCGGACCGTCCCAGTACCAGTAGAAGCTTGTCGTCGCCAGTTCCTCGTTCAGGAAATATTCGGCGACCAAATAGAAGCGGGCAAATTGATCCTCGTCGAACATCGCCGTCACTTCTTCCCAGGGTCTTTTCTCGTTCAGAGCTTCCGCAAATGCATCCACCCTCCTCTGGAATTCAGCAAAGTCTTCCGATGCATCCTCGGTCTGGAAATCCTTAAGAGCCCAGTAATTTCCGTTTACATCCTTAAAATTGTCTTCCTGATAAAAGAAAGCGTTGTCAAATTCCGCCACGATTCCGTGTCCGCTCGTGAGATTCAAACGCTGCTTGCCGATTTCTGCCTTCTCCGCGATCATATATAATCCGCGGTAATCACCGTCGACCCACAGATCCGCATAACGGGCTTCGGGAACATATCCCACTCCTACAGCCCGCGCAGTGTCGAACACAAGCTTGTTGCGCATGAGAGATGAGTCGCTCGAATTGGCAAGCAGGACCCATTTTTTGGCTTTTCCCATCCCGAGAACGGAGCGCGAATTTTCGAATTTCAGCTGATATCCTTTTTTATCATAAAAAGCCCATGATGAGTTTCCCCGTCCTCGCATCTCCGCATGACCGCTCAGCGTAAAACTGTTAACAGGGTTAATGGGATCCGTGAGAATGGTGCTCTCAACGGGGAGCGTTGTCGCTGCATTTTCATCCGCATGAATCTTGGAAAGATCTCCGTCTTTTAGTCTGACCGACAGAGACGGCAGCGTCGACTGCGTACATACCAGTATGATTTTGGAACCGTCCTGCATGATGATCGATGCGGGCTGCGATGTAAAATCACCGGAGAGTGTCTTTCCGTCACTGCCGATTTCACCGAGAGTAGTGGAGACCATGGCGTCCGAAGATTTGAGCGTCACTCTGGCGAGATTTGCATCCGACGGCAGAAACAGATACACTTTTCCGTCTGCGCCTACAAAAGAATGATATACATCCTGCGTATCTTTTCCCCGGTATGTCGTGAACCTGACACGTGTTTTTTTGACCGGCTCTTCCTCTGCGGCTTCAGAAGCGGCAGACTCATCGGTGGGAGACTCCGCTTCAGATGCGGCAGACTGGTCCGCTGCCGCATAAACTTCCTTCATACAGGCGCTTCCTGCGGTGATCAGACCGAGGGTCAGCATTGCGGCAGCGAGCAGTTTGTGAAGTTTCATATTCTATCTCCAATCAGGCAATATTCTTTCATATACTTCGTGTTGCACTCAGTTTAAGAGATACTATACTCTTTTCCGAAAGATTTTTCCATCATAGATTGCAGTTTTCTCTTCCTGCTGTCATTTTCTTTTGATTCTTGAAATCGCGATCTTGCCTGCTCTTTTCGCAGCATAAGGAGCAAGAACGCCGAGTTTATCCTCGCAACGCACCATCGTGCTCGCTTCCGGCACATCGCGGCTCAGATGGATCGCATCGAACTCGCACCTTGTCGTGCACAGTCCGCAGCCTATGCAGCGGTTATAGTCAACTGTCGTAGCGCCGCATCCGAGACATCTCGCAGCCTCGATTCGGATCTGCTCCTCCGTGAGCGGAAGTCTGAGGTCTGCAAATGTCTCCGTCGCCACGCCCTGCTTTTGTCCCGGTATCTGACGCTTCGCATTGTCAAATGTCTCAATCTCGATATCGTCCTTATTCAGTTCGTTGAACTCTCTGAGGTCTCTTCCGATTGTGAGAGAGTTACCCGGGTGGACAAATCTGTTGATGGACACATATCCTTCGCGTCCTGCCGCTATCGCATCTATGGCGAACTTCGGTCCGGAGTAAACGTCGCCGCCTACAAATATATCCGGCTCACCGGTCTGATATGTAATCGAATCTGCGACAGCCGTTCCGTTCGGACGGATCTCGACCTTCGTTCCGTCGAGCAGGTTGCCCCACTGAATACTCTGGCCGATAGAAAGAAGTACGTTCTCGCACGGAATCGTGACCGTATCCTCCTCATCGTATTTCGGTGCAAATCTGTGATTCTCGTCAAACACAGCTACGCATTTTTTGAAGACGACCGCTTTGACCTTACCATCCTCTGTCAGGATCTCCTTCGGTCCCCAGCCGTTCATAACTCCGATTCCCTCTTCCTTGGCCTCAGCCACTTCATCCGGAGCCGCCGGCATTTCTACGTCAGACTCCAGACAGAGCATGGTGACTTTGCTGCTGCCGGCACGAATTGCTGTGCGGGCCACGTCGACCGCAACATTACCGCCACCGATGACAACAGTCTCACCTGTCAGATACTTCGGAGAAGGTGTTTCCTCGTTCACAGCCACTGAGCTGCTCGCCGTTGACGCCTCATTCATGACAAGATTGACTTTCCTAAGGAACTCTACGCCGGTCATAACGCCCTCAGCATCTTCACCGGGAACGCCTGTCATGCGGCCGCCCTGTGCACCGATTGCAATGTAAAATGCCTTGTAGCCTTCCGCTCTCAACTCATCCAGTGTGATATCCTTTCCGACTTCCACACCGCAACGGATCTCCACGCCCATCTCGCGTATGATGTCAATCTCGGCTTTCAAAACATCTTTCTCAAGTCTGAAGCTCGGAATACCGTTCAACAGCATGCCGCCGGGACGAATTTCTTTCTCAAATACAGTGACCGGATAGCCGTTTCTTCTCAGATAATATGCCGCTGAGAGACCTGCCGGTCCTGCACCTATGACAGCGATCTTCTGTGTAAAGAACTTTCCTTCGCCGTTTTCACAGAGCGGAATGTAGCGGGTCTCGGCGTTCAGATCCTGAGCTGCTATGAACTTTTTGACCTCATCGATGGCCAGCGGCTCATCGATGGTTCCGCGTGTACATGCATCCTCGCAGCGACGATTACATATTGCACCGCATACTGCCGGGAACGGATTATCCTGCTTGATCAACTCGAGAGCCTCGCGGTAACGTCCTTCTGCCGCCATTTTTATATATCCCTGCACCGCAAGGTGAGCGGGACATGCCGACTTACAGGGCGATGTGCCGGTATCATAGCAATTGATCTTGGCTGTATCGCGATAATTATAATTCCATTTGTCCGGTCCCCATACTTTGTTGTCGGGAAGTTCTGTAAGCGGATATTTGATCTCACCGTGTTTCGTGCAGAGCTTCTGGCCGAGCTTGGCGGCGCCGACCGGACAGACTTCGACGCATTTGCCGCAGGCAACGCATTTTTCTTTCTCGACATGCGCGCGGTAAGCGGATGCGGACAGATTCGGCGTATTGTACAGCTGTGATGTGCGCAGCGCGTTGCAGACTCCCGGCGCACAATTGCAGATCGCGACGATTTTGTTCTCGCCGTCGATATTGGTGATCTGATGCACGTAGCCGTGACGCTCGGCCCTTTCAAGAACTTCCAGAACTTCATCGTAGGTGAGATAACGGCCCATGCCTCTCTTGACACAGTACTCCGCCATATCGCCCACACCGATGCAGTATTCTCCTTCAATGTCACCGCTGCCTTCACCGCGTGCCGTCTGCTGTTTGCGGCATGTGCAGATGCCAACGGAATATTTGTCATATTTGTTCAGCCAGTGCGTGATGTGCTCGACGGAAACAGATTTGCTCTCATGCTCGATCGCTTTCTCGACCGGAATGACATGCATACCGATGCCTGCGCCTCCCGGAGGCACCATCTGTGTGACGCCGGCAAGCGGCAGCTGCGTCATCAGATTGAAAAATGTAAACAGCTCCGGATGCTCGTCCGTCAGCTTATCATTCATGACCATGAACTCAGCGGAACCCGGAACGAAAATTGGGACGTTATACATCTGTTCCCTGTTGCCGTCCTCGCGGCGGACCATCTCAAGGATACCGGTCCAGGTGAGGTGTTTCACCATTTTCTTCGTATCCTCTACAGACATATTGTTCATCTTTGCGAGCTCGCGGACTGTGTATGGCACACGTGTCTTCTTAAATGAGAGCAGGAATCTGATTTCTTCCTTCGTAAAGATGCGGTCCAACGCCCAGTACTCCGGGTCGCGGTTGTTGATCTTTCTCGTGTAACGCTTGATGTAGCGATCCGTAATCATATAAACAAGTTGAAGGACCAGTTTCTCTTTCTCCTTGTCGGGAGCGACGTAATCCTCATCCTGCCAGAAATCGTGTTCATTGATCATGGGGTCGCCGATTTTCCATTTCTTCATCCTTTCGATGTTTTTGGGATCGTCGAACATGGTAACCTCCTTACTTCAGACGCTTAGTCTTTTCATTTTGCCTTATCATACGGTCGTATGCATTTATTATTCTATATGATTATACCTGCGCTAACAAGGATTAGAGGCTGAAAAATCCGAGGTACAGGACCATATAGGCCTGCACCCCGGTACAGTTATTCAATGTTTATATGACTGATTTTCGATCAGCGGCCAAACTGGCAATCGTTGTTGCCGGAGTCTGTCGTCCACATCTCAAGCATGTTGATCGGATCGTTGAAGTCTGCGAGCCAGCCTTCACGTGCGAAGTCGAAGTTGCCTGCCTTTCTCTCATCAAGGAAGACGTTCCACTCACGTGTGTCGATCTTGAGATCGATACCGACCTCAGCGAGATCCTGCTGCATAACTTCTGCGACAGCGATGTGGCCTGAGCCATCATTTGTCAGATATGTAAGAGAGATCGGTGTCTCATCGGAAAGCATACCGTCATCTGTGAACTTGTAGCCTGCCTCCTCGAGAAGGGAGATAGCGTAGTCAACAGAGTTCGGCTGATAAGATTCCGGATAATAACCAACTTCATCCTTGAGCGGGAATGTGTAAGCGTCATCGTTAGCCTTGAATACGCCGCCGTTACCGTCTGCCATACCTTCCGGAATGAAGGAATTAGCGACCTTCTGATCTGTCTGACCTACATTCTCAACAATGTAGTCACGGTCGATCAGAATAGCAAATGCCTTTCTCATGGCAATAGCCTGCTCCATAGTCTTATCCTTGAAGATCGGGCTGTTAACGTTAAATGCTACATAGTATGTTCCGAGGTTGTCAATGACATGGAATTCCGGGTTCTCCTTAAGGGAAGCGATTTCATTTGTCGGAACTGTGTCAGCGAAATCAAGGTCGCCTGCGTTGTAAGCAGCAAAGATAGCTGTGTCATCAGCACTGAGCATGAAGTCAAGCTCTGAAACCTTGACCTGGTCTGCCTTATGATAGTTGTCGTTCTTCTTGAAGACCATGGACTCTTCATGCTTCCATTGATCAACTGTGTAAGCGCCGTTTGTTACGAAACCGGCTTCTGAGCACCATGCGCCCGGGTTTGTCTCCCAACCGGAAGCTGCTTCTACCTGAGCCTGCGGTACCGGAAGGTATGCCGGGAATGCAGCAAGGTCAAGGAAGTATGCACACGGAGCTACAAGATGAACCGTCAGAGTCTTGCCGTCTTCGCTTGCTTCGATATCAAGTGTGCCGTCATCTTTTCTTGCGATTGCATCGAACATATAACCATAGTCAGCACCTGTGTTCGGGTCTGCAACGCGGTTCCAGGAATAAACGAAGTCTTTCATTGTGACGTCAGTGCCGTCAGACCACTTTGCACCGTCGATCAGAGTGAATGTATAGGTCATTCCATCCTCAGACATCTCTGTTGTAGCCGCAAGGTCCGGCTCCAATTCGCCGTCTTTGTTGTATGTGTACAGACCTGCGAACAGGTTAACGCACATGCATGCACCGTCTACAGAAGAGTTCAGAGCCGGATCAAGCTTAGCCGGTTCAGAAGAAAGGTTGATCTTCAGGACGTCTCTCGGAGATTCCGCAAACTGGAAATACTTGAAACCGAAGAGATTGGAGTAAATGCCGTCAACATCTTTTACCTGCATATAGAGATCGTTGTAGTAGTAAAGCGGAATGACTGCGGAAGTCTCCATGAGGATATCTTCTGCCTTGTGCATTAACTCTTCACGCTTCGCTGTGTCTGTCTCCATGCGGATGTCTTCGATGAGGGAGTCATACTCTGTCCAGTCCGGAGCAGCCGTGCCATCCTTAGCTTTCAGCTCGACGCCTTCGATGTGCGGATAAAGATCATCATACTTTACTTCCGCAGCATTGCCGCCGTCAGTTGTTCCGCCGGAATTGCCGCCGCAGCCTGCGAGCATGCCTGCGACCATAGCGCCGACAAGTAATGTTGCTAAAACTTTCTTTTTCATTGTTTCCTCCTTTATACTTATGTTTTTCTTAACATAATATATGTAAACCCTTTATAGGGGTATACATCATTCTGTAAGCCGCTTCTTTAGCGATACCACCAAAATTACACTCTTAGCATTTCGCCACTTCCAACATGCATTCTGTGAGCCGCCTCTTTCTCCGAGCCTCAACCGGAATACTTCACCCTTAGCATTTCGCCACTTCCAACATGCATTCTGTGAGCCGCCTCTTTCTCCGAGCCATGTGGTATTTATATGTCCATCATGTAATCAGCATTTTTCTCCGAGCCATGCTTGTATATATCTTAAGCGATGCGTAATAGCATCGCGTAGATATATACATACATGGCGAGTAAAAAGCATCACCTCATATAAATACCTACATGGCGAGTGTAAAGCATCCCCTCACGGAATGCATCATCTTATTTGTTCCAGCACGCCACCATATGCCCCCCGCCTCTATCCGTCAGCTGCGGGCACTCCTGTGCACACTTCTCCGTCGCATACCTGCATCTCGTTCTGAACGCGCATCCCGAAGGCATCTTCAGCGGACTCGGGACATCACCCTCAAGAATAATTCTCTTGGAGCTCTTCGCGATCTTCGGATCCGGAATCGGCACCGCTGAGAGCAGCGACTGTGTATACGGATGAATCGGGCTGTCGGAAAGCTCATCGGCATCCGCCGTCTCAACAACACGGCCGAGATACATGACCGCGATACGATTTGAGATATGACGTACGACCAGAAGGTCATGGGCGATGAACAGATAAGCTACGCCGAGCTTTTCCTGCAGCTCTTCGAACATGTTGATGACCTGCGCCTGAATAGAAACGTCCAGAGCAGAGACAGCCTCGTCGCAGACGATGAACTTCGGTTCAACTGCCAGCGCGCGGGCGATACCGATACGCTGTCTCTGGCCGCCGGAAAACTCATGCACATAACGTGTTGCGTGCTCAGCGTTCAGGCCTACCAGCTCCATAAGGTCAAGAATCTTCTCCCGACGCTCTTTCTTATTTGAATAGAGATGATGAACATCGAGCGGCTCGCCGATGATCTCCTCAACTGTCATACGCGGATCGAGAGATGAATACGGATCCTGGAATACCATCTGCATCTTTGGTCTGTACTGCAGCATGTTCTTGTCTGTGATCAGGTTTCCGTCATAATAAATCTCACCGCCGGTCGGCTTGTACAGACGAAGAAGTGTACGACCGACTGTGGTCTTGCCACAACCCGACTCGCCTACCAGACCGAGTGTCTCGCCCGGCTTGATGGAGAAATTAACGCCATCAACAGCCTTCAGCATTGTCGTCTTCATGAACCCGGTACGGATCGGAAAATACATTTGCAGATCTTTTACTTCAATAAGATTTTCGCTGCTCACTTACGCTTCCTCCTTCATATATGTACCGTTTTTGACATTCATCCAACAGGAAGCAAGATGTGTCTTATCGATTCTCAGCTCGTCCGGAACCTGTGTCAGGCAGATCTTCATAGCAGAATCGCATCGCGAACAGAACGCACATCCCTTCGGCATGTTGAGAAGGTTGATCGGTGTACCCGCGATCGGAACCAGTTTCTTCTTCATATTGCTCGTGCTCGGAATCGAACGGAGCAGACCCTTGGTATATTCATGGCACGGATTATAGAAAATGTCTTCAGCCGTACCTCTCTCGCAGATACGTCCGCCGTACATAACTACGATCTCATCGGACATCTGCGCGATAACACCCAGGTCATGCGTAACGATAATGATGGCCATGTTCAGTTTTTTCTGAAGGTCCAACATCAGCTCCAGGATCTGTGCCTGAATCGTAACGTCCAGAGCGGTCGTCGGCTCATCTGCGATCAGGATCGACGGCTCCATAACGAGAGCCATAGCAATCATAACACGCTGGCGCATACCGCCGGAGAGCTCATGCGGATACTGCTTCATACGGCGCTCCGCATCATTGATACCGACCATCTCAAGCATCTTGATGGCATTGGCCTTAGCCTCTTCCTTGGACTTATCCGAATGGATACGGATTGCTTCCGTAATCTGATTTCCTACCGTGTAGACAGGATTCAGAGATGTCATCGGATCCTGGAAGATCATCGCACAGTGCTTTCCGCGGAATTCCTGCATCTGCTTCTGGCTATAGTGCGTGATGTCCTCACCCTTGAACAGGATCTGGCCTTCTGTGATATGACCGTTGGCATCCAGGATCTGCATAATGGAATATGCGGAAACG
Organism: Lachnospiraceae bacterium; assembly: GCA_017433725.1. Lineage (GTDB taxonomy): Bacteria > Bacillota > Clostridia > Lachnospirales > Lachnospiraceae > Chordicoccus. The sequence continues at coordinate 59,927 of JAFRGQ010000075.1, forward strand.
GATTTACCGGAACCTGATTCGCCGACGATTCCGAGGCTGTGGCCTTCCTCCAGTACGTAGGAGACGCCGTTGACAGCGCGGACCTCGCCTTTATCTGTTTTAAAAGCTGTATGAAGATTTCTGACTTCAAGAAGCGGAGGCTTCTTTCCATTTGTGTTTTCCATATGTCTATCCCCCTTACCGTCTCAGTTTCGGATCAAATGCATCACGCAGACCATCGCCCAGCAGGTTGAACGCAAGTACGATGAGGACGATGAGGACCGCCGGATATATCAATTTGTCCGGATAACTCTGAAGACCCTGACGGGCAGTATTGGCAAGAGAACCCAGCGACGGCATCGGCGCCTCAACACCCATACCGACGAATGAAAGGAAGCTCTCTGTAAATATCGCTGACGGAATCTGCAGAGCAGTCGTAATGATGATAACGCTGATGCAGTTCGGGATTATATGCTTGCGGATGATATGTGCCGGCTTTGCACCGATTGCGCGTGCCGCAAGAATATACTCATTATTTTTGATTGTAAGAATCTGTCCGCGGACCAGACGCGCCATACCTACCCAGTACAGAAGACCGAATACGATGAAGATGGAGACCATATTTGCACCGAATGTCTTCAGAACGAAGTTCTGGCTGGCGTCTTCGCCGAGGCTCGACTTAATAACAACGGACAGAAGGATAATAATCAGCATGTCCGGCAGCGAATATATGATATCGACGATACGCATCATGATCAGATCCGTTCGCCCTCCCGCATATCCTGCGATACTGCCATAGATAACACCGATGATGAGGACCAGGATGCTGGCAAAAAGACCTACGGTCAGGGAGACGCGCGCACCGTAGACGACACGGATAAAATAGTCACGTCCCAGAGAGTCGGTACCCATAATGTGCGGGAATACCTTACCGCCCTGATCGATATACTCCTGCTCCACCTGTGAGTACTGGAATGCCGAGAGGTTCTTATTCGTACGGTCACGTCTGCCGTTTACCTTGGCGATGCCCGAGTAACTGTACGGAACGACCAACGGCGCAAAAATAATCGTTATGATGATGAGGATCAATACGATGATAGAGCCTACCGCGAGAGGGTTCTTCATGAGCTTTCTCATACCGTCACGGAAAAATGTGACAGATTCGCTCATGACCTCCTGCTGCTGTTTCTCGTCTTCTGTAGCCGGCTCAAAGAGCGCCGGATCTATCTGCATGCTTAACGGATTTTTCTTAACTGCTTCCATATGTCTTCCTTTCCGATTCATTAATCAAGCGTGATGCGCGGATCAACGATCTTATAAGCAATATCGCTGAGCAGGTTGCAGATTACCATAACGACCGCCAGGAAAATCGTGGTAGCCATGATCAACGGGTAATCGCGATTGCTGATTGCCTTTACAAACTGCTGTCCGAGACCTCCGATCGTGAAAATATTTTCAACAACGAGGGAGCCGGTCAGAATGTAGGCAAGCATCGGTCCGACATATGTGATAACCGGAATCAGGGCATTCCTGAGTGCATGCTTAAAGATGACAGAAACCATCGGGACACCTTTGGCTCTGGCTGTCCGGACATAGTCCTGATTCAGCGCGTCAAGCATGGAGGTCTTCGTAAGTCTTGTGACATAAGCCATGGGATATGCCATAAGAGCGATGACCGGCAGGATGTAGCTTCGGGATGATGCATCGAATACCGGGAGAACTTTCAGTTCGATACAGAATACCAGAAGAAGGAGCGTCGCAAAGACGAAGGAAGGCATAGCTGTAAACAAAGTGGTGAAGAATACGATGATTCGGTCCGGCCATCTGTTGCGGAACAGCGCTGCCAAAGCACCGAGAATGATGCCGAAGATGATGGCGAATACCGCTGCCGTGAGACCAAGTCTCGCCGATACTTTGAAACATGATGACAGAGTAGTGCTTATTTCGCGGCCTGTCTTAAGAGAAACACCGAAATCGCCGTGCAGCAGGTTCCTCATATACAGAATGAACTGGATGTGAACCGGCTTATCGAGGTTGTAGCGTGCCTCAAGGGCTGCTTTGGTGGCTGCGGAGAGAGCCTTCTCCGAGTTGAATGGTCCGCCCGGAATAGCATTCATCGCAAAGAATGTGATCAGGCAGATAATAAAGATACTGACGAGTGCCAGCAGGATACGTTTGAAGACGTAACGACCCATGGTGAAAAACCTCCCTTGTAGATTCTGCTCTTTCCCGAGCGGCAGTTCTTAGAATGTCATAAGGCATTTTGACGGGATTTGCACAGGCGGGTTGAAGCGCATTGTCATAATTATACATCTATTTTGTAATAAAACAAGTTTGAAGTGCCATTTGTATCCTAAAAACACTATTTATGACAATTCTGTCCAAGGGATTTTGATAATAAATATTATGAGGCGGGGATTCTCCCCGCCTCATAGCCAACTATTTAATTTGCCTCCTGCTCACCCTCTGCCAGCGCAAATGACGGCATCAACTGCAGTTTGTGCAGATTCAACATGTGCATTCTATCGATCTTCTTGCGAATCTCCTCATCCTCACACTCACCGGTCAGCACATAATGATCAAGCGTTGCATATGTGAACCCGATCTTATCCTCGTCAGACATTCCCGAAAGCCCATCGGACGGTGTCTTTTTTGTGAGTCTTTCCGGCACGCCAAGTACCTCGCCTATCTGAATAACCTCATGAACAAGTAGATTCGACAGCGGGCTGAAGTCTCCGGCTGCATTACCGAACTTCGTCGAATACCCAATGAAATCCTCAGAGCGGTTACAAGTATTGGCAACGCGACCGCCGTTCGGCAGCGCCTGTGCAATTGCATACAGCGTGCTCATGCGGAGACGCGGCGGCATATTGATGATAGAGTCGCGGGACAGTGTATCCACACTTACGGTATCACTCTCCGACAGCGCATTATTAATAGCAGAAGAAAGCCCATCAAATCCATCCTTGATATTGACAGTAACATTCTTGATTCCGAGCAGATCTACTATTTCCTGAGAATCGCTGATGTCGCTCTGTACACCGTTCGGCATCATAACACCGACGACACGATCCTTACCGAGTGCTTCCGCAAGCAGCGCTGCGGTGATGCTCGAGTCCTTACCTCCCGAGATACCGATTACGGCGTCGCAGGTCGGACCGTTGGCTGCGAAGTATTCTCTGATCCACTGTACGATTTCATTTTTAGTCTTTTCCGGATTTTTTAACATATTTTTGTTCTCCTCATATTGAGATTATGCCTGCTATTATAGCACCATCCTATTTGGTTTTGTATTATAAACAATTTTTATAGTATTTTTGCAAACGCGCACAATGATTTCACACACATATTTCTTTTAGGTAAGGTCAGTCGCTTTTCTCCGCCACCTCCGTAATCCTGCCGATCTCAATTCTCCGGCCATCCGTCAGCACAAGAACACCTGTTATCTCATCTATTCGACGAACCCTTCCCTCGGTCACGACATATTCTCCGCCCTCTTTCCTGTCATCAGGCACAAAATGAGTAATCGTCACAACCGGTCTCTCCCCGGCAGATACCTTCCCGGCAACTGTACGCATCCTCTCATCTAATTCTTCTATGCGGTTCTCATCCATAAATATCTCTGAATGAGTAAATCTTGATTCTTCCTCCACCTCATCGTCATACCCGACCATCGCCTTAAAAGGTGAGAATTGAGCTGCCCGCTTCTCCATAGGCATGGAGGGATATTTCGTTGACACGAAATGGGGATGATTGATGATAGTTTCATAGGGATTCTTCTTAAATGCACTCATCTGAATCAATCTCCCGGTATTCTATACAAACTATACTCGATGCATAATGCAGATTTCTCACGCCTTATGTCCCCCGACCTGCTGATTCCTCTCCCTGGTCATCGCACCCTCCTGAAGATTCATTCCCTTCAGAACCGCATTCTTCCCGAATTTCTTCTTCAAATCGATGACCGCCTTCTGAAGATTTCTCTCCTTCTCAAGTTCAGCTTTCGTGGTCGCTCTCTCTTTCTCCACTTCTGCAACATTCGTAAAGAGCGAGAGCTGCTCGTACTCAGGGGTGTCACCGGCCGTCAGCTTCTGACGCGCCGCCTCATCTTCTGTCATGACATGCGTTGCAGCGACCGTCACACGCCTGATGAGTAGATCCGGATTCACAATCCTGCCGTACAGCCTCATCATCGCTTCCGTTATGATTTTCGTGGAGCTGTTAAAGCTCCCGAGATTCTCTGTGCCGTGCGCATGCTTCGGAGCCTTACGCCCGTAATAATCCGTCACGATCTCGCCTTTATACTTTCGCATCCGCTCCGGATCATTAAGGTTTTCAATATCGTAATTAATTGTCAGAACGACCGAGCCCGCAACGAGACCTTTCTCGACAAGATCAAGCACGAGCAGGTCTGTCATCTCTCTCACAATCAGCCTGCCTTCTTCATATTCGTAAGGCCGCATCAGCACCTGACCTTGACCGAGACTGTGATCCTCCGGAACATAGCCCTTCACATCAGCCATAGTGACCGGTTCCCAGCCCCACGCATGATCGATCAAAAGCTCTGCGTTCACACCGAAAAGTTTCCGAAGAAGCGGCTCGCCGTAATCCGGATCCTCTGAGCGCAGGGCAATATCCCCCATCGTGTATATTCCGTTCGCCGCAAGCTTCTTTGCATATCCGCGTCCGACACGCCAGAAATCCGTGATCGGCCGGTGGCTCCACAGCTTCTGCCTATAAGTCATCTCGTCAAGCTCCGCGATTCTCACCCCGTCGGCATCGGCCTCTGCGTGCTTTGCTTCTATGTCCATAGCCACTTTAGCGAGAAACAGATTAGTTCCGACTCCGGCCGTAGCCGTGATTCCCGTCTCCTTCAGAACCTCCTTCACCATCATGGCGACCATCTCGCGCCCTGTCATCCGATATGTCCGCAGATATCCCGTCAAATCAATAAAAACTTCATCGATCGAGTATGCAAATATATCCTCCGGTGCCACATGTCTCAGATAAATTGAATAGATTTTTCTGCTCACTTCCATATATTTCCGCATGTGAGGCGGTGCCACTATGTAATCCAGTTCCGCTGCCGGATCCGCGCGCAGAGTCTCGATGTCATCGGATTTGTAGGCAAATATCCCTCCCGGGGCTCTCACTCTCCTCTCCGCATTGATACCTTTCACCGCCTGAATCACCTCAAAAAGCCGGAGCCGTCCGGGCAGTCCGTACGATTTAAGACTCGGTGAGACCGCGAGGCAGATTGTCTTATCCGTTCTTGACTTATCCGCCACGACAAGATTGGTAGTCATCGGATTTCGTCCAAGTGCCATGCACTCCACGGAAGCATAGAAAGACTTCAGGTCGATGGCTGCATAGAGCCTGTCGTTTCTTTTCATAATCTTCTACCTCCGTTCTCCGTACGAAACCATAATAGCCCATCCTAAGACTAATAAGGATGCTCGTTCAGTGTAGCAGCGCATTTCACAAAAATCTGCTGATACTATCGTATTGCGCGATGAAGAATAAATGCCGTCTGTCATAGCAGCAGGACTGCCGCAAATGCCTCTATACAACTATGATGATAACATCTCCAAAAAATGTCAACCATCTTTCGCTGCATCACAGCACTTGCGGCAGTCCCGCAAAAACACTTTTTTAACTTTACTAATACTTCCCACATGAATAAGTGCCAGAAAGCCTTATCCTTGATATGCTGGTTTTCGGCTGTTTTTACAATCCGATATTTGAGGTTTAAAGCCCTGAGGGTTAAAAATTTAGGAAGTTAAGGTCAAATCATTTTTAATACTATCTGGCCCTTTTCTTCTGTCTTGCGTATATATAAATGTCTGCAGGAACAGACACAATTCCGAAAACAGCAGCATAATATCAGGACAACACAGAATATTGCAACATCTTTCCGGAATAACACAGGAAACACCAGCGAACTCCCACCTTTAATAAGTGTAATTCAAACATTCTTTCAAGATTTATGAAACTATAAAAAATTACACGCCATTATTGGAGGATAAAAATATGAAAGCAAATGTAGTAAGATTATTAGCAGGCGGTCTCGCTGCCGTTTCCCTTATGACATGCGTGCCGGCAACGCCGGTATTTGCCGACGAAATGAACTCTTTCAGCGGAACTGAGACAGAAGCAGTCGCAACACTCGATGAAGCGGAAGCTTCCTCAGAGGATTCAAGCGATTACGAAGCTCTGCCTGCAGAGTTGAATGATTCGGCAAATGAAGACTCCGAAGCACCGGAAGCGGCCAAAGAAGAGTCTGCAGACACAACTGAAGACAGCACTGCCGCCGAAGAGACTCAGGAAGCAGCACAGAATCCGGAAGCAGACGATCAGGCAGATGAAAATGCCGCTGCCGAGGAGGAATCCGCTAAAAAAGCTGAAGAAGAGGCTGACAAGGAAGCCGAAGAAAAGGCTACCAAGGAAGCCGAAGAAAAAGCTGCCAAGGAAGCCGAGGAAAAGGCTACCAAGGAAGCCGAAGAAAAAGCCGCCAAGGAAGCCGA
>JAFRGQ010000076.1 GCA_017433725.1 Lachnospiraceae bacterium
AGGCAATCTGTTCCAGGACCGGATCCGGCTTTGGTTTCCACATCTCGGTCTCCAGCTTGACAAGTTTCCAGATGCAGTGATCCACATCGAACTGAACACTGAGCTCCTGATCCTGCTGATCTCTCCCTACGACTGATATCGTAGCGGAATTATCCGTCCTCTTCTTCTTTACCATTACAAATGCCCCGTCCGCAGCGCCGAGCAGGCCGTTCGTCCCGGAAATCATCTCAAAGCTATCTTCTGATTCCATCTTCCTCGTATGATGAACGACGAGGATGCAGATATTATGAGCATCGCTAAATTCCTTAAGTTTTGTGACAACCTGATAATCACTCGCATAGCTGAACCGGTCACTGGTGACTTCGCGGACTTTCTGGAGCGTGTCAATGATGATGAGCCTCACATCGTTATGCTCTTTTATGAAATTTTCCAGCTGACGGTCAAGCCCATCGCTGAGCATTTTTGCCTTGGTAGCAAAATGCAGTTTGTCATTTTCCTCCACATCGAACATATCTGACAGACGTCTCTGAAGCCTTGCATAATCATCCTCAAGTGCCAGGTACAGAACGGTTCCTCTGTGTGTATTAAAATCCCACAGATCGTTTCCCGTCGAGATACAGTAGGCCAGCTGAGCCATGAAAAATGATTTTCCGATCTTGGGAGCTCCGACAAATAAATAGGTTCCCGCATATAAGAAGCCATCTACGATTGCGGCTCTGGCAGGATATGTCGTGTCATAAAGCTCGGTCATTGAAATTGTGTTTAAGTGATCGGAGATGACAATTGCGGCCCGGTTACATTTGCCGGGCCTGCCGTTGTCCTCATCCACTTTCTCTGGTATAATTTCCTTGTATTCTAATACGGGAGTCCGCTCCTCATCTGCGCCAACAGATGAATCAGGAGTGGACTCTATTTTATTAGGACTCTTCATTTGCAGCATCTCCCTTACTGTTATTTGCATCGAGAAGTTCCGCGACTTTCTCCTGCGCGCTCGGATACAGGTGCCCGTATGTATTCAACGTAATCTTGATATCCTTGTGGCCAAGCCGTTCTTTAATAATCATCGGTGCAACATCGTGATGAATAAGATAGGCAACGTGACTGTGGCGAAGATCGTGGACGCGAATCTTCTTGACTCCTGCTTTCTCAATGCTTCTCTTCAGCTGATGCTGAACAGCCTCCTCGATGACCGGAAAGAGCCTTTCATCGTCCTCCAGCGAGTAATGCCTGTGAATGAAATCTTTGATTTCATCAGCCAGGAATTGCGGAATATTGATCGTACGAACAGATTCTTCTGTCTTAGGTGTCGTAACAATATCCTGACGATTCAGACGGTAGTACGTCTTCGTGATGAACATCAGATTCTTCGAGAAATCAAAATCACTCTTTGTCAAAGCCAGCATTTCTCCTTCCCTACAGCCTGTCCAGTACAGGATCTCGAACATCACATAGTACTTGTTTTCCGGTGCGATGACTGAAATAAATTTCCTGTACTCCTCTTCGGTCCAGAAATCCAGTCTTTTTGCATCAGATTTTCCCATACGCCTGACCCGTTTACATGGATTGTTCGCCAGGTTATAGACACGCTGGGCGTGAGTAAAAAGTGCAGTAAGCTGATTCTGGATCATCCGGAGATAACAGTCACTGTACCCCTTCTTCATCATTTCATTCTGCCAGGCAATCAGATCTGCAGGTGTGATTTCATTCATCTTCTTCCCCCCAAAATATGGAATGATATGCGCTTTAATCATATAGCGCTTATTTCTGAGAGTCCGTTCTTTGAGTTCCTGGGCTTTGTTATTAAAGTACACTTCTGAAAATTGTTCGAGAGTCATGTCCATACTGGTCGTCGAGACTTTCAGAAACTCCTGCTCGAATTCAAGAGCTTCTCTTTTGGTTGCAAATCCACGCTTGAACTTTTTCTTTCGCTTGCCTGTCCAGTCTGTATAGTAGAACGAGGCATACCAGGCATTCTTTTTCTTATTCTGATCTCTAAATGCAGCCATTACCCCTCCTTAAGAAGCATGATTGCTTCCGCCATAGAATCTCTGCTCCCAGTAAGCCTTGGGGATCTTCCCGGCTATCACTATGTAGCCAGCACTTTTCAGATCCCGATTCAGCTCACGGACAATCTTGTAGGCATGAGATTTCGAGATTCCCAGTGCCTGAGCGACATCAGTTGCATCCATCATTGTCTTATGCATATTATTTCTCCTTTCATCAATATTTATCATTTTTATTGATATTTTACATTCAAAATGTATTCCTGTCAATGATATATATCAGCTACACTGATATTTTTCAACATTGTCCATATTATTGATTCATGTTAATATAATAGATATGAAATGGCTGCATAGCAGACCTTAATCTCATGAAAGGGCTTGCAAATGCGAGCCTGAATTGAATATCAAGAGGCACGATAGGGGGATATCATGAAAGAAAGAAATGTTCCGGGTGTAGGATCAAAGCTTAAGGAACTACGTGTCAGTCTGGATAAGAACCAGAAAGAATTTGCAGCTATGCTTGGAGTGCGCCAGTCTACACTCTCAAGCTATGAAAACGATGTTTCCATTCCGTCGATCGATGTCCTGTACGATATCGCGACGAAATTTGGCATTTCACTAGACTGGATGTTCGGACTATCTGATTCAATGACAAGAGAAATCAGTAATCTGGGCGATGTTTTCAGAATGTTTTTTGAGATGGATGAACTCGATGGTCTGAGATATGAAGTAGAGTGCGATGACCTTGCGATCGCTGAACAGGATGACACATGGCCAGCAGCCTGCATAAAGTTTTACAGAGATCTGCCTTTCCATGACTTGAACAAACTCTTTTTTGATACAATGCAGGAATACGAGCACATCCGTCAGGAGTTCAATGACTGCTACATGAGTCTGGAATCTTATGAGGGCTGGGAGAAAGAAGCAATAAAAAAAGGCGAAGTCTATCTCATTGATAAAAAAGAGAGAATTAATTTGAACGCTGCTGAACGTGCCAAAATACGTAAACAGATACTTATTGCACAACTCCGCTATCGGGACGTCAGACAGATGATCGCAATTGCAAATAAAGCCAGTGATCAAGTAGAGGCGGAATACCCGGATATCGACATAAGAGAAAAGGAGAGACTCATCGACGAGAGATTTACAAAGATGGCTCACGAGTATGAAGATACGATGCTTCCTGGCCTCATAAAGGAAACAGAAGAAGAAAGAAAAATTCGTAACGAACGCTTTGCGTCCAGGAAGAGATACTCCGATGATGAGGATCCTGACACAAATTAATGCTGCAAAAAAAGCAAATTGTAGAAGCTCTATCAAAAGAGATCTCACATCAGCTTTCCCTTTTTGAGCTTGGAAGGCAACAGTTAACGGATGAAGAAATTAGAGAAAGAATAGAAAACCACTTTGCAGTTGAAATATAAGCTCATGGCGGGCAGAAGAAGCGATTTTCAATTCTGCCAACACCTTACCAGAGATACTTGCAATTTTTAATTTCAAGGAAACTCTCTCGGAAAATATCCTCAAAATACAGTCTATCTGACAGAACTTCCTAAGCGTATCATGAATTTGCTAACCAAGAAAAATGAAGCGAGATCTGAGATACTGTCTGCCCTTTCTGCTTATGTTCCCGAATTGCCATAATAAAAAGACTCCGTTAAGTACAGCTTTATGTCCAAGAACGATTGAAGGTAAATTGCATGCTGAAATCCCAGAACACTCTGATATCAATTATTTGGACACAGCTATCTTTGATTAAACGGTAATTTGGAGATTATTTCTCTTATAAGGGGATGGTTTTCGGCTATCCCCTTTATAGTATGAATAGTCGGCCTCTTCCACACTCCCATCTCATGTTGCGCTAACTTTTATTGTCTTACATTATATGCAATCAAATCACAGAACGAGTTATGGTCTTTAAAGTAATTTCTGTAGTTTTAATATCACTATTTACATTGCCATTTAATTCGAGTAATTCGTGTCGAAGTGGTCTAAATAGGTGAACTGCTTCAGTCTTATCATAATTGAATTTTCCTTGTATCACATCACGAACGCTATCATCGCGTTCACTCATTTCTATTGCATTATATCCATAATGTTTCTTGCAATATTCAAGACAATCAAAGCCTATCCTTTTATCGTTTCTGCCATAAATAATCATCTCATTTACTCTATGCGCCTCACATAAAAGATCATATACAAAATCATCCAAATCTTTTCCATCATCATTTCTCCAGTTTTCTAGCTTATGCATCATATCGTTGAATTCTAAAATCTGCAGATGCAGAGATTCCAGCCAAGCATTTCGAATCTCCAATTTGGATATATATATTTGTCGAACACCGGTTAATAGAAAAAAAACAGTTCCAGTAACGAAACCAGCAAATAAGTTTGAGCAAATTGAAGCCCAATATTGGTTTTCCAAATGCGCGGAAAGGACAAGACTAAAAAATGACAAAAGCATTGTTGTTATGAAAAGCCAAATTTGAGGAAATCTAGCATACATACATATAGCGGGCCAAACTCCCTTTTTCAATCTCATCTTCATTTTTTTCATGCAAGAATCCTACCTCATCACTCACAAATAAATTCCAGAACGTAGCGTTATCTCATTACTTTGCTACTAACAAATACTTCCAGTAATTGTTTCAGATTACAAAAATGAGAAAAATAGCATCAAAATAGCATCAACCAGCGTAAAAATCCCCGCCACCTGTAAGTGACGGGGATTCCTTTAATCTTGATTTTACTGATAAACTCAGGCTATTTCGTGATTATTCCTCAACAGATGTTACACGGCCTGAACCAACAGTACGTCCACCTTCGCGGATAGCGAATGTAAGACCCTGCTCCATAGCGATCGGGTGGATCAGCTCGATGTTCATGTCAACGTGGTCACCCGGCATGCACATCTCTGTTCCTTCCGGAAGGGAGATAACGCCAGTAACGTCAGTTGTTCTGAAGTAGAACTGCGGACGATAGTTGTTGAAGAACGGTGTATGACGTCCACCTTCCTCTTTTGTCAGAACGTAAACCTGACCTGTGAACTTTGTATGGCATGTAACTGTGCCCGGCTTAGCAACAACCTGGCCACGCTCGATACCTGTACGCTCAATACCACGAAGAAGGACACCAATGTTGTCGCCTGCTTCTGCGTAGTCAAGCAGCTTGTGGAACATCTCGATACCTGTAGCAACAGATGTCTTCTTGCCTTCACGAACGCCGAGGATTTCAACCGGGTCGTTAAGCTTAAGAGTACCTCTCTCAACACGGCCTGTAGCAACAGTACCACGTCCGGAGATTGTGAAAACGTCTTCAACCGGCATAAGGAACGGCTTGTCTGTCTCACGCTGCGGTTCCGGAATGAACTCATCAACTGCATCGAGCAGTTCCATAACTGCATCGCCGGCTTCCTCATCACCTTCAAGAGCCTTAAGAGCGCTGCCGCGGATGATCGGGGATCCCTCGAAACCGTACTCTTCGAGCTGCTCTGTGATTTCCATCTCTACGAGATCAAGAAGCTCTTCGTCGTCAACCATATCGCACTTGTTCATGAAAACAACGATTGCCGGTACACCTACCTGACGAGCAAGGAGGATGTGCTCCTTTGTCTGAGCCATAACACCGTCAGTTGCAGCAACTACGAGGATAGCGCCGTCCATCTGAGCAGCACCAGTGATCATGTTCTTTACATAGTCAGCATGGCCTGGGCAGTCAACGTGAGCATAATGTCTCTTCTCTGTCTCATACTCTACGTGAGCTGTATTGATCGTGATACCACGCTCTCTCTCTTCCGGAGCCTTGTCGATGTTCGCGAAATCTACGAACTGGTTGCCCGGGCACGGAACTCTCTTAGCAAGAACTTCTGTGATAGCCGCTGTAAGAGTTGTCTTACCATGATCTACGTGGCCGATTGTACCAATGTTAACATGCGGTTTGTTTCTCTCAAACTTCTGCTTTGCCATTTTTTGTATTTCCTCCTTAATGACTTGCTCTTTTCATTAAAATTTATTATTAAGAGCACACAGTTTGTTCAGCGCCAAAATGCTAAAGATGATTATATTTCAAATCCTGACGCTTTGCAAGTAGTTTCTAAGTTTACTTTATCCATTTACCCACCGTGCCGTTTATGGCACAGCGGGGAAATCTTACTAATTGATCACTCTCCGTGGGAAAGGATCTTGGCAGCGACATTCTTCGGTACCGGCTCATAGCGTTCAAAGAACATGGAGTAGTTACCGCGTCCCTGTGTTCTGGAACGAAGATCTGTCGCATATCCGAACATGGCTGACAGCGGAACGTAGCCGATTACCTGCTTACCGTTACCTACATCTTCCATGCCTTCAATACGTCCGCGGCGGGAATTGATATCGCCGATGACGTCGCCCATGTATTCTTCGGGCATTGTGACCTCGACCTTCATGATCGGCTCAAGAAGAACAGGCTCTGCTTTCTTCATAGCTTCCTTGAAGCACATAGAACCTGCAACATGGAAAGCCATCTCCGAAGAGTCGACTTCATGATAAGAACCGTCATAGCAGTTGGCCTTAATGCCTACTACCGGGAAACCGCCAAGCGTACCGCACTTCATAGCATCCTGAATACCTTCGTCTACAGCCGGGATATATTCCTTCGGAATAGCGCCGCCCGTGACAGTATTTTCGAATACATAGAGATTGTCCGCATTCGGATCTGTAGGTGTAAAGATGACCTTGCAATGGCCATACTGACCGGAACCGCCGGACTGTTTTCTGTGTTTGTACTCCTGATCGACTTCCTTTCCGAAAGTCTCCTTGTAGGAAACCTGCGGTGCACCGACATTTGCCTCAACATGGAACTCACGCAGAAGTCTGTCTACGATAATTTCCAGATGAAGCTCGCCCATGCCGGCGATGATTGTCTGACCCGTTTCCGGATCTGTATGCTGCTGGAATGTCGGGTCTTCCTCAGCAAGCTTAGCGAGTGCTGCGCCCAACTTGTCCTGGCCGGCTTTGGTTTTCGGCTCGATTGCGAGCTCAATAACCGGATCCGGGAATTCCATGGACTCAAGTATAATCGGGTGCTTCTCATCGCACAGTGTATCGCCTGTTGTTGTGTTCTTCAGACCGATTGCAGCTGCGATATCACCGGAATACACCTTGTCGAGCTCCATTCTCTTATTTGCATGCATCTGAAGGAGACGTGCGATACGCTCTTTCTTTCCCTTGGTAGAGTTCAGAGCATAAGAACCGGAGTTCAGTGTACCGGAATAAACGCGGAAATAAGCAAGTTTTCCGACGAACGGATCTGTCATGATCTTGAATGCGAGTGCTGAGAACGGAGCCTCATCGGAGGACTCGCGTACATCGTCGTTTCCATCCAGGTCAGTGCCTGTGATGGCCGGTACATCGACCGGGCTCGGCATATATTCAATAACAGCATCCAGCATCTTCTGTACGCCCTTGTTCCTGTATGCAGAACCGCAGCACACCGGAATAGCTGTACCTTCGCAGCATCCCTTTCTGAGGGCTGCCTTCATCTCCTCGACGGAAGGCTCCTCGCCTTCAAGGTACATCATCATAAGGTCCTCGTCCAGATCGCAGATCTGCTCTACAAGCTTGCTGCGATACTCTTCGGCCAGATCCTGCATTCCTTCCGGGATCGGCTTAACAACGACCTGAGCGCCGTCCTTGCCTTCATAATAGTAAGCCTGCATCTCGAACAGGTCAATCAGACCCTCGAATTCGCTCTCAGCGCCGATCGGGATCTGCAGACAAACCGGGTTCTTGCCGAGACGTGTTCTGATCTGGTCGACAGATCCGAAGAAGTTCGCACCGATGACATCCATCTTATTGATGTATGCCATACGAGGTACGTTATACTTGTCTGCCTGACGCCATACGTTCTCGGACTGGGGCTCTACGCCGCCCTTGGCATCAAATACGCCTACCGCGCCGTCAAGAACACGCAGTGAGCGTTCTACTTCTACAGTGAAATCGACGTGGCCAGGAGTATCAATTATATTGATACGATGCTCGAGAGCACCCGGCATCGGCTTGCCTTCCTTCTCCAGCGTCCAATGGCATGTTGTAGCAGCAGATGTGATTGTAATACCACGCTCCTGTTCCTGCTCCATCCAGTCCATCGTGGCTGTGCCTTCATGTGTATCGCCGATTTTGTAGTTAACACCGGTATAGTAAAGGATACGCTCTGTCAGAGTCGTTTTACCTGCATCTATATGGGCCATAATACCGATGTTTCTGGTTCTATCCAGGGGATATTATCTTCCAGTTCCAGCCATTAAGATTTCCTCTCTTTAGAATCTGTAGTGACTAAATGCCTTATTAGCATCAGCCATTCTGTGCATTTCTTCTTTACGCTTCACAGATGCGCCAGTGTTATTGAGTGCATCCAGAATCTCATTTGCAAGACGATCTTCCATAGTCTTTTCTGAACGCTTGCGGGAGAATGTTGTCAGCCAGCGAAGAGCCAGCGCCTGTCTTCTCTCCGGACGAACCTCGATCGGTACCTGATATGTAGCACCACCGATACGTCTTGCCTTTACTTCGAGGACCGGCATGATGTTATTCATAGCTTCCTCAAATGCGTCAACTGCCGGTTTCCCGGACTTCTTCTCGACCTTGGCAAATGCATTGTACACGATCTTCTGTGCAACGCCCTTCTTGCCGTCAAGCATGATCTGATTTACAAGCTTTGTGACAAGTACGCTGTTGTACATCGGATCTGCTAAGGTCTCACGTTTTGTAGTATGTCCTTTACGTGGCACGTTACTTCCCTCCTAAATCATAATGATTTCATCATAGGTACTCACATTTTATTCTATGTGTTCGCACGGACGTAATCTCTATCTGACCCACAGCCGAACGGGACATTAGGGATACCGTACTAATAGTTTATTTATGTGAATCTGATGACAGTTGCTAAATGTCTTACTTCTTCGGTCTCTTGGCACCGTACTTGGAACGGGCCTGGCGGCGGTTTGCTACGCCGGCAGTATCAAGAGTACCGCGGATGATGTGGTATCTTGTACCAGGAAGGTCCTTAACACGGCCGCCACGGATCATAACAACGCTATGCTCCTGAAGGTTGTGGCCTTCACCAGGAATATAGGATGTTACTTCGACGCCGTTGGAAAGACGAACTCTGGCGATCTTACGAAGAGCAGAATTCGGCTTCTTCGGTGTAGCAGTCTTTACAGCTGTGCAAACACCGCGCTTCTGCGGAGAAAATGACTTAACACTCTTCTTCTTCAGTGAGTTAAATGATCTCTGAAGAGCCGGTGCCTTCGGTTTCTTTGCAGAAGTCTCTCTTCCTTTTCTGACTAACTGATTAAATGTAGGCATTCCTTTCTGTTTCCCTCCTTTACATAGTCCGTGCATGGCACGGCGGGTTCGGCTGTTAAATGCTTTAATTCCGCGCATTTGCGCACAAAAAATGTACGCGTTCCAATGCGCGCTAAAATATTATATTACAGTCGGTTTTTTGAGTCAAGCTGTTTATTGTGTAAATAAATCGATGTTTTAAGGTTCGAATCTGTGCAAATACACAACAGACTGCCCTGCGCACAAGTTCTTCATCGCGAGATTGTATTCACAATAAAGCCAAATTTCACTTTGAGCGCGTATCATAGACTCACGTCACGAGTATTGCGCGATGAAGAATAAAGAGTCGCTTTGCGACTCTTTGCGCGCTGGTGCGCGCAAGCGTCAGCTTGCATCTTCATCTGCGCACCAGTCGCATCCTCGCGTGCCTATGCATGCGTAACAATGCTCCAGTGGAGCATTGTGTAGCTGAGCGTTATTATGTCATAGGAAACGAAGTTTCCTATGACATAATAAAACTGCTGCCGGGCATACACCCGGCAGCACCCAAAATCATATTTTCGAGGAGTTCGTAAATCACTCTTCGCTTACATCAATTGTCTCTTCCTCAGTCAAAAGCTCCTCGGAATTCTCGGTCTCCTCGACAGTCTCGTCCGCAGTCGCTTTCGGAGCAGTCTGTTGTTCCTCTGCCACCTTGGCCGCAGCTTCCTCTGCCTTCTTCTCTTCGATTCTGGCATCGGTATCCAGCTTGACGCCGCGATATCTGCGAAGACCGGTTCCGGCCGGAATGAGCTGGCCGATGATGACGTTCTCCTTTAAGCCGATCAGCGGATCCACACGACCCTTGATAGCTGCGTCTGTGAGGACCTTTGTTGTTTCTTGGAAGGAAGCAGCCGACATGAAAGAGTTCGTTGCAAGAGCTGCCTTGGTGATACCGAGCACAACTCTCGTACCCTCTGCCAGTTCCTTGCCTTCTGCCTCGAGACGCTCGTTCAGATCCTCAAAATCAAGGATATCTACAAGAGATCCCGGAAGGAACTCTGTATCACCCTGCTTCTCGACGCGGATCTTCTTCAGCATCTGGCGCACAATGACCTCGATATGTTTGTCATTGATCTCAACGCCCTGCAGACGATATACACGCTGGACTTCGCGGAGCAGATAATCCTGTACGGCACGGATGCCGCGGATCTTCATGATATCATGCGGGTTAACGGAACCTTCCGTGATTTCCTCACCGGCTTCGATGATCTGGTCATCCTCGACCTTGATTCTTGAGCCGTACGGAATCAGGTAAGTCTTCTGGTAATCCTTGGATCCCTCTTCTGCTTCCTCGTTTACGACAATGACTTCACGCTTGTTGTTCTTCTCCTCAAGTCTGACACGGCCGGGAATCTCGGAAATAATCGCAAGACCCTTCGGCTTACGTGCCTCGAAAAGTTCCTCGACACGGGGAAGACCCTGTGTGATATCACCGCCGGCAACGCCGCCGGTATGGAACGTACGCATTGTAAGCTGTGTACCCGGTTCGCCGATTGACTGTGCGGCGATGATACCAACGGCCTCACCTACCTGAACAGCCTCACCGGTCGCCATGTTGGCACCGTAGCACTTGACACAGATACCGAGCTTCGAACGGCAGGTAAGGATCGTACGGATCTTTACTCTCGAGATCGGCTCGCCCTTTTCATCGACGCCGTACTTAATGACGCGCTCCGCTCTGCGCGGATTGATCATATGGTTGACTTTCACGAGAACATTGCCGTCTTTGTCATAGATAGTCTGAGCAGCGAATCTGCCCGTAATTCGCTCCTGAAGGGACTCGATTTCTTCTTTACCGTCTGCGAACTTGGAGACCCACATGCCGGGTATTTCATCCCTGTCTGCGGAGCAGTCCATTTCGCGGATGATCAGTTCCTGGGAAACGTCGACAAGACGTCTTGTAAGGTAACCTGAGTCAGCCGTACGAAGAGCCGTGTCTGACAGACCCTTGCGGGCGCCGTGTGCTGACATAAAGTACTCAAGTACGTCAAGACCTTCACGGAAGTTGGACTTGATCGGCAGCTCGATCGTATGACCGGTCGTATCAGCCATAAGTCCGCGCATACCGGCAAGCTGCTTGATCTGCTTATCGGAACCACGAGCTCCGGAGTCAGCCATCATAAAGATGTTGTTGTACTTGTCAAGACCGGCCAGAAGCTTCTTTGTCAGTATATCGTCAGTCTCTTTCCATGTCGATACGACTTCTTTATATCGCTCCTCATCCGTGATGAAACCGCGCTTGTAATTCCGCGTAATCTTATCCACAGTTTCCTGTGCTTCTTCGATCAGCTTCGGCTTTTCGGGTGGTACAGTCATGTCGGAAATGGAAACGGTCATGGCTGAAAGCGTTGAATACTTGTATCCCATCGCTTTGACATTGTCGAGAACTTCGGCTGTCACGGTCGCGCCATGAACATTGATGACCTTCGTGAGAATAGCTTTAAGCTGTTTCTTACCGGTCAGGAAATCAACCTCCAGTTTGAGTGCATTGGCCGGATCCTCGCGATCGACAAATCCAAGGTCCTGCGGAATAATCTCGTTGAAAAGAAATCTTCCGAGTGTGCTCTCAACGTTACTTGTGATCGTTTCGCCGTTCTCAAGCGTCATGCTGCGGCGCACGGAGATGCGGCTCTGAAGAGTGATGTACTTGTTCTCGTAAGCCAATATAGCCTCATTAAGGCTTGCGAAATGCATTCCCTCACCCTTTGATCCCGGACGCTCCTGTGTAAGGTAGTAAATACCAAGGACCATATCCTGAGACGGAACTGCTACCGGACCGCCGTCGGACGGCTTCAGCAGATTGTTCGGGGAAAGCATCAGGAAGCGGCATTCTGCCTGTGCTTCCACGGTCAGCGGAAGATGCACAGCCATCTGGTCACCGTCGAAGTCAGCGTTGAACGCCGTACAAACGAGCGGATGAAGCTTGATTGCCTTACCTTCTACAAGAATAGGCTCAAATGCCTGAATACCCAGACGGTGCAGTGTAGGCGCTCTGTTCAGCATGACCGGATGTTCTGTGATAACATCCTCGAGGACATCCCATACATCGCCTTCAAGTCTCTCGACCATCTTCTTGGCACTCTTGATGTTGTGAGCCGTTCCGCGGCTGACGAGTTCTTTCATAACAAAAGGTTTGAAGAGCTCAATTGCCATTTCCTTCGGGAGACCGCACTGGTAAATCTTCAGCTCCGGTCCTACGACGATAACGGAACGTCCCGAATAGTCAACACGCTTGCCGAGCAGGTTCTGACGGAAACGTCCGGACTTACCCTTGAGCATGTCGGAAAGAGATTTCAGAGCACGGTTGCCCGGGCCTGTGACCGGACGGCCGCGGCGGCCATTGTCGATCAGGGCGTCGACAGCTTCCTGAAGCATACGCTTCTCGTTTCTGACGATGATCTCCGGTGCGCCGAGTTCAAGAAGTCTCTTGAGACGGTTGTTTCTGTTGATGATTCTTCTATAGAGGTCGTTCAGGTCGGACGTAGCAAAGCGTCCGCCGTCAAGCTGTACCATCGGACGAAGATCCGGCGGAATGACCGGAATAACATTCATGATCATCCACTCCGGCTTGTTTCCGGACTCGCGGAATGCTTCGATGGCGTCCAGTCTCTTGATGATACGAGCACGTTTCTGGCCCGTGGACTCTCTCAGTTCTTTCTTAAGGTCAGCGGATTCCTGCTCAAGATCGATATCTTTGAGGAATTCCTGAATTGCCTCAGCGCCCATGCCTACACGGAAATTCCAACCGTAAGCTTCGCGGGCATCCTGATATTCCTTCTCCGAAAGGATCTGCTTCTTCACAATATTCGGAGCGGCGTCAGCAGGATCGAGGACGATATAATTTGCAAAATAGAGAACCTTCTCCAGTGTCTTCGGAGAGAGGTCGAGAACAAGACCCATTCTCGACGGGATTCCCTTGAAATACCAGATATGTGAAACAGGTGCAGCCAGTTCGATATGTCCCATGCGCTCACGGCGGACGGAAGATTTTGTAACTTCAACGCCGCAGCGGTCGCAGACAACGCCCTTATAACGGATCTTCTTGTACTTGCCGCAGTGGCATTCCCAGTCCTTGGACGGTCCGAAAATACGCTCGCAGAACAGGCCGTCTTTTTCCGGCTTCAGCGTACGGTAGTTGATGGTCTCCGGTTTTTTGACCTCTCCATGGGACCATTCGCGGATCTTATCCGGGGATGCCAGACCGATGCGGATCGCATCGAATGTGACCGGCTTGTACTCTTCCTGCTTGTTGTATGTATCTGCCATATATGCCTCCCATATATAACCGGTTGACGGGATACGTAGCTATTATTTGCAATCCATGCACTGTAAGGTGCGGTTTGCCGGTAAATCACAGTCTCCGGAGCATGCCCTCTGCAGTCTCCCGCGGCATCCTCCGGTTCTCTGTGTAACAAATGTCATTCGGATCTCATAAGATTCGAGCAAATATGAGGTAAGCGCAGGGCGGTCCTGACCGTCCCCGCTGTATAGAACGCCTGTCGGCAGGATCATTCATCCTCATCAAAACCATCGTCAACGCCGAGGAATGCATCATCATCCTCGTAATCGTCGAGGTCATCGTACGGATTGCCAATCAGTTCATCATCCGTCTCATCCTCATCAACAAGCTGCTCCGTATCTTCATCGAAGTGCTGCTGTGTGTATCCATGGCGAGCGAGCTCATCACGATCCTCGCGGCGGTTTCCTCTGGAATCGCCTTCGATGACCTTTCTGAGGTCTGTCTCACCGTAGTCGATGGTCTCCCTGAGCTGTACTTCGTTCCTGTTCTCGTCGAGTACACGGACGTCCAGTCCGAGAGACTGAAGCTCTTTCAGAAGAACCTTGAAGGATTCCGGAATGCCCGGGCTCGGAATATTATCGCCCTTGATGATCGCCTCATAAGTCTTGACACGGCCGACAACGTCATCGGACTTCATGGTCAGAATTTCCTGAAGTGTGTAGGATGCGCCGTACGCTTCAAGAGCCCAAACTTCCATTTCACCGAAACGCTGGCCGCCGAACTGCGCTTTACCGCCGAGCGGCTGCTGTGTTACGAGTGAGTACGGACCGGTCGAGCGGGCATGGATCTTATCGTCAACCAGGTGATGAAGCTTCAGATAATGCATGTGACCGATCGTAACTCTGGAGTCAAAATACTCGCCTGTACGGCCGTCACGAAGCTGTACCTTTCCGTCTCTGGAGATCGGCACACCTTTCCACAATTCTCTGTGCTCAAGATGATCGCCGAGATACTTCATAAGTTCAGGATCAGTGTTCTCCTCGTACTTAGCCTTGAAGTCTTCCCAGGAAGAGTTGACATAATCGTTGGCCATCTCCAGTGTATCCTGGATATCGCTTTCGTTCGCGCCATCGAATACCGGAGTGGAAATGTTGAAACCAAGTGCCTTGGCTGCAAGGCTCAGGTGGATTTCCAGGACCTGGCCGATATTCATACGGGACGGAACGCCCAACGGGTTGAGCACAATGTCAAGAGGACGTCCGTTCGGCAGGAATGGCATATCTTCAACCGGAAGCACGCGGGATACAACACCCTTGTTTCCGTGACGGCCGGCCATCTTATCACCGACGGAGATCTTTCTCTTCTGTGCAATGTAAATGCGGACAGACTGATTCACGCCCGGTGGGAGCTCATCGCCCTCGGCACGTGTAAATACCTTTGCGTCCACAACGATACCGTATTCACCGTGCGGTACTTTCAGAGATGTGTCTCTTACTTCGCGCTCCTTCTCACCGAAGATCGCACGGAGCAGTCTCTCCTCAGCGGTAAGCTCGGTCTCGCCTTTCGGCGTTACCTTACCTACCAGGATATCACCGGCACGGACCTCGGCACCTATACGGATAATACCGCGTTCATCCAGGTCTTTCAGCGCTTCATCGCCTACGCCTGGTACGTCGCGCGTTATCTCTTCCGGTCCGAGTTTTGTATCACGGGACTCTGCCTCGTACTCCTCGATATGGATAGAAGTATAGACATCGTCCTGAACAAGCCGTTCTGAAAGCAGGACCGCGTCTTCGTAGTTGTAACCTTCCCAGGTCATGAATCCGATAAGCGGATTCTTGCCCAGTGCAAGTTCACCCTGGCTCGTGGACGGACCGTCCGCGATGACCTGACCTGCCTTTACATACTCGCCCTTGCTGACGATCGGCTTCTGATTGTAGCAGTTGCTCTGGTTGGAACGTGAGAACTTAATCAGGTGATAGTTCTCTTTTGTTCCGTCGTCGTAAGTCATCCAGATATCTGTTGAGCTTACAAATGTGACTGTGCCGGATCTCTTTGCGAGCACGCAGAGACCGGAGTCGACAGCTGCCTTCTCTTCCATACCTGTACCTACGACCGGTGCCTCTGTTGTAAGAAGCGGAACGGCCTGACGCTGCATATTAGAACCCATCAGAGCGCGGTTCGCGTCGTCATTCTGCAGGAACGGTACCAGAGAAGTAGCGACTGAAAATACCATCTTCGGAGATACGTCCATATAGTCGAACATGGTGCGGTCATAAGCCTGTGTCGCTTCGCGATAACGACCGGAAACATTCCTGCGGACAAAATGACCTTCCTCGTCCAGCGGCTCATTGGCCTGTGCTACATGGTAGTTATCCTCTTCATCCGCCGTCATGTAATCCACATCGTTCGTTACGCGCGGGTTCATCGGATCGGTCTTGTCGATACGACGATACGGTGCCTCTACAAAACCGTACTCGTTGATACGGGCATAGCACGCCAGAGAGTTGATCAGACCGATGTTCGGACCTTCAGGAGTCTCGATCGGGCACATACGACCATAATGCGAATAGTGAACGTCGCGGACCTCAAAACCTGCACGGTCACGGGACAGACCGCCCGGACCGAGAGCGGACAGACGTCTCTTGTGTGTCAGCTCGGAGAGCGGATTATTCTGATCCATGAACTGGGACAGCTGAGATGATCCGAAGAACTCTTTCACAGCTGCGGTTACCGGTTTAATATTGATAAGGGATGCAGGACTTACAGAGTCCGTATCCTGGGTCGTCATACGTTCGCGAACGACTCTCTCCAGTCTGGAAAGACCGATGCGGTACTGGTTCTGAAGAAGCTCGCCTACGGCACGAATGCGGCGGTTGCCCAGATGATCGATATCATCATCGTTGCCGATGCCATACTCCAGATGCATGTTATAGTTGATGGATGCAAAAATATCCTCTCTGGTGACATGCTTCGGAATAAGCTCTGTGATGCGTCTTCTGATCGCAATTTCCAGCTCTTTTCGGTCTGAAGCATTGTCAAGGATTTCGCGAAGAACAGGATAATATACCAGTTCCGTGATTCCGAGACGCTTCTTGTCATCCTCAGTCAGATCCTCCACCCATCTGTCGATGTTGACCATCATGGAAGAAAGAACCTTGATTTTGCGGTCTACGCCTTCCACAGAGATGTATACATGGCTTACTGCCGCATCCTGGATGCGGTCTGCAAGCTCACGCGTTACATTTGTGCCTGCTTCAGCGAGAATTTCGCCGGTCTGCTCATCGACAACGTCGTCTGCCAGAACGTGTCCTGCGATTCTGTTGCGAAGAAGAAGCTTCTTATTAAATTTATAGCGGCCGACCTTGGCAAGATCATATCTTCTTGAATCGAAGAACATGCCGTGAATCAGGCTTTCAGCGGAATCAATTGCCAGCGGCTCACCCGGACGGATCTTTTTGTACAGTTCAAGAAGACCTTCCTGATAATTTGTGGAGCTGTCCTTGGCAAAAGATGCCTCGAGCTTCGGCTCATTACCGAAAGTTTCGATAATTTCCTGATTTGTGCCCAGGCCGAGAGCACGGATCAGCTGTGTGATCGGTACTTTTCTTGTACGATCGACACGTACATAGAAGACATCGTTGGAATCCGTCTCATATTCAAGCCATGCGCCGCGGTTCGGGATGACTGTACAGGAATAGAGTCTCTTGCCGATCTTGTCGTGAGTAATGCCGTAGTAGATACCCGGAGAACGGACAAGCTGACTGACGATAACTCGCTCGGCACCGTTAATGATGAAGGTACCGGTTTCCGTCATAAGCGGCAGGTCACCCATGAAAATTTCATGTTCCTTAATTTCGCCGTTTTCCTTGTTCAGCAGACGAACAGTGACGTTCAGCGGAGCTGCATAATTCGCGTCACGCTCTTTGCATTCCTCGATCGGATACTTGATCTTGTCTCTGCAAAGCTCATAATCCACGAATTCCAGACTCAACTTATCGCTGAAGTCTTCAATCGGCGAGATGTCATCGAAGATTTCTTTGAGGCCCACATTTACGAACCAATCGTAGGAAGATTTCTGTACCTCGATCAGATTGGGCATTTCCAGAACTTCTCTTCGCCGCTGGTAGCTCATTCGAACCGATTTTCCGGACTCAATTGGACGAATTCTGTTTTTCTCCATTCGACGTTTCACCCCGTAATTTCTATATATTTATTGTGCAAGGCGTCCATTCGTGCGTTATTTTGCGCTCTTCCCAAAAAAGCGCACAATAATAACGGCACTCCGCCACAATAGTGCATTGTTCAGATTAACATAAATCTGACTAACTGTCAAAGAGTTTCTTAATATTTTTGTAAACTTTTTAGTATCCTACGGCAAAAAAGAGCTGTCGCCCCGGTGAGCCGCGATCGTGATGATCCGCCTGCCCGGTGCGACAGCCCCTGTACATACAAGGAACGTAGATTATTTAAGAGTAACCTTAGCGCCTGCTTCCTCGAGATCTTTCTTAAGAGCCTCAGCCTCTTCCTTGCTGATAGCTTCCTTGATGACCTTCGGAGCTGCATCAACGAGGTCCTTAGCTTCCTTCAGGCCGAGACCTGTAGCGGAACGGACAACCTTGATGACCTTAACCTTAGATGCGCCGATCTCTGTAAGCTCGACGTCGAACTCTGTCTTCTCTTCTTCTTCCGGAGCGTCAGCTGCCGGGCCTGCTGCAACAACAACACCTGCTGCTGCGGATACGCCGAACTCTTCTTCACAAGCCTTAACAAGCTCGTTCAGCTCAAGAACTGTGAGCTCTTTGATAGCTGCAATAAATTCCTCAGTGGTTAATTTAGCCATTGTAATTTCCTCCATTTTAAAATTTTTGATTATGCCGCTGCCGCTATGCGGCTCTTCTCTGGCGGCTTTCCCTGCCTCGGCTTATTATTCTGCTGCCGGAGCTTCTTCTGCCGGTGCATCCGGCTCTGCGATCTGCTTGATAACGCGAGCGAAGTTCGCGATCGGGGACTGCATGCTGCCAAACAATCTGCCAAGAAGTACTTCTCTTGACGGAACGTTTGCAAGCTCTGCAAGCTGCTTGTCATCGTAGTAAGTACCTTCAACGACACCTGCTACCATGTTGAAAACCTTGTACTGCTTTGCATACTTTGCAAGGATTCTTGCCGGTGCGACCGGATCTTCCTTGGAAATTGCAATTGCGTTCGGTCCCTCGAGATGCTTGTCAAGAGCGTCGAACTCTGTGCCGTCAAATGCGCGCTTCATAAGAGTATTCTTGTATACCTTATAGATAACGCCGGCCTCACGAAGCTCTTTACGAAGAGCTGTATCCTGCTCTACGGTAAGTCCGAGATACTGAACAAGCAGTGCTGCTTTAGCGCCGTCGAGATTTCCGGAAATCTCATTTACGACCGGCTGCTTCAGTTCTACTTTAGCCATGTTCCTAAGTTCCTCCTTCTTCGAATATTTGCGTGCATCAGCACTAAAGGAAAAGTCCCCGTATCCAAAGACACAGGGACTCATAAAGATCTCAATTAAGAAATCAAATCCTCGGCAGGCGGCTTAGCTTACGTCCTTCAGGACACCTGCTGTCTTCGGCTTGATGCTTTGCAATATTAGCATGTATGTTTACCGGCTGTCAAGCTTTTATTCGTCATCGTGCAAAACTTGTGGCTTAAGGTTCCTTTTCATTGCAAATGTCGACCTCATCAGCTCTCATGAACCGGTTATGCTTTTTTTACAGTCTTGCCGGATTGATCTTGACGCCCGGTCCCATCGTAGCGGAAACCGTGATGGACTTCAGATACTGGCCCTTAACTGTGCTCGGACGAACTTTGATCAGCTGGTCTACCAGAGTCTTAAGGTTCTCATACAGCTGCTCTTCTGTGAAAGAAGCTTTGCCGATCGGGCAGTGGATGATGTTGCTTTTGTCAAGACGATACTCGATCTTACCTGCTTTGATTTCCTTAACAGCCTTGGCAACGTCCATAGTAACTGTGCCGGCCTTCGGGTTCGGCATGAGGCCTTTCGGACCAAGGATACGGCCGAGACGACCGACAACGCCCATCATATCCGGTGTAGCAACAACTACGTCGAAATCGAACCAGTTTTCTTTCTGGATCTTCTGAACGAGCTCCATCTCACCTACATAGTCAGCACCGGCTTCTCTTGCTTCGTCAGCCTTTGCGCTCTTGGCAAATACAAGAACTCTGACGCTCTTACCTGTGCCGTGCGGAAGAACGACAGCGCCGCGGACCTGCTGGTCTGCATGACGGCCATCGCAGCCTGTGCGGATGTGTGCTTCAATTGTCTCATCAAATTTAGCCAGAGCAGTCTTTTTAACGACTGAGCATGCCTCATTCATATCATAGAGGTTCTGGCGATCAAAAGCTTTTAATGCTTCAGCATATTTCTTGCCGTGTTTCATCTTATATTCCTCCTTGTGGTACTATCGGGTTTTTCCCTTCCACTATGTATCAGTCTTCTGCTACCGTAACACCCATGCTTCTTGCTGTACCTGCGATAATGCTCATAGCAGCCTCAAGACTTGCAGCATTCAGGTCAGGCATCTTCTTCTCAGCGATCTCTTTGAGCTGAGCCTGCGTAAGTGTTCCGACTTTCTTCTTGTTCGGCTCACCGGAACCGGACGGAAGGTTCAGAGCCTTCTTGATGAGGACTGCTGCCGGCGGAGTCTTTGTAATAAATGTAAAGCTTCTGTCTGCGTAAACTGTGATGACGACCGGAATAATGTAGTCGCCCATTGCAGCTGTACGGGCGTTGAACTGCTTTGTGAAGTCCATGATGTTAACGCCGTGCTGACCGAGAGCAGGACCTACCGGCGGAGCCGGAGTTGCCTTGCCAGCCTGAATCTGAAGCTTGATATAGCCTGTAATTTTCTTTGCCATGATGGTTCCTCCTTATGTGGTAAACGTCGGGTCTTTCACCCTTCCACTTTCATGAGTCCCGGCATTTCCGGAAAGCTCATTACACTCGAATACATTTAAACTGTAAGTTACTTTTTCTTTACGTCGGCGAATCCAATTTCCACCGGTGTCTCACGCCCGAAGAGTTCTACATTGATGGTAACTGTCTGTCTCTGAGTATTTACACTCTGGACAACACCTGTTGTATCCTCCCAGGCACCTGCGATGACGACTACTGTGTCTCCCTTTTCAATATCGACGATAATTCTCGGCTTCGGAGCTTCTTCTGTCTTGCCGCCGCCGATTCCGAGCGATTTCAGTTCCGCCGGTTCAAGCATGACCGGTTTGCTTCCCGGTCCGACGAATCCGGTGACACCCCGTGTATTTCTTACTACATACCACGTGTCGTCATTCATGACCATATGAACGAGAACATATCCCGGGAAGAGTTTTTTCTGCGCCTGTTTTGTGACGCCGTTCTTTGTCTCCTGGACATTCTGCATCGGAACTTTCACTTCAAGAATCTCATTCTCAAGATGTCTGTTCTCAATGGTCTTCTCGATATTGGCCTTGACCTTGTTTTCGTATCCCGAATACGTATGTACTACATACCAGTTCGCTTCTGACATCTGCTACCTCTTATATGTAAAAGTGAGTTTACGCGTTTCAGATCGACATCAGCCAGTTGACCAGCTGAAGGGCCGCACTGTCGAACAGTGTGATGATTGAGCCCATCGCTACGGAGATGACGATAACAAGTGCCGTCTGTTTGGTCAGATCATCTCTGGTTGGCCAGACAATCTTATTCCATTCCTGCTTGACCCCCTGAAAGAAGCTCTTTTTCTTTTCCTGTTTAGCATTCTTTGCAGAGTCTTTCTTCTTATCCGCCATTCTTCACCCGCTCCTTAAATTACTTTGTCTCTTTGTGGATCGTGTGCTTGCGGCAGAACTTGCAGTACTTCTTAGTCTCGAGTCTTTCCGGATGTTCTTTCTTATCCTTCTTTGTGTTGTAATTGCGCTGCTTGCATTCTGTGCACGCTAAAGTTATCCTTGTACGCACGGTTTTACACCTCCAATGATAATCTTGCGGCCTTCATTGATTCTCTCAAAAAATGAGAGCAAAAAAAAAGGACCTGTTACTTGTCGCTTACTTAATGTAGCACAGGCACAGGTCGTCGTCAAGAGAAACTTTTTATCCCTTTGTCAGTTCCCCGGACGTTAGTCAATTGTCATTATTGAGGCGCCGCATATTTGAAAAAATCCTGAAATTTAACGCCGCCTCATAGAGAAGCACAGCTCCGATTATTCTGCTGAGCAGCTTGACCGTTCCGAACGGGTTCAAAATAATAAGAGCGCCAAGCACGATGCCGGCAATCGACAGGATCGTGATAAAACCGTTCGTCGTTTCGGTGAACTTACGCATCTGCTGCATATGAAGAAGGCTCATGGCGCTGCTCACAACGACAATGACGCCGAAAATCAGATTCGTCCAGTCCAGAATAATGTACGGATTTCTCACCACAATAATTCCGAGAACAACAAGAAATACACCTAAATAAAAGTAGGGATTCTGCATCCAGAACCCAGGAGTGCTCTTCACCGCTCCTGCTATCTCGAGTGTTCCCCCAATCAGGGCTGCCCATCCGACCATCCTGCACACCGTAACCATAGAAGTCAATGGCGAGATCAGAAACATCAGTCCCAAGGCGGCCAGGATGACGCCGGAGATCATTTTATTGCGCCGCATCGATTCGAACAATGCGAAAAAGACCTCTTCACCCATATCAATACCTCCCAACTTAAACGATGTTACCAGTTCGGCAGGCAAATGTAAATGTCAGGGTCCTCAAATTTCCGTTACATTTCATTACAATTCTGTTTCTTTAGCTAAAACTTCCTCTTGTCTCTTCGCGGTAAGTCGGAATCGAACTTATGCCGTGCAGCGTCCCTGCGAAGCAATATTTCAATGAGACGTATTCAAGCGCTGTGGTGTGGGAAGTTTTAATTGTTTATTACTATTTCCCTTTTTTCTTTTATGATACAATACCCTTAGTATATGAAGAGGTAAAAAAATGGGCGATTTAATTTCTTATTTAAAATGGCGGGGAGACGGGACATTTTCCGAACACCCTTACAATGAGGTGGACGGACTAGCCCTTGCGATGCTCTCCTATACCCGTTTCACGAATATCATTCCGCCGCCGTACATAGATGCGGAGGCAATCAAAAAAGCCAAGGGAACAGATGCTCCCGAGACGATACCGGAGGAAAACCGAAAGCTTTCTGACATAGAATGGTACGAGGAGCCCATCCCTGATGACTCCGATTTTCTTGTGCCCGATCCGGACGACGTCAACGCGGCAGAGCTGATTGACAGTGCTTTCAGAGAGATATGCGAACAGACAGTTGACAACATACTGACTGTCGCACCCCTGAAAGCAGAGGACCTGCCCGGGTACTCCTCTGTAAAAGTGTGCGATCCCGAGCAGGCGAACTCAGATGCCGCTCCGGACGCAGATATTACTTCTCTTCAAGCAACTGTTGCTCCGAGCACCGGCAGTTCATCTGCTGCGCCGAGTGAAATTGCTCCGGATACTGACAATCCTTCTGTTGAACCAATTGCCGACGCTCCGGCCGCTGACATTCCTTCTGCCGAACCAATTGCCGACGCTCCGAACGCTGACATTCCTTCTGCCGAACCAATTGCCGACGCTCCGGCCGCTGACATTCCTTCTGCTGAACAAATGATGGACTCTCAGGGCACCGACGATCTTTCTGCTGAACACATTGCGGACTCTCAGGGTGCCGACATTCCCTCTGCTGAACTCCCTGCAGATTCTGCGGAATCTGACGGCTCTTCTCCGGCAGCCGCCGATACCGCTCCGGATATTGCCCCTCCGGAACCTGCAAGGCCCCAGACGCTGCGGGAAGCAGCCGAAAAATGTCTCAGAGAAGATACCGGCTTTGCGACCCCCTATCCCGAACCATGTCGCGCTCTCCTCAAGGAGATGGGAAAATCCGAACGCTTCGGAAGTCTCATGCTTTCGGACTATGTGAGCATCGAGGACGAGGAGGAGAACCTGCTCTTCTCCGCTCTGTGCATCGACCTGCCGGACGGCACACGCTATATATCTTACAGAGGAACCGGTGATGAGATCGAGGACTGGAGGCAGGATTTCATGATCAGCTTCCGGGAGACGCCTGCTCAGAAGATGGCGCTCAACTATCTCCTGAACGAAATACTAACCACTGATAAGCAGTTGCGAATCGGCGGCCACTCAAAAGGCGCAAACCTCGCACTCTACGCCGCCATGATGCTGCCGGATGCTTATCGCGAAAGAGTTATAGAGATTTACAATGCGGACGGTCCCGGAATCTGTCCGGAATTCCGTCAGGAAAAAGGCTACAGCGAAGCTCTCGCTGTGATGAAAAGATTCATCCCCGAGTTCTCGGTCGTGGGCATGCTCTTTGAACCGCCGGTTCCGGCCACGATCGTTGCGAGCAGCGGTTCCGGCATATTGCAGCATAATGCTTTTACCTGGCAGATCGAAGGTAACACATTTATCAGAAAAAAAGAACTCTCACCGGAATGCGTAGAATACAAAAAGATTTTCGATGAGTGGATCGAATCCGCAGATATGGAGGACCGCGAAACATTCACAGAGGATTTTTTCGACGCACTGCGGGCAGGTAAGGCCGAAACGCTCGACGACATCGCAAAGAGCGGTCTCGGAGGTTTCGGTACGATTCTGTACTCCCTTGTCAATGTGGAGAGCCAGACCAAAATTGTTCTCGGCAAGCTGTTAAAGCAAGTCGTAACGCACGTTTGTCAGCTGCGGCCTAACGACATATTAACGACAAGAACAGGAATTGCGGGCATTTCCATGCTGTGTCTGGGTTTCGTCTTCCTTATTTTGCCGGACGCCTCCTATCACATCATCGGATATACAGCTGCTGTCGGTGCGATTTCATGGCTCACCTGGAGTATATTCAGTATTTGCGGAAAAGAAATGCCTGCCTCAGAGCGACAGGCAAAGGTCCTGTTCCTGCTGGTACCGCTTCTGGTCGTCATGTTCATCGCATGCCACCCGTCTTTTATTCCGTTCGTGGAAAATATTATTGTAGGAATTCTCTTCCTGTGGCTTGCTGAAAAATTCTTCCGGAGATCCCTCGCGATCACGGAAACTACGGCGGGAAAAATAATAATCATTCTGGTTTCAGTCCTCTTCGCACTGCTCGGCGTTTTTTCCATCGCCGCCCCGTCGAAGATCTATTCAGGCAAAGCACTGACAATCGGAAGTTTCCTGATGCTGATGGGTATGGCGCTGGTATTCAGCGAGATGCACCGTATTGTACGCAGCAAAAACAAAGACGCATCATAAATGCTGTCACGATAAAACGAGTATCAACTCGCGCTCGTATCATAGACTCACGTCACGAGTATTGAGCGATAAAGAAATCGCCACATATACAGCAGGCATATGAAAATGCCATCTGTATATGTGGCGATTTTTCTCTGAATCAAGAATGGCTATGCATTCTGACAGCTTTACCTCAAACAAAATCCTGTCAACATATTCTCGGCAGAAGCTCCCCGCCCGGCGGCGGAAGCAAAGTCTCCGATCCGATTGCCGTGCGGACTCTGACGCGTCCGGGCATGTCTTCCGTGACCTCTCCGATCACAGCCGCATCCGCGGAATACTTGCCTTCCCGAAGAACGCTTACGAGTTCATCCGCCTTGTCAGCCGGTGAAAATATGACCAGCCTTCCCTCACAAGCGAGATAGAGCGGCTCAAGCCCCAGCATTCCGCACACACCGGAAACTGCCGGCTGAACCGGAATGGCAGATCTCTCGAGACGGATTCCGACCCTGCTCTCTTCCGCGATCTCATAAAGGACTGTTCCTACGCCTCCTCGCGTCGCGTCGCGGATAACGTGGAGATCCTTCGTGACCCCGATCATCGACTCTACCGTTCCCCAGAGAGGTGCACAGTCGCTGGTGACATTCGCCTCTATTCCGTACTCATCGCGCGCAAGAAGAATGGTCGTGCCGTGACGGCCAACATCGCCGGTGACGATGATCTTATCACCCGGTCTGGCAAATGCACCCGAGGTCTCAACTCCTTCCACGATCTGACCTACTCCGGTCGTCGTAATAAAGAGGCCGTCGACCTGTCCTTTGCCCGCCACCTTGGTGTCGCCCGCAACGATGCAGATACCCGCTTCCCGGGCAGTCTTCGCCATAGCCGCGACGATTTCCTCGAGCTTATTTACCGGAAAACCTTCCTCGATGACAAATGCACACGTAAGATAAAGCGGCTTAGCGCCCATACATGCCAGATCGTTGACGGTTCCGCAGATACTGAGCTTACCTACATTTCCGCCCGGGAATTCGTAGGGAGAGACGATAAAGCCGTCAGTGGACATCGCGATCTTTCCGGCAGGAGCCGGAAGGACGGCGGCATCATCTGCGGTGAGATAATCATTTTCAAAGTATTTTTTGAACATGCTGCTGATGAGTTCCGAGGTTTTTCTGCCGCCGGAACCATGGGCAAGTGTTATATATTCATCCATTTTTGCTCCTTTCGAGGATGTTTTTCAGCCAATTACAAATTCTGTGCAAGAAAAATGTACGGATATACTTCAAATATTGTATTTATAGTAAGCCGAACAGGTTCCCTCGGACGATACCATACACGCACCGACCGGATGCTCCGTCGTACATACCTTTCCGAACAGCGGACATTCATACGGTTTTATGCGTCCCATCAGGACATCCCCGCAGCGGCACGCCGGATTCGGTCTGCCCTGGATTTCCGGCATGTCATAGACCAGACGGGCGTCGCAGGCAGCATACTTCTCCCTGAGCTTCAGTCCGGATCCCTCGATCACACCGATTCCGCGCCATGCAGCCTCACACGGCTCCATGATCTCCTCGATCAGCTTTCTGCCGATCGGCATTCCTTCTTCCGTCACGACGCGCGTATATGCATTTTCCGCGAACGGTTCCCCGCTGCCGATTTTCTTCACGATCATTGCGAGGGCTGTCAGGATCTCCCCCGCGGTGAAACCGCACACGACACCGGAAATTCCCTCTTTCTTCAGCTCCTCATATATTTTCATACCTGTTATGGCGCTCACGTGACCGGGATACAGGAATGCGTCCGCGCTCCCTTTCAGCACACGGTAAGCCCTGTCCATCGTCTTGTTCGCCGTCAGAAGCGAGAAGTTGTGAATCCCCAGTTCCATCGCACGTTTCACGGCAAGACATGCCGCGGGAACTGTCGTCTCGAAGCCGACCGAGAGAAAGACGACATTTGTCTCAGGGTGCTCCGATGCATAATTCACCGCGTCCAGAGGCGAGTAAACGATCCTGATTTTTGCGCCCTTCGCTCTGGCCCCCGCAAGAGACATTTCCGTTCCGGGGATGCGCACCAGATCGCCGAAAGTCGTAATCGTCACGTTCTTTTCAAGCGCAAGCCACACCGCCTCGTCGATGAATCCGGTCTCTGTAACGCACACGGGACATCCCGGACCGGAGATAAGCTGAATATTATCCGGGAGCATATTCCGGATTCCGTGTTCAAATATCGCATGTGTGTGCGTGCCGCACACTTCCATCACGCGTATCGGCCGGCCATCGTAAGCCTGTACGATCTCCGCGGCTGTTTTTTCCGCACTCATAAATCAATCCTCCTCGTTTCGTGCCCGCGATGTTCAGGACATCAGTCCCTGCATCAGCTCCTGTGTCTCCGTCTGGTCGTCAGCCGTGATCTTCGCGATCGCGATGCCGGCGTGCACCATGACATAATCACCGGGCTCGACGTCTTCAAGCAGCTCTGTCGAGATCTCACGACGGGCACCCGTAGCGTCCACAATTGCCGTTCCGTTTTTCATCTGTACTACTTTTGCCGGAAGTCCTACACACATTTTTGTTTCCTCCTCTAATCTATCCACATTCCCGCTTATGTCTAAGGAATCTTTTCAAAGTTTTTTCAATTCAAGAGCGCCTCGCTTATGTAGTCACGCGGTCTCGCCAATCATTTTTGATCCGGATGACCTGTATTCAGGTACCACATGCCCGCATAGGCCTGGCCTAGTGCAATACCGCCGTCATTTGGCGGCACCAGAGAATGCGTAAGGCAGGTAAATCCCGCCGCCTCAAGTCTCTCCCTGCAGAGCTTTACAAGCAGCATATTCTGGAAGCATCCTCCCGAGAGCGCTGCAACGTTAACGCCGGTCATATCACGCATGCGCTCCGCACCTTGGAGGATCCCGTCCGCAAGATAGATATGGAAGTCAGCGGCCAGCCGACCGGCCTCCTCACCGCTGTGTATTCCGAACAGGATCTTTCCTATTATAACATCTATCGGTAAAAGAAAACGGGAATCTTCACCCTCAGATAAGCCGTTTTCATCCGTATTCGAGTACACGGCTTTGCCGTCAGAATAATCGGTGCTCTGAAGCGCTGCTTTTCCTTCGTATTCCGGATGTTCTCTGAGATAACCCTTCGCCGCCATCTCGAGAGCGATGGACGCTTCCCCCTCAAACGTTGATATCCTGCGAATTCCCAGGATTGCGCTGACCGCATCAAAGAGTCTCCCCGCCGATGTCGAAGTGACTGTGTTCACATTTCGTCTCAGCATGAAGAAAACCGCCTTCTTCTCCTGTTCACTGCACAGGTTCAGGAAGTCAGCTTCCGCCCCCGCTTCCTTCTCGCTTCCGCACACGTCAAGAAGCAGCGAGAGTGCGACGCGCCACCCTTCAGTCGAAGCAAGGTCACCGCCCGCCTGCCTGAACGGTGCGATCGAACCCATCCGCTCGAATTTTTCCGGGTCGGAGAGCAGAAATTCGCCGCCCCAGATCGTCCCGTCCGTACCGTAACCGGTCCCGTCGAACGAAATACCTATGACCCGTCCCGTCTCTCCGTTTTCCGCCATGCAGGACAGAACGTGCGCATAGTGATGCTGAATTTTCATGCAGGGAAGACCTGTCTCCTCTGCATATGCAGTCGAATTGTAGCGCGGATGCATATCACATACGACAAGTTCCGGCTGCATCTCGAGCAGTTCCTCCATCCTTGCTATTCCCTGTCCCATCGCTCGGACGCTGCGGAGATCTGCAAGATCGCCGACATACGGCGACGGATAATAGAGCTCATCTTTCGCAAGGCAGAACGTGTTTTTTAGCTCGCCGCCGATCGCCAGAACCGTTCCCCTGAAGTGCCGGGGTCCGGTGAAAGGAAGCGGCGAATAGCCGCGTGATCTCCTCACCATATACGGTTTCCCGAACGCCCACTGCATAACGGAATCATCGGCGCGAAGGAGGATGTCGCGGTCATTTGAAAGAATCGCATCGCACATCGGCGCGAGAAACTCGAGTGCCTGTGCATCATTGCGGCAGATAGGCGCACCCGACGGATTCCCGCTCGTCATGACAAATGTATCCGTCATCTCTCCGTCGTCCGGCAAATTAAAGAGCAGGATCTGAACCGGCGCGTACGGCAGCATGACCCCGACCGTGTCGTTATCGGGTGCGATGAGGCTGCTGATTCTCGGCATGCTGTCTTGTGCCGGGAGCGTGCCCGTGTTACCGTCCGTGCTGTCTGCCATGAGTTTGCCTCTTGTCCGGCGATCCAGGATCAGTATCGGCTTCTGAACGCCGTCCAGTATTTTTTCCGCTCCTTCCGGGACGATGCATTCGCGCTTTACGGTCTCCATATCCCGCATCATAACGGCAAAAGGCTTCATCGGTCTGTGTTTCAGGCTGCGGAGACGGCTGACGGCAGCATCATTTGCCGCATCACAGCACAGGTGAAACCCTCCGATGCCTTTGACTGCAATGACTCCGCCTTCCCTGATGATTCGACGGGCAATGCGTATTGCATCGAGTCCGCTCGCAGTTTTAAGGGCAGTGACCCGATGGGGACCGAATTCATCCTCTTCGTTCAGTGTGATGAGGGTCGAATCTCCTCCGTCAACATTATTTCGAGCAGTCACCCGATGGGAACCGAATTCATCCTCTTCGTTCAGTGTGATGCGAGTCGAATCGCTTCCTCCTTCGTCCTC
Source organism: Lachnospiraceae bacterium (assembly GCA_017433725.1). GTDB lineage: Bacteria > Bacillota > Clostridia > Lachnospirales > Lachnospiraceae > Chordicoccus. The sequence continues at coordinate 29,603 of JAFRGQ010000076.1, forward strand.
ATCTGTATGCTCTCTCAGATCGTACAGATAAACCGACGGGCCGCAGTCATTACAGCACACCGGCTGAGCATGAAAACGTCTGGTTTCCGGGTGAGTATACTCCCACTCGCATTCCGGACACATCGGAAACTTTTTCATCGAAGTCCTGATACGGTCGTAGGGCATCCCATCCAGGATCGTGAGCCGCGGTCCGCAGTCCGTACAGTTGATGAACGGATGCAGATACCGCCTGTCGCGCGGATCGAGAAGTTCACGCTTGCAGGACGGGCATATCGCAAGATCCGGGGAGACAAATATCTCGCCGGCCTCATGCATACTTTTTATGATACGGAATCTTTGCCGTTCGACCTGCTCTGTGTCTCCCACGAATTCGCCGACAGAATCATCCGGGATCTCCCGGATCTCCTCGGCGTCGAGTCGGATTATGGCGGAAACTGCAGGGGCATCAGAGACAAGGCGACGCTTGAATTCATCCAGGACGGATTCCTCTGCCTGCGCGTGGATTTCAACGTACGAGCCCTTATTACAGACGTCGCCTCGAAGCTGCAGCTCATCGGCAAGCCTGCTCACAAAAGGTCGGAATCCGATTCCCTGAACGATGCCGTATACACGAATTTTTAAACACTTTTCCATGTTATCACCTGTAGATCTCATCGAAAGTTGAGAAGCAACTGACGATAAAATGCCTATGTATGCGACGAAGTTTGAAAGTAAACTTTCAAACTTTGATTGGCGGGTCAGATGACCATGCAAGCATGGTCGCCTGACCCTGGAGGAGCAAATTATGATGATCGGATTCGCAAAGCGGTTCCGATACTATGATTTAACCACATCTACAGACTATGCAGAGGGCTATGGCTTATCACATCGGAACGCCGGATACCGCAAAATGCGGCAGCGGCACAAAACGCTTCCCGCGCACTGCACGCTCAAGCAGCGGATCGCCGACAATCACATCATAGTCCCGGTCACTGACCAGCTGAATGAAGTCGTCCTCCTCCTTAAGAGCGATCGATTCCCCGAACGGCATGAAAAATGTCGCCGTATCGCAGATCACATCAGGGTACGCTTCGCTTATCTGAGCCCGGATCGTCTCGGCAAGCACCGCCTGATGGACTACCAGAACCCTTTCCGCTTTCATTCCGTCAAGCAGAAATCCGGAATAATTGTCAGGCAGCGGATACCGCACCTCATAAGGCACTCCATAGCGTTCTTTCAGGTATCTGGCCGGAGCCAGACCTGACGGCGATATGACCAGATTCTCACGGAAGCCCGGAGCAGCCGTAAAGTCTTTCACATCCTGTCCGAACACACGGACATCGCTGCCGCCGCAGCCCAGAACTCTCTCCCGGAGGATGTCCTCCGTATCCGATTCAAGCAGATCCATGGGGGTCGCTCCGAAGATTCCCATGGCACATATCCTGTCGGCCTCATCGGAAATCTCATTTTCGCCGGAGTCCTGTCCTAAGCCGTCACTCGCATAATTCTCATCCCGGATATATTCTCTGAGGAGCTCCATATAGGCCCGCTCCTGCCCCTTATCGTAGAGTTCCATACCCGTCGTCGGAATCGTGAGCGTCCTGATTCCGAACCTTCTCTGCCCCATACGCTTTAAAGCCTGATAGTCCGTGGCAATGACGGACGGAACCGGCGTTCCGACAAGCGCCAGGAACTCCGCATCTCCCATCAGGCGAAGCACATCCCCGATCTTGCCCATCATAGCCTCGTCCCGCCCGAGGATCGCGTCAAGATCGCGCAGACCTGCGGAAAAAATCGCACTTCTCTCCGTCTTCCACCTCGGCTCGTCAAAACCGCACACATTGCCGGTACATCCGCCCGCATCAATAATGACGATCAGGCCGTTCATCCTGAAAAGTACCTCCGTTGCCCCGGAAATATCCGGCGCGAACGGTGACAGATATTTCATCAATCCTTTCACAGCACTTCCTCCATCTCCCGAAGCAATCTCATAAGACCCGTGTACCCGAAGGGCTGAACATCTGAGAAGAACGGTACATTTGCCGCATCCGGATAATAGTATGCGGCGTCTTTGCCGAGCGTAATGTCCACACTGCCCTCGCATTTGTAAAGCATCATCGTCGGAGAGATGCTTGTGTATATCCTTGTCTCCGGGCTCATGTTTGCAATACGCGTAATGAATGGCAGGTCATCGGGGGAGGCATTTGCAAATATCCTCTCCACCCGGTATCCGAACTTCAGAAGAGCCGCCGAAAGTTCGAACGGGTTCGCGTTCAAAGTCTGTCCGACTGCAAATGTAATCTCCGGGTGCTTCTCGCGGAACGCCGAAAGAGCTGCTTCCGCTTCCGCATGCCATTTCGTATCATCAAATTTCACTCCGAGCGCTCCGCCGAGCAGTGCGTACTGTTTCGCAATACGGTCCGGATCGTAGAATCTTGTCATCTCGATGTACGGCATACCGAGCCGCTCCATCAGGTCATCCGCCGCATACCTCGTCTCGGGATTCAGGACCAGGTTAAAATTGGCCTCTCCCATTTCCAGATATTCATCCAGCGTCTTCATGCGGCCTACTTCACGTATCTTCGTGAGCCCGACCTTACGGAACATGGGATATATCTCGCAGTCATCATCGTAGGGCGCGAACTGTCCGAGCAGATTGACCGCATGCGGATTCTTAGGTCTCTTCTCAAGAAGCGAATATACGCTCTGACGGATCGCTGTCATAGGCGGTTTCGTGCCCTCACGCATAAGTGCATACATGTAACTCGGGACTACATGTACCCCGCTCTCCTGCTCAGCCTTCTTGCAGATGCGGACAAGGTCTGTACCGAGGAGCGCATCCACGCAGGTGATGCAGATGACCACGACCTTAGGCTTTTTCTCCGGCACTTCCACGATTTCGCGAACCGCCTGCGGGATTTTCTTCAGATGCCGTCCGGTCACAAGATCCGTCTCATCCATCAGCAGGTAGAACATTCTGTCGCTGTAACCGCTGACGCGGCTTAAAATGGTGCTGTTCCTCCCGCAGCAGCCCGGTGATACCAGAAGCATGACGGACTCGGGTATAGCCAGGCCTGCGCGCTTGACGCCGTAGCCGTTGGCACCCGGTGAATTATAGGACAATGTAGCCGGCGAGCTGTAAATCAATGCGTGGGACGGCGATTCTTCCTTCGGAAAATCGGACCTGCCCCGCCGGGCGAATTCGGCGGCTGTGAGATAAAATGGTTCCATATATCTGTTCCTTTCGGATTTAGCTTAGTTCAGGCTTCTCCCTGCAATTAATGATAGAAGCGATACGTCTCCCTCTCTTCCTTCGGCGGATCCTTAAGCAGCATCTCCGCGAGCTCGATGAAACTTCTGCTGACCGGAAGATCCGGGTTCCCTTCAACCACTGTCTTTCCCTGATCCTCAAAGTTACTGATATCATCGCTCCTCGGAATATCCGCGACGATCGGTACTCCGATGCTGTCCGCGAAGGCTTTCACTTTGTTCTCCTCAGCCGGAATATTTCTTCGGTTGAAAATGACGCCACGGACTGTCGCATAGCCTCTGTCCTCAAAATTCTTTACCGCTGTGGATATATTGTTGGCTGCGTAGAGAGCCATCTTCTCACCCGAAGTGACGATGAGGACATCCTCCGCGTAGCCCTCGCGGATCGGTGCAGCGAATCCGCCGCAGACCACATCTCCCAGGACATCATAGAGAACGACATCCGGTTTGATGCGTCCGAATACATCCAGCTCCTCAAGCAGGTTGAATGTTGCTATAATTCCGCGGCCGGCACAACCAAGGCCCGGGGTCGGACCGCCGGTCTCGATGCAAAAAACACCGCCGAATCCGGTCTTGCCGATGTGTTCGAAATCCGGTTCCATGTCATGATCCCTGTAATAATCCATGACCGGCATGAGCGGCTCCCCTCCTAACAAGTTGATTGTGGAATCCGCTTTCGGGTCACACCCGATCTGAACGACTTTCTTACCGAGCGTCGCAAAGGCAGCTGCCAGGTTTCCGGTCATCGTTGACTTGCCGATGCCGCCTTTGCCGTAAATTGCTATCTTCTTCATATCTATATATCTCCATTCGGATGTTTTCTTCTGTTGTATCTATCCTTTTCACGAAAAAGCATTCTGATTTGAAAACACTATATCCTTCACAGATTGCCGGCCATAGCACTCTCTATCCATCTGTCAAGCCGTTCCCCAATAAGGACCGGCACCTCATTCTCGTAGTATCTTCCGGAATAGGCCACGTGTGGAAGGAAAATGAACTTATCCCGCTCATTCGGCAGCAGTCTCGCATAGAGCGGGTCTGCAATCACATGTTTCGAAGAGGCACACGCCTCTCTGAGTTTGTCCTCCAGCTCCACCTTCTCACAGCCGAGACTGATAATCTCCTTCGGCAGTCCATGCATGGGGCTGATGATTCGGGTATGGTCCGTTCCGAATGACACGCTCAGGGTTTCCCGAATCGCAAGTGATTGAACCGGCTCCCCGATAATAAGGATGTCGGCGTTCTGACATTGTTCAGGATTCTGCGGTTCTGCGGCATATTCAATGTGCCCCCTGTCACATGCCGCCTTCCTTCGGAGTTCATCTACAATTCGTTCCGTCACCTTTTTCCCTGCCGGAAGCCCGATGACATAGGGAATACCGAATCTTTTTTCCATGGCAGCTGCCGCTCTGAGTCCGACCGCAGAGACTACGAGATTCACGGAGGCGTCAGCGGATTTAAGAAGATGATCGAGGTCATCTCCCATCGCCCATGTACTTCCCACTCTGAAGCCTTTTCTCTCAAGCAGTCTTCTCAGCTCTTCGACGCTCCCGTTCATGGAAAAATCAAGCGGAGTCACTCCCAGAATATTCACCTTTGCGGGACCTGTATTCTTCCGTAAAAGATCAACCGTTGTCTCCCCCGATATATTTTCCTTAACGGGACCTGTATTCTTACGGAAGAGACCTAACGCAGTCTCCCCCGAATTGTTTTCTTTCGCGGGACCTGCTGTATCGATCTCTTCTCCCGGCATTAAACTGACAAGAGCCTCCAGCGCCTGGCCGGCGCCGCTTATATAGGAGTCCATACCGTTTGTCTGAAATCCGAATGTCGGAATTTCGCACTGTCTCTCGACCGCTTTCGCGACCGCCCGGAAATCCGTCCCGATGATATGGGGAAGCGGACCTCCACAGACCGCAATAAAGCGAGGGTGGAATTCGTGCGCCGCCGTGACAAGATCCGAAATCAGCTTGTCATCATTCCCGAAAATCGCGTTCTTTTCCGTCAGACCGGATATGAAGACCAGACTGTCCATGTTGTACCAGCGCGGTTCGTCGTGCGTGTTGTAGGTGGAGTTGCAGCCGGATGCGTCGTGCATGACCACCAGACCGCCGAGCTCGTAGAGGGCTGAGCACACGCCGAAGTTATCGGCCGAGTACGTGGACAGCACGCGTTTTACAATTCTCATGTTCTTATCTCTCCATTAAGGTGTCATAACAGCCGAAAGCCGAGCGCAGTTCTCAGTACACCCGAGCGCCTTGATCTGTATAAGTTTGCCCGGATCTTTTTCATGTTTTGCGGCATCCTCGATCAGCTCCGCGAGGCGCCGGATTCCTCTGAATCCGTAAAGTCCGCCGTTTTCCACGAGATTCACAAAATGCCTTGTGCCTGTAAAATATGTGGCTTTCTGACCGATCGCGACGAATCCGGGACCTTCCGGCTTTCTGTCTGCTCTTCGCATTCGCGAATCCGTCATCGGGTAAATGCGAATCTCAGGGGCATGTATCGCAAGCCATCTGAAATCTTCCGTTTCTTCCGGAAGAAATGCATCCGCATACACACGGGTCACCCTGAATCCCTGCTTGAAGAGCATCTTCGCAAGGCTGAGCGGCCGTGTGACCGCCGCTCCGTCGATTGCGATTTCACGAATCCCGACTGCCGTTTTTGCTTTCCTCAGTGCATCCTCCGCTTCATACCGAAGAGTATCGAACCGGACCCTTGCGTCAGTAGGAATCGGTCTCCCGAGCTCCTCCGTCAGCGCCCGCTCGCACCGCTCGATCTCCCGGAAATCGTACAGTGCCGGAAGGTAAATGCCTTTCTGACCGAGACGCTTTTCCATATCGTCGGCGGCGAACTTAATGACAGGATTGAAATAGATGTTGGCGAGAGCTTCTCCCATGCATTTGTATTCTTCATACCGATCGAGCGTCGGAAGCTGCCTCACAATGAAACCGTCCTTCCCTGAAGCGGTGTTTAAGGGAGCCGCGATACTCGCAGCCTTCCCCGCATCTCGGTCGGCTCCGGCACCTTCCCTGTCTTCCCGAACCCCGAGCAGATCGTATAGCTCACAATCCGCATCGATCGCATAATAGGAACCGATAAAATTGACTGCCTTCTCGTTGACCGGGAGCGGCTGCACCGCTCTGTACAGCTGGCGCCACTGCATCTTCTCCGGTGTGAAATGCTTTCGCATCGTCGGCAGCATGTAGCAGTCAATAAAATCAATATCCGGGAAGCGTGCTGCCGATTCCCGGTAGACCAGGCTCAGATCAATATTCAGGAAATGCTGTACACAGCTCGTATAAAGCAGAACGCAGGTCGGTTTTTTCTCCATCTCGAGAAGGATTTCGGTGACGCCCTCTATGATCATTGACTCAAGATCGCCCTTTAAGATATGCTCATCCGTGAACTCCAGCATTGAGAAGCGTTCCATCGCCCCCATTTCTTCCGCCGAGAGCACAACACCTCTGAGGCAGCAGCTCGGACACACAAAAATCTGATGGCTGCCGGGTATCAGCATCGATGTGTGGGCGATCGTCCAGGTTCCGCGGGCAGGCGAGGAATAGACCAGGCCTTCCGGGAACAGCTGCTTAATGTTCGCATCGGCTATTCGAATACCCGGATCAGTTCCCTGTACATCGTTCTTCAGTTTTGATCCCGGAAAATGCAGGTCTTTTAACATCCGCTTGTACCTTTCTTTTCACACATATTGCTAAATTTCACGTGATCTCCCCTAGACGTGACCACACGATATCCGATGTTCTCCATCCTCATCTCCATGCACTTCCTGCACTCGGCAGCCTCGTCTCCGGTGCAGATCTTACCGTCATACAGCAGGTAATCCTTGCGAACGTCGGTCGGGGAGAGGTTGGGCATAATGACATTTGCACCCGCCTTGACTCCCATCTCCCTGCCAAGCGGATGAATCGTACCGAGCGCTGTTGTCGCCGGAAGCAGAACCTCCGGAAATGAAATCCTCAGCAGCGCAAGGAAAAACAAAGTATCTTCCAGCGTTCCGCTAGACATATCACGGAACGGAGTGTCATGATGCGGGATGAACGGTCCGATTCCGATCATCTCCGGCTGCAGTTTATGCAGAAAAGCAAAGTCGTCCGCGTAGCACTCCTCTGTCTGGAAGGGTGAGCCCACCATAAAGCCCGCTCCTACCTGATAGCCGATATCCTTCAGCATATAGAGGCATTCCATCCTGGCTTTCATACTGAGTTCCGCGGGATGAAGATGCCGATAGTGTTCCTCGTTCGCAGTCTCATGCCTGAGCAAATAGCGGTCTGCGCCCGCCCTGAAATATCTCTCATAACTCTCCCGGCTCTTCTCGCCGATGGAAAGCGTCACCGCGCAGTCCGGGTGCCGCTCCTTGATTCCGGAAACGATCTCACATATGTCATCGTCGGAGTATCGCAGATCCTCTCCGCCCTGAAGGACAATGGTCCGGAAATTTAAATCATATCCGCGGTCGGCGCATTCCAGGATCTGCTCTTTCGACAGACGGTAGCGATTGACTTTGCGGTTATCCCGGCGAAGGCCGCAGTAGTTGCAGTTGTTGCGGCAGATATTTGTGAACTCAATCAGCCCCCGCAGATAAATAGCTTTTCCATAGACCCGGTCGGCTTTCGCCCGGGCGAGACTGTACAGATAGCTGCGCTCTTCTGCAGAAAGGGTCCTCCGCATTGCAATCAGAGAGAGAAACTCAGAACGCGGGAGGTCATTATCTCTGTTCAGTTTATCTGCCAGTTCTCTGAATTCCTGCATAAATATTCCTCCTCATGTAACCTGCTTCTCACGCCCTACGCACATTTGAACATGCCGCCTTTGCGCTCACTCCCGAAAGTCTTCCGAGCTTTCCGGTCAGGGTATTGATCGTGTCAATCGGTGCATCGATCGCCACCGCAATCAGATTCACTCCGGCCTCGCGATAAGGTATTCCCATGCGGCCGATAATGTATTCTGCGTAGCCATGAAGAAGATAATTGATTTTCTCAACTGATTCCGCATCCTCCACGATGATGCTGATAAGAGCAATTCGGTTTTCCATAGGACACTCCTTTACTGTCGGAAGCGATTTTTCGATCTGTAAAAGCACAGAAAAAGGCGCTCCCTTTGCGGAGCGCCAGAGCACACAAACAGGAACGGAAATACTGCATTTCCGCTTCATCGTTATGTCTCATCGCTTCCGCACAAGGTACAGGCTTGCTGCGTCAGGTTGATAATTTCCAAGTCGACTCATTCCCCTGCTTCACATCGAGAACAGTCGAAGTATTCGATTCTTGCGAAAAAGATCCTCTCTTCCGCAAGACAGTTTTCATTATAGCACTCACCCTGTAGATTAGGCTACGCAAACAATCCGGTCCCGAAAAGCTGTCCGCTATGCAATATCACTCAATTCCAATGATTTAGCAATGCAGTTAATACGGAACCGGGAAAAATCGGCGTCAGTGCAGCATTACATTATTGCGGACGCATGACTGCCTGAAATCATCCGGGATATTCTCATCCATCACAACATCCGTCACTTCGTTAAGCTTTCCGATCGTAAACGATCCGCGCCGGCCCAGTTTTGAAGCATCCATCAGAATAATGTTCTGCACGGACTTTGAGATGGCCATCCTCTTAATAGCATTGTCCTCAGCGGATTCACAGGTAAAGCCAAGCTGCTCGTCATAGCTCGTCGCTCCGAGAAAAGCCATATCAAAATTCACCGGGTCCATCTCTTTGAGCGCTGAATATCCGACAACGCTGAGAGAATTTCGATTCAAAAGTCCGCCGACTATATAAACACGTGCCTTTGTAAGCTTACTGAGTTCGATACCGCAGCTCAGACTGTTCGTAAATATTACGCACTGTACATCCGGGAACAGATTGGCCATCAAAGTCGTGGTACTCCCGGAATCGATGAACACCGTCGTATTCGGCCGAATGAGTTTTATCGCCTTCTCAGCGATGAGCTGTTTGGCTTCCACGTTCCTGACAGCTCTCTTTCCGAGAAGATCGTCGTTACCGATGACTTGTTCCACCGACTTGGCGCCGCCATGAACTCGGACAATTCTCTTCGCCTCGTCAAGGGCTTTGAGATCTGTCCTGATCGTCATATCGGATACCTGAGGGAACCTCTTTTTCAGTTCTGCAAATGTAATGTTGCTTTTTTCATTGACAAGAGCAACTATCGCATCGCGGCGCTCATCCATTGTTTCCATAATTACCCTCACTTTTCAAATGCTTTCATTATGATAGTAACGTGTTTTAAATTGACAGTCAAGTTAAGTATTTATGAAACATTTTCAGTAGAAGGTATACCTAATGATCTGAGCTTCTGTTAGCATAAATGTCTTGGCGTTCCTGCCCACATTGTACGATGCTTATTTAATCTCTGACGCAGAATTCTCGTGACTTTAGTCGTGAGATGAATGCGCAAAATGAAGCTTATCTCTGACATGGGATACATACCTGCGTCAGAGATTAAAAGCCTCCGGCGGATCGCAGCCGCGCATTAAGGAAGGTGCTTCGCACCATGCGCGGCGCGGCAAGAACGCTGAAGCGTTCTTGATAAATTACCATGGATCCCAGTTTATCCCGAACACATCTATGGCATCCGGAACTTTGGGAACAAATATCGCAAGGCCGATCAACGCTGCAAATATCGCTGCAATCAGAACCGCTCCCGCCGCAGCGTCTTTGGCTTTCTTGGCCAGCGGTTTTTTCTCCTCCGTTACAAGGTCAACCACAGCCTCGACCGCCGTGTTGACGAGCTCGAGACTGGTCACCAGCCCGAAGAGTATAAGACATATGAACCATTCTATTCTGGTTATCCGGCATATAATACCCGCGACTACAACAGCTATGGCCATCAGACAGTGAATCTTCATATTTCTCTCTGCACCGAACGTATTGAAAATACCCTCAAATGCATAACCAAAACTCTTATAAAGAGGATTCTTTTTGCGAGCAGGTCTCTTTCTCATGTAAACACCCCTTTTCTGTCCCTCAGCAATCTGTCGATTTCAAGCCTCGGCGTTCTTGCCGCGGCGTGCGCGGCGCGTAAGTGCCCCCACTGCGCACGTCTGCGATCGATCCACAGGAGACTTTTCACAATGCCGGTTTTTCTTCGTGAACGGCTTCATCAAGTACACTATGCCTGACATGTTGTTCAGTATTTGCGGCGTCTTCCTCGGATGTCTCCTGCACTTCCTCGCGCCCGCTGTGCTCAGCGCCGGATTCCTGGCCTTCATACTGAAGACGTCTGTTACGGATCCAGGGAAGTATAACTTCATCATACATAAACGCAAAGATAGCAGTGCACGGGATAGCCAGAAGAATGCCGATCGCTCCGAACAGATTTCCGCCCACAATGATCATGATCAGGATCGCAACGCCCGATACGCCCATGGATCCTCCGAAGAGCCTTGGCTTTATGATATAGCCGTCTATCGTCTGCAGAACAATCGTGAAAATGATGAACCACATCGCATGGATAGGGTTATTCAGAAGGATGATCAGACCGCCGATCACTGCGCCGACGATTGGACCGAAAGTAGGCAGAAGATTCAGAACGCCGACAATGGTGGAGATCAGCGGGATGTAACTCATTCCTGTGATCATCATGAAGACGGCGTTTGCAATCCCCACGATCAATGCATCCAGGATGTCATAAATGACGAAGCTCAGCATGATCTCATTGCATCGCCTGAAAAACTTCGTGCGTGATTCATACGTCTCGTCATTGTACATGGCGTGGCGAAGCCGCTCTATCTCTTTCATGATCTTCTCCTTGCCGTTCAGGAAATAGATAGCAAGGATGAAGCTGATGATCAGATTGATGATACTGGATCCCATACTATGAGATGTAGTCATGATGGTATTGATACTATTCGGAAGGATATCGAGAACACTGTCCAACATTTCCTGACCATAAGTCGTAATACCTGAAATATCTAAATTGTTTTCAGATGCGATTCGATTCAGATAATTGATAAATCTTTCGGCTGTGCGGACATATATGTTGATATTGCCGACGAACGTCATGACACTGTCGATCAGAGCCGGTACCAGAGCAATCAAGAGCAGAATGAACAACGCCACGATGAGAAGTGCGGCAACTGCCACGGCGACAGCGTGCCTCTGATTTTCATTTTGAAACCAATCATGCATCGGTTTCTCAATCAGACTGACCAGAGGATCCATCAGATATGCAATAACAACGCCTCCGAGGACAGGGCCTGTGAGCTTATATATTTTGACAAAAACTCCTCCAATATTCCCGATATGGCCGAGCAGCAGATACAGAAGGACAGCACTGCATGCTGCAAATGTATACGCAGCCCATCTCTCATTCAGGAGTTCCCGAAATCTTTTCATCAAGGATCACCTCATAAGTCAATTCAAGAACAAAAATGCTGATGTATTCGGCCGGATTGACCGTTTACTACTAATAATTATACACAAATAAAAGAAATTATAAAAGACACTATCTCATTTCATGCGAATCCGTACGGGAAAGTGCATACTGCCGGCCGGCGCCCTCTCATGTTGACTTGAAATCCTTTTTTTTCTATGGTATTCTAATGATGCGGCTTAGAACCGACAAACACATTGCTTGATTCACAGATCCGGCAGTCAGGAGGAAACGATGAATTATAATGAGTCTTCCGAGGATTATCTCGAGGCGATTCTCATGCTGCGTGAACAGCTCGGCAAAGTAAGATCCATTGATATCGTATATAAACTCGGCTATTCGAAACCCAGCATCAGCATTGCAATGAAAAAGCTCCGTGAAAAAGGCCTGGTCAATATGGATGCGGATGGTTACATTACATTAACGGATGAAGGTCTCAAAATCGCACGTCACACATATACCAGACACAAAGTCCTTACAAGCTTTTTTGAAAATATCGGCGTGAACCCCAGAACAGCTGAGGACGACGCCTGCAAGATCGAGCACGACATAAGCGAAGAGACATTCAAGCGGCTTCGCGAGTTCATGTCAGCCAATGACATGAAGTAAAATAAAAGTATACATAGCAAAATGCAGCCCTGCCTGAGGTATTCTCCATCCTCTAAGGTAAGGCTGCATTTTTTCATTTTAATATAGCGCTGAAATCGTACTCTTTCCCGTCAAGCTTTGCCGTCAAAAGGCCTCCCCGGCCGTCGTAAACCAGCTTAAGTGAAAAGAACGGACGATTTTCATCTATCAGTTTGAAAAAAATCCTGTCACCGGGCCAGATGTTGAGGTTTTGAATCTCACTCTTCTTCACCCACAGAAGTTCTCCCTCATCACAGGCATGCATCTCTCCGCTGAAGTCGTCGGACGTGAACAGATGCATGTATTCGACCACACCGTCTCCGGACACGAACGTCACGATTCCCCGAAAATTCCACGAATTCAGCGTAAATCCCGTTTCCTCCCGCACTTCACGAATCACACATTCTTCGGGGGTCTCCTCCGCTTCGAAGTGGCCTCCTACTCCGATCCATTTTTCTTTATTGATGTCTTTCTTTTTTTTGACCCGATGGAGCATCAGGTATTTTCCGTCTTGTTCGAGGTAGCACAAAGTGCTGAGTTCTGTTTTGGACATAATGGACCTTTCTATCGCATTCTGCATCAGAGATATGTTTCATTTTCTGCACATTTATCACAGACTTACGTCGCGGGAATACTGCACCGGAGATTAAAAGAAGAGAATAAATGCAAGCACGCCGAGAATCAGGAGCACGCCGACACAGGTCATGCCGAGTGCAAAAGAGAAACCGGCGAAAATCGTAGAGACCGCCTCGTTCGTATCACGAAGGAAAATCTCCATACGGGTCGGGTTCATGTCACGACGGGCACGCACAGGCATCTCCCGGACGATACTCTTTCGCAGAAGGAGAATGAGCGCATCGGTACTGTCGCAGAGAATTCGGCCAATCAGTGATCCGAGGAAAACGATACAACGACAAACCGGCGTGAGAATAAGATTCTCGCCGAACACCCTCGCCACCGCGCCGCCGATATCCGGCAGCCACTTCGTAAGCAGCGGGCGGTAGAGCATATCCTCAAGATCGAGCCCGGAAGGCCAGAGATTGATATAGGAACCGCCGCGCATAAGCACACGCCTCACGACAAAGATGTACAGAAGCGCTCCGATTCCGAGCGAAATGAAGCCGCCTTTCAGGTTCTCGAAAGTAAATGCCGCAAACTCCAAAATCTCCTCCCTTCCGTTCATCAGAGCAGCGATACGCGTCATGACGAACGGCTGGCCGAGAATCACCATGAACAGTGAAGATCCGAAGACCGCGACGGTCGACGCGCGATTCATGCAGGCCGGATTCTCGTCATAAACAGCCTGGACCGCCTCGTCCCGATTCCTCTCAAGGAACACGCAGATGAAAAGCTTCAGCATATATGCAAAGGTAAATCCGCCCGAGATCAGGAACACCCACTCGCCGATCCGGAAAAAGGCATGCAAGCCTCCCATTCCGGCTATAGACTCCGTGACCTCTATGCCATGAACAATCCCCTCGTGCAGCATTGTCTTTGAAATATATCCGTTAAAAAGCGGAACGCCGCTGATACCGAGCCCGCCGAGCGCAAAAGCGATCTTCAGGAATACCTTATTGCGCCCCCAACCTCTTATATCATCCAGATTCAGCTTATGCAGATTCATGACAACAACGCCTGCAGCCATAAAGAGCACCAGCTTCAGCAGAGAATGATTCACCATATGCAGCATGGCTCCGGAAAGTGCCAGCGTGACGCCCTCCTCCCCGTGCGCCTCGCCCAATGCATTTGTAAATGTCGCCATGCCGATACCGGTCAGGATGAATCCGATCTGTGACATGGATGAGCAGGCCAGCGTTCTCTTCAGATTCACGGAGAACAGAGCAAGGAGTGCTCCGAGGAACATCGTAACGAGTCCGAGTGTGAAAATCAGCAGCCCGAACGCACGGCTCCCGAACAGAGCCTGCGTCGCCGTCATAATGATGCCATACACACCGACCTTGGTCAGTATTCCGGATAAAAGAGCCGATCCCGGCGAAGGTGCGACCGGATGTGCTTTCGGCAGCCATACATGAACGGGGAACATTCCGGCCTTACAGCCGAACCCGAACAAAATACAGACCGCACCGGCGAAGATCCTGCGTCCGGACGAGGAATCCTGTGAGGCGGACGAGACTGCCGCGGCGAGATCACGGAACGCGAGTGTCCCGCAGGTCTCTCTCACAAGGAGCAGGCCCATGAACAGGACAAGCCCGCCGATGACCGCGATAAAGAGGTAGGTGTACGCTGCCCGGATCGCGCCGGCGGTCTCCTCGTGGATGACCCACGTGAAGGAAGTCAGAGAAAGAATTTCAAAAAATACAAAACTCGTCATGAGATCCGCTGAGAGCATGACGCCCTGAGTCGCGCCCAGTGTCATGATAACGAACATCCAGTATCGATCAAGTCCCTCTCTCTCGTGGGCAAAATACTCTTTGGAGAACAGCGTCGTCCCGGCCCACATAATGGCTGTGACGAGACTGTAGACTGCCCGGAATCCATCGGCCGTAAAGCTGAGCCCGTAGACAAAAACTCCGGGAATGTCCAGTCCGGGTAATCCCGAAGCAGAAGCGGCGTCTTCCGCATTCGAAAGAATCGAAGCGACGGAGACCGCTTGAAAGACGGCTAATGCCAGCATCAGGAACGTGAACACGATCACCGCGTCATCGCGAAGCTTTTCATTCCTTCTCCCGAGGATGTAAACGAAGGGAGATACGAATATCGGCAGGAACACAAGTAGTGAGATTACCATATCACATCACCCCCGTTGCTATATTTTCAAGAAATGCCAGGACCGGTCCCGAGAACAGTCCGAACAGAACATTCAAAGCTGCGAAGAACCCGATCGGAACGAGCATACGCCAGCCCGCTTCTCTCCGTCCCTTAAGATATGCATAGTTATCCGTCCCCTGCATGGGGAAGAATGCACGAATACTGATGTTAATCGTGTACATCGCGCACAGGAACGCCGAAAGAATAAGACAGACAGTACCGGCGATTGAGACCGGCGTCATAGCGCTTATACCTGCCCAGATAAGCCGCCATTTGGAGATAAATCCGCAGAACAGCGGAATACCTGTCAGAGACAGCGCCCCCATCGTATAGAATGCAAATGTCCATGGCATCCGTCTTCCGGCACCGTTCACTTCATAAATATATTCGTTTCCGGTCACATGCATAAATGCACCTGCGCAGAGGAACAGAGACATCTTGATCACACTGTGGAACAGCATGTGGGCAAGTCCTCCGGTCAATCCCTGCGGCGTCATCAGCATGATGCCATAGAGCATATAGGACAGGTTACTGACTGTCGAGTAGGCCAGTCTCCGCTTAAAGTGCCTCTCCTTGAGTGCCATAACCGCTGCAAAAACGAGCGTGAACTCGGATGCGATCACACATATATTCTGCGTCGCGGTACCGAGCAGGACTTCCGGTCCGTATACATACCATGCGAGCCGCATCACCGCAAATACGCCGGAGTTGACGACCGCGACCGCATGCAGAAGCGCTGTGACAGGCGTCGGTGCGACCGAAGCCTGCGGAAGCCAGTTGTAAAGAGGAAAAATCGCAGCCTTTGTTCCGAATCCGAAGAAGCCGAACAGGAAAATGATTCGCATCAGCTCATCTGAGAAAAGCCCGGAAAGGCTCCCGCCGTAATCGAAGTCTCCGCCTCCGCCCATGGTTCCCATGACAACGGCAACAAATGCGAGCGAAGCCCCTCCGATACAATACGCGACATATCTTCTCGCCGCGAACAGACTCGCGTGATTCTGATAGTGAGCTACCAGCGGCAATGTGACCAGAGTCAGCATCTCAAAAAAGACATACATCGTCACAAGATCCGCAGAAAAAGCGATTGCGAGTGTGACGCCGTAGGTCATCACGTAGAATGCGAAAAATGCATTCTTTCTGACCGAATGTTCCATATAGTCAAATGCATACAATAGCACCAGCGGCCACATGACCGAGACCATACCTGCAAACAGCATCGCCGGTCCGTCCACCTTGAAATTTATGGCAAATCCTTCTATGAAACTGTATACCGTGACCGGAGTCCTTGAGCCATAGGCAAGGACCGCCCATACTGTCACAGAAGTGACACAGGCCACGATCTCACAATATACATTTCTTATATGGTCGTCCTGAATCGGCCTCAAAAGAAGCAGGCTGCCTCCTAAGAAGGGAATCAGGAGCGGCACAATAATCAGGTACTGATTCACGTTAATGCTCCTAATCTATACAGGATTTTCTGATTCGTTCAGAAGAATTTAATCATGATATCCGCGATCTGTGAGCCGAAGACGCCGACGCACACAGCTGCTGCGGAGAGTATAAGCATCGGGACATACATGAGAGCGGACTCGGTGACAGCGGGAACTTTAGAAGTCTTTCCCTGCTTTTCGACAGCTTTCGCTTTACCCGTATGACCTTCTTCTTCCTCATGACCCGGGAAGAATGCATCTATAGCGACCGGAAGCAGGTATCCTGCAGTCAGCAGAGCGGAAACCAGCAGAATGACCGGCGGAAGAATCGAATAGATCCCCATGCCGTCTCCAACTGCGGCGAGAGCAATGTACCATTTGCTCACAAATCCTCCCATAGGCGGAATTCCCACCAGAGAGAGGGATGCAATCAGGAAACACCACATGGTGATCGGAAGCTGTTTGCCGATCCCTCGAAGTTCCGTAACGTTCCTCTTACCGAGCTTATAGATGAAAACACCTGCGGCAAGGAAGAGACAGCCTTTGGAAGTCGCGTGGGCTGCCACATGCAGGAGACTTCCGACCGCTCCCTCCGGCGTGAGAAGTGCAAGGCCGAGGTTTATGTAGGAGATCTGACTGATTGTGGAATAGGCAAGACGTTTCTTCGTGACCTTTTCTTTATAAGCCATCATTGAGCCCATAAAGATCGTCAGCATACACAACGTCATCCATGCATACTGCACCCATGTACCGCGGAGGAAATCCGCTCCTACTGAAAAATAAACAAGGCGAATGATCGCTATGATACCTGCCTTGGCAATGATTCCGGACAGAAGTGCGGAAGCAGGTGCCGGTGCGATCGGGTGAGCGGTCGGCAGCCATCCGTGCATCGGATACAGACCGGCCTTCGTACCGAATCCCACGATCCCGATAAATACCATGGCAAGAAGGAGCTTCTCATTTCCCGCTATTCGTGCCATATCGAGCGAGCCTCCCTGAACGAAAACGCCAGGATCTGCAGAACAATAGGTCACGAAGAATACGGCAAGAAGACCCAGCAGGGCTCCTCCGATCGAATAAAACAGATATTTGAGTGCCGCGGATACCGCAGCCTTGGTCATCTCGTGCAGGACCAGCGGCATGGAAGTGAGCGTCGCCATCTCAAAGCATAGGTACAATGTGACCAGATTTCCTGCAAGGCACACAGCCAACATGGCTCCGAAACAGACAAAATAAAATGCGAAGAACACATTCTCCCGCTCTTCCATCTTCATATATTCAAATGCGTAAAAGCATGTGACCGTATAGAGCAGCATGACGAAAATCATAAAGAACCTGCCGATCCCGTCCGTTGTAAAATACGCACTGATCGTGTCCGTGAACGCGAACAGACGGACACTTCCTCCGTTCAGGATCGTGACTGCTCCCAGAATATCCGTTATGAACAGGGCTGCGATATAGAAAATATGTCTCTTTCTGTTTTCCATCTCCGGGATAGAGATGATGATTCCCGAAATGATCGGGAATAAAATTGTCAGTAAAAGAATCATAGGTTACTCCTTGTTTTCTTTACGGGAACATCTCCAGTCCCTTCTGAATCAGATCGACCGTATACCACGAGAACAGGCCAAGGAACAGGTTCATGCCGATGAGAATGGCCGCCGGAATCCTGAACTCCATCTTAGAGAGCGTTGTTTCTTCCTCTTCTTCGTCATCCTCCATGTCATATGCAACGCCCCGTATACCCTTTTCCTCCTCATAGAGCTTATGGGCGGAAATATCCGCACCCCCTCGTCCTTCCGTGTAGATTCGGATGACCGTGCGCAGGAAGTACAGCGCATTCAGGACAGAACTGATTGCCAGGGCTGACATCGTAAAAAAGAGTATCTTCATGTTATCAGCCTGCGCAGCGGACAGAGCGAACATAAGCTTTGAGGAAAATCCGGCAAAAATCGGAATACCTACCATCGACAGCGAGCACAAAAGGAAAACAATACCCGCGTCCTTGGCGCGATGCGCGCTGCCCTGTAGGTTCTTGAACAGAAGGCTGTCACCGGACACTTCCGCAAGGCGCGGTGTTGTAAGAAACAGCAGGGATTTCGTGACCGCATGGACAAGGATATGGAACATAGCCGCCGTGTACCCCATCATTCCTCCGATGCCGATTCCCATATAAATATAACCGATCTGAGCTGCCGATGAATAGGCGACCATGCGATTGACACTGCTCTTTCGTATCGCAGAGATCGAGCCGAAAATCATTCCAAGGATGCCGAGAATGAACAAAATCTTGCGGATCGGAAGGCGTTCAAATACCTCGATTCCGATACATCGATAGTAGATCTTGAACAGAAGAAATATATACGCCTTCGAAACAATCGATGAAAGAATCGAGGCCGATGTCGGCGTTGACCATCCGTATGTATCCGGCATCCAGAAATGGAACGGAAACAGACCGCTCTTTATGGAGAGACCTATGGTCAGAATACCCAGTGACATTGTGACCGGCTCCATAGCGGCGGAAGTGCCCGCCATTGTCGCAATATTTTCCTGCATCGGGACCATAAGCAGATGTCCCGTAATGTCATAAAGCAAAACCACGCCGAGAAGGAACAATCCGGATCCGAGCAGATTCAGAATCATATACCGAACCGCCGCAAGCGTTGTCCGGCCTATTTCGCGAACGATCATAAGTCCGCAGGACGTCAGCGTCATGATTTCAAGAAATACATATCCGGTGAAGATATCATTTGTCCAGATCATTGCCATCAGAGCTGCAGTCAGCAGATTGATCAGCGTAAAATACAGATTGACTTTTGTCTCGTCGACATCCACCACCAGAAATTTCCATCCGCCCAACACGCTGCAGAATATGATGATCAGAAAACTGAGAGCAAGGGTGGCTTCCAGAACGCCCGCGCGGATCTCGTTGCCCCACGGCGCCGGGAATTCACCCATCGTGTAAGTGAAGGAATCTCCCGTCCGGTAAGTGTACCAGAGCACGAAGAATACCAGCACTATGAGGAAACACTCATAAATCAAAGTGTAGTATTTTGCTGTTTTACCCTTCAGCATTGTACACAAAACGCCTGAGAACAGGCTCAGCACAATGGTAAAGAGCGGAAAGTTTCTTATCATATTCACGTCATCTGTCCTCCGTCTGATGTTTCGACAGAATATAGACATCATCGAGATTCAGGGTGTGATACCGCCTGTATAAGCGGATCGTCAGGGAGAGCATGACAGCTGTGACCGAGACGGATACCACGATACCGGTCAGAACAAGACCTGCAGGCACCGGGTTGATATATGCTTCCACATTTGTAACGCCGTTCGTAATAATGGGCGCTTTTCTACCGGAGATATAACCCATGGACGCGAGGAACAAAAATGTACCTGTATCCATAATGTTCATTCCGATAAGTTTCTTAATGAGGTTGCGATGGAAAAGCAGCATAGTAAGGCCAATACCAAACAGAATGATTGCCGCCGCTTCCTCGTAATTAACCAATAGAGTTTCCAGCATCTTTTTTTCCTTCTATCTTTTATCCTCCTCCGATACTGCCTCGGCGGAAGAGACTGTAAAAGCCGTACATGGTACATGCCACAACAAGGCCGACTGCGATGTCCAGCGGCAGAATCAGGCCTCCGGATAAAATCGCTCCCGGAATTCCTTTCGGGATGTGATTATCCAGACCGTTCGCACCTGTTATAAAAACGTATCCCTTCGCGAAACTGTAGAATGAGAGTGCCACGAATGTCACGTAACTCGACAGTTTCAAGGTAAAGAAGCGGTCGACTTTCCTGAACCCGAATGCAGATGTGAAAATAATCATAGCCGCTCCCAGAATCGCCCCGCCGGAAAAACCGCCGCCGGGAGAGTTCTGACCATTGAGCAAAACATACGCTCCGAAGACGAAGATGCATGGAACAAGGACAATACCAATCGTCTGAAGAATTGCATCCTTCTCTGTCTGAAAGTATCGATCAGACCGAATACTGCTGTAATCCTCGAATTTCGAGTTCATGTTCTTCCAGTCCTTGCGCAGAAGGACCATGACGCAGACAAGAGCCGTGAAAAGAACGTGCGATTCGCCGAGCGTATCAAATGCACGGTAGTCCAGAATCATACCGGATACTATATTGACCGCGCCGGTCTCCTCGAGACCTCTCTCGATATATCGCCGGGTGACAACGGTCGCCTGAGCATTTTCCTGACCGAATCTCGGGAGATTTGCAACACAGTACAGAAGTACAGCAATCAGCATTGCACAGCAGATGATCGCAGCAATATTGTAAAAAATCCGGAATCCCTTTTCTTCCGCGAGGATGATGCTCTGTGCATCTTCTCTCTGCCGTATGATCTCGGAAACCTTTTTCTTGCGCGCCTTGATCTCATCCCGGTCCATATCATGTTCATGGGCAGTGCGTGTGATGTCCTCCATGAGGTCAATATCCCCATCGAGCCATCTGCGAAATGTATTTTTCATAAATTGCTCCTCCAGGGTCAGGCGACCATGCTTGCATGGTCATCTGACCCGCCAATCAAAGTTTGAAAGTTTACTTTCAAACTTCATCCTCCGTCTCACCGGGTTCAGCACTGTCCTCTCTCCTGATCTTCTTCAGCGTCACAAGAAAAAGGATACCGGAGACGCCTGCTCCGACCGCCGCTTCCGTAATAGCAAGGTCAGGTGACTCCATCAGAATCCAGAGAATACACATGATGGAACTGTAGGACATGAAAATTACAACAGCCTGAAGCAGGGACGGCGTCAGGTTGACGGCAATCGCACATCCGATCAAAATGATCAGAAGTGTAATTTTTAATATTTCTACCATTTGCAAGGTCACACTCTCCTTTCGTACCGCGGATCTTTAGCCGATGCGTAACTGCTCGCCGAGCCATGCCGTTACGGGGTGTTTTCCATTCCGAATCGCACTGCGGACGATGGAAAACACATCTTCAAAGCTGCTTTTGTACTTCCTCCGACTCAGGGTGACTTCGCACTTTGAACCGATCAACATGATCCCAGAGTTCCTTATCTGTGTAATAAGCAATCTGACTCAAAAAATGTGAAGAGACCGGTGAAGTATTCCACATAAATACGACAAGCAGGGCGAGCTTCAGTATATCGAGTGCCGCGTTGCAACTTACGATCAGGCCGAGGACAATACAGAAAAGCCCCTGTGTATCTCCGATACCCCCGGCGTGAACACGGTTCAGAATATAGCCGAAGCGATAATTTCCGATGACCGCAGCGGCAAACGAGACAATTCCGACTATGAGAAGGGCTGCTGTAATCCAGAAACGAATCCACTCCATCATCTGTTATTCCCCCTCTTCTTTCCGCGTTCTCTGTGTTTCGTCCTGCCTTTGCCTGCACCTTCCTGCATCGTCTTATCAGTATCCGGGCGGCGGAACCGCGACGGTATATATACACTCGCAAGCACCAGGACTGAAACAAAGCTGATCATCGTATATATCAAACCTACATCAAGCAGATAGTTTTCCTTCAGATACATTGACAGAATCGCTATGCTTGCAATAACCATCGTTCCGATCATGTTAATGGCGAGAACACGGTCCGTTACAGCCGGTCCCATGATGGAGCGGATCAGCATCGCACCGATCAGGATTGCCAGAACAATCAGAGCACTTTCATACAAAAGACTGTAAGCAGCATCTATCGTCATAAAGACCTCCATACCATCATTTCAGTTTTCTGAGCAGTTTGACAAATGAACATTCCTCGATTCCCTCTGCATACTCGCGGCAGAGTGCATGAATCACGAAATGATTGCCGGACTGAGCCACAGTAATCGTCCCGGGCGTCAGAGTGATCGAGTTGGCAAGCAGGACGTTTCGAAAATCATCCTCGAACTCAGAGTCGAACTCTACCACGACGGGATCCGTCGCTGCATGCCTGGACAATGCTATCTTCATGACCGAGACCGAAGCCTTTACGATTTCAACGATCAGGTTTATACAATAATGTAGAAATACGGGGAGATTGCGAAAAACCCGCAGATCGGATGCGGGACTGTAATCCATGACTTTGACTGCAAATGCATAGATGAATGCCGAGATGACTGCCCCGAATATAACAATCTCAAGTGTCAGTCTCCCGTTAAAGATTATCCAGAGTACAAAAAATAAAATAGGCATATGTAACCTGCTTTCTATCTGTACAAATGGTGAACGGCAGAAAAAGGTTACCGTTCACCATAATAGGTGCAATTTTGCACACTTGCAAAATTGCACCTATTTTAGCACATATTCAGTAAAATGTAACCCCTCTGTCCGGTATATGCACACTCAGAGGGATTCGGTCCATTCGGTTATTTGCTCGGAACAGCGACCATACACAATGATTCCGACAGATCAGGCAACGGTCACTCTGCGTTCCCGTATATCAGGCGCCGCCCGGACTCCCGTATATTGCAAGGAGAGCTGTAACGCTGGCAATCGCAAGGAACAGGCTTCCCAGCAAAATCGATGCGCAGGCGCGAATTGTTACCTTTGGTTTGGGAACCAAAAGCGCATAGGTAAGCAGAAGCATTCCGGCTGTCATGCCAATCACAGCCGCTGTTATCCCGATCAAAAAGAT
The DNA here is from genome assembly GCA_017433725.1 of Lachnospiraceae bacterium. Classification (GTDB taxonomy): domain Bacteria; phylum Bacillota; class Clostridia; order Lachnospirales; family Lachnospiraceae; genus Chordicoccus. The sequence continues at coordinate 52,693 of JAFRGQ010000076.1, forward strand.
ATACTTCATCAGGTACCTCCGTTCTGTACTTGAGATATAAAAGCAGTTACCATCTTACCATACTTTCACGGAAAAGTAACTCAAAACATTCGGAAAGATGAACTTGCCCCCCGTAACATTTGCCGTTATGATATAATGTAGCGTATTTTGTATATGAGGTTCGCTTGCGAATCTCATACCATGATAAAATATTAAGGATAATACAGGCAGGATTCTATATGTTAAAAAACAGGTTGATCTTCCTGACAGATCAGGCTAAAAAATATATTCTTCTGGGTGTTCTCTTCCGGGAACTCGGTCTGATCGCCCAGATTGTTTCAGTCTTCCAGATCGGCGATATTCTCTACGCCACAATGCGCCAGACCATGACGAACGAGCTGCTCTATCGAGTCGCCGCAGTATGCGCCGTCTGCTTCATTCTTCAAGCTGTATCGGCACGGATGTGTACAAAAATGCAGGCTGCGTCCGTCACGGACATAAAGCGGGATATCCGGGAACAGATATACGACAAGATCATAAGCTTAGGCGTATCATACAGGGAAAAAATGTCTCAGGCGGAAATCATCAGGCTGTGCACTGACGGAGTCGGTGAAATCGAATCTTTCTACGAAAAATTTCTCCCGCAGCTGATCCTGAGCATATCCGCTCCTATAACGCTCTTTGTATTCATGGCAATTGCAATAAATGTGCGTTCCGCAGTTATCCTTGTGCTTTTCACGCTGGTCCCGCCGATTGTTGCATATATCTTGATGCGCGCTGTCAAAGCTACACGTGCAAGGTATTATGACAGCTCCGCAGACCTGACGCAGCACTTCATGGAAAATCTCCGCGGGCTGCCCACACTGAAGCTCTACAGGGCAGATGATATCAAAGCGGAAGAAATTGACCGCGAAGCCGAGAATTTCCGAATTAATGCTACGCGAATGTTAGGAGTAGATCTCGCACTCGATGGAATGATTGACTTACTGGCGCTTTTAGGAAGTCTGGCCGGAATCGCAACAGGCATCAGTGAATATATCTACGGAACATTTTCCATGACCGGATGTATTATGCTCATCATCCTTGCAGGCGAATACTTTCTGCCGGCCGTTAAGATGAGCCGCATGATTCGGAACGCGGATACCGCGCTGACAGTCACCGATCAAATCGAAAAGTTCCTTGCTCTCAGAGAACCGCTCTATGGTACTAGGGAAATGAATGTGCCGCGCCTCTACAGCGAGACCGAGGAGGTTGTTCTCGCGAACATGGACCTATATGAGAGACCGCGCTTTCTGAAAAAGAGCGCCATCTCCTACACCCTGTCGGATGTTCATTTTTCCTATGACCAGGGTCGGGAAGTTCTGCACGGAGTCGATATGGTTCTTCCGCCGGAAAGCTTCATCTCACTGGTCGGTCCATCCGGATGCGGTAAGAGCACGCTTGCAGAAATCATCTGCGGCAAGCTTAAGAATTACAAAGGCGAGATAAAAGTCGGCTGTGAAGGTCGCTCGATGAATCTTTACGATATCCGGGAAGCTGAACTTCTCTCCCACGTAGTACTCGTAAAAACAGCCAGCCACCTTTTCAAAGGCACGATAGAAGAGAACCTCAGAATCGCCAAAAAGGACGCCGGAGAGCAGGAGCTTCTGGATGCGCTCGACGCGGTCCACCTTCTCACATTTATCCGTGAGCGGGACGGACTTCAGACACAGATCGAAGCCGGCGGTGCTAATCTTTCGGCAGGCGAAGCACAGAGATTAGCGATTGCCAGAGCACTTCTGAAAGACGCGGAAGTCCTGGTCTTCGATGAGGCGACCAGCAACATCGACGCTTCCAGCGAAGAATACATCATGAATGTCATAAGGGAATTGGCAAAGAGGAAGACAGTTCTTCTTATTTCCCATCGGCTTTGCAACGTAACAGAGTCAGACTGCATCTATGTGATGGATAACGGTCTCATCCGCGAATCAGGTACGCACGAAGAGCTGCTACTGAAAAAAGGTATTTACAATCAGCTCTACCGGACGCAGAAAGCTCTCGAAGACTATTCGACAGGGGCTGCCACCATTAAGAAGGACAGACAGGTCCTTCAGCTGAGCGGAGCACTTCATGCCGGTGCAGCTGCGGACAGCAGTTATATGAAGATTCATCAATCTCTGATGAACTTCGCCGAGGAGGCGTCCGGTGAGGGAGACAGCAAAAAACCCGGCGAAGACGAACGCAGACGGAATGCTCTGATCCTTTTGACAGAACTCACCGGTCTGGTCACGCCATCCTTCTATATCGTATTTCTCGCAGTACTGCTCGGAGTATCTGCAAATATATGTATGGTCTTCGTTCCTGTCATCGCCGGCAGGGCTGTTCTGCAGGAGCTGGCGGACCTTAGAAATACAGAACTTCTGTCATCTCCCATCGCGCGGCAAATGCAGATCATGGGACTGCTCGGATTCCTTTCAATCCTTTTCTCCGGAGGAGAGAAATACCTGAATCGCGATGCTGCTTACAGAATACTGACACAGGTTCGGCATGAAGTCTATGCTACGCTCAGAAGGCTCGCACCGTCGAGATTTGAAAAAAATGATAAAGGAAATCTGATCCAGGTCCTGACCGGTGATATAGACAGGCTCGAAACATTTTACGGACGTACCATCGGCCCGGTCCTTACGGTTCTGATTACCTGCGGAATCCTGACCTTTTATGTATGGCGGCATCATCTCTACGCGGGAATCCTCACACTTGTCGGATTCCTGCTCACGGGACTGATCATTCCGCTCCTTGAAGCCAGACTCTCCGTGAAGAACGCCGACGCATATCGAAACAGCGAAGGGCAACTCGGCAGCTTTCTTCTTGACCAGCTCGACGGAATCGAGGAAACGCAGCAGTACGACAACGCTGAAGCTGTGAAGCAGGAGCTCACCTCCCACTCTGTAGCGTTGGCTGAGGCGCAGGAAAAATATACCGACAGTACAGGTCTTTGGAATATGCTGCGAAGTGCAACCGTGTATCTCTGCTCATTCGGTATGTTCTTCCTCACACTCTACCTGTATAGGAAGGGTTTTATGAGCATACGGGATATCGTAACATGCACACTTGTTCAAATGTTCTCATTCCAGGCAGTGCGGCCCGTATCGGAGGTCTCAGCTGACATTGGCAGAACTCTCGCAGGCGGAGAACGTATCCTTCGGATCCTGGAGGACAGACCGGACGTTCAGGACGTATCGGAAGCTGAAGGCAAGCTGGGCTGGGACGGATATAAACGGTTCCACGGTGCAGAGATGTCACGAGTCACTTTTGCATACGATAAAGATGTCATCCTCAGGAATTTTACAATCCTTTTGTGGCCTAAGCAGCTGATCGGCATCCACGGTGCCAGCGGCAGCGGAAAGTCAACGGTGCTGAAGCTGCTTCTCAGGTTCTGGGACGTCAGTGAAGGATCTATATCGATTTGCGGTGAGGACATTCGCAACATAGCGACGCGACGCCTTCGCGACGCGGAGTCCTACATGGCGCAGGATACGGTCATTTTCCATGACAGTATCGCCAATAACATCGCGATCGGCAAGCCGGGCGCTTCCCGCGTCGAAATCATTCGTGCAGCCAAGAAGGCAGCGCTTCACGACTTCATCCTCTCCCTTCCGAAGGGATACGATACACAAATCGACGAACTCGGGTACAGACTGTCGGACGGCGAGAGAAAACGCATCGGTATCGCACGTGCTTTCCTGCACAATGCACCCCTGATCCTGCTGGATGAACCATCCGAGCACTTGGATTCTCTGAACGAGGGTATGATTCTGAAGGCTCTGGCGGACGAATGCCAGGACAAAACAATCGTGATAGCATCGACGAGAGATTCGGCGATGAGAGCATGTGATACAGTATTTGAAATGAATGCATGAAAGACTAACGCGACCGATCCGGTAAGAGCGGTTCAATGCGAGCATAACGCACTTTGCAGGGTCTGGACTGTAAAAAGAGAAAGAGGCTGTCGCATCAGGCAGCGTCACCATCTGTTTAGCGGAGATTACTATAGCATCTGCTAAGCCAAACGGTGCCGCTCCTTCGTGCGACAGCCTCTCATATTTCATTATATCCGATCAAAGTGCTGCTCTGTAAATAGCGATAATGTCATCCTTCTCAAGCGGCACGAACGATCCCTTGGATCCCTCGGCTGCTTTCGCAGCCATCTCCTCGAAATACTTCTCATCTTCGATTCCGACCTCGCGGAGCGTCGCCGGAATATGAAGCTCATTCACAAAAAACTCTCTCGTCTTTTCGATAGCCGCCTTAGCGACTTCCATGTCATCATCTCCTGCGATACCCCACACATTGCGTCCGTACTCCGCGAACTTGGCAGACGTTTCCTCGTTCAGGGCAAACTCCATCCAGTGCGGCGTCAGGATAGCAAGGCCTTCGCCGTGTGTGATGTCATAATATGCTGACAGCTCGTGTTCCATCGGATGCACGCACCATGCGACCTCTGCACCGTCGCTCAGAAGACCGTTGATTGCATTGCTGGATGCCCACATGAGGTTCGCACGCGCATCATAATTATCCGGTTCAGCTATAGCGATCGGTCCGTACTTTATGCAGGTCTTCAGAACGCTCTCACAGAAACGGGCCTGAAGGTATGCGCCTTCCACATTTGTAAAATAGTTCTCGAACGTATGGCTCATGATATCTGCCGTACCCGCAGCGGTCTGTTTCGGAGACACGGAAAATGTATATTCCGGATCACAGATAGACATAACAGGCTTGAAGAACGGTGACGCTGTTCCCCACTTTTCATGCTTGCCGAGATCGGAAATGACTGCGAACGGATCCATCTCGGATCCGGTAGCCGCAAGCGTAAGGACCGTATAAATCGGCAGCGCCTTCAGAATATATCTCGGATGAATGACAAGGCTCCACGGATCGCCGCCGTAAAGTGCTCCCCCTGCGATGACCTTCGCCGCGTCGATGACGGAACCGCCGCCGACCGCAAGTACCATGTTGACCTTATTATCTTTACAGATCTTCACGCCTTCACGCACAGACTCGATTCTAGGATTCGGCTCCACGCCCGGCAATTCATAGATACGAAGCCCTGCTGCTCTGAGGATGCTGTACACCTTGTTGTAAAGTCCGTTCTTCTTAATGCTTCCCCCTCCGTATACAAGAAGTACTTTCGAACCGCTTTCCTTGAGCTCTGCAAGGTGCTTGATCTGACCTTTTCCAAAGTAGACCTTCGTAGGAATGGAATGCGTAAAGTTATTCATCTCTTTCTCCTTTCGATATATATTCATTCAAGTTTATGTCTCTGATTACGATGTGTATCCTGTCGTATCCGGTTCTTTTGCAAGATCCTGCGCTGCCTGTGCGTCCGGTCTCGGGACAGGTTTCACGAGCTTCTCAAGCAGCTCTCTCTTAAGAAGCAGGCTCTTACTGTTCGGATTGATGACCAATGCGCTGATCTTCGGGCTTGCCACGACTGTCTGCGCGCAATGACCTGACGGAACCTGGATCCATATGAACTGCTTCGTCATCTCCTTCGGAATCTCATCGCGGTTCGTAAAGCTGGAATATATAAGCTCATCGTCTTTTGTCTTGATGAGCTGTGGAGCCAGGCGTACCGGATCCTTGGGAGCATACTTTTGCCCGTTCTTTTGTGCTTCCTGCATGGCAGCTGCGTCATTCTTACTCATCTGCATGCGCATCGGGACCCATAGCCAGCAATTGGTCAGTGAATCCAGTACTGATTTGAAGCTGTCTTCAGTCCTGACCTCATGATGTCGCTGAATAAGATAAGAGAGCACCATACCATCGCTGTCACGCTTTTTGGTGAGTTCTTCCTGCTGTGCCTTTCTTTCAGCAAGCTGTTCAGGCGTAAGTTTCTGCGGTGCATCTGCTGCAGGCGTACTCAATTCGGCTTCATCTGACTCCGATGTATCTGCGGAAACCGCTCCCTCAGAATTCTCAGAAATCGCTTTCCCTGCCCCTGTCTCCGGAGCTGCAGATTCCGCTGCTATCGTTGTTCCGACTGCTTCGTCTGCTGTCAATTCATTATCTTTATTGCTTTTTTTAAAGAAATCAAAAAAACCCATATTCTCTTCCTTCCTGAACCGGTCATCCTGCCGGTATCATTCAAACTGCCGTCCTATATAGTTTACCGTATTCCCCAAAATAATACCACTCATAGTATTATTCAAAAGCAAAATTTGTCTGTTGTTTTTTGGATTTCGGCAAGAAATAAGCCACGGTGTATTGTATAGTATAACCAGTTCCGAAGCGACGGACAAAAGCTTCGAGAACTCATAGCCTTCCCTTTTTTTTGCAGCATATAAGAAAACCCCACGGAGGAATAGCCAGCCGCCGAGGGGTTTTTCTGCATCATATTTTTCATTACAGGACAGGCATCCAACCTGTCACAATCACGAGCAATCTTCCGGAAGGAACATACCGTACATCAGTGCTTTACCTTCAGGCAGTTTCCTTCTGCATATGCTTCGCTTTCTTCAACATCTCGGCCTTATTCTTCTCTGCCGATCTGATGATTTCCCTGACAGCGCAGATCTTATCTGCAAGCGTGACAATGTAAGCTTCTCTGTGATGCGGCGGGACCGGCGTCACAGGCCACATATGGTGCGCGATCACGTCCTTTTCAATGTCTGTCAGACCACCGAGGAGCTTATCAGCCACAACAACAGAATCTTTCGGGTGTCTGTAGCAGCAGACAAAGTTGTTTGCGAACTTATCATATCTTCCGAGAATACCGAGATCATGGCACAGGGCGCCGCGGATCATCTGCTCTTCATTTACAGAAATCTTCAGACTTTTCAGTCGTCTGCTGATAGCGAGAGCCGTACAGGCAACTTCCATACTGTGTGCACCGACCGTTGTCTTGTCATGATGTATCTGTGAAAGAGCTTTATCGAATGATTCTGTTTTAAGTATTGTCTTTCCTATCTTGTTGACATCTCTGACGACCGATTCTTTCATGTGTTTGCGGAAAACCTCCTTATACTTTGGATTAGGCTAATTTTATTCCAATTTATGCGGTTTGTCACGTGCGATGCATAAGTTCACAAACTTTTAACGAAAAAGGCTGCAGCATTAAGCGACGCCTCAATATATAGCAGACATTGGCAAAGAAAATCTGCTTCATACTGCGGCTTTGTGCCTTAATGCTACAGCCACGAATATTAATATTCTACTATGACGAACTTACTTCTCCGGAGCTGCCTCCGGAGCTGCCTCCGCAGCACCATCTGCCTGCTTTGCTTTGTTTCCATAGAATAAATAGTGCAGCATGATCATAACAAGGAACGTCAGAACAACGCCTATAATGAGAGAAACCGCGGCATTCTGAATAAATCCTGCAATCATGTATGTCACAAAGGAAATTGCCGCTACTGTCAAAGCATAGGGCATCTGCGTCGATACATGCGCAATGTGATCGCACTGAGCGCCGGCCGAAGACATGATTGTTGTGTCGGAAATCGGTGAGCAGTGATCTCCGCATACAGCACCTGCCATGCAGGCCGATACACAAATAACTGCCAGCGGATTACCGCTCTCGAGCGGGAACGCGTTGAGGCAGATCGGAATCAGGATGCCGAAAGTACCCCAGGATGTACCCGTTGCGAACGAAAGACCTACCGCAATCAGGAAAACAATAGCCGGCAGGAAGTTCTGGAGAGACTGCGCACTGCCGCTTACAACACCTGCAACGTATGTATCTGCACCGAGGCCGAGTGTAACTCCCTTCAGCGTCCAGGCAAGAACAAGTATCATGATAGCCGGAACCATGGCCTTGAAACCTTCCGTAAGGCAGTCCATGCATTCCTTGAATTTCAGAACACCCCTAAGAATGTATCCCACGATCGTGATTGCCATAGCGACAAAAGATCCGAGAACAAGGCCTACAGATGCATCGCTGTTGGCAAATGCATTAACAAAGCTTTCCCCTTCAAAGAAACCTCCGGAATAAATCATTCCGATAACGCAGCAAATGATAAGTGACACGATCGGAAGAACCAGATCCAGCACTTTTCCCTTGCCTTTTACTGCCTCGGTGGAAGCGACAGGAGCCGCCACTGTAAAGATATCGCCGTTTCCGGCATTTCTCTCATGTGTAGCCATCGGGCCGTAGTCGATCTTCATGATCGTGATAGAGACCATCATAATAATTGTAAGCAGGGCATAGTAATTATACGGAATTGCACGAATAAACAGAACAAGACCGTTCGTTCCTTCGGGCGAGAATGCGGAGACAGCCGCAGCCCAGGATGAGATCGGTGCGATGATACATACCGGCGCGGCGGTCGCATCGATGAGATATGCAAGTTTCGCGCGCGATACCTGATGTCTGTCTGTGACAGGTCTCATAACGGACCCGACCGTAAGACAGTTAAAATAATCGTCGATGAATATAAGGCAGCCCAGAAGAACTGTAGCCAGCTGTGCACCGACGCGTGTTTTAATATGAGTGGAAGCCCATTCACCGAAGGCAGCGGAACCGCCGGCCTTGTTCATCAGGGCGACCATGATGCCGAGGAATACCAGAAATACCAGAATACCTACATTGTAGGAGTCTGAGATCTGTGCAATCATTCCGTCCGTGAAAATAGCGTTCAAAGTTCCGACAAAGCTGAAACCGGAGACGAACAGTCCACCGACAAGAATACCGACGAACAGAGAACTGTAGACCTCTTTTGTAATCAGTGCGAGCGCAATAGCGACGATTGGCGGGACGAGAGCCCAAAATGTACCGTTCATAGAGTTTTCCCCCTTAAAATAAGAAATCAGGCTTTAGTATAGCACAACTTTAAAGAGATGGTGCAACTTTCTTTAAAAGAATTACACCATCTCTTGATTTTAGTCATATTAACGAATTATTTAGGTAAAATGACCACCTTGAAAGCCGGCTGTGATTCATTCAGGCAGATCCGGGAGATCCGGAATGAACTCAACATAAATCTGATCGAAATCATCCTTAAGATCCTGAATCACGAATTCCCGCAGCTTTGTCCAGTGCCGAACATCAATTAGAGAGGTATCAAGCGTCTCTCTAAGGTAAACTTCTATCCAGGTCTTGCGCCCGGTTTGAATAACGTCGATGAATGTCGCCTCGTACGGCAGGCCTTCCAAATCGCGCTTTACAACTTCATGAACCTTTTCCATTACGTCCTGCGGCGGAGAGAAGAGCATCATTTGCTTAAATCCCCTGATAAGTTCCTGCACAGGTTCAATGATAAGTAAAACGGACATGACTATAGCAACTACCGAGTCGATGTAGGGTGCGAGCGGAGCAAGAACAGAGTCTCCGAGAAGATTTTGCGCGAGGAAAGCGACCGCGATACCACAGCTTCCCACAATATCGGTCTTCCACAGATAGAGTTCAGCATGGATCGTCGGGGATTCATACTTACGGCTCATATGCTGCAGAAAGAGATACATGAGTATACTCCCGATACAGAGAGCAATCTCGAACGTTGCGATCCCCCCAAGATTGACCAGATGCCCGCCGCTGAGGATGACATTCACATTGGTATTGACCATAACAAGAATCAATGCCAGAAGCACCATGTATTTGATGATCAGGAACAGGGATTCCACCTGCGCGTATCCATACGGGTGACGTTCACTGACCGGTCTGTAGAGGAGCGGTACGAGTACAAGAAACGGTCCCATCATAAAGAGTTCCGCTGAATCGAAGATCGCATCCATCAGAATGGAATATGAGTGCAGTATGATGGCCATAAGCACTTCTGCCCCCGAGAGGACACAGCTTCCCAGAAATGAGAATCGCAGAATACGCTTTTCCAGTTCTTCTCGATTGTTCATGGGACTGCCTCCTTCATTTCATTCTTGCGTGGTTGAGTGAATTCTAAAGCATCCGGATTAGGATGTCAATGTCTCCGGCGAACTTGACAAATGAGCGGCATAAGGATACTATAATCCTATCTTTTCAGTAGGTAAATGCATATAAGGAGGAACGCTTATGACTCTTCAGCAAATGCGCTACGCCGTTGAAATCGCCGACTGCGGCAGCATCAATGAAGCAGCCAAAAAGCTCTTCATTTCGCAGCCGTCCCTCTCCGGTACCATGAAAGATCTCGAAAACGAGCTGGATATCACGCTCTTCCTGCGCTCCAACAGAGGCATCACCATCACCCCGGAAGGAACGGAGTTTCTCGGATACGCCAGGCAGATCCTTGAACAGTATCATCTGATTGAAGACAAATTCATTTCCCCTAAGCCACACCGCAAGAAATTCAGCGTCTCCATGCAGCACTACACGTTCGCAGTTCAGGCCTTCATCCGCCTCGTTAAAAGACATCAAGATCACCAGTACGCCTTTGCGGTCCATGAAACACGGACCTACGAAGTGATCCGCAATGTCTCTACTCTAAGCAGCGAGATAGGCGTCCTCTACATTAATGACTTCAACCGTAAGGTACTCATGAAACTATTCCGAGACAGTGATCTGGAATTCATCCCCTTATTCGATTGTCCTATTTCCGTATATTTCTGGAAAAATCACCCGCTTGCGGAAATGAATTCCATAGCAATTGAACAGTTGAAGCCCTACCCGTGTCTGTCATTTGAGCAGGGCGAGAACAATTCCTTCCATTTTGCGGAGGAGGTGCTCTCCACCTACGATTATGACCAGATCATCAAGGCGGATGACCGCGCTACCATGCTGAACCTGATGGTCGGTCTCAACGCCTACACCCTGTGTTCGGGCATTATCTGCGAGGATCTGAACGGGGAATATTACCGTGCTGTCCCGTTGGAGACGGACGACACGATGACAATCGGGTATATTAAGAAGAAACGTCTGCCGCTCTCGCAGCTGGCTGAGGAGTATGTCCGGGAGCTGCTGACTTACGGGGAGTAAGTAACTATGCTTTTGATAATTGCGGCAGTATTCAGGCTCAAAACAGAATGCCTGCGTTGAGAATATATCTATAGGATTTGGCGGAAATCTATGCTATGATTAGGATTGGTTTTGCGCTGTCGAATAAATGCATAATACGCAAAGCATATAAATGAAGTAATAAGCAGTGAGGTAAAATATGTCCAAAAACAAATATAACGGAAAAATGCGTCCATCCGCCGGACAAAATCCGAGAGGTAAAGTCTCCCAGAAGTCTCTTGCCATCATCTCTGTCTGTGCGATCATACTCGGAATCTTCATCACTGCACAGGAATATCTGGACAGACATTCACTGGCAGCTTCCGCAGCCGAGGCCACTGTCACGGAAACCCTCGCAGAAGTTGTCAAAACAATTCCCGCCTATGCACAAACGATGACTGCCGGCAGTTCCGAGGCTGATGCACTTACCGACGCAGCCGATACGTTCGCGACCGGCAGCTTTCGGGAAAAGATAGAAGCCTACAGAGAAGTTTCCGATATCCTTGAAAAGCATTCATCCGATCAAGCGGCTCCCGCAAAAGCGCTGCGTGAGGCCATGTCAACCGTTGAGGACGCTGCAGTTGCCTATAACAAGGAGGCGCAGGCTCTGAATGAGAAGATCGTCAAGTTTCCCTACAATATCGTTGCAAAATTGGGAGGTTACGCAGAATTTCCGATCTTCGTTCTGAACTGATCGGAGCGAACTAAAAGGGCTGTCGCATTATGCGAGTCGCCAACATATGTCGCAGACGCTATTTGCAAATGTCTGCGACATATAGCAGCGGCACCGTCTGATGCAACAGCCCTTTATATATTCCATCTTCATCACATAGCTGCGATTTGCCGAAGATTCTCAATCTTCGTGCTCAGCTTCATACTCGGCAATCATATTGAGATTCGCCTGCGCAGCCTCACTCAGGATATCATCAGGAAACTCTTCGGGATCATAAATCGGATCGTACCAGTCAAACTGGCCAAAGTAGTCCGAGTATGTCTCATTTCGGAATGCGTAGCCATACCTGGCATAAATTTCATTGGCAATCAATCTGATCTCATCCGACGAGAGTCCGTCGAGTTCAGACGGATCCATCACGCGCGTATCACTGTCGGGCACAAGAAAACCTGATTCCGAAAGCTCAATATTTTCCATATCCGGAACAGTCCCCTGGGGTTCGTCCACATCCTCCCGTTCTCCTTCCTCCGTCTCTCTTATCTGCGTGTCAATTTCAACGGTCGGTGTGATTGACTGCGGAATGATGGCATCTACTGTCGGAGTTGGCGTGAGCGTCGGTGTAGGCGACACTGTCGGGGTTGGCGTAGATGTAGCTGCAGAAATCGGCGTAATCGTCAACTCTGCCGTATCCACACTCTCATCCATCAGAATATCTTCAGGATGTACCTGTTTGGCCATCGGAACAATGTAAAGAATAATCCCCGCAAGACCGGCGACGGCAAAAATTGCAATAAAGAACACCAGTATTCTGGTCCCCAAAGGAGTCTTTTTCTGTTTTACGCCGATCACACCCTGCTCAACCTTCTCTTTACGGGGAGGTTCGGCTGCAGCCGGTTCCGGCGTCTCTGTCTTCGTCTCCTGATTCTGATACTGCATACTCTCGAGTTCCAGACTTCCTATGTTAAAGGCTCCATATCTGGACTGCGAATAGTCGAACTGTGCATAATCGTTCACATTATAATCATCAGGATATGTCTCATTCTCCGTCTCGAAATTGGCCTTTACCTGTTCGAAAAGCCTCATTTCCTCAACGGAGACACCCGCTTCCTCTGCCTGACTCTTCAGCCTCTCAAAATCAGCGTCTTCCAGCTGCGATGCGGCGCCTTCGTAGCTCTTTGTGCTCTGGTAAACGTCTTTATCTGATGATACATGTGCACCGTAAGTCTGCGTCGCCTGACGCCCGGCTTCGAATGTCTGCATCGTCTGACGGGTACCGTCAAAAGCCTGTGTTGCCGAAACTCTTAACTTTTCTTTTTCTTCGTTAAATGCCCTTGTCTCTTCAATATGGCGTTGTTCCAACTCCTCTTCGCGCCGGGCATATTGTTGCTGTTTTCTCGCTGCCTTCTCCAGAAAATTAAGGGGCTCACCTTCTTTGGCAGCTCCCCTTGCGTTTTCGGAAGCAGCCTGTGAGTCCTCATTTCCCTGTTTCTTCATTTCCGTTTCGTCTTTTTTCTTCAAATCCGGAACTATATCATCTATAGAAGATCGCTTAGCACCGCTCCCTGCGAGTACCCTTCTCACAGGAGTTCCGCATACCAGGCAGAATGTCTCATTTCCTGACAGCTCGGATCCGCAGAATTTGCAGTACTCCTTATCCGGATCGAGCCTGAACAAATCTTTATTGACAGCGCCGCAGACAGGACAATACCCTGCGTCGGAATCAATCATCTCGCCGCAATACTTGCAAGCCACCTTATTATCCATAAATACCTCTATTAACTATAGTAAACAACAAGGTAATATTTACTTTAGCGTTTACTGCGCCGGATTTGCGCCGCATCCTGCGGCATATTTCCACTGCAGATACGTGCGCATCCTCGCGGAGCGTTATAGTCAACGTCAAATTGTTTTAACGTTGACTATTTACTCGGGCGTATATACGGCACCTATTTTAACAGAAATGTCATATATTCTCAATAGTTTCCCTCGTATGTATTTTTTTTAGTATTTTAGCAAATTAACTTGCGACATCAGGTATTATAAAATATAATGATGCATAAATGATTGGAACACAGTGTCTTTCATTTTCACTGGTAATCACACAAAAGACAATCAATATACACAAACATTACACAACTTTAACAACTTAGACATGTCTCAGGAAACCATATGAAAAAAAAATACTTCTTTTTTGACATAGACGGTACACTAACAGATCTCAAAACGCGGAAAATAATTCCATCGGCGCAGGAAGCTGTCAATAAACTTCAGGAAGCCGGTCATTTCGTATCGATTTGCACAGGTCGTGCCCTGTACAAGTCAGAACCCTTCCGTAAAGCGCATAATTTTGCAAATATGGTCTGTAACGGCGGACACGGAATCGTCCTGAACGGTGAAGTGATCACAAATGAACCGATCGATTACCAAAAGAGCCTTGCAATATACCGGCAGGCTATCTCACTCGGTTACGGCGTTCTCGTCGCAGATGAAGACTCACAGAAAGTTTGTGCGAAAGATTTCACGTTTTATGACCAGGTCGGTCCCCGTCAGGAGCCGACAACCTATGTGATTGACGAAAATTTCGATCCTGAAGACAAAGGCGTCATATACAAAATGTATATTTCATGTCCGAAAGAGGAAGAAAGCCGTCTCACGCTGCTTGACACAGTCGGTCACATGAGATTTGTCCCGGAATACGTCATGCTGCAGCATGACGACAAAAAACTCGGCATTTTGAAAATGCTTGAACTTGTGAACGGCAATCCCGATGATGTAATCGTTTTTGGTGATGATACCAACGATCTGGCAATGTTCGATGAGCGCTTTTATTGCATAGCCATGGGCAACGGCAAGGAAGAGCTCAAGGAAAAAGCCGATTATGTTGCTGAAAAAAATGTTGACGACGGCATCTACAAAGCATGTAAAATCCATGGATGGTTCTAAACAAGGAGTTCTAAAATCAAGTCTCTGAATTTACGTATCCAAGAGTACCCTCAGATACAAGCACCCTTGATTTAAAAGGAGGATACCTTATGCACACAGAAGAAGAACACCAGGCAAACAGTGACTCATACCGATCGCACTATCCATCCGTCGCAGTCAGCACACTCGTATTCACAACAAAAAAAGATGTTCTCCAGGTTGCTCTGATCAAGTGTCCTGAATATCCTCACATCGACAGGTGGTGTCTACCCTGCTCTTACATTCGGCTTGAAGAAACTGCAGACGAGGCTGCCCTGAGGTGTCTCAGAGACCGGACAGGGATAACGGATGTCAGTATCGAGCAACTGTACACCTTCTCAGACGGGGCGCGAAAGCCTACACTCAGAATCATCATGGTCAGCTACATTGCCATGGTCCCGGAATGCAAGTTATCACATTTTAAAGAATCTACAGACCTCAAAGCCGTACTGTTTGACGTAGTGCGTACCGAGGATGGATTTTATCTCTATTCAGATTCCGGAATAGGAGAAGTCCGGCTGGAGAAAAGCGGATTGCTCTTCGACCATGCACAGATGATACAGACAGCACTCGACCGGATGGCAGGAAAAATTGACTATTCGGAAATCGCTTTCCGGTTTTTGAACAATACAGAGCGCTTTACATTGACAGAGCTCCGCTATATCTACGACGCTGTAAAGGGCGTGCGCAGCGATGTAGGCAATTTCAGGCGTTTTATTAAGAACCGTTATATCATAACAGGCAAAGTCGTAAATAACGCCGATGATCGCATGGAAATGGAACACGCGGGACGGCCCGCATCGACATTCCGCTACATTGAGAGCCCTGCGAAAAAGACAGAATAGTTTTACGGGGGATATGCAGATGCACTTTTCATCTGCATATCCCCCGTTTTTTTCATATTCTTCTGTGATTAATCATACTCGCCAGATAACCAGCTCCGAAGCCATTGTCGATATTCACGACGCTGACTCCGCTGGCACATGAATTCAGCATCGACAAGAGTGCGGATATACCTCCGAAAGATGCACCGTATCCGACACTTGTCGGAACCGCGATGACCGGACAATCCGCCAGACCGCCGATTACGGAAGCCAACGCTCCTTCCATACCGGCCACGGCTACAATGACTTCCGCTGTCATGATCTCCTCCCGGTGGGCCATGAGACGGTGAATTCCTGCAACACCGACATCAAATAGTCTGACCACGCGGCTTCCCAGAATCTCTGCGGTCTTCGCGGCCTCCTCCGCGACAGGTATATCGCTGGTCCCACCGGTTGCGACAACGACAGTACCGATCCCGTCCGGTTCCGGCATTTCACCCACGATTCCTACCCGACTCAGCGGATCATAACTGAATGAGGCGAACAGCTCTGTTGCATCCTTCTGCACCCGATCGGACATCTCCCGATCTCCGGTTCCCGGCTCTTCTATTTGATTCTTCAGACCATTCGTTTCATAAATGTCACGATACAGAACAGCTGCTGCCTCCGTACTCATTCTCGTTATGAGGATCCTCTTCTGGCCGCGTTCTCGCATCACCCTTGCAATCCCGGCAATCTGTTCCGGTGTCTTTCCGGCACCGTAAATGACTTCAGCCGCTCCCTGCCGGATTGCCCGATGGTGATCGATTTTAGCGTATCCGAGATCTTCAAACGGTGCCATTTTCAATGCCTTCACGGCATCCTCAACGTTGACATCACCGTTTTTAACGCCTTCCAGCATTTTACTCAATTCTCTCTGCTCCATATGCTACCTTCTTTAGTTCTGTGTCTCATCCATGTCCAGAATTTCACGCACTTCACGCACGCTCATATTCTGCTCTCTCGCGATGGCTTCCACGTCATCGTATTCCCACTTATATCTTTCAACTCCATAACCGCTGCAGATTTTGCGCCTGACTGTTCCGAGAGATGTCTTTACGCTCTCCTCTCTACGTTCCAGTATGTATCTCTCCGCGGGGACAACACGGATTCCGATTGTGCTGGTAAGTGCAAAGATGCGCCTCACCATCTCATCCTTTTTTTCAGCATCCGTGAGAACATGAAGCATCACTCCCGGTCTCGCCTTTTTCATCTGAACTGCCACAGTGAAGACTTCACGGGCACCGTAAGTAAAGAGGCGATTCACGGCAAAACCGATTTCTTCACCGGTCATATCATCTACATTGCATATAAGCTCTATGATCTCATCTCCTTTAACAGGCTCAATATTCTTATCCTGTACTTTTTTGCTCTCCCATTCTTCACCCAGCAGGACCTTCACGCAATTCATCTGTGAGAATTCCTTCTTACCCATTCCGTAACCGATCGCCTCTGTCGTCATGACCGGCATATCTCCGAATGAATCCGCGAAGTATTTAATGAGAGCAGCTCCGGTCGGAGTGCAGAGCTCACCTTTTATGCTGCCTCCGTAAATCGGCACATCCCTCAGAATATAAGCTGTTGCAGGTGCAGGAACCGGCATGATACCGTGTGCACAGTGCACATGACCGCTGCCCACATGTACCGGCGAAGCGATTACGCGCTCCGGAGAGAGCCTGTGCATAAGCAGACATACCGCCGTAACATCGGCGATGGCATCCATCATTCCTACCTCATGGAAATGAATCTCTGTCACAGGCCTTCCATGTGCATGACTTTCCGCCTCCGCGATGAGGTTATAAACGGCCATGACATCTTTCTTAACGCCTTCCTCGACTGCCAGCCCGTATACGAGTTCCTCGATGTCCCGCATGGAAGTGTGATGATGGTCGTGACCGTGACCATGATGATGCACGTGGTCATGGTCATGCTCGTGGTCATGATGATGCTCATGCGTTTCTTCAAAGTCTTGTACCCGGCACTCTTCCTGGAAATGTTCATGGTGGTGTCCATGTTCTCCCTCATGTCTGTGACCATGATGCCCATGCTTATGGTGGCCATGCCCGTGCTCGCCATCATGCCCGTGACCATGGTGACCGTGTTCATGATCCTCATGCTCATGTTCTTCACCTTCTTCTGCGCCGTGTATCAACACCCGCATCTGACTTCCTCGAATCCCGCTCTTCATCACGATTTCTCTGGAAATCTCTACGCCCGGTATTCCGAGGCCGTTCATCTCCGCAATAAAACTCTCCTGCTCTTCCGCAGGGAGGAGTTCAAGAAGTGCCGCGGTCAGCATATCTCCTGCGGCACCCATTCCCAAATCCAGATATAATGTCTTCATAGTCACCTTCCAACTTCTTTCTTACTTAGATTTCCACTCCGTTTCTTAAGCTCAGTCAAAAAAGCAATCGGAGCGGCTTCATTATTCTTATTACGCAGACATGCGCAGTGGAAGGCGCTTACGCGCCGCGCATGTCGCTTCAAGAACGCCGAGGCGTTCTTTTGAATATACCTTATTTTCAGTTCCAGCCCCTTTTTTTCAGGCTCCAGCGTTCCCGTCGCGGTATAAAGCAAGGCGTTCAGTATCGCTGTCGCGACAGTACTTCCGCCTTTCCGTCCCATAGCCACGATAGCAGGAACATCATATTGCAGACAGGTATTCCATATTGTTTCTTTGCCTTCGACAACATTGACAAATCCCACCGGCACGCCAATCACAAGCGACGGCCTCAGGCCTTCCCGGATCTGCTCGGCAATTTTAAAGAGTGCCGTTGGGGCATTGCCAACTGCAAGCACTGCACCCGGATACATTTTGGCGGCATATTCCATTGCGCAGACTGCTCGTGTCGTACCTTTGGCTTTCGCCCTTTCAGCTACATCCGGGTCTGCCATAAAGCAGTAAGCTTCACAGCCCAGTTTTGCCAGAGATGGCTTACTGACTCCGGACAGAGCCATATTTGTATCCGTGATGACCGGAGTATGGGCCTTAAGTGCTTCCACCCCATATTCCACCGCGCCATTCGTGAAAACCAGGTTCTTTGCGAAATCAAAATCAGCTGTTGCGTGGATGACCCGCTTCACAACAGCATCATTTTCCCCAGTAATGAAAATCCCAGCAGCCGATAGTTCGTGAGTAATGATTTGCATACTCACATTTTCAATATCCGAGGGTCTTGTGTGTTGCAATTTTATCTCCTTCTCGCCAGAAATAATAGTGCATCTAAAATTATCGCACAAAATATGATTCTTTTCAATCCAGATGGATTATATGGTCTGGGTCTTCCACCACCCACACATGCGTTCCCCATGCAATACTTGCTATTTTTGAAATCATTTTTTTCTTCGTGAGAAATGCAGTGACAAAAAACAGCTCTATGTTTTCCGGAACACTGCATAATTCTTTCAGTTTAGCAACCCGCATAGAAGTCATTTCTCCAGTGCTATCATAAGCCTCAACAAACAAAATTCTGTTCCTATTTTTATCAAAAAGTATAATATCCGGCAAGAGAGCAGACTTATCAAAAACATGTATTCCTAACTCTACCATTCTGTGAGTGTTCTTTACAGTATCCCGATTTGCCGCATCACCTATGTATAAAAGCTCTGCGCCGGAGGCAAACCTTGTCGCAAATTCATCAAGAATAAGCTTTTGCAACTTATTATGAGATGATTGTTTGAGTGTGAACTCTTTCCCTTCGTACTGAACAGAAAGTCCCTTATCGATTTTTCTCAATTGGTTATATTTATCTTTATAGGCTTCGTGATATTTCTTATAACTTGAAAGCTCATCCTCCCATCTATCACTTCCGAAGGATTTGAACAAACGTGCTGTTTCACTCCGAAGTCTATAAGAAGTATTGCCACTGTTTGTCGATGTTTCATTACTATCCTCTATTATTTCCGCATCTCTAAACAGTGCAATTGACCCTTTTCTGAAAGATTCCCGGGAATTCTCACTGTATCCTCCACGTTTAATATCAGTTCCGTCTTTATCCGGATAGTGTTCATTTATAAATGCAATTAAATCATGAATTCTTGAATAGTCTTCTGATGTTTGTTTCCAATTCTTATCGTTCGTTAATTTTGCCATAGCAAGAAGCGTAAGCACTGATCTGAGATTAGTAAGCTTCTGAGGCATATCTATGTCAATTAAAATGCTTTGCATTTCTTTTACTTTTTCTGATGGCATTTTCAAACTCCTGTAGAAAACGTTGAATATAGTGTAGCAGCAATCTATTCTATGTAACAGAATTTCATTTTCGCATTCATCATAAACTCACGTCATGCGAATTCTACGTCAGAGATTAAACGGTACCGGCAAGAGATTCAGTTCAGATGCATTAACCTGAGTACTTCCGTTTAGAATTCGGTAATACTCATCATACTTCCGTTGGCTGAGAATTTGAAAAACTCTATTTACTTCATTAACTGTCAATTCTGATCCATCCGAATGAGTAAGGTAATTGACATGATTTTCTATAGAAATCATGTCAGAGCACTCATTAATCATATCAGGAGTATATACACACATCTGCAGACGGCGAGTCTCCTCTTTTGCAGATATTCGTTTGATAAGAATTGTTGGAGAGTTTCTAAGTACTACCTTCTTATTTCTCCGATCTACATATTGAGCCTTTCTCACATCAACAGGAAATCTGAATGTTCCCTCTGTTACGTGAGCGGAACGCAACATCGGTACATAATCATCCTTAGGCTCAATACTAATCGTATCGCTGTTCCGAAACTCTACTACTGGGCCTGTACAAAACCTATAGCCTTGCTTCCCGAGTGTACTCTCATTTGCAGACATATCTTTCAATACATCTGCTTCATGTTGCGTTGCAGGTATCATAATATATGAATCTTCTGTCATTCCAATACATGCACCGGATTCGACACGAAGACTTGAAACAACCTCCATATCTCCAGTTGCGCTTGATGTTATCGTGATGTGCTCTCTTTGTCCCTTCCTCTTAGTGCCTGAAATAATCATGGTTTCTTGCAGAACACTTTCTGCCGAAAACGCATCGTTTCTGGAGCCAAATATGTGTATCTGATTAATATCGATTTCTGAAATGAGTGCTTTTCTAATGTTTTTATAGTATACACCTGAGGTCCATGATCTCGGCACAATATATACAAACCTGCCATTTTCCCTCAGCATCTCCATACCTTTAGCCATAAACAAAGCATAAAGATTAGGCTGCCCATAAACATACTCAGTCATCTTCTTTGATTCATTGCTGTCTTTACGCAGTTTTTTATATGGCGGATTACTGATAACAATGTCATATTTATTCTCATCATTCGATAAAATGAAGTTTTCTTCTTTTAGGACAAATTCTACTATTACTCCCTTTTCAAGACAGAATTTTCTTGCTAATTCTATTGATTGCCTGAGCAGATTGATGCACTCATTATCATTTTCATAAAATGTAACAGTACATTGTTTACATCCTTTTTCTATCGCTCTCAGCATAGCTGATAGACCCAGTACTCCATTTCCTGCGCCCGGGTCTAAAATATGCAATTCAGTATTCTGCTCTTCTATAGCCATATCAGACATGAATTCTGCTGTTCGAAGACCAGTAAAATACTGGCCTTTCTTTTTTTTCGATTCAGCAGTCTGCATGCTGTTATATTCATTGGTTTTCTCAAATATTTCCCGTAACATATTCACAGTAATCACAACCTATAATAGAAATAAATGAAGTAGAATTAAATTCCGCACTCAAGTTGAGTAGCTACACCTTATGTGTTATGTACAGCCCTGTATCCAAAACATCTGTTCGAATATATTTTAGCATTTAAACGTAAACCTGGCAATAGAGTTTCTCAATTAGTTTCTCTATTGAATTCAGCCAATCTACAAAAGGCATCATAAACAAAGCGCGCAATCATACCCACTTCACGCACCCAGCAACTGCTCATGATGATCGAAGAGCACGAAATTTATCTGATCGATATCATAGACTTCCTCTGTTATGAAATACTCTACAATCACGTCGAACATACTGCCCGGAGACAGCGCATAACCGGCTCGCGAAAGCAAGTCCTTTGTCTGATCAAGATTGAGCCGGAGGGCGATCGCCAAGGCGATTGCTGTCTTCTTGCTTGGCTGATACCCTTTCTTACTTCTGATTTTTGAAAACAGTTTGCGGTCGATATTGGCTCTCTTATATACCTCGACATCCGTCATTCCCCGCTCATCAATGAGGCGGAACAGCATTTCGGGGAAGTTCTCGCCAAGAGAAGACACCATCTCATCCAAAGATCGGCGCTTTGCCATGCTGCCAAAAGAACCAGGCGCTTTCTTAAGCTCCGGCGATTGCATCGGCGTGGAGCAAGGGGCAGATTGTTCTGCTTCAGTCAGTTTTTCATTTATCTTACTGTCACTGTCCGGACATTCATTTAGAAAAAGCGGTCTCCCTGTATACGGATCAAAACGGCCATACTGATTCAGTACCCTGCTTTGCTCCGCAGCGTCATTGAATTTTCTTCGCCCTGCAACACCAGTCGTATATAAACCATCAGGATTTCTGTCCCGATTCCCGCTGCCGTCTTCCTCGTATATGGCATCAGAATAATCAATCGCATACTCTTTTTGGCGTTGCCTGTCCACATAATGCTCATCGATATAGGAGGTTACGCTCTCGAATATTTTTCCGGAGAGTTCATACTCCTCCTTGCCGAAAACGACCAAATAAACTGTCATCTCCGAAGTTTCGAGAAAACGGCGAATCGAACTGACGGCAATGTCAAGCGCTTCCTGCTTTGGAAAGCGGTACACACCGGCAGAAATCAAAGGGAACGCCACTGTGCGACAGCGTTTCCTTTTAGCTATCTCGAGAGAATTGCGGAAGCAGTTCCGAAGAATCTCCCGCTCCCCCTGATCGCCGCCCTGCCACATCGGTCCGACTGTATGTATGATATACTTTGCCGGCAGACTATAGCCCCTCGTAACAGCGGCGTCCCCGGGAGCTATCGCCCCGATTTTCCGGCGCGCTTTAAGAAGACGGTCATATCCCGCCGCCTCATAGATTGCAAAGTCAGTACCGCCGCCAACCTGGGGTTCCGGGTTGGCGGTGTTCACAACGGCATCCACATCCATATTTACAATATTGTTTCTGACAATCTGAAGTGGCATGTAGAAACCTCCCTACTTTATATTACCAAAAGTTCCCTCATATGTTGCCGTTTCTTTTTCAAGGTGCAAAGCACCTTCTTAGGTTGTACGGCTGCGATACGTCAGAGGCATGTCTCTTTTTACTTGTTTCGGCTGAAAAACCCTCTCTTTTTCCCTGACCTCTTATTGTAATCCTTCTCGATGTCCGCTTTCCAGGAGGCTCCGAGTGGTCTTGCCTGCCTTACGCAGCTCATTGCCTCGCTCACGCTGTCATAATTAAGCTGTGTCCCCTGTGCATCCGGACAATAGTTGACAGCTCTCTCCGCCTCGATTCCGTACTTTGCTGCCTCCGCGACTGCATCTATATTGGCGCCGAGGAAAAGGAATTCCCATCCGTATTTCTCCTGCTCCTTCTTGATCATCGCGCGAACTTCCTCTACTCCGTAACGCCTGCTGGAGTTTTCATATCCGTCCGTGATAATAATGAACATAGTCTTGGCAGGTCTGTCCTCCTCCCGAGCATATCTGTGAATGGTAGCGATGTGGTGAATAGCTCCGCCGAGTGCATCGAGGAGTGCGGTACATCCGCCCGGGATATAATCCCTATCAGTCATTTCAGGAACTTTCCCGATATCGATGCGGTCATAGAGGACTGTCTCCCTTGTGTCGAAGAGTACTGTGGAGAGATACGCTTCCCCCTCCTCCTGTTTCTGCTTCTTCAGCATGGAGTTGAAGCCTCCTATTGTATCCTTCTCAAGCCCGCTCATGGAGCCGCTCTTATCAATAATAAATACGAGTTCTGTGAGATTTGCTTTCATGATAATTCTCCCTTCTTATCTGCTGCCGGCCCTGCAGGTCATTCGTCCCTGCATGTCTTTCTGTCTTTTGATGAGTTTATTCTATCCTGAATAAGAAGGGATATGGTCGTCCGCAGGGCGACATTTTGTTTTTAAAATTCTATTCCCTCTCTCGCCCGCACCCCATGCTCATAGGGATGCCGCTCCGCCTTCATCTCGGTTATATAGTCCGCCGCATCAAGCATCCATTGCGCGGGTTCTCTTCCGGTAAGCACGACTTCCGGTATATTACGTAAATTATCCGGAACATCTTCACCTTCAGATGCTGTATTGAACTCGCTATCTCTCCGCCCCCTAGTTCCGGTCACATAGTCTCGAAGAAGATCCTCATCGACCATCCCGAGCCGGCAGGCTGCACAGACTTCATCGAGAATCAGCACGTCGCACGGAAATGCGAGAGCTTTCTTCAGATTTTCATCATTCAAATGTCTCGTCTCATCCCGCTCCGCCTTGCTCATATTCTTGTAAAACTTCGTTTCGGGCTTACCGGATAATACAAATGCCCCGAGCAGTTTGAGGGGTGCCAATTCCCCGCTCTTTCCGTTTTTCAGGAACTGCACGATCGCGACCCGCTTTCCGTGCCCGATGGCGCGAAGCGCAAGCCCCATGGCTGCTGTCGTTTTTCCTTTCCCGTCCCCAAAGTAGAGATGTACCATACGTTTCCTTTCCAAAGCTCAACCGGTTCTTCCGGTGTATTTCAATGATACCCTACATGTCCGTTTAGCGTGCATCACAAAAATGTTCTGCATGTTTATCATCGTCTTATCCGATGATTCGATATATTTCTTTCATATCAAGACTCTCACGTACCGTCTCCGCCAGTTTTCTGTATTGTCTGTCACGGTACTCCGCCCTGCTCTCAGCATGAAAATTTTCCGGATTTATCCCTTTTCTCTCCAACAAATATTCTGCAATCGCATCTGTCAGCTCTCCCGTATCGAACAGACCATGCAGGTAAGTTCCGAATACGTTGCCGCACCAACATCCGTCCATACGTCCGTCTTCAAGTTTTATAAAGGAAGATCCTTTCCCCGAAATCTGCTTTGTCCTGCCCATATGGATTTCATACCCATCGAGATGAACGCCTTCTAAAGGTCCGCCGATGACGAGACCCTGAACACGAGACCTGCACTTCTCTCCGGTAAATGTCGTAGAGACAGGTAGCAGCCCCATACCGGGAAGCTCAGACGAATATGACGCTTCCTGCGACATGAGTTGAATGCTCTCAACGCCTTCGGAATCCTTAATGCTCTCCCCGTTCATCTGACAGCCGCCTACGACACCGGAAGATTGACTGCTCTCGACTCCTTCCGGGTCCTTAAGACTCACCCCGAGCATCTGATAACCTCCGCAGACACCGAGAACAGGCGTGCCGGCATCTGCCTTTTTCAGAATCAGGGCCTCAAGGCCGCTTTCACGCAGCCAGCGCAGATCGGCCATCGTGCTCTTCGTGCCGGGAAGAATGATCATGTCCGGATTCCCGAGTTCATCGCGCCGGCTCACATAGCGGAGACCCAGTGCCGGATGCTCTTCAAGTGGAGCGAAATCCGTAAAATTTGAGATTCTCGGAAGCCGTACGACCGTAATGTCGATCACCTTCTCATGGCTCGATGCCAGAAGTCTGGAGGACAGGCTGTCCTCGTCATCGATATCAGCATCCGTATATGGAACCACTCCGAGGCAAGGTACTCTCGTCAGATCTTCAAGCATTTTGAGGCCGGGCTTCAGAATTTCTACATCTCCACGGAACTTGTTGATCACCGTTCCGGCAATTCTCGCGCGTTCATCTTCCTCCAGAAGTGCGATTGTTCCGTACAGCTGTGCAAAAACGCCGCCCGGATTGATATCTCCCACAAGGAGGACCGGGGCGTCCACAAGCTTAGCAAGACCCATATTTACGATATCGTCCGCCTTGAGATTGATCTCGGCGGGGCTGCCGGCACCTTCAATGACAATAATATCATTTTCAGAAGCCAGGCTTTTGTAGGCATGTAAGATATCGGGGATCAGGGTGGTCTTCATTTTAAAATACTCTCCGGCTCTGTATGTGCCGAGCACTCTTCCGTTCACGATGACCTGACTCCCAACATCGCTCGTCGGCTTCAGGAGTATGGGATTCATGCGCACATCCGGCTCTTTACCCGCTGCCTCCGCCTGCGCGACCTGGGCCCGCCCCATTTCGAGACCATCCTTTGTTATGTAGCTGTTCAAGGCCATATTCTGGCTTTTGAAAGGCGCGACACGGTAACCGTCCTCGCGAAATATGCGGCACAGGGCTGTCACAAGCAGGCTTTTGCCGGCGCCTGACATGGTGCCCTGAATCATGATGCATTTTGCCATGAAAGTTCTCCTTGATGTTCTCATCCTGCCGATACATCTCAGAAGTCAGCCATTTTTCTGTGATGAAAGAGACTGAGATCCGTGCAAATTATTTCCCGGCCGCCTCAAAGTATTCGCGCACCCTCTCCTCGACCAGGTCCTCGCCGATTACGATCACGATTTCCTGCCCCTTCTCTATCGGCTTAATATTGATCTCCCGATGCGTTGCGTTGATTTCGATCCAGCCATTTTCTACCGGCATGAAACCTTTGATGCGAAACACATTTCCACAGGTCTCATCCCACATCATGGCTGCGCTCTTCTCCCGGAGTTCCGCCTCGCTCATATGATAGTTCATGAAATACAACGACTCAAACGAATTCTCCTGTGACACCGGTAGCTTCACATGGCTTTCAAGCACATACCCGCAGTTTTCGATATCCTCAAAGTCCTTATCCGTGAACTCGTCCCAGGGCTTCGTAATAATCTCTTTGTCAAATCGTCTGCTGCACCCGAACTTTTCCATCACCTCATTCATATGCCGCACCGTATGCTCGATATCCTTATCCGTAGCATCCTGCGTGCGGCTCAGGATGATTCGCCCTGCATTTGCAAGCTGTGAGGCGAGCAGGTAGTCGCTCTGCTCTGACAGATCGTCCTCCAGCTTCGCATCCACGACCACGATCACGTTTCCTACCTCGTACCAACGGTCGAGCGGCTCCTCATACAGCACATCGAAAAATTCGTCCACGTCGAAGACTCCCGAAGGCTCGATCACAACTCTGTCGACCCTTCTCATACCAAATGCAATCAACTTTGCTTTCAGTCTTCTGATGTGTGTCTCGTAGCCGTCTCCCCCGGTAACCATCTCCATATCACAGAGCGGACCGAACAGCTCCTGCAGCAGCATCAGATCGACGTTGACGGCACCGTGATCATTTTCTATAATGCCGGTATTCTTGCCGGAATTGACCATATGCTGTACGTATTTCTTCATGAAAGTCGTTTTTCCGGACCCGAGAAATCCGGTAATCAAATCCACTTTAATCATAATTTTCCCCTTTAACGAAGTCCCTGTTTTTCTTGAATAATCGAAACCCCCGACAAAATACCGATAAAAAGGCACATTTATGCGCCGGATTATGATTATCGCGTTAGAGAAGCTATTCCGATAAGATGATTTGTGATTTTTAGGACTTTTCAGCTTTCATCATACTACATCTGCAATTTCCCCGCGAGTAAAAACTGCCGCATCATGAAGACAATCCTGTGCATTGCAATACTGGAAGAAAGGTCTTTTTGACTGTATACTAAATATATCGGGAGTTCCGCAAAGAGCTGCCGTGGAAAGAACGCTTTCGTGTTACAGGTCACCATTATATGTGAGGTGGAACAATTATGACAAAATGCGATGTATGTTTCAGGCACTGCAATATTGAGGAAGGAAAGCTTGGCTTCTGCGGAGCCAGGACATGCATAGATGGGAAAGTGATACAGGCAAATTACGGGCGGATCACCTCCCTCGCTCTCGATCCGATCGAGAAAAAGCCTCTGAATCGGTTCTACCCGGGGAGCCTAATCCTGTCCGCAGGGAGCTACGGGTGCAATCTGCGCTGTCCCTTCTGCCAGAACTATGAGATTTCCTGGTCAGAAGAAGCTTGGAAATTCGCAAAAACTGCCGATGTATGTACCCCTGAAAATCTTGCGAGAACGGCTGCCTATTATCAAAATCAGGGAAATATCGGCATCGCCTTCACTTACAATGAGCCGCTGATCGGTTATGAGTTCATATTAGATACAGCAAAGCTTATAAAAGAACTCGGCATGAAAACGGTGCTCGTCACAAACGGCCCCGCGGAACTTACTGTACTGGAAAAACTTGCTCCTGATATCGACGCCATGAATATCGATCTTAAGGGCTTTACGGACAGGTATGACAGAGAAGTACTTAAAGGTGACAGGAAAATGGTGATGGACTTTATCGCGAGAGCCGCCCAGATCTGTCACGTTGAGGTCACTACTCTGATCATTCCCGGAGAAAATGATTCGGAGGAGGAAATGGATACTCTCAGCAGCTGGATTGCCGGCCTCACGGATAAACACGGCAAGAGAATCGGACAGACTATCCCTCTCCACATTTCACGGTTCTTCCCGCGCTTTCATATGCAGGACAGACGGGCTACCGAAGTCAGGCTGGTATACCGTCTTGCCGAGGTCGCACGCAGGAATCTGACCTATGTGTACACGGGGAATTGCTGAAGAGCAAGGTTCAAGATTTCACCTATTGACAGTTAATCAGTTTTTCCCGGTTCCATGTCGGTTCAATTTAGGTCCAGAGTCTAATTTACTTTGGCAAATGAGATCCGCAAAAAAATTATATTTTCATTAGCCCCACCGCTATATCCTTCGTATATAAATATGTCCGGGCAAAAGACAAGCCCGATAAAATAGATAATAAAAATCAAAATAAATCAGAAAGAATACGAAGGAGATTAATACCATGACAGGAATGACAATGATAAATGATGCAGCACTTGAGACAATCGTAGGTGGAGCAGTCCGCACAGTAAAGAACACATCCGTAGGATACGCATATGTAAGAGTACAGCCGGGTCTTAAGAGCAGAATCCTTGGCAAGATCAGCAACGGCCGCAAGGTCAACACAACCGGCAAGAGAGTCTACAAGGACGGTTACACATGGTACGAGATCGCCATCAAGAACGGCAGGGGCTGGGTCGCAGGAAGCCTGCTTGGTCTTTAATTAATCGGAGACAACCAGATATAGATAAAAGCAGTCGCGAAAGCGGCTGCTTTTTTGTCGTTCACGCTCTTTAAAATAACTTTAAGAACGCCTCGGCGTTCTTGCCTCGACGTGCGCCAAGACGCCTTCCATGGCACACATCTGCGATCCGCCGTGCCTAAGCATGCGTAACAATGCTCCAGTGGAGCATTGTGTAGCTGAGGCTTTTGTCGTATAGGAAATTCGAGGAATTTCCTATACGATAAAAAAGGTACAGGCCTTTTATAGGGTCTGCACCTTTCTTTTTTATATTTCTTCTGTTGTTACCTATCAATAGCCGATCAGGCTGCCGGCAATCCAGCCGTTATCGGAACAACCCTCAAGATGTACCTCATACCATGTGTAGCCGTCCTTCTTGAACGTCTCGCCTGTTGTATCAAGCTTTACACCGTTGGCTGCCTTAAAGCATACTGCGCTGCCATAGCCCGGATTCTCTCTGATATATGTATAATCGGAAGCATCATTATATATAGTTCTTAAAACGCCACCTGTGATTGCCTCGAACGCCTCTTCATCAAGCACATGTCTTTCGCCCATCGTTCATTCTCCTTATAGCTTAACGTGATATTTCATTTTCCATACACAGGTCATCTGACCTGCATAACTGTATATACGAGTCAACAACAGGAGAGGTATAATTATTTTTAAAAATGTATAATCCTTTTCCACCCTCTAAGGCTCACCGGCTCAAATCTCTTCTTTAGCTCCCTGACCATATGTCCGCCGCCGGCATCCGGTATCACCACATCACACTCCGTCTTATCAATTCCGAAAAGTACTGTCTGCGGAGCCCCGGTGTACTGGCGAAGTTCCTCCAGCATCAGTCTTCTTGTCGCACCGCAATAATATATGCGGAGCATCAGCTCGCCATCCCTGCAGTCGAACGAGTCATAGACAGTCCTGACCATGTTTGCCCATGGCTGTCTGTGAAGTGTCTCACAAAGCTGCTCGACTCTTTCCCTGCGGTCAATGATAAGAAAATACAGCACGCCGTCCACGATATCTTCCGTCGTGCTGACGTAATTCCGGTAGGGTGAATCCTTCTTTTTCCTATAAAGCGCATACATCGCTTCCTCAGGGCTTCCCTTATCGGGTTCCGGTCCGCCCGTTTTAAAGCCTCTGCAGTAAATCACGAGCAGATTCTCCTCGACCTTACTCACAAAATAAGGCTCATTCTCCTCCAGAAGGAATCTTGTAACATTATATGCGAGTCCTCTGGTCATCGTGATCGTGCGGATATAAGTCTTGGAATTCATGTCATACAGCACAGCCCCGTCCATAGCTATAATCGGGAGCCGAAGACCGATTCCTTCGGTCAATTCCCGCACTGTAGCCGGAGTCTGCTTCGTTGATACAGAAAACTGCATGCCATCCTGAATGAAGCGATTCAGCCGTATCCTTGTAATCGGTGATAGATTTCGATCCTCTCTGAAGAGAACGTGGTCGACTCCCGAAACGAACAATGTATCCGTGTCTTTGGTTCTCGGAAAATGTACCGAATTCGCCAATATGGCAACACCCACGCCGATGATCGTATCCATGGTTCTGTTAAATACAAAGAGATACGGGTTTGCATCCCCTATGTGATTCAGCGTAATACTCATAAATACCACACAGGAAAAATACGATGAAGTGGTGACCTTAAGAACAACCGTAGAATAGAGCACGATACCTATGAATAATGCCAGTATAATATAGTAGATAAGTGTAGTATCATAGCCAACTTCACCACCGGTGATCCAGAGTGCTCCGAACAGGACGACTGCACCCCAGAACGCACCGATCAAAGTACCTATAATTCTGTTCCTGCCTACCTTGAGCATGTTGGCGGTGTAAGGCTGAATGCATTGAAGCGCAGCTATTATGGAATAAAACAGCGCGCCGCTCCTTCCGCGCAGGAAGTAGATAGCCACACATAAAAGCGCCGCGAGCACTGAGCGCAGGATTCTCTGCCCCGGCACCGGCAGCTTGATACCTCTGTCTGTATTTTCGGCTGTATTCTTAATATTCATCTTTTCACAAACTTTCTGACCTGTTCTGACTGACCTGTTTTATCTGAACGATTCTGTCTGCACTGTTTTCCGCAGCATTTTCTAACCGGCCGGTTATGACAGAAATCGGTCTCTCACGTCAACCTCGAGAGGGCAATTAAACATGAATAGCTGCGGAAATCAGTATTCTTTTAAAAAATGTTATGATAACCACACCTGCATGTCAAGCCGCAGTTGCACAAAACAGAGCGCTCCTTTTATCCGGAGAATGCATATTGTATCCATACGAGGAATGCTATAAAATGGATGTAAGTATTCATAATATAAACTATAAGAATTCACTAAAACCGGCACATTCCTTTGCTTAATCATCGGAATAAGCCGGTTTTGATATTTTCAGTCTATCTTTTCTGTGTTAATATGGTACAGTAATAAAATGGAGCATGTTCACAGGCTCACCGTTTATCAAACACTCCAAGGAGGGAATACCATGAAAAAGAAAGTACTCAGTCTTCTTCTGGCAGCAGGCCTCGCAGTAAGCATGGCAGCATGCGGAGGATCATCTTCCACAGCAACCGAACCTGCTGAAACTACTGCAGATCAGTCCACGACCGCAGCGGCAGCCACAGAAGAGACAGCATCCGTAGCCATCGACAAGGAAGCTTTCGATTCTCTGGTCGCATCCGGCGCAGTTGCAGATGATGCGGAGATCGAGGCCAATGCATGGGCTAAATCCATCAAGGATGCAGGCGTCTTCCGCGTAGGCAGCACCCCCACATCATTCCTCTTCAGCCAGCTGGATGAAACAGACAACGGAATCCGCGGCTTTGATGCAGGTCTGTGGCAACTTCTGACACGCTACATTTTCGGCGACGAGAGCAAATGGGAACTCACACAGATCGACTCCACCACACGTGAGTCCGTGCTGCAGAGCGATCAGGTGGATGCTGTATTTGCAACCTATTCCATCACGGAAGAGCGTCAGAAACTCATCTCCTTCGGCGGACCGTACTATACATCCCAGCAGGCCGTAATGGTCAAAGCAGGCAACAAGGACATCACGGGCATTGATTCTCTTGCAGGCAAGACTGTAGCCACCCAGTCCGGTTCCACAGGTCCTGTCATTCTGGCTGAGTTCGCTCCGGAAGCTGTCGTTCAGGAATTCAAGAACGATACGGAAGCCAGAACAGCACTTGAGCAGGGACGCGTCGATGCATATGTGACAGACTACACACTGCTCCTCAATGCGATTGTAAAGAATCCGGGTGCATTTGAGATCGCAGGCGACACATTCGGAGAAGAAGACAACTACGGTATCGGTCTTCCGCTGGATTCGGACGGCGTCGAATTTGTAAACAACTGGCTCAAAAAGATTGAAGCCGACGGAACCTGGGAGAAACTCTGGATGATCAGCCTCGGCGACCGTACAGGTATTGATACGGCACCGGCAGCTCCGGCAATCGGCTGATTCAGAGATTAAATTTGTATAATCGAAGCTGCCGCATAAAGCAACATCATAACCTGAGGATACGTGTTTATATCTTATCCGCAGGTTATGCTACTGCTCGTGCGGCAGCTTTTTCGAAGGAGCAATTGCGGTCGCATAGACGTTTTCAGCCCGCAATAGCTTTCCCTTCCGACACTCTTTAATTCGAAACTCTTTGAAAGGCATGATTATGAGCATATCTGAACTTCTTTCTCAATTCGGAGACAAATATCTCCTTGCGCTCATCACGACCTATAAACTGACCATATGCTCCTTTGGTCTGGCTCTCATCATCGGAGTCATCATTACGGTCATGCGGATCTCACCCATCACGCCTCTTAAGGTCGTGGCAGATCTGTATGTCCAGATATTCAGAAATATTCCGGGCGCTTCGCTTCTCATTGTACTGGTCTACGCCCTTCCGTATCTGAACATCGTTCTCTCCTATTACACTTGTGTACTGACAGCGACTACTCTCATCCCGTCCGCTTTCTGTTCGGAATATCTGATGTCCGGAATGAATACGATAAGTCCCGGGCAGATCGAAGCATCGCGATCAATCGGCATGACATTTATGCAGACGATTCGAAATGTCGTGCTGCCGCAAGCCATCCGCTCCAGCGTTCTGCCGCTCACCAATCTGATGGTCTCGACCATGCTGACAACAGCTATCGCTTCTCAGGTGCCGCTTAACCCGATGGAACTGACGGGTATCGTTTCATATATTAATACGCATGCGGTGGGAGGTATCACGGCATTTGTCATCTCTGCTTTTCTCTATTGCGGAACGGCAGTCATCATAGGACAGGTCGGTAACCTGATTGACCGGAAAGTGAGGATTCTGAGATGAATAATAAAAATATTACTATCCGTGATTATCTCTACGAAGCACCCGGTCCCAAAACAAAGCGCTATATTACAATCGGGACTGTCCTGTCGCTCATATGCGTCGCGTGGCTCATCTACGTCATCATCCGCCTGTTCTATGAAAATGGCCAGCTGGATGCAAAATATTGGTCCATTTTCACGCGGGCTACGACATGGCGTTTCTTCGGAAAAGGTCTGCTCGGAACGCTGGAGGTCTCGCTTGCGGCTATGCTGGTGACATTTTCCCTCGGTATGATCATGATGATCGGGCGAATCAACCGGAACAAAGTCATCAGCACAATTGCCACCGTGTTTATTGAACTGAGCCGCGGAATCCCGACGCTTCTGTTTATTTACTTCTTCTTCCTCGCTGTACCGCAATTCGGGCTTAAGCTCCCCGCATTCTGGAAGATCACGCTTCCGGTAGCTATCTCTGCTGCAGGCGTAACGGCCGAAACGCTCCGTTCCGGCGTCAACGCGGTACCGAAAGGTCAGCGCGAGGCGGCGATTTCCCTCGGCATGCGGGACCACACGGTCTTCCTCAAGATTATTTTCCCGCAGGCATTCCGGATCGTAATACCGGGACTCATCTCGGAGCTGGTCATAGTGCTGAAGGATACGACATTTGCGTATGTCGTCAGCTACGCGGATCTCATGCAGAATGCACGCGTAATGATCAGCAATTATGACGCGCTGCTCTCCGTGTATCTGGTGGTGGCGGTCATTTACATTCTGATCAATTACGGGCTGAATAAGCTGTCGGTGTATCTGGCGAACCGCAGAAAGCGGCTGCAGGCGGGTTGATGTTAATGGAACAAGCGTCAGTAAATCTGTTGACTACACTTAGATAGGAGAAGAAAATATGGCACAGGCTACTCAGGCGGGTACCCCCGTCATAGAGCTCAGACATGTAGACAAGCATTACGGACAGCTTCATGTCCTGAAAGATATAAATCTTTCCGTAAAAAAAGGCGAAGTCGTCGTTATCATCGGTCCCTCCGGATCGGGCAAATCGACACTCTGCCGCACGATCAACCGACTCGAGACCATCGACTCCGGCGAAATCCTGATCGACGGTCAGCCGCTCCCGAAGGAGGGGCGGAAACTCGCCGAGCTCCGCGCGCAGGTCGGGATGGTCTTTCAGCAGTTCAACCTGTTCGCGCACAAAACGATTCTAGATAACGTGACGATCGGACCCCGCGAGGTCTTAAAAAAGTCAAAGGCCGAAGCAGAGCAGGAAGCTATGCAGCTCCTCAAGCGCGTCGGTGTTGACTCACAGGCTTCCAAGGTGCCCGCTCAGCTGTCCGGCGGTCAGCAGCAGCGTGTGGCAATTGCCCGCTCACTGGCCATGCATCCGAAGGCTATGCTCTTCGACGAGCCGACGAGTGCACTCGATCCCGAGATGATCGGCGAGGTGCTCGCGGTCATGACCGAGCTGGCTTCGGAGGGCATGACGATGGTTATTGTCACACATGAGATGAACTTTGCGAAGCGTGTTGCAGACAGGATCATTTTCATGGATGCCGGCGCGATTCTGGAGGAGAATACGCCTGAAGAGTTCTTTACAAATCCCGCGACGCAGAGGGCGAGGGATTTCCTGGAGTCGATACAGGCTCACTGAGATAAACACTCAACTACCTTTCATAGTATACATCTACTACGGCTCCGGTATACGTATTCACCGGTAAACTCTTGTCCTGCCTTGCGAAACAAAAAACCATATCTGCACTCTGTGTTCCCGCGTGTCGCTTATAGCATACACTTGGTCACACAGAGTGCAATGTTTTTTGTTTCTCGTCAGGACTGCGAATGTTTACCGATCGAATAGTATACCGTTCGCCTTATAAGCACTTGTACTGAAAGGCAACTGAATAATAACCATGCATAGGCATTTAAGAGAATATTTCAGCGGATAATAGATTGACAAAAGTTATAAAAGGTTATAAATTACAGCTAAAGTTATAAAAGCTTATAAAGAGTTATAAAACATCAGAAAAGTTATAAAGAGTCATAAAAGTTTTGATTCAAAGAATGTTTTTACTTGTCCAGCTTGAAGGAGCCCTCCATGAATAACAATCCTTTTACTATTTCGTTCGGACGACAGCCGACCCAGTTCATCTCAAGGCTCGTCGAATCCAATGAGATAAGCGACAATTTTAATCAGGACCCGTCCCCGGCTCAAGTCTATATGATTACCGGCGTACGAGGCTCCGGAAAAACCGTCATGATGACAGAGCGTGCCAGAACATTCGCCGCAGACGCGAAATGGATCGTTGTTGAACTATCACCGGAAAGAGATTTACTCTCATCTCTCGCAGCAAAGCTTTGCTCAAGACCGGATCTGTATCCTCTGTTCATAAAAGCCAAATTGAACTTTTCTGTACTCGGTCTCGGTGTGTCTGTCGAGAACGCGGCTCCGATCTCTGACATTGAAACGGCAATCTCCCGCATGCTGGATGTCATAAAAGCGACCGGCAGGAAACTTCTCATCACGATTGACGAAGTAATGAATAATGAAAACGTCCGCATTTTTGCCAGCGTTTTTCAAATACTCATGCGGCAAGAATACCCTGTTTATCTGCTCATGACCGGACTGTATGACAATATCTACAGTCTGCAGAACGAAAAAACATTGACGTTCCTTTACCGTGCACCGAAAATCACACTGGGTGCCTTAAATATTACTGCAGTAAAGAAGAAATATGCTGACACATTCGGTCTGACGATGCAACAGGCAGGGAAAATGGCAGACTTGACGATGGGTTACCCCTTCGCTTTCCAGGTTCTAGGCTATCTCTATTGGAACGAAAGAGAAGAAAAATCAATAGAGGACATACTTCCGGAGTACGATCAGTATCTCGATGAGTATGTCTACAGTAAAATCTGGATTGAACTCTCCGAAAAAGATAAACAGGTGCTCACGACAATTGCATTAAAGGGCATCACAAAAGTTGCTGATATTCGAAGAGACCTTAACATGAGTTCATCCGCTTTCTCCGTCTACAGAGAGCGGTTAACACGTAAGGGCGTCATCAGCACAGAGCAGTACGGACATGTATATCTGAGTCTGCCGAGACTGGAGCAGTATATAAAAATGAAGCTGGAATAGCAATCTCATCCGCTTTTCGCATGAAGGCTTTCGCGTAAAGATTCTCACATTTTTTCCGAAATAAATAGCCCTCAATCCTTTCTGACTCGTATACCTTTATAGATTGATTAATTATAATTCGGATAGAGCGAGGTATATAAAATGTCAGGAGCAGCCATACTTTCATCAAACAACTTCTCATACACAATCAAAGAGCATGCCAAAAAGGCGCATCTTTTCCCGAGATGGGTTTACGAGAGAGCCGGCTTCACATGCCGCCGCCACTTTCTCAAAGAAGACGAACTCCTTTTCAACGGTGTAAAATACAGCCGCACCGCCGCCGACTCCATTCTCGGAAGAATGGGCTGGACGATCGAGGAGGAGCGCATTCCGAGGACGAGCGGTCTGCTCATCCGGGTTACGCGGGTCTATCACAATGGCGTACTGTGTTCCCGCTAATATCAGTCAAATTCAGATAGTGTATCTCAAAAGAAAAGAGCCGCTTACGCGGCTCTTTCCTCTTTTAGCTCTCTTAGCTTCAACAATACTATTGCGAAACTGATTGAAATACCGATTATTGTAGAGAGGTAATCTCCGGGACCTCCGGTGCTTGGTAGTTCATACATCTTTACATTTTTAATCTGGTAACTGCCAGGGAACTCTCCTTCAGATACATCATAGGTGACTTCATAATTATCCTGACCGGTGATAGTTACTTTTCCATCCAAACCGACTGCAATCGTCCAACCATCTTCCGGCAAATAATAGCCTTCAGCAGCCTGCGTTTCTTTAAGAAAATATACCTTTCCCCTGCTTAAATCCGTCAGGAAAATCTTTCCCTTCTTGGCAGCTGCTTCAGCAATTGTGGCCTCATCGGCTCCCGGTTCATAATCCTTACCGCTATTAGAAACAATACCGAGTCTGACAGGTGTAAGAACTACCCTTTCAACTTCTTCCTCTCCCTCGATCACTTTTTCTATAGTCTTTTCATAGAGTTCAAATTCGACATTTGGAAGAATATCATATGCATATGTATCATCGCCTTGCGGTAGTTTTGTACTGCTGGTCTTGATTAGCTCAACATCTACAGGAGCAAGCTTATTCGTTACTGTATATGACAGAACATGAGCACCTGTCTTTGTCTCATCGCTATCCCATGGCTCCTCACTTCTTACAGGTCCTGCGATTGTTTTACTATAACCAATATCCGCCAGACTCTTTTTCTGACCTCCAATTACAACATAAACTTCATCAATATCATACTCATAAAAGTGACTCATTTTTTCGTTTAGATCATTGGGATCAATAATGTCACGATGCCACGGAATTCCTTCGGCAGGCTTATTCAGTGTAAACTCCCTCAAAGTGACCGCTGAATTCGGAAATGAATACTCGACGATTTCCACACCATCCGCATTTGTCAATAACAGGCTTGTAAGAGAGTGTTCCAGTTCATCAGCAGTTGTTGTCGTATCTCCCTTGAGCTTTATTGTCAATGTTGTATTTCCTTCTAAAGCTCCAAGGGTATATCCACCCGAAGACATCAAATTATCTTCACTATCTGCAAGTTCTGTCTCTGTGCTTGTTTTAAATAATCCGGTCGGTATCAAAGATACAAACCCAATTCCTTTATCAATGGCATTTTGAGATACCGCAATTTCGAGCTCGTCTCCGCCGTCTTTCAATACAGAATAGACACCGCCTATACCATCAAGATTAACTGTATCATATTCCTCGGTTGCTGGATTATACACCTCTCCTATAGCGTTAATATGCAATAAGACGTGTTCTATCGGATTTAGGGTAAGAAAATCTTCAGCAGGATTTTCATTATACTGATGTGTGTAATAATTCGACGGCGAATAGTAGTTTGTTATAGTTGAATCAACCAGAACTATAATATTCACCGGCTCAAGCGTAGCAGGTGCTGTAATCGAATATATCCTGACTCCTTCTGATATAGCTGGAGAGAGAAGTGCACCATTCGCATATACCTTAACATCATCCCAATCTACATTCTGTCCCGGTTTTTCGCTGAGCTCAAACGAAAAGCTATCTCCGGCCGGAATGCGAACAGGATCACCTAACGAATCATACTCTGATCCACTGAAGTGAACATTCACATAATCTTTTTGCTTGACAGACACGATAATAGAATCCGGTTGGTCGGCATAATCAACGCCTTCCCACGTCTTATCTACTTCGATTTTTCTCTTGATCGTCCTGTTTTCAAAAACTGTTGTCGGAATATCAAGAACCATCTCTCCATCGGTTTCAGTCCTCACCGAGTTATCTACACTCACCTCAAACCGATCCCCCTCGGCACATTCTTTAACGTAGAATTTCTGCTCCTGATAGAGATTCCCAACTTTTAAGTGCTGGCCATGCTTCAACTTAAATGTTCCGTCATCATCAAACAATTGAAAAATTTGAGCAGGTGTCAACTTGTTGCCATAAACAATTTCATGTGACGCATTTTCAGTCCCGATATATAGTTCAAGTCTATTCAGATATGCATTTTTTGCATATCCGATTACATTCTCAGGATTTGTCTGTGTTTCAATCAAATCCAGA
Organism: Lachnospiraceae bacterium; assembly: GCA_017433725.1. Classification (GTDB taxonomy): domain Bacteria; phylum Bacillota; class Clostridia; order Lachnospirales; family Lachnospiraceae; genus Chordicoccus. The sequence goes on from JAFRGQ010000076.1 coordinate 91,180, forward strand.
GCTTCTTTAATCTGATGTGGGTTAAAGACATCATACACGTCAGTATCCGAATCCGAATCCAAATCCGAGAAATACAACTGAAATCGAAAATCCTCATTGTTATAGGAGCTCGCATCATCTCCTGTAACATTTTTCCCAATATCTATTTGCTTCGGGTTTGGCATATTGAACTGGAGTTTCAAGTTGGAATCGTTGCTGCCTCGTTCAATATAGAAAACTTTCATCGTATGTTCGACATACGGATTGTTCCAGTCATCGCCAAGAATGTCTCTGAGATATAGTGTTCCTTGTACCCTCTGTTCATATTCACCGACTTTGGCAACTGCATGTTGAAATTCACGACCTTGACTTTTTGAACTATTAGTCAGGTATGAGTAATTATTAATTGTGACTTCACCGGTTTTGAAATCAATGGTTCCGTCCACTGGTTGATGAACTCCACCAACATCTAAAACAAGCTTGCCGTCAATAAATACCCAAAGATCATCATCACCTGTAAATGTAAACTTTTCATCGGTCTTAATCAATGCCCCGTTGCTGTCCCGGGATGGGTTACCGGCTGAATCCAGATATGGCACAGTGCCATCAGGAGTGATAAAGAACTTTGATGTAAGAGTCAGACCAAAGTGATGTTCATACCAATTATTGTTTTCCCCATTAGGCCCGACACCAGTTGTCTTAAAATCATCAAACGGAAAGAAGCCTTTCAGTTCATTTGATGGAGCTGTATATAATTTGAAATCACCTTTATTTCCCTGTGCTGTATTATAATACGCATAGTATTTCTTACTGTCATATGTATATAATCCATCATCGACATAAAACAACTTGTTCAGACCGTTATAAGTTCCGGTTCTTCCGTTTATATTACCCTGCTCTTCCGTAAACAAATAAGCGAGACTAGCCTGATTTGAATACCCATTATATTGTGGCATATCTCCGTTATTCTGCCACGCGCCATATGTAAGAACAGGGTAACCATCAGCATCTTTAACTCCATTGGTATCATACAGGTCATTCTGAACAATTCCCTGTAAAGGCACAGGATAGTTCTGATAATCATAATCAGACCAACTTCCGTTCCAATAATGAGTCCCATACCCATCGGGTTCATCTCCCGAATGACCGCCGGTGTAATTATTTATGGAATATGGTTGGTCATGTAACTTCTTTATTCCGTATGAATAAAATCTGAAGTCCCTCAGGCTGTTCCAATTACTTGGATCAGATAAATTAATGCCCTGATGTACTGAGTTGTCATTCAAGTATGTATTTCCCTTATTTGCCACAGTGTTTCGTAAATTTGTATAATTGAACAAGTTTATCTCAAGGAAGTCACTTGTATCGACTGCAACGTTATACACAGGCGAGCCGTCACCGAGAAGTTGTTCAACTCCTCTCACTGCAGCTATACCGGAAAATTCCTTTACTTCAAATGTGATAGAATTCTCCATATCTCCAATCTCTATTGTTTCAAGAGGTTCGAGAGTCAGGGGCGTCCCGTCATCAGCAACAGCATCCATAGTAAAAGCAAATTCATCACTTTCTTCGATGCCTGATGAATTCTCTGTAGGTTCATATGAGCCTATTTCATCGGATACCTCTAATGCTTCCTCCAAAGTACTCTCATCATTTTCAGGTGGCATCACTTCGCCGGATTCATCTAAAACATCCTCTGAAGTATTCTCAGATTCCTGAGCTTTGCCAGAATTTCTGGCCCATTTAACACTCTTTTCGTTAGAGCTTGCATCTGAATTCGGTGCTGATATCTTCTGCTCATCCTCATCTACTATATGATAAATCTCTATCTGACCCGCGGAGAGGTTCATTATCACGTCTGATGAAATCGTCACCTGTACAGGATTTTTTCCCGGCTCATAGACTTCTCCATTTTGATCAAGAATAGTAACATTCCATGCCTCTATCACTTCCATGCCTTCCATGGAAAACGAAACAGGGTATGCATCTATAACGCAATTCTCCGGAAGCAGACCCACAATTGTCATTTTTACACTGCGTTCTTCGAAGACTGACTGTTTTCGTTCATCAGTGTAGAGATTGACGTCTACAGTCTGCTCAACAATCTGTCCGCTACCAACCTTTTCTGCATTTGCTTTGTTTGTATTTAAACTCGATGCGTCTGTACCGGAACTGTTCGTTATTGAGTCTGATTCATCTGTAAATACCCCCTCAGAATCTGCATACATGTCTTCCTGTATTTCCTCCTCTACAGGTACAGATTCCTCCGGAGCAGCTTCTACCTCATCATCTGATCTCCACTGGAACCTTTCGGGCTCCTGATTCATCTCAATCGCAGGTTCTTCTTCCTGATTATCTGATCCAGAAGGATTTCCCCAGCTGAATCTCTCACCGGCTTCTACCGGGTTCACAAGAGATAGTCTTCCGCCGATTGATTCATAACTTCCTGAAATTCCGGAAGCAATCAAACTCGCAAACACAACTCCTGCCAATATACGCTTATATCTCTTCATGCTAATCACTCCAATGTTAGAATTGCGTAAATCTTAACATCATTACGAAACTTTCTTTTGTCCGAAGTGCGGCTGCTATAAGAAAGCAGCCTTAAGTGGTAAATCATCTTTTTTTCTTCCTAAGCACCATAACTATGATGATTACCGCTGCTATGCCGATTATTATATACATGCCAATCGGCGAATTATCTCCTGTTTTGACAATTTTCGTCGATGTTGTTGCAGTGGTAGCCGTCGTTGTCTTTGACGGAGTATCTGGTACTCTCGTAATAGTCGGGACCACAGTAGGTTTCACAGTTACTGTTGGCGTCATAGTCACAGTGGGAGTAACTGTAGGTGTCGGAGTAGGGATTCTCTCTAATTCACCTTCTTTGGGATATACTTCCGTAGTATAGTTCCAGATATAACCATCCTGAGTACTATTTAGCATATACATTGGAGCCATCCAAAGTACCGGTTCCATTGTTATTTTTTTGAACTCGGAAATTTGTACCAAATCACGCTGCCTGCCAAGGTAGATACCCGGATCAAGGTCTGAAAATACCGCATATCCCTGTTCATTAGTCGTTGCAGTTAAAAACGGTATCGGATTAGTCGTTAATATTAATTTATTAATTGTTTCTGCAGCCTCAAGAGATTCGGAAGCTGTCATGCCCTCGAAATCAATACCGGTCGATGCAAATGAGTCTACGATCAAATAATGAGCGGCACCACCCTCTGCCACCAGATCAGCGACCTTGTATAAATCGATAACAGCGCCGACCACAGGAACCGTCTCCTTGATATCTTCATCATCATAGGCAAGAATCGCTGTCAATATAATCTGTTCATCTCTCAGATCCTCCACAGGAAGTAACGGTGTTTTTTTCTCACGGGATGAGATATTACTCTCCTCCCCCGAACTGTTTTCTGCCGCACATACGGATAATGCTGCTCCTGCAACCAATAGCAGTGTAAGGCAAATCAATCCCATTGTGCGTATTATGTTTTTCGTTGGATGTCTCATTTCAAACCTCCGTATACCTACTGTTAGTATTATCCTGAACGCCCAGTGTTATCGGCTTTGAATAGTGTCATAAAAGGCATCTGAAGTCATAAAAATTCAATGCCGTAAACTAATAATCACTTACTATTTCTTCTCTTTATCTCTGATAGAATCCAGAACAAAATACACAGGGCGAAGAATACTGCAAGTCCTATCATAACCAGTTTCTCTTCCATACCTGCGTTTTTCACTTTTTCGACAACGTCCCTTTTCTGTTCTTCCTTAGCTTCCTCTTCAAATGGTATACGATGCCCTCGTATCAGAAGCCTGTGGGAATTAACGCCGTATGGCGTACATGTCACAAGTGTAACCAAGTCTTCACCCGGTACAATGTCTAATGCTTTAGATTCGTGAGGCAGCACTGTCAGAATCTGATCCACCTCATATGCGAGCGTTTCATTGAGAACCTGAAGATAGAATTGATCTCCTTCTTTTATCAAATCAAGATCAGTAAAAAGCTTTCTGCCCGGAAGTCCGCGATGACCGGAAAGAACTGCATGCGTTCCCGGTCCGCCAATAGGAAGGCTTGTCCCTTCGATGTGACCAGCTCCTTTTTCCAGAGCTTCCGTACCCACGCCATGATAGATAGGTAATCGTAAGTCAATTTTCGGAATCTCAATATATCCCATGACATAATCACCCATCGGATTTAACAAAGTATCATAAGGATGTGTGAGGATGTAGTCTTCAGTACTTTCATCGAATGCATCCATAATATAGTTTGATAGATGCTGATCATTATAAGCCTTAGCAGCCACAAAAACATCCTTGTACTGATCTTCCGAATAGTTGTTGACTGTACGTGTGTAGTCCGAAATAAGCATTGCATCTCTATATTTATTCCATCTGCTACTGATAATGGGATAAAATAGTATTCCAGCTCCTATCATCAGCCCGACAATCCTTAGCAAATGCGGCACCCACGTCCATCTCTTATCATCGCTTTTTTTCACTTCATCTTCCTTCTCTTTCCAATCCATCCGGTCACAAAGAAGATGACTACTGCGATTACAATACCTATCAGCACGCACAGCGCCTGCATCATCATGTAATTCTTATCTGACCTCGGCACTGCATTCTTAACATTTTCCTTGTATTCCTCGTCCGAATACGGTACTCGATGTCCCCTTACAAGTAGTCTGTGAGTGTTTACTGCATACGGCGTACAAGTGACCAGGGTCGCATAATCTTCCCCTTTCACGACAGACAACGACTCAACCTGAGAAGGTTCGACAGTCAATATTTGATCCACTTCATAAGCAAAAGTCTGATCTAATACATGAAAATAGAATACATCTCCGGCCTTTAACAGATTCAGATCAGTAAAAAGCTTCTGATTTGGCAAACCTCTGTGTGCAGATACAACACAATGGGTACCCTCTCCCCCTACAGGCAAGGCACTACCTAACAGATGACCAGCACCCTTCTCAAGGGAGGCAGAAGTTGTATAGTGATAAATCGGAATATTTACCTTGATAGCCGGTATTTCAACCGTGCCTATCATTCCGGAACCTGATTCGTTGAGGAGTGATTCATATTCCTTATCCTGTGTACCTTCCCGTATAGAGAACGCATCCGGTACAGCCGGAACGTCAAGTGTCTGATTGTAAGCCTGAGCGCTTTCTATCATTTCCTTAAAATGTTCACTGCCGGCGTCCCTTTCAACCGTCTTATGATAATCAGATACCAGGAGAGACTCTCTGTATGCGTTCCATCGACTGCTGATCATCGGATAAAAAGTAATTCCCATACCTATGAGGAAAAATACAGCAAAAGCAATATTTCGTATCCTCTTTTTGTTCATAAATTCTCCCTGTTGTCTTCAATTGTAAGTCTCGCACTTTAACTTAAGTTTTAAAGCGTCAGATTTACACTTGATCCTATACTACGCTCATAATCAGGACGTTCTTATGTTGCGTCAGCGTATGTTAACAATAGTCCGCAACTAACCTGAAACAATTCCGTTTCAGACAGGACCGGTGTAATACCGGCCCTGCCTGAAATATGCTCATGTATTAAACATCGCAATCCCCATCAAACAGCTTATGCTCGTCTTGAGGTTAAAACAATGCACGTATCGCCATCTCACACATCAAGCTTTCTTTGCGCGGCTCCTGAAATAAGAACCTGCTACAATTGCCATAACAGCAACACCGATGATGGTGAAGAGATAAGAGCCCATGCCACCGGTTGACGGAAGATCAGCAAGCGGTGTATCAAGAATTTCGAGCGGGCTGATAGTTACATTAACGTTGGTAGTGACTTCACCAAAATGCTCATTAACTGTTGTTGTTGGGTTCCCCTCGCCATCCGTCGTATATACATCTGTTATCTGTGTAGCAGTGTTCGTATAAGAAATGGATCCGGCTTCAGAGTCATCCTTAGCGTTATAGAAAGTAATGCTGTAGGACTCAAGAACGCCAGTAGTTTCATTGACGGTTGCTGCGATGACAACCTTATAAATTGTACTATTGAGAGAGTATCCTGCAGGAGCCTTTGTCTCTTTCACATAGTATGTACCTTTATTGAGACCGTGGAAATACAGGTGTCCGCCGTCATCAGACGTTGTAACCGCTACCGGATTTCCGGTAACATCTTTTTTTGTACTATCATACTCTGTATAGAGACTGAATTCTGCGTCTGCGAGAGCATTTGAAGGCTTTTTAGATGTTCCGCCGGTAAATGTTGTTAAACCGTCTGTATAATTATCCCAAGTCCTTTCCGTAGTTGTTGTTTCCTCCTTAACAACTTCATAGGATGTCTCATTTCCAGGTGTAGTTTCATGCCATTGGTCATCGCCATGTGTTGTCGTGACATCTTCACCGCCGATTTTACCGTCGATGGCAAATGTGTAGTTGTAAGTCACATCTTCTTTCGTTTTTACAGAATTATCGTTTGACGGGTCATTGCTGTACTCAAGCTTAACAATGTTCTTGTTCTCATCAAAGTTCTGTGCTGTGTCTACATCGCTGAGCTTAGCGCTGTATGTCACAGTAATTTTATCTCCGCCATGGTCAAAGATATAAGCTTCTGTAAGCTGGATAACGAAACCTTTCTTATCGGTATCAACCGTAATGGTATAGTCCTTGTCAGCACCCTTTTGCAGTTCCGTTGTGCCATTTTTTACAACGATTCCTGTTGTTGCTACATCAATAATTTCAGTAAATGTAGCATCCAGTTTATCAGTTACTCTGACGATTGGATGATCATAAGTACCGGTCACGGTGGTGATCGTCGTTGGGTCACCACTGGCATTTTCGGTAGTAGTCGTCACAGAACTTGTTTTATAGGAAGGTATATCCGCTGTAATTTTGAAATTGATCGTGTCACCTACAGTTGTATTATCACCATCTGCCGAAACAGTCGTACCCTTCTTGTCGCCATCATCAGTAACGATTGACTTTGTTACATCAGGCTCTGATTTTTTAACATATGTTTCGTTACCGTAAGCAAATGGCGATGCAAGATCAACTGTCCCACTCGTAATAGATCCGCTGTTGTTTGCATCCGTATAGTTTATGGATACGAGTGCCGGATTATAAACATTCGTGTTCGTTCCTGTAATAAGTACGAGGTATTCACCTGCGCCGGCTTTTTTTGCTGCGTCTGCTGTAGCATCAGTAGGATTAGCAGACTTAAACGATTTTGATGTCGCATCATAATCAAGAATAACACTTGTGTAAGCGCTCGGATTAGCGAGAATTGTTGTTGCCATAGCAGTCACTTCTTCAGATGTCGGTCTGAAATTGACTGTATCAGCAATTGATAACCCATCTGCTACATTATATTTTACAAGACCTTCCGAATTATATTCCGGTGAAACAATTCGATAAGCTGTGACTGTAGCCACGCCTGTGTCCTTTGAATCTACACCCAGTACGGAAATAACCGCCCTGTCTGTTCCAGACGGAGGAACAGGTGTCAGTGTCGGATCTGCTGCCATTACCGGTACGCACATCGCAATCATCATAATTGCCGCGATGAGCAGTGCGCCTAAACGCTTCAGTGTGTTCTTCATATTGAAGTCCCCTTTCTAGTTTTTTTGTTGTTTTTTCTTATCACCGGAACTGCTCCATAAGCCCGATGATTAAATTCGACCGACAAATCGGCTTTTATCGTCAGCTGCTTTGCAGCATCCGATAAAATTCATTACAATCAGTTCTGTTATGTGATTTTCTTCTTCGACTTTGCCCTCCTTTCGCATTTTTTGTAATAATAACAACAGGAGTGCGGTCATTCAGATAGCCACACCACTGATTGTAATCATCCATTATAGTGATTCTGTGTATTATGTTCCGTGCATTAACTTGTTAAAGCAAGGGGAATAAAAAAGAAACCATTTGATATTTCGTCACCTATTTTGTCAAACCAAATGGAAAAAAATAAAAACGCACAACACAGACACCCCTTCTTTATCTCAATGTTGTACACAGAATGTAAAAGTAAGAGAACTAATAACACCAAGTATTATCAGTATCCGATTTAGATAAACGCATGGCCTTTCGTTTTGAAAACAATAACAACTCCCCAAATGATTATTCTCTGACAAATCCACGCATCAATATTCATCAAAAATATAATTGATATGCATAATATACTCTAATGCAAAACAAAAGTAAAGGGCTCTTATGTCGTTTTTTATCCGGCACAGAGAGATATTTTTTGTAAAAAATGTACAAAACAACAAATCAAGCCTATACATTTTGCCAAACATAAATCACAAAACGTTACAAGTGTAAAAATCTATTTCAAAAAGACGGTCTTTCCGAAGTGATGTAAACCCCCCGGAAGGACCGTCCTTTACTGTCGCACTTCTCAGCACATATATGCTTTCTTATTCATTGTCTCATAGTTCACAATTTATAGTTTCAAAGTTTACACTTTCATTTCAATAAGGAACCACTCAGCGTTCCGGCCGATTCCCGAAATCACTTCACCGCATACCATGCAATCTTCTCAGCCCTCCAGCCAAGTTTTACAATTGTATCGTACTCCGACTTGCTCTTTGTATAGTGGTGAGTCCCCATCTTAGCATTCGGGTTATATGCCCGGTAAACCGGCGTAGTCTTGGTTTCAGACGCATAGAATGCAATGCCCTCATACTTCCAGCCCAGCTTCACAAGCTTGTCCTTCTCCGCAGCGCTCTTTGTGTAGAAGTGATCATTTCCGGCATTCTTATTGTAAAGACGGTAGACCGGGATGCTCGATTTCTTTGCCGCGTACCAGCCGATCTTCTCATTCTTCCACCCCAGTTTGATCAGATTATCGCGTTCGGTTGCGCTTCCTGTGAAGAAATGCTCACCGCTGTTGGGGTTGTATAACCTGTAAATCGGAACAGCCTCCTCCTTTACCGTGAAATTGCAGGTTGCGGTCTTTTTCCCGTCCTTTGTAGTAACAGTAATGGTCGCACTTCCGACCTTAAGAGCCTTGACAAGGCCTTTAGAGTCCACCGTCGCAACCGCTGTGTTACTGCTCTTCCATGTGACCGCCTTGTTCTGCGCGTCATCGGGCTTTACGATCGCCTTGAGCTGAAGTGACTTTCCGACATAAATCGAGGCAGATTTTCTGTCGAGGCTCACAGACGTCACCTTGACCGGCTCTACTTCTTCAGTTCCGAGGAACTTTCCGCAGTCACCGCAGGTGTATGTGATTGTCTTCGAGCCGTCCGCATTCTTCTTCTCGGAGCTCTTGACATCCTGATGCTTGTGGAGATAGAGACTGTCGACGCTTCCCCAGCCTCCGTCTTTCACGCCAAGCTCGACCTGTAGTTTTACATCCTTCGGGCTGTCTATGAAAAATGTCACTTCACCGTTCAGGAATTCCGACGGATCCGCGGTCCAGTCCTGCAGTGTGAGCGGCTCGCCGGAGGCAAGGGTTTTTCCGTCCGAATCAAGAATATTGAGAGTCACGGTATCGTCCATTTTACCCATACCGGTGATTTCAAGTGAATACCATCCCTTCTCGAGGGAAATAGCATCCTTCAAAGTAGCTTTGTCGGTCACCGCCTTCGGGCTGTACCAGTGCAGTGAATGATTTCCCGCCAGCACATCCTGATTTGACGGAAGTTCCATCCCGCTGCCTTCCAGTTCATAGCCGTCAGCTGTCTCAAAGCCGTAAATGTTCTCGTCCGTCAGGATATTTGCTTCACGGACAATGACTGTGCAGGTGGTCTCTGCGCTCGTCGCCCCGTCACTGCAAGTGCGGCTCAGTGTAAGCTCTCCGTGAACTTCATATGTACCTACGCCCGTGATTGCCGCGACATCCTCTTCTGACCACGCGGCCGGTTCTCCGATCGTGCCGACGTTTGCCTTCGAATACGTGACGTCAACGTGCTCCGGGAGAGCAGCTGCAACTGCATTTGCAATATCATCCGTTAAGTCCACAGTGATTTCAGGCGTGTCGACCTTGTCCACTACAAGCACTGTGCTCTCAGCGCCGGTCTTCACGTACTCCCACACATGGAGAGACGGAAGCGGCATCCCGTCCGGACCGAACATCGCTTCGTTGTCGATCGGAGATCCTCCTGCGTAGATGCCGTCCGGTCCCACGTTAGGGTCATATTCGGCCGCTGCTTTGGCTGCCCAGCCGCATCCGTATTCTTCCCAGAGAAGCTGATTATTCGCGATGATCGCATCCAGCTCGTCTCCGCTCTTTCCGGTCGTGTCACCCACGGTGATCCATGCCGGCTCCCAGTAGAATACGCCGAGGCCGCCGACTTCACTTGTAGCGTTTATGACTTCCCGGATCGCCGTAGCCTGTCCCTGAACGGTCGAGGGATAGGTGGCGTTTGCGCCCTTGGCAGCTTCACTCGGAATCGTGTTCGTAAATCCATCCGAATCTTCCAGAGTATATGTGTAGCTGGTCTCCGCGACCATGACATTCTTGCCGTATGTATCTTTCACGGACTTCATCTGATTCTTGAGATTAGCCAGAGTCCCGTGCCAGTACGGATAGTAAGACGTTGCGAGCACATCATAGTCGACATTGTTATCCGCAAGCCGCTTTGCCCACGTCGTCATGTTACCGCTCTCCGGATTCGTGACATGGATGACGACTTTTACCTGCGCCGCATTTCCGTACTGTATTTCAGAAAATGCGCGGACGCCCATCGATCCCTCCGAAAACAGTCTGCACATTCCCTGAATGTCCGAAGAAGATGTACCGGCAATACCGGATGTCGTCTCATTTCCGACCTGGACCATATCGATCTGCGCTCCGGTCTGAGCAATCGTCAGCAGGGACTCAGCCGTAAAATCCCCGAGCTCGGCTTCTTTTAAGTCGGAATCATAGTTTCTCCACGCTTTCGGCACGAGCTGGCGGCCCGGATCTGCCCAGAAGTCACTGTAATGGAAGTCAATCAACATGCCGACCCCGGCACCGGCGCAGGCCTTGGCAATCCTCACTGCATTACTCACATCGCAGTTACCGCCGCCATATCCGTTCTCGTCAGCGTCGAACGGATCATTCCAGATACGGACTCGCACATGTGTAATTCCGTTGTCTGCGAGGAACTGAACAAATTTATCGAGTTTTGCCTGACTGTCATCCCCGTCAAGAGCATTTCCATCCCAGTCACCGTAGATGACTCCCGCATCTATAAGTGACGGTGCGCTGGAAATGTCCATGCCCATGATAAAATCATCTGTTAAAGTAGATACACGCTCCACGTCTATATCCGCTTCGACAGGTTTGACTTCCTCTTTCACTTCGAACTCAATATAGGTGTCCGGCACGATCTTCTTCCACTCGGCGTCCTCCACATCGTAACCTACCCTGTAAGTGCCCGCCTCATGGAACGTGATTTTTGCGGAAATAGACTTCCCGTTATCATCCTTTTCCATCGTAAAGTTGTGGCAATAATCGTCTGACCAGTCATCGCCCCAGAAATACATGTAACAGTCAACAGTGTTAAGATCTGTGATCTTTACTCCGTCCTGTGTAAGTGTTGCAGTGAGTGTCACCGTGTCTCCCACATGGAGATCATCTGTGATGTCCGGCACCACGGTTACAGAAGTTCCCTGTTGAGCTTCTTCTGTGACTGAAAACTGAGCATAGTTATTTCCGGCTATTGTGCTCCAGGTGCTGTCCTGCAGATTATAACCTACATTGTATTCGCCCGGCTCCGTGAAAGTCACGGTTGCTGTCAGGCTTCTGCCGGAGTTCCCGTCATTTTCCAGCGTATAACCCTCGGTCTGATAGTCACCGGTCCACTCATCTTTCCAGAAGTAGATATAAAGACCTGCTTCTTCCAGATTTGTGACCTTCTCACCGTTCCGGTAGACCTGCGCTGTCATTGTGACGGTATCTCCGACATGGTAGTCGGAATCCTTACTCAGAGCCATGTCGAAGGTGTAGTCGTCAGCGCCTACGAGTTCTTCACTTTCTTCCGCAGTCGCTTCCATGCTCTCCTCCACAGTCGCTTCCGTATTTTCTTCCACGATTTCTTCCGTGTTCTCTTCCACAGTTTCTTCCGCCTGCTTTTCCTCAGCACCCCATACCACGCCCGGTATGAGTGTCAGGATCAGCAGTGTTGCAAGTAACAATGATAAGAGTTTTCTTCCTGCTTTCTTCATATTTCTTCCCCTTTCGTCGCACTACGCAAAATGTCATATGGGCAGTTTTGATATCTCCTATTTTACCAGTGAATTTTGCAAATTTGTAAGATTTAACGGCTTTATTTTTTGCAAATTCTACCATTTTGCGGTACATGCTGCTGCTAAATAATATGACATAAAAAAGACGACTCCCCCGATGTATTCATCCACACCGGGAAAATCGTCTCTGATAATTATCAAGAACGCCTCGGCGTTCTTGCCGCGCCGCGCATGGTGCGTAGCACCTTCCTTAATGCGCGGTTGCGATATTTAGTCTCTCTCGATTTCTGACGCTGAACTCAAGTAAGCCGAAGCCGGCATATTCCAAGCCGGCCATGTAATTTCTCAGCTCTCAAACGGTCGCACGCGAAGTGTCACTCCGAGTGACTCGCAGATCCGCCTCGACTCCTCCTGCTCCTTCGGCGTCGTGACTTTGTCGACCACCGTCATAACAACCTTCGGGACATATTTCGTGCATTCCTTCGCATAGTCGAGCATAGCCTGCCATGACCCGATACCGAATTTCGAGCGGGTCAGCTTCAGATAATCCTCCGCATTGTTGGCGTTCAGGCTGATAGATACAGTGTCGATGAGCCCCTCAAGGTCAGCCTCCGTCGGGCGTTTCCAGATCAGGTCAGCCAGACCGTTGGTATTAATGCGAATCTTGATGTCCGACTTGGAACGGATGTAAGCTGCCACTTCGAGAAGTTCAGGCAGACGCTCCGTCGGCTCTCCGTAACCGCAGAAGACGACCTCATCATACCTGCTCAGATCCCACGAATCGATCGAGGCTTTCACCTCATCTACGCTCGGCTCATGCTCCAGCCAGAGAGAGTCCGATCCGAAGACACCCGGCCCGTTCTGACGCAGGCAGAAGGTGCATGCGCAAGGGCAGCGGTTCGTCATGTTCACGTATATTCCGTTTTTTACTTTATATGTAATCGTCATACTAATCTCCCATTATCATTATTATGTATGCACTAAAACCTCACTTGTCTCTTCAAGGTAAGCCGGATTTGAACTTATGCTTTGCAGTGTCCCTGCGAAGCATAATCTCGATGAGGCGTAATCAAGAACGCCTCGGCGTTCTTGCCGCGCCGCGCATGGTGCGAAGCACCTTCCTTAATGCGCGGCTGCGATCCGCCGTGCCTAAGCATGCGTAACAATGCTCCAGTGGAGCATTGTGTAGCTGAGGCTTTTAATCTCTGA